>CAZKPN010000012.1:0-70423 GCA_964554655.1 uncultured Aquabacterium sp. | reverse complement strand
GCCCTGGCCGCCGCCGATGCTTTGCGCACGGCCGCTCGCACGCGTGGCGCGGGGCGGTGCCCACTGCTGGTGGTGCAAGGCGCCCGCACCGAGGTCGCCTTGAAGCTGCTTGTCGGTTACGAGGCAAGCCGCCTTGCCGACGATGTGCGCGCCGCCATCCTGCAAGCCCTGGGTGCCACGGGCGAAGAAGGCAACGGCATTGATTCATCGCGCGGCTTGTTCAGCTGGCAGCAACGCCAGTTCGGCGAAAGCGCGCATGGCTCGCAGGTGGTGGGCGTGGTGCAAAACGTGCCGGGTGTCGCCTGGGTGCGCTTGGCCAGAATGTCCACGCACCAGCCGCAGTTGCTCCTGTCAGGCTTGGCCCTCCCCACCTTGCACCTGAGCACCGCCACACAACGCTCCCTGCCCTGCGCCGGAGACCGATTGCTCTCATTGCCATCCACTGCCTTGCAACTGCAACTCACCGCGGACAGGGAGGCCCAGCCATCATGAGCTCACCACGCCTGCCGCTGTACGAGCGGCTCCCCGAGATCTACCGCATCCGCGACACCGAGCAAACGCCGCCGGGCCAACTGCAAGCCTTCCTGGGCGTCATTGAAGACGCGATGGCCGCGCTGCATGCCCGCACCGATGCGCAGTACCACGACCTGTTCGTCGAGCATTGCGACGACTGGGTGGTGGCCTACATCGCCGACTTGCTGGGCACCACCCGATTGTCCGGCGACCCTTGGACCTTGCGCGCCGACGTGGCCCGCACCGTCTTCCACCGCCGCCGCAAGGGCACGCTGGGCGCGGTCGAATCACAAGTGTTCACGCTGTCTGGCTGGGCTGCCCACGCGGTCGAGATGCGCGAACGCCTGGCCTGGAACCAGCACCTCAACCACCAGCGGCCCGATGCGGGTGGCACGCCCCCCTTGACGCTGCGCACCGACATGCGCTCCGCCGTTCGCGGCGGCACGGCATCGCTGCGCGATCCTGCACTGCTGTCTCTGGTCAATGGCGCTTTCGATCCGTTCGCCCGTGTGGTGGACGTCAAGCCGCCCACGCTGGGCATGTCGGGCTGGAACCTGCCCAACCTGGCCGTGCTGCTGTGGCGCCTGGAGGATTTCCAGGTGCCTTTGTCGCGCCCCGTGTTCAGGCTGACTGCGCCCGTGCCGCCCAGCCCTGGCTCGGCTGCGCTCGCCGTGCGATTCGACATGCAAGCCCAGGGCGAGCCCTGGCCGCTGTTCAACACGCACCGCTTCCACGCAGACGACGATCCGCCCCGTCTGGGCAGCGAAGATGAGGTGCCCGGCCCCATGCCCACGGCACGGCTCACCGATGGCACACCGGCAGGCCGTTCGGCCCAATACGTGTCAGTGCAGACCTACAGCGATCCGCACAATGCCCATCCGGGTCCAGACGCCGTCGGCCTGGTCCTGCACCTGCCCGCCACGCCCTTCCTGGGCCAAGCCTGGCAAATCCGAGGTGCCAACCTCTGCGCCTGGGAAGCTGGGCTCGCCCCACCACTGCGCGCCTGGGAAGTGGTGATTGACCCCGAGCGCGGCCGCGTGGTCTTTGGAGTGCCCGATGCCAACCCAGCCACGCAAGCCACACCCTTGCGGGACGGCCTGCTGGTCTCGGCCACGCATGCCTTGGCCGGGCCCACAGGCGCGCAACCCGTCAAGCGCTCAGCCCTGCCCGCCACCTGGCCCGCAGAGCAAACCTTTGAGCTGAAAGCCATCAACTGGTTCGACGACCCCTTGGCCTTGCAGAAGGCACTGGACGGTCTGCCCGCCCGCACCCGCCCCCTGGTCATTGAGATCACGGACAGCCAGACCCATGTGCTGGACCTGAACGCCATCACCGGCATCGGCAATGAAGCCGGCGTGCTCTCCTTGCGCCTGGCCCAGTCGCTGTGGATCCGCAGTGCGCCGGGCCAACGCCCGGTGATTCGCCTGCGCCAGCCCTTGCGCTTCAGGCCCACCCAGATCACCGGCCCCGGCGCCATCAATGTCGAGCAGCTTGAAGTGACATTGGAAGGCCTCTACCTCGCCCGCGATGCCGCCTTCCCGGCCGCCGATGCCCTCGTCATGCAAGCCGCGCTTGGCCAGTTGAATGTGCTGGGCTGCACGCTCGATCCCGGTGGCGGCCAAATCCTGGACGGCAGCGTGACCGGCAAACGTGCTGCCATCCGCCAGGCCCTGCGCCTGGGCAACGATTACGGCTTGGTGTCACCAGAGCTTGACGCCTTCGACCAGGTACCCGCCTTGACAATAAAGCGCAGCATCACTGGCCCGCTGGCCATCGACACCGGCTACCTGCTGAACTTGAGCGACAGCATCGTCGACGCGGGCAGCGGCGTCGCCGCAGCCACACCTTACGCGCTGGCCATTGGCGCGGCCACCGGCAACCCTGACCTTGAATGGGGCCCCGACCTCGTCATCCAGGGCGTCACCATCTTCGGCCGCACCCGCGTGCAAACCGCGCGCGGCGAAAGCGGCCTGTTCGTGCACCGCCTGGAAGTGCACGACAACCAGGACAGCCACACGGTGGAGATTGGCCTACCTCAGCGCGGCAGTTGTCTGAAGTTCTGCTGGTTCAGCGGCGAGCACGACCGCCTGCCGCAGCACTTCGCCTGCGTGTTCGGACCGCGCGCCCGCCTGCGCTTCACCTCTGAATGGTTCGGCCAACCCGGCTACGCCCAACTGCGGCCCGACTGCGACCGCCACGTCCGCGAAGGCGGCAGCCACGACGACGAAATGGGGGCCTTCGGGTACCTGCTCAACACGCACAAATGGAAAAACATCGGGATCCGATTACGTGAGTTCATGCCGGTTGGCGTGCGACCCGTGCTGATCCCGATCACTTGAGGGACACGATCATGAAGGGCGATTTTTCATTCCTGGCTTTTGACACGGAGCCGCACTACACCGGGGTGCTGCACCAGCAAGGCCGCGTGCTGCTGGACCGCGACTGGAACGAGGCCGCCGCCATCGCCGCCACCTGGCAGTCTGCCGTGGGCCGCGACACCTTTGGCCCAGGCGTGCTGGCTGTGCCCTCGTCCAACACCAAGGCCTTCAAGGCCTTGAGCGCCAGCACCGACGGCACATCGGTCAAGGTTGAACTGGACGCCGGGCGCGCCTGGGCCGATGGCCTGTCGATGACCCTGGACCTGCCGTCCACCTTCATCGCCACCTACTTCGCGCCGCCATTCCAGACGCCGCAGGCCACTCCCGCCAGCATCGCCGATGGCGTCCGCGACCTGCTGGTGCTGGATGTGTGGGAAGACACCGTCAGCGGCTTTCAAGATCCGCTCAACCTGATCGAACCGGCCCTGGGCGGCCCGGACACCACCGAGCGAACCCAGTCCTTCGCCAAGCTGAAGCTGCTGCGCCTGGGCCCCAACGATGATTGCAGCGCGGCCGCGGGCCTGGCCGATGACTTCGGCGCCAAAGGCAAACTCACCGTGTCGCCCGCGCCCGTGCTCACCATCACGGGCGACTGCCCGCTGGAAGCCGGTGGCGGCTACACCGGCCTGGAGCATTACCTGTACCGCATCGAAGTGGCCGACCCAGATGCTGCCAACCGAGCGCGCTTCAAGTGGTCGCAGTGGAATGGTGGCCTGGTCGGCCGAGGCCTGTACGCGGCAGCGGCCCCGGGCACCGGCACGGTGACCATCACCGCCAATGATCAGATGATCAACCACTGCGGGGTCACCGATTTCTACCTGGAAGCGCTGGCCTTTGACCCCAGCCTGGGCAGTTGGCGCATCACCCTGACCGCCGACGCCACCTTGTCGCAAGACGGCATCCTGTCGCTCACCAATGTGCAAGGCCCCTGGCCGGCCGTGACGCCCGCCACCGGATTCTTCCGCTTGTGGAACGGCATCGAACTGGTCGCCGACTTCCCGGTCGGCGGCCCCAACCCGGTTGAACTGAAAGACGGCATTCGCCTTGAGTTCGACGCCGCCACGGCCAGCAATGCCAACTACCAACCCGGCGACCACTGGACGTTCCCGGTGCGCGCCTCGGGCGCCGCCTTCGAGCCACCCGTGTGGCCCGCCAACGCACCGCCACAAGGCGTGTACCACCACCGCGTCGCCCTGGCCATCCTGAACTGGAACGCCGCGCCCGCCACCACCATCACCTGGGCCGCCGGCCAGATCGACGATTGCCGCCGCATCTTCCGCCCGCTCACCAACCAGAAGATCTGCTGCACCTACAACGTGGGCGATGGCCGCACCAGCCATGGCGACTTCGACTCCATCGAAGAAGCCCTGCAGCACCTGCCCGCCAACGGTGGCGAAATCTGCCTGCTGCCCGGCCTGCACCAGACCAACGCCGTCATCGACGGCCGGCGCAACGTCAAGATCAAGGGCTGCGACACCAAGACCAAGGTGATCCCGCGCAAAGACGGCGCCAAGCTGCCCATCTTCACCATCCGCGATTCAGTCAACATCAGCCTGGAACACATGGACATGGTGACCCTGGGTGGTACCGCCATCGTCATCAGCGCCAAGAAGGCCGGTGAGGTGGTGGACATCGAAGTGGCCCACAACCGCATCCTGGCCTGCACCAACGCCATCCGCGCGCGCAACGTGAAGGGCGCCAACATCCACCACAACCGCATCCGCATGCTCGACAAGCGCGGCAGCGACGTGGCCATCTACCTGGCCGGTGACGACAGCCTGATCGAGCGCAACGACATCCGCCTGGTGCCCGCCCTGCGCATGCCACCCATTGAGGTGCCCACCGAACCCGATCCGCTTGACCCCAACGACCCCTGCGCCAAGCTCGACATCGTCTACTTCAATCCCCGGCTGTTCATCAGCTACGTCAACACCGTCTGGGAGATCCTGCTGATCCCCTTGACCTTGTTGACGCAGCCCTACCGGGCCTTGGGCGGCATCCAGTTGGGTGGTGGCAGCGAACGCGTGCGGGTGCTGGAGAACACCGTGGTCGGCGGCGCCGGCAATGGCGTGACCTTGGGTGCCTCCCTGCCAGCAACCGAGCCGGAGCCCGAGCACGTTTTCACCCTGCCGCAAGAATCCGGCGTGATCGGCCTGGTACTGGGCCCCGACGGCAAGCCACGTGCCGGTGTGCAGATCACCTTGACCGATACCGCGACCACCCAGACGCGCGTGCTGGTGAGCGGTGCCGATGGCACCTTCCGCTTCAGCAGCAACCCAGCCACCTTCCAAGTGACCGAGGGCGAGCCCGGTTTGAGCATCGACAAGCTGAACCTTCAACCCACCCCTGGCACCCAGCGCTTCGACCTCACCATCACCTTGAAGGACGATGAGAAGCCCTCGCGCGAAGACAGCGGCTTCCTCTATGACATCACCATCGAGCGCAACACCCTGACGGCCATGGGCCTGTCCGGCATCGGCGTGACCGCCGCCACGCAAGAGCCCAGCAAGCTGCGAAGCAGCGCCCTGGCAACGGCCCTGGGGCAACTGGGCACGCCCGTCGTGGGCCTGCGCATCCTGGGCAACCAGATCACCGGCTGCCTCTTGAACCTCTTCGACAACGCTTTGCGCAGCACGGCCGCCAAGCAAGGTCTTGGCGGCATCTCGCTGGGCTTGTGCGAAGCGCTGGCCATCGTTGACAACCAGATCGAAGACAACGGCGTGACCGGCGCCAACCCGGTATGCGGCATCTTCATCGCCTATGGTGAAGACGTGGAGATCACCCACAACCGCCTGGTCAACAACGGCCCCTTGAGCCCCGACATCACGACCGACTCATTGATCCCTGGCCACCGGGGCGGCATCGTGATCAAGCTGGTCAGCAATTTCAACCTGCTGGACCGGCAGGCCATGGCGCAAGGCGAGGCCTTCAGCCAGCGCCCGGCCGCGCGCATCCACGAGAACCTGGTCGATCAGCCCGTGGGCCTGGCCTTGTACGCGGTGGCCTTCGGGCCTGTGCAATGCAACGACAACGCTTTTTCCAGCGAGCTGTCGGGGCCCAGCGCCCAGGAGCGCATGGCCGGCACCGTCTTCCTCTTTGACCTGGGCGGGGTGAACAACGCTGGTGCGGGCACGCAGCTTCAACGGGAAGGCAGCTTGACAACTGCGCCAGCCGCGCGTGAAGAAGCCGCCACCGGCGCGCCAACGCAGGCCACGACGGGCCTGCATGCCGCGCCCGCCGCCATGGTGGTCCAGCGCGATGCCGCCGTGGCCCGGCTGTTCCCGGCTGGCAACGTCATGTTCAACGACAACCAATCGCGCACGGGGCAAAGCAACACCAGCCTTTCCTGCCACCTCATCGCCTCGATGGACGACCTGGCCTACCAAAGCAACCAGTCCTTCAGCCTGCGCAGCGGCAACCTCTTCGCCAACGGGCTGCTCATGGGCAACACCTTGCGCGCCACCAACAACCGATTCAGCGAGCGCGGCCCCGAGACCTTGCTGTCACTGTTTGCGCTGGGCGTGCGGCTCGTCAACGCCAGCTTCAACCAGGGCGACCACTGCATCGTGGCCAACGACATGAACCCGGCCATGGCCGAGGTCAAGGTCGGCAACCAGGTGCTCAACCCCAGCGCCCTGTGCGCCAGCCGCAGCACCACCTCCGGCATCCTCTTCAAACCTCATGGGTGACGTCATGGCCATCATCTCCAACACCGGACAAAAGACCTACAAGAGCGATCTGCAGGGGGCTTTCGAGGCCTTGCAGGATCAGCGCAGCGACCTGCTGGGCATGGTGCTCGACGCGCAACTGGCGTCCCGCCTGCTGGTCGTCGAGGAAGCGCGCCGCCTGCGAACAGACGTCAACCCCGACGACCTGCGCGTGAAGCGCTACGCCCATGCCAGCACGACCATGCTGCAACGCGTGGCCGCGCTGGAGGTCGAGGTCCAGATCGCCAACATCCGCGTGCCCCCCGTCACCAAAACCGAGACCTTGCTGCAAGGGCGCCTCACGGACGAGGCCTCAAAGGCGGCCGCGCACGTTCAGGTCACCCTGATCGACGAAGCCGGCACACCTGTGGCGGGCGTGGCGCCAGCGACCACCGACGCCTCGGGCTACTACGCCTTCATCCTGCAACCCGCGCAAGCTGATGCCATTGGCGCCAACCGAAAGCTGACATTGCAGATTGGCTGCGACGGCGGTAAATTGGTGCCGCAGGGCAGCAAGCCGTTTTCATTGACCGCAGGGCAGATGACCACCAGCGAGATCCGCTTGCACCCCAGTGAGTTGGACAAATTGAAATTGAGGCCGGCCTTTGGCGGAGTGGTCAAAACAGCCGCCACACCGCCCGTGGACACCGTCAAACCCGCTCATAAAACCAGCAAAGCCAGCAAGCCCAAGCCGGCTCCAAAGCCGAAGTAGCCGAACCACCGCCCGTCAAGGAGAAGCCGCCATGCCAGCCTCACTTGCCACACAAGCCGGACAAACCAGACGTTTCGCTATGCCTCGGCATGCGCCATCCCCCACACGGCTTGCCTTGCCTGCAACGCAGCTTCAACGCGCGTCTTCGTCCTGCGCGTGTGGTGGCGCCTGCCCCCGCTGTCAGGCCAAGTCGAACCTCACCATCGGCTCCCCCAACGACGCCCATGAGCAAGAGGCAGATCGCGTGGCCGATGCCGTGGTGAGCGGTGGTCAAGGCACGTCGATTAACGCCATCTCATCGGGCTTGCAGCCCAAGCTGTACCGCAAGGTTCTGGAGGCGGATGAGATGTACGACAGCGCGGGGCCCTCCGATTCGGCCGAAGGTGCTGCGTTCGCGGAAGATGAAGACACCGAATCCGGCAACGTCCAGCGCAAGGAAGCCTCCGGCCAGGCCAGTGGCGAAACCGCCGTGTCGGCCGACTACGAGCAGTCGCTCCAGAGCGCCATCCAAGGCGGCGGCAGCGTCCTCCCGCCCTCCACGCGCACCTTCATGGAAAGCCAATTCGGCCAGAACTTCTCGGGCGTGCGGGTGCACGATGGAACACAGGCAGATACCCTGTCTCAGCAAGTCAATGCGCGCGCCTTCACCGTGGGGCAGGACATCTTTTTTGGCCGATCCGAGTACGCGCCATCTTCACCCGAGGGGCAGCGCCTGCTCGCACACGAACTCACCCACGTCGTCCAACAATCCAGCGGTCGTTTGTCGCGGCAGATCATGCGCACGCCCTGCAGCCGCTATCCGGGCTATGACGCCTCGATCGACCGGCTCACCTACAACTGCAGCGGTCTGGCCTTGCGCACCTACACATGGATCTCGCCACCCTCGGACGTTTACGCGGCCATGTGGGCCAACTTCTTGAATCCGATGTGCCCCGAGGGCAATTGCGGTCCCGGCCAGGTGAAATTCTGGCTATGGGAGTACAACCTCCACTTTGAAGACGATCTGGGCACCGTCCTCAAAAAGCCCTCGCCTGATTTTCACATCGTCGGAGGCGTCACCGACGCCGCAGGCAACGACCCCACCAATGTCTACAGCAAGAATGGAAAACGGCCCATCCATGGTCCTGCTACGGGTGCGAGCTTCAAACCTGCGAGCCGGGACCCGGCCCTTGATGACAACGACAACCCGACCACCACTTTGGCGGGGCGCCCCATCTACAAGGTTCGCAGCAACATGAGCGAAGTGGTCACATGCGCCGGATGCCGCTGACCTTTCCCCCAGGCTGCATTGAATGCAGGACGGGCGACTACCTGATCGGCCCGCTGTCCGGCCAGGGGTGTCACGTTTTCCGTGTGGACGACATCCTCTCGGTCTCACGGTTGGTGGCATTGAACACCGATCCCATCACACTGATGGCCGAAGACACCCTGCTCGACTCGATGACCCCGGCCTATTTGGGTGAGACGCACCTGTTGCTCGCCGCATTCGATCCCATTTTTGCCAACGAAGCGATCGCCAGGGAATCCATCCTCGGCAACACCCTGATCGAGCGAACCTGCGGGCTGCTTCGCAGCGCCCGGGACTTCCCAAAGGACGACTTCCAGGTGGTCTCACCATGCTAGCGTTGCCCATCAAGAAGCTGCCTGCGCCCGTATCACCAGCACCCGTCGCACACCCCTCCACACCGAACGCAGGCGTCATGCTCAGTCGATCGCCTGCAGCCGCGTCATGCGCCTGCGGCGGTGGTTGCCAGCGCTGCCAGTCCGCCTCGCCATCCCCCTTGCCGATCACCCAAACCGCCAGCCCCGTGATCGCCCGCGAGCCCAAGCCCGGCGCCTCCACTGACAAGGATCACCGCGACGCCGTCAAAGCCGCCATCGCCACCTTCACCACCGCAGCCAGCACGATCGGCAGCGCCCAAGGCAAGGTGGACGCTGCCTCGTTCGAGACCGACATCAACAGCTGGTACGCCAAGGTGACCGACACCCAGCAACTCATCAAGGACAAACTCAGTGGCGACGTGCTGCTGGACCGAGACCTGCAAGCCGCCTACATCAGCGCCATCCGCGCCCTCATGCCCAAGGCCGCCGCCGCACTGAGCACCACCGAAGACGCGCTGTACGGCGTCAACAGTGCCCGCATCCCCTTGTGGGCCTGGCAGTCCGCGCACCGCCGTGAAACGAACATCTCAACGCCCCTGGACCAAGGACAAGCCGTTGACCCCTTGAGCGGCGATGTGGGCTTCAGCACCGCCAGTGGCACGAATGTGCAGATCCTGGGGGACATGGTGGACCCCAGCATCAGCACACCGGTCACGCGCCTGCTGTTCCCGGTGGACATCCCCTTCACCACGGTGATCGCGGGCAAGTCGGAGACCATCGACGACTTCACCGCCCCGGCGAACCTGGCCACCATCCAGACGGCCTACCCGCCAGGCATGCCGGGCTCGACCACGTCGGGCTATGGCCGCGGCACCACGGCCGAGGACATCGCGGGCGGCAAGGTCAACCCGCAGTCCACCACCTTGCGCTGGCATGAAGGCAACCACGGGTTGGACTACGTCGCTTACCTGAAGGCCCACCCTTTGCCCGCCTTCAACGGCACCAAAGGCATGACGCGCAAGAAATTCACCGACGAGATCGCCACCTACAAGGCGGCCGTCAAGGCCTATGCGGCCAGCGCCGAGAAGGCATCGAACAAGCTCACCCACTGCGTGGGCACCACGATCGACACCTACAACCAGGCCCACCCGGTGCCTGGCACCAAAGTCAAACTCGAATGCACGCCCTGAGTTGTCGCGATGCCCTCTCAAAAATCCCCGCCTGCCCACGCCCCCAAAGCCCCAGCCTCAGCCAGGCGCCATGCCACTGTGGCTTCTTCCTGGTTGTCGGGCCAGGTCATGCGCTCGCCCTCAGGCTGTGCCTGCGGCGGCGGCTGTCCACGCTGCCAGCCGGCACCCTTGCAGCGGAAAACCAGCACCGACCCCGACCAGACGAATGAGTCGCTGGACACCAGCACCGCCGTCCAGACAGCACAGCGCAGGGGCGCGGCCTTGCCCAAGGAGCTGCGCGCATACTTCGAGCCGCGCTTTGGCCAGGACTTCAGCCAAGTGCGCCTCCACACCGATGGCCAGGCGGCGCAGGCTGCACAAGGCATCCAGGCCAAGGCCTACACCACCGGCCAAAACATCGTCTTTGGCGCCGGCCAATACGCACCCGACACCGAGGGCGGCAAGCGGCTGTTGGCGCACGAGCTGACCCACGTCATTCAGCAGAACGGCCGAAGCACCGACCACCTGGCCGACCCGCAAGAAGAAGCCACATTGCAACGCAAAGCCACCGTCAGCACACCGGGCGACGCCTTGGAAAAAGAGGCCGATCAGGTCGCGGATCAGATCATGCGCATGGCCGAACCTGAGGCCATCAGCGCAGCGGGGCCAGCCATTCAACGTGAACCCAGCGCAGCCACGCCGTCCACCACACCCGCTGCCGATGGAAAAGACCCGGCCAAAACAGAGGCAAAAACCGACCCCAAACTGGAGGATGCAGCCAAAAAGGCCGCAGACCACCCGCTCGTGATCGGACTCGTCAGCGACATCTACCAAGACCTGCGCTACGGCACTGACTTCTCCGCCGACGAGCGCAAGAAATTCAAGCTCAAAGGCACCGAGTCAGCCTCGTACGGCGCGCTGTACAGCGCCGCCATCTTGCCCAATGGGGGCGTGGGCGGCCTGCAATATGGCGACAGCTTCGGCAGCAACCTGTCCACCTTCGGCAAGTACCTGGATGCCATCGAACCCCTCACCCCCAGCAACTCGATCAAGACGGACCTCGTCAGCCGCATCGTCGGCCTGCGCGTCGATGAATACCTGGGCAGCGACACCTTCCTCAAGCGGCTCAAGGACAACCATCAGACCTTGATTTTCCTGGCCTCGGCAGCGCAGATCGCCCTCATGACCAAGGACCGCGCTGCCACACCCAGCCCCGATGAAGGCGGCCTGGTCGATGAAACCTGGAACGCCGACCTGCTGCTGGCCAAGACCATGGTGGGCCTCATCTTCAAGGAGAAGCTCAAGGCGCCAGGCATCTTTGACGTGGGGCCACTGCTCACGCCCAGCCACCCTTATTACGCCCAAGACAGCTACTTCGGCGGCAACCTGCCCACCGGGCTGAACGTCGACGCAGCCTCTGGGCCCAATGGCGGTGACCTGCTGCACCTGGGCGGCACGGTCAACCTGGCCAAACTGGTGGCGCCCAATGATCAGAACAAACTGGGCGCGGCCGACCTGGACGATCCACGCAAATACCGGGGTTGGCAAGGCAGCGTCTGGGGCGACTACCAGCGCCTGCGGCCCACGCCCGAGCTGGCCGACCAAGGCCGCGTGGCCGATGCGCGCTTCAGGGCGGGCGCCTTGTTCGGCAGCGAGGGAATGTTCATCCTGACCGACGTTGGCGGGCACTATAGCGGGCCGCAAGCCAAGCAACTCACCTCCATGTTCTTCACCGAAGGCCTGGCTTATGCGCCTGCCGAAGGCCCGCTCAAGAAGGTCGGCTTCAAGGTCACCCACATGAGCTGGAAGGCCGAAGACAGCCTCGCCCCCAAGGACGCCAGTGGCACCCCCACGGCCGGTTCGGTCAACCGCGTTCAACCTTTCGGCTCCTTCGATTTCAAGCTGGGCGGTGGCAGCTCGCTGGCCGTGGGTGGCACCGCGGGCATCACATCTACCAGCGGCCAATCCATCAAGCTGTCGGACTGGCGTGGTGACATCTCGTACACCTACCTGGGCAAGGACGGCACGGCCGACAAGCCCGCGTTCCGCGTTGAATTGTCGGGCTCCGGCAGCCAGGTGGATTACTTCAACAACCAATCACCCATGCTCTATGGCGTGCGGGGCAAGGTGCAGATCGACAGCGTGTTCTACGGCGCTCAGGTCAACACAGGGGCTGACAAGATCGACCCAGGCCGGGCCGCGCAGATGGGCGACCCGCACGGAGGCGAAGGACCGGCTCAAATCTCGGGCGGCAACAGTGTACTGATCGTGATCGGCGTGCTGCAGTGAGCCACACGCATCAATGGGCAGCCAAGCCTTTCAAAGGTCAAACACCTTGCCCGGATTCATCACATTGTTGGGATCGAACACCAGCTTGACGGCCTTCATGTAGGCCAGCTCTTCGGGCGATCGGCTGTAGCCCAGGTAAGGCTTCTTGGTCAGGCCCACGCCATGCTCGGCCGACACCGACCCGTCATACCGCGCCACCGCCTCGAAGATCTGCGTGTTCACGGTCGCGCATTTGGCAAAGAAATCGTCCTTGGCCATGTCGTCCGGCTTGAGGATGTTCAGGTGCACATTGCCATCGCCGATGTGGCCAAACCAGACGACTCGGAGGTCTGGGTACTGCTGGGCCACGATGCCATCGATCTCGGCGATGAAGGCCGGCACATGCTGGATCAGCACCGACAAGTCATTCTTGTAAGGCGTGTAGTGCGAGATGGTTTCCGAGATGCCTTCGCGCAAGCGCCACAGTGATTTGGCCTGCGTCTGGTTCTGGCTCATCACGCCATCGACCACCCAGCCCTGATACACGCAGGACTCGAACAAGGCCATGGCCTCGTCCACCACCTTCTCGCTCGATGCCTCGAACTCCAGCAGGGCATAAAACGGTGTCGCTGCCTCGAATGGCCGAGGCACGCCCTGGTGCTGGGTCACCAGCTGCACCGACAGCTCCGAGAAGAACTCAAAGGCCGTCAAATCGAGTTGCTTTTGAAACGTCGCCAGCACCTTCATCACGGCGGCAAAGTCGGGCGTGCCCAGCACCATCACGCGCAGATCACGCGGCGCGCGGTCCAGCTTCATCATCGCCTCGACCACGAAGCCCAGCGTACCTTCGGCACCGACGAACAATTGGCGCAGGTCATAGCCAGTGGCGTTTTTGACCATGCCCTTGTTCAGATCCAGCACATCGCCCTTGCCTGTGACCACCTTCAGGCCCAGCACCCAGTTGCGCGTCATGCCGTACTTGATGACCTTGATGCCCCCCGCGTTGGTGCCGATGTTGCCGCCCAGTTGCGATGAGCCCGAGCTGGCGAAGTCCACCGGGTAGTACAGCCCTTGCTCTTCGGCAAAGGCCTGCAATTGCGCCGTGACCACGCCAGGTTCGAGGCGCACCAGCCGGTCTTCGGGGAAGAACTCGATGATGCGGTTCATGCGGTCAAAGCTGACCACCACCTCACCCTGCGCCGCGACTGCAGCCCCCGACAAGCCCGTGCGCCCGCCCGATGGCACCAGCGCCAGACCGACTTCGTTGGCAAGGTGGACAATTGCTTGCACCTCTTCCGTGGTTGAGGGAAAAACAATGGCCGACGGTGCGGGCACGCGCACCTTGGTCCAGTCGCATCCCCAGTGCTTCAAGCTGTCGGCATCGGTCTTGACGTGGCTGTCGCCCACGATGGCCTGGAGTCGGGCAAGGATGTCTGGTGCTGTCGGCATGACCATTCTTTCAGTGGAAATTCTTCGTCATGGTAGCGTCTGGCTGATCAACACCACAGATGAAGGATTCAGGCATGCAGCAGCTTTCGCTCGACAAGGACAAGATTCGCTTTCTGTTGCTCGAAGGCGTGCACCAGAACGCCGTGGATGTGCTGCATAAAAACGGCTACACCAACATCGAGTACCTCAAGACGGCGCTTGATGACTCCATCCTGATCGAGAAGGTCCGCGACGTGCACTTCCTGGGCATCCGCTCGCGCACCCAGGTGACGCCCGCGGTGCTGGAAGCCGCCAACAAGCTGGTATCCATTGGCTGTTTTTGCATCGGCACCAACCAGGTCGCCTTGCAGCACGCCATGCGCAAGGGCGTTCCCGTTTTCAATGCGCCCTACTCCAACACCCGCTCGGTGGCCGAACTGGTGCTGGGCCAGTTGATCCTGCTGCTGCGCGGCATCCCGCAAAAGAACGCGCTGGTGCACCGTGGCGGTTGGAGCAAATCGGCCGAAGGCTCGTGGGAAGCTCGCGGCAAGACCCTGGGCATCGTGGGCTACGGCAATATCGGCTCGCAACTGTCGGTGCTGGCCGAGTCGCTGGGCATGCAGGTGGTGTATTACGACACCGTCACCAAACTGCCGCTGGGCAATGCGCGCCAGTTGGGATCGCTGCAAGAGTTGCTGGGCGTGGCCGATGTGGTGACCTTGCACGTGCCTGAACTGCCCTCCACGCAGAACATGATGCGCGCCGAACACTTTGCCAAGATGAAGCGTGGCGCCATCTTCATGAATGCCGCACGCGGCACTTGTGTCGACATCGACGCCTTGGCCGCCAGCCTGAAGAGCGAGCACCTGGGTGGCGCGGCCATTGACGTTTTCCCGGTCGAACCCAAGGCGAACGACGAAGAGTTTCTGTCGCCACTGCGTGCCTTCGACAACGTGATCCTGACCCCGCACATCGGCGGATCCACGCTGGAGGCCCAAGCCAACATCGGCCTGGAAGTGGCCGAAAAATTCGTGCGCTACTCGGATTGCGGCACCACGCTGTCAGCTGTCAACTTCCCGGAAGTGACCATGCCACTGGGCGCGGGCAAGCACCGACTGCTGCACATCCACGAGAACGTGCCGGGCGTGCTGTCCAACGTCAATCGCGTGTTTGCCGAGAACAACATCAACATCGCCGCGCAGAGCTTGATGACCAATGAGTCGATTGGCTATCTGGTCATGGACGTGGACGCGGCCTATTCAGAAGTGGCCTTGCAAAAGATTCAGAGCATTCCAGGCACCATCCGCAGCCGTGTTTTGTATTGAGCTGATTGGCTGCGGCAGGAACTATCAAAGAAGCATTAGATTGACCGAAGTTGACCATCAAACGCCCTTTCGCTCTGACGCCCAGCATTCTCTTTGCGGGTGGTTAGTCACAGCATCGTCTGCCGCATCAGCCGGTGCTAAGGTGCTTTTGAAGGCAAAAGGCGACTCAATTTCCTATGCGCTCCAAGTATGAGAAGACCAGATAGCACAATCAAATATGTCTCAGGCTCGGGCACGGGAATCTCTACAACTCCATTGAACGTGAAACCAAAAGCATCGGCGGCGTCTGGTGCGTCATTCCAAGTAGGAAAGCGGCCGTCCATAGTTGGAAATATGTGCGTGTAATCCTCGCCGAAGTTGTCATTTGGTTCGTTCGGCCCCCAGTTTGTGTAAGCCACCGACTCGCCACTAGACCAGACAAATGTACCCTCGCTCGCGGAGTCATTCATGCCGGCCCAAATGGCTCGGGATATTCCCCCAAATTCGGAAAATGTGTCAACTATCCAAGCATTTTCCGCAGCATCATTTATTGTAACCAAATGACCACCAAGATTGACAGCCTCGGCTTCACTGCCAGTCCAATTATTCTGAGAAAGGAGAAAGTAGCTGTGACCGTTTACAGGATTAACTATAGGACCAGTCAACACATTCGCTTTAGCGGAAATGCTAGTGCATGCAGCCAATATGAGAGGCCAAATAAATTTGGTGTTCATGTAAACCCCGAGTGGATGATGGATATAAAAAATTGGCATTTCACAATTGTGAGCGCATCGAGGGTAGTGCGTACTGTCAACAATCGGGTGGAATTGGAACCTCATATAATTTGAGGCGCCCCTTTGGCGCTCGCTTTCTGCTGGTGAAGCGGTCGGCGAACTGACTGCCATTGTCCGTTATCAGCTTGCTGAGCTTCACGGCGCAGTTCGCCACAGGCAGGCGGTTCAAAAAAATCCATGCTGCTGTCCTCGCTTTGACAAGGGCCTGTTCACACTTACGGTTAGGGGCCCTGTGACGGCAGCCGACAGCTTCCCGGCGCCGGACGATGCAGGCGACCGGCGTCAGCCCCATCGCAAGCATCAGCGCGGTCCCGGATTCCGGCACCGGGCTCAAAAGCAGCGCGCGCCGCTGGCCATCGATCAGGGCCGAGCCCAGGATCTGGCCGCCATCGTTGATGTCGCGCATGGCCAGCGAGCCCAGGCGGCCTGCAAGTGGGTCTACCCCGTCGATCAGCAGCGCCAGATTGCGCATGCCCTCAGAGGCCGTCCAGATGAAGCTGCGGATACCGGCAGCCTCCCAGCTCTGGCCCACCACCGCACTAGCGGCATTGATGGCCATTGCATAGTTGTTCGTCGCGCCTGGCAGACCGCCGAGATCCAGCGCGTCATTGAGGCCGGACCAGAGCACTGCGTGGTAAGGCGAACCATCCGACAGGCTCGATGCGGCAATGCCCACGACCTGCCCCGCATCATTGATGTCATAGCCGTAGCTGTCGTGCATGCCGACGGGTTGAGCCAGTTGCCGGTAACCTCGCGCTGCATCCCAGACGTAGCTGAGCTGCCGTCCGTTGCCCGCGCCCGCCACCAGGACCTCCCCGGAATTGTTAATGCGCTGGGATGACACCTGCACGCCTTCGCCCAGCGACGGCAGCACAGTGAGCTCGCCATTGTCGCTCCAGACCAATCCGGCTCTGGACGTTGCGAAGTCTGCCCAGCCCACCGCCTGCCCGCTGTCGTTGAGGCCAGTGACGGTGGTGAAGACGGCCCCGGCCGGGGACGGCAGGGCCCGCGTACCAGTCTTGGGGGACCAGACTAATGCAGCGTTGCCGCTTGCCTGCCCGGCATTGATGTTGGAGTTGCTTACGACGGCTTCACCGCGGTTATTCAGCGATGCCAAGCTGCTGAACACAAAGCCTGGCGCCGGGCCCAGGGCCTGGGCCGCCTGGCCGGTTGCCCAGTAAGTTCCCGCGCTGGCAGAAAAGAGCCCGTCGGCACCGATGTCAGCGCTATGGCCAACGGCCACGCCTGCGTTGTTCACAGAATTGCCGTAGCCGTGGTCATAGCCTGGCAAGACACCCAGCACCGTGACCGAATAGCTGCCTGCAGCGAGCGCCGACGAGCCGACTACCAGGCCCACTGCGGCAGCCAGCACAATACGAATTGCCTGTTGCCGGTATTGCGACCAACGTGCATGCATTGAGGAGGACATCATGCTATTTCTTCCTTGGATTCGCAAAATGATGCGGCGACCGTTCTGTGCAAGGCTGAACGAGCTCACACGGTTTCAGAGCCGGCGCGGAATCGACGCCGGGCTGCGATGGTGACCAGCCCTGTCAGCAACAGGGCTGCGGAAGCCGGTTCGGGAACGGCAGTGGCCAGCACGTCATCGATCAACCAGCTTGCGGTGGTGGCGTAGTTGCTGACGACAGAAGTCGAGATGATTGCGTCGAGCCCGCCGGCGAAGCTTGTCTGCCGCAACAGCTGACCGTCGAGTGACAGGTTGAGGGTGTCGCTGACAGTGTCAAAGTCCCATTGCACGAAGATCTCCTGGCCGCGCTGCAATTTCACCGGCAGCAGTTCCGTCGTCGATCCAAGTCCGCTGGCATACGACACGTAGCTCAGCGACAGACTCGAGCCGATGTCTTCGCCGATCATCAGTACTTCCGTCACGCCTGGCGCCGTCAGTTGCAGATTGAAGGCGTTGCCACCGACGACGGTGCCGCCCGGCATTGGCGTGAAGCGGTAGCCGACCGTGCCCATGCCTTCGCCGCCACCGGCCAGGAACCATTGCAAACCCAGGCCGCCAGCTTCACCGTTGACATACAGCATGTTGTTGCCACCGATGCTCACGACACTGTATTTGTCGCAGCTGGCACCCGCCGTGCACGCGTGGTAGACGCTGCCGATCTCGGGGCCGTTTGACGCGTGTCCCACGGTGTCATCGGTGAACGTATCGGAAAGCCAGGTCTGCGCATGAGCACCCTGCTGGACTGCCAGCAGACTACAGGCGACAACCAGGACAGTACAACCATGCAGGTAACGGTTCACGGTTAACCCTTTCTAGAATGCCTGCGCCGCTGCGCAGAACGGTGGTGAGGAACCGCGCAAGTCCGGTGGTAAGGGCGCGGTTGAAATAGCCAGTGTTTCAAGCAGTGATCGCAATCTACTTGGGCTTTGCTGCCGCCTAACCCCCGAACATGCGAACGTGTCCCTACAACAGGGGACATCGAAGCCCTCACCCCCTAATCTGAAGGAGACACCCGGCTTCGCATGCCTACTAGACTGCGTAGCATGAAACTAACTGTGGCCATCGTCGACGACGACCCGAGGTATCGCAGTTCGCTGGCACACGCCGTGAGGTCTTAGCCCGACATGGCGTTGTGACCTGCCCCCGATAAACGTATCCCTTGCTGAGTGATTCAATGGAAGCAAGGAGAACGGAAATGACGAAGACAACGGGCACGAGGGCGCGCTACACGCTGGAGTTCAAGCAAGTTCCGCGATGCGTTTGAACACATGGCGCAGATACGCGCGGGGATCCATGACATTGAGCTTGGCAAAACCGATCAAGCCGTACATCGCTGCAGCGCATTCACCACCGGCATCCGAGTCAGCGTGCAGCCAGTTTTTGCTCTTATGCGTAGCTACGCATAACAGAAAGACTTGGCTCTTTGCGAACTGACCGGCCAGCGGGCCGCGATGGTGATGCGTCTGGTTCAATCGGCCAAGCTTCATGGACATGAGCCCATCTTTAACGAACGGCTTCGGCCACCTTGCGGCCGTGAGGTGGCGCTGGCCGTGCGACCACTGGACGCCAAACGCCAAGCCCATTACCGGCGAGACTACCAGGCGATCCTTGCTAAAGGCGAGGTACTCAATCCGAGGCAACCGCCTTCAGGCCGACGGAGCCGCACCAAACAAAGCAAGGCTGCCAACCTACTGGCGCGCCTGCGCACGCAAGCCACCGATGTCTGGCGCTTCATGACCGATGCTGACGTCCCCTTCACCAACAACATCGCCGAGCAGGCCGTGCGCATACCCAAGGTCAAGCAGAAAGTCTCCGGCTGCTTCCGCTCCTATGCCACCACCATGCACAAGCAAGGCGCCAACATCTTCCACTGCCTCACCTTGGTCATCAAAGGCCAGACTCCTCAGCCTCGCTTGACCTGATCTGCTCGGCCTTCAAGGACTGTCGGAGTGACCTAAGCAGTTACCGCCGGTCTACGAACTCATCGATAGCTCTCGGCTCCGCCGCCAAGAGACGGGGGGCGCGGCACCGAGCAACCGCGCTGCAACCCTCAAGGTTCGATGCCGGCTGCGCACATCCGCAGGCAGCCGTTCAGCTCAGCCACGCACATGCTCGGGTGCGGGCCGTCCTCGTCGTCGGCGACGTTGCGCATGCAAGCATCTCGTGCGCTGCGGCAGGCCTTGACGCAACCCGACGGCTCCGGTGCGGGGCCGCCGCCTGGCGACGACGCAGGTGGCAACAGTTGCAGTCCGCCCAGTTCGGCCGTCACTGCGTCGATTGGGCTGAAGATGCCGACCAGATCCAGGTCGCTGCCCCACACGATTCCGCCCAGCGTGCCGCTGTCGGGCAGACGGGTGGGCGCGTCCGGCCCGACGACCACCACCGGCGACCCACTGTCGCCGGGCCGCACGACGCCTTCGAACTCCGTCTGGCACAGCAAGGTCCGTCCCGTGTCAACCAGCTCGCCGAACAGCATGTCGAACTGTTTCTCGGCGGAGCAGCTGCGCGTCACGCTGCCGCCGGTCCAGCCGGTCGTGCGCCCGATCTTTGTGATGAAGCTGCCCATCATCGGCGGCGGAGCAGTGCCGGTGAGCGCAAGCCTGTCGGTGGCGGAATTCATCGCCGTGCTGCAGGGCGCGCTTAGGCACAGCTCGGCCGGGCGCGCGACGCTGCCCAGCGCGATGTTCTGGTTGCCGATGTCCACCACCACGAAGGCGGCATCGCTGCGCCGACAGACGCGGCCGGTTGGGCAGTCGGCCATCACTGTCCACGGCGGATCGACGGCCTCGTGCCCGACATACTCTATGTTGAAGGGCGCGTGTCCGCTCTGCGCGAACGAACTCTCCTCGGTGCCGCCCGCGATGCGCGTGCAGTGCGAGTTGGTGACAAAGCCCGGGGCCCAGTTGCGCACCGCGGTGAAGCCCAGTGTGCAGGCCCCGCCGTAGCCGAAGAAGCTGGCATCGGTGCCGACCTGCACGCCGCCGACCAGCGGCCGGAAGGTGTCCTTCAGGTCCGCGACGATGCGGCGCGGCGCCGCGATCACGGTAGTCCATGCATCCGCCGGAATGCCGACGCGCGCGGCGTGCGCCTCCACCGCGGCGCGCGCCTCGGAGCGGGCAATGCCCACGGTGACCATGCCCGTGCGCTCGTCGGCGTCGAGCAGGGTCACGCCAGGCAGCGCCAGCACGTCGCGCATCACGGTCTTGTATGCGACCAGCCGCGACCAGTTGTACCCGGCCTGCGCGGGCCGCAGCACCATCGGCATCGTCAGCGCGAGGCCAGTCGGGAGCACGCGCGCGTCGTCGAACGCACGCCGCACCGTCGCCAGCTCGACGGGCGCCACCGTGGCGCCCACCAGGCGCACCTGGAGCACTCCCTGCGCGTCGAAGAAGGCGCCCGCAAAGGCGGGCAGCGTGCGAGCGATGCGGCCGAAGCCGTCATCGAGCGAGCCCTGGCGGGGCGTGGTCCCTTCCAACTCGGGCGCAGTTGACGCTGGCTTGCAGAACAGCGCGCAACCGGACAACGCCAGTAGCAGCACCGTCGGCATGATGGCGCATAAAGTTCGGACATGGGGGTTCATCGGGGTCTCCTTTCAAGGGTTTGTCAGCTCGGACGTACTCAGAGGTGGTCGCCGTTGATCCTCTGAATCGGTATCGAGAAGGGAATCAGTTGTCGGTCTGAGGCGGAGCCTCGTAAAGCTTGTCTTCTCTGTTTGCCCCGTTGACGCAGATGGCAAATGGGTGATCCCGGTCTCCAGCCTTTGATGGGGCCAGCCATCAATCGACGGCGCCGTCACAATGAAGCAGTTGTGCGACGCACTTTCCTCGCGGACAAATTCTGCGGCGTCGCCGTTGTTCCTTGCGGCAGCGGCCAAGTCCACTGGTGGATCGGCTCCATCCCAGATGAAGTCCGTCCGCGCCTCGAAGCCGGGGTTGTGCCATAGCCCACCTTCAACACGAGCCACCACGGACCCTCGCGCAGACGCCACGAGGTCCTCTGCGCCAGAAAGCACAAATACATCGGACTCTTCGGCATCAAGATACCGCGGCAGGCCCTTGTCGGTCTTGCGTGATATGCCTGGCAGTGTGAGGCTCCAACCCAGGCCGAACGCGCCCTGGCCCGAGCCAGAGTCGTAGCTGAGCGCCAGTTGAGGGCCGAAGCCGACACGCCCTGGCTAGAACGCCATCGGTACCGACCTGGAGCCGGTTCCGGTGACGGGATTGGCCGAGAACTTCTCGCCGATGCCACGCGTGGCGCTGCCCCCTTGGGCAACGAGACAGATGGAGGAACGACAAGAAACTTGTCGGTGCTGCCCTTGTCATCGGCGCGCCTTGCGGGCCGATGAAGCTCGACTGGTCTTGCATCACGCGAACCTTCCATGCTGGCAGGCTCCTCACGACTCGCTTTGTGGCAAGACGAGTTTTCGTGGGAAGCCATGATGAGACGCCCTGGATGACCAGAAGCGCGCCGTCGCTTTGTTTGTGCTTGCAATCTACCTGCGTATTTGCTGAGCCAGAACGATGCCCCTGCGGCCACGTCCCTACAACAAGGGACATCGAAGCCCTCATCCCCCTAAACTGAAGGAGACACCCGGCCTCGCATGCCTACTAGACTGCGTAGCATGAAACTAACCGTGGCCATCGTCGACGACGACCCGAGGTATCGCAGTTCGCTGGCGCACGCCGTGATGTCTGCGCCCGACATGGCGTTGGTTGGTGCGGCGGACGACCTTAGCTCGGGACGAACCCTACTAGACTCAAAGCAGCCGGAGATCCTCTTGGTCGACTTGGGGCTTCCCAGCGGCAGCGGGTTGGATTTGATCCGGCACGCGGCAGAGCACCTACCGGCATGCGACGTGATGGTCATCACTGTGTTCGGTGATGAGCGACACGTCATCGCCTCCATCGAGGCGGGCGCGACAGGGTACCTGCTCAAGGATGCGAGCAACGGCGAACTGGCCGATCACATCCGAGCACTGCACGCCGGCGGCAGCCCCATCAGCCCGGTGATCGCGAGGCAACTTCTGACTCGATTCGCCGCCCCAAGCGCGGCCGCGCAAGCCAAGGATGAAATCGAAGAAGATGTTCCTCAGGCACTGTCGCCGCAGGAGCACAAGGTGTTGCTGATGATCTCGAAGGGCAACACCCATGACGAGATCGCCAAGATGATGGGCGTGTCACGCCAGACTGTGTTGACCTACGTGAAGCGAACTTACCGAAAGCTTCAGGTTCACGGCAAGGTCGAGGCAATCGTCAAAGCTCAACGAACCGGCTTGATTGCGCGATGAACTCGACTGTCCCCCTTTACAACACCCGGAGCCGGCTGAAGTCGATTTTCGGCATGGGCGACGAAGCACAAATCGAATTGCTTCATGTGAACTTTGGCTCCTGGCGCAGTTCATTGTTGGGCGCGGCATTGATGAACTTGATCGTCGCCTGGGCTTTCAAGCTGTTCTCGCCGGCCAGTTCGCTGTGGCTTTGGGCCGGCATGGGGTGGTCGCTCTACGCGACGATGGCCGTGATTTGCTATCTGTACGACAAGAGGCGGTCAAGCAAACACATCTTCGAAGTTTGGTGGATTGGGACACTGTGCCTGTCCTTGGGAGTTGGCATTCTTTGGTCTTCTCTCGCGTGGTGGCTTCCTGCAACACCTGCCATTCAGATCATGGCAGCGCTCGCGTCCGCAATGATCACGCTGGGCTCGGCTGGCGCGAGTGTCTCTGTGGGTACCTTGCTTGCCATCTGTCTTCCCGCGCTGTTCATCGTCCCGGCGGTGATGCTGTGGCATGCGCAGCTTCCTTTGGCAGCCGCCGTCGTCTTCGGCCTAGAACTGTTCATCTGGCGACATGGCCTCACGCTTCATGCCAACATGCTGGACAGAATCCACCAGCGGCGCGAGGTTGAATCACTGTCCCAACAACTCGGCCTGAAACAGGCGGAACTGCAGGAGGCTGAACGCGAGCGCGGTGTCATGAGCGAGCGCCAGCGACTCTTGCGCGACATGCATGACGGTGTGGGCGCGTCGCTGATCTCGGCGCTGAAGATGATCGAGTTGGGGCAGATGAGCCTTGACGAGGCTGCGCAGGTGTTGCGGGAGTGCCTCGATGATCTGCGGCTGGTGATCGATTCGCTGGAACCCATCGACCACGACTTGGTGACTTTGCTGGCCACCTTGCGCTATCGCCTCGGTGAGAGGCTCGAGCGCGCCGGAATCGTGATCGAATGGGAGATGGCGGACATACCACCTCTGCCTTGGTTGCACGCGCCTCAGGCCTTGGAAGTGTTGCGCATCGTGCAGGAAGCGCTTGCGAATGTTCTCAAGCACTCCCGGGCAACGCGGGTTCGCGTCAGCCTGGCCTATGAGGAAATGCTTGAATGTGGCGCCAGCTTGGTGTTGTGCATTGACGATGATGGGATTGGTTTCGACTCTGCCGCGATGGCGAGCGGACGTGGGCTAGGACACATGCGGCATCGCGCAACCCAGATCAAGGGACTTCTAAGCATTCAGGCAAAGCCAAGCCATGGGACGCGCGTTTGCTTGCATCTGGCGCGAGATGCCCCTGCAGGATGATTGATCGTCAAGTGCGGGATGGCGTGGACGAATCAGACGGGAATGTAAACCCTCAAATGGCCAACATGGATGAATATTACTTCCATCGCCTTTGATTTGTCTTGCCCCTCTTGATGCTGGCTGCAACTCCGCGCAAATCCGATCATGGCACTTGCCAGTTCCAATCTCGCGATTGCGCCCAGGCGCACGCTTTCGCCAAGGCCGAACGTACCCGCATGCCGTTAATGGCGGGGTGGTCGGAGCCGCTACCTCCCCCGCCCAAGGCAAATTAAGCACAAAAGCCCGGCAAGTCTTTGACCTACCAGGCTTTCTTCCTACCGAATTTGGTAGGCGCGATTGGACTCGAACCAACGACCCCCACCATGTCAAGGTGGTGCTCTAACCAGCTGAGCTACGCGCCTTCAAGACCGCTACTATAGCACGGCTTTTTGTCTATTTTCGGCGCGCCTTCAAAACGCCATTCACTTGTGCCACACGCGCGAGCACCGGCCCCAGTTTGGCGGTGTCCGATGTCTGCACCGTGAGCGTGATGGTGGTGTGATCACGCTGAGTCTGGCTGTTCATGGCCACCACGTGGGTCTTGCCCTGCGCCAGCGCATCGCACACATCGCGCAATAAGCCAGGGCGGTCATGCGCCTCCACCAGCACATCCACGGCGTAGTGCGCGGTCTGAGCGGCGGCATGCTGCCCCCAGGTCACCGAGATGACACGCTCGCCATGCCGCCCGGCCATCTGGCGAAAGTTGCTGCAATCAGAGCGGTGCACGGCCACGCCCTTGCCTCTCGTCACGTAACCGCCAATGCCATCAGGTGGCGCAGGCTTGCAACAGCGGGCCAATTGCGTCAGCAATGAATCCATGCCCACCACCAGCACGCCACGGCCATGGCCACTGCGGTCCAGCTCGGCCTCGCTGCGCGCGATGCGCTGCGCCACGACTTGATCCGGGTCCTGCTCAGGCACGGCCGGTCGCAGCAATTGCTCGATGTTGCGCAGCGAGAATTCGTCCTTGCCGACCACATCGAACAAGGCATCGGCGCTGCGAAAGCCCAGATCGGCCGCCAGGTCTTCCAGCTTGGTGGCGGTCTTGCCCTCGCGTTGCAGCAGTTTTTCAACCAGCTCACGGCCCTTGGCAATGGTGCTTTGCTGGGCCAGCGCGTTGAACCAGGCACGCACCTTGGCCCGAGCCCTGGGGCTACGAACATAGCCCAGGTCCTGGTTCAGCCAGTCCAGCGATGGGCCACCCTCTCTGGTCGACACGATCTCGATCGTCTGGCCACTTTGCAAGGCGGTGTTCAGCGGCACCATCACGCCATCGACCTTGGCGCCCCGGCAGCGGTGCCCCAGGTCGGTGTGCAGCGTGTAGGCAAAGTCCACAGGCGTGGCGCCATGGACCAGGTCGATGATCTTGCCGTCGGGCGTGAAGACGTAGATGCGGTCGTCAAAGTAGCCATGGCCGGCAGGGCCCCCGCCTTCGGTTTCGTCGGCCGCGGCCAGGTCGCGCTCCCAGGCCAGCAGTTGGCGCAACACCGTCTTGCGCGCAGCGGCCACCCGGCTTTCAAACTCGCCCACGACCTGAATGCCGGCGTAGCCTTTGGCCCCCGCTTCCTTGTAGGCCCAATGGGCCGCCACGCCGCTGTCGGCGTGCTCGTGCATAGCCAGGCTGCGGATCTGGATCTCGATGGGCTTATCGTCATCGCCCAGCACCACGGTGTGCAGCGACTGGTAGCCATTGGGCTTGGGCCGCGCGATGTAGTCCGAGAACTCGTCGGGCATGGGGTGCCAGATCTCGTGCGCGCGGCTTAGCGCGGCATAGCAGGCCGGGATGTCGGCCACAATCACACGCAGCGCCCGCACGTCGAACACGCGGTCGATGGGCAGGTTCTTGCCCTGCATCTTTTTCCAGATGCTGTACAGGTGTTTAGGGCGGCCCTGCACCTGGGCCTGCAGCCCTGCTTGCGCCAAGGCATCGGCCAGGGTCTGGCGCACACGCTCCACATCGCGCTCGCGCTCCAGGCGCTTTTCGTCCAGCGAGCGTGCGATCGAGCGGTAGATGTCGGGCATCAGGAAACGGAAGGACAGATCTTCCATTTCCCACTTGATCTGGCCAATGCCCAGGCGACTCGCCAGCGGCGCGAACACCTGCATCGATTCGCGCGCCAAGGCTTTGGGACACGGCAGTTTGGTCTGGGCATAGTGCCGCAGTGTTTGCAGGCGCGAGGCCAGGCGCATCAGCACCACACGCAAGTCGCGTGAGAAAGCCAGCAGCATCTTGCGGATGCGCTCGACCTGTTCAACGCGCAAAGGGCCATCGGTCTCGTCACCCAGCGAGTCACGCGCATTGCGCTGGATCTGCACCAACTTGCGCGTGTGGGCCACCAGGGCTGCAGCATCTGGGCCAAAGGCGCGGCCAATGACCTCGTCGGGCGGGGTCAGGTACTCGCTGGCGTAGACCAGGTAAGCGGCCGCGCGCAGGGACGGCGGCGCGCCAATGCCCAACAGGATCTGCGAGACACCATCGGCATGGGCCAAGGCGTTCTCGCCGGTGTCGAACAGCTGCCCGGCCAGCAAGGGCTCGGCAAACGCACGGGCGCGCGCCAGGGCATGGGCCGCGCTGCCATCCTGCTCGGGCAGGCTCAGATCGACCAGGTCTACGATGGCCGCGTGAGGTGCATCAAGAATGCCTGTCTTCATGCCAACAAGAAGTCCTTGATGGTGGCGATCTGGTCAGCGGCTTGCAGGGTGGGTGCATGGCCCACGCCTTCGAACTCCACCAGGCGGGCTTTGGGGCCGCGCTGGGTCATGCTTTGGGCGGTCTCATGGTCCAGCAGGTCGGAGTCCTTGCCGCGCAGCAACAGCACTTCGCACTTCAGGCCATCGTAGACCTGCCACAAGGCGGCCTCGCCACTGGTGGCCGCTTCGGCCGACATGGACTTGAAAGGCTCGGCAATGGCCGGGTCGTAATGCAATTGCAGGCCCGGGCCGTCGGCCCTGGGGCGCAGCAAAGGGCGCGACAAGGCCAGCCACTGCTCAGGCGAGTGCGGGCCAAAGCCGGTGGAGATGGTCCACAGGTAGTCGGCGGCCTCTTGCTCATTGGCAAAGTACTTGGGCTGACCCAGATAGTCGCCAATGCGCAACAGGGCATCGTGGCGCAAACGCGGACCCACGTCATTGAGCACCATCTTGCGGACACGCACGCCGGTCACTTCTGGCGGCAAGGTGGAAAAGCCCAGGCCGATCAAACCGCCCATGGACGTGCCCACCCAATCGATCTCCAAGGGGCTTTCCACCTTCAGCGAGGCGCGCAGCTTCTGCACCAGGGCCACCATGTCGGACACGTATGAAAAGACCTGGTAGCCGCCCGGCGCAGCCAGCCAATCGGAATGCCCACGCCCGACCACGTCGGGGCAGACCACGTGGTATTGGGTGCTCAGCGATTGGGCCAGGGCGTCGAAGTCGCGGCCCTGGCGGCTCAGGCCATGCACGCAGATCAGGATGCGAGGATTGGCTTCGTCGCCCCAAGACCAATACGCCATGCGGTGGGTCTGAGCATCCGTCTTGCTTGCACCTGGACACACCACGTGATTCAAGGTTGGGCTGGTGAGATTGTTGTGATCCAGGTTGGTCATGGCAGTGCCTCGGCAGATAATCGGAATCGGTACGACATTGTGTTTGTTCTTGCCACAGGAGGCCCTGAATGTTGAATGGAAAAACCGCCCTCGTCACTGGATCGACCAGCGGCATAGGTTTGGGCATGGCGAATCAACTGGCCGCCCAAGGCGCCAACGTCATTCTGAACGGCTTTGGCGATGTCGATGCGCCCAAGGCCGAAGTGTTGGCCGCCGGCAAAGCGCATGGCGTCCGCGTGGGCTACCACGGCGCCGACATGAGCAAGCCCGCCGAGATCGAGGCCATGATGGCCTACGCCACCGCAGAATTTGGCGGCGTGGACATCCTGGTCAACAACGCCGGCATCCAGCACGTGGCCAATGTCGAGAACTTCCCCGTTGAAAAATGGGATGCCATCCTCGCCATCAACCTCAGCTCGGCCTTTCATACCATGCGCCTGGCGGTGCCGGCCATGCGGGCCAAGAACTGGGGCCGCATCATCAACGTGGCCTCGGCCCATGGCCTGGCGGCCTCGGCAGGCAAGTCGGCCTATGTGGCGGCCAAGCATGGCCTGGTGGGCCTGACCAAGGCGGTGGCGCTTGAAACGGCCACCACCGGCGTCACCGCCAACGCCATCTGCCCCGGCTGGGTGTTGACCCCTTTGGTGCAAAAACAGATCGAAGCCAAGGCCGAGCGCGAAGGTGTCACTCTTGAAGAAGCACAGCGCGGCCTGCTGGGTGAAAAGCAGCCCTCGCTGCAGTTCGTGACGCCCGCGCAGTTGGGCGACCTGGCCGTTTTCATGTGTTCTTCGGCTGGCGACAATGTGCGCGGCGTGGCCTGGAACATGGACGGCGGCTGGTTGGCGCAATAAGCAAGATGGCTTTTCTGGCGGGCGCTGCCCTGCCCGCCCGTTGGGCTCATCGAAGTGACTTCGTCATCCTGGAGGCCAGCTTTGGTCGGGGTCAACGCTTTTTGAGCACCTGGGCCGCCTGGCTGGCCGATCCGACCCGGTGCCAGCGTCTGGTCTACATCGCGCTGGATGCCCAACCGCCACTGAAGGCGGCCTTGAGCGATGCCCCCGACACGCAGTCCTTGGCTAAAAAGCTGGCCCAAAACTGGCCCGTGTTGACACCCGGGATGCACACCCTGGTGTTTGACGAAGGCCCCGCCCGCCAAGTCACCTTGCTGCTGGGTGTGGGCGAAATCGCGGACCTGGTGCCTCAATTGGTGGCACGGGTGGATGCCTTTTTGCTGGAGGGCGCGGCCCCGGCCCCGTTGGCACCCAACGGCGATGAAGGCTGGCTGTCGCGCTTGGCGCGTCTGGCCGCGCCCAGGTGCACCGCTGTGGCGCGGAGCAATGCCGTGAATGTGCTTGAAGGCCTGCGCCAGTCCGGCTTCAAAGCCGAGCCCCCCCATGAACCATCGCCTCAAACAGATCCGCTGAACTTTCTGTTCAAGCCTCACCACACCCCGCCTCCTTTGCCCGGCGGCTTGTGGCCAACGCACATCGAACCGGCGCAACGGCACGCCCTGGTCATCGGCGCCGGCTTGGCCGGCTGCGCTGCCGCCTGGGCACTGGCCCGACAAGGCTGGCGAATCACGCTGATTGACACCCACGCGGCGCCAGCAAAAGGGGCCTCGGGCAACCCCGCAGGCTTGTTCCACAGCATCGTCCATGGCGAAGATGGCCTCCATGCCCGGGCCCACCGTGCGGCCGCCTTGCGCACGGCGGCGGTGGTGGCGCCGATGTTGGCCGAGGGCCAATTCGCAGGCGCATGCCAGGGCCTGCTCAGACTGGACAATCTCACCGTTGCGGCAGAGGCCCGAGCCTTACTCCATCGCCTTGGCCTGCCGCCCGAGCACCTGGAGTGGCTAGAGCAGGCGCAGGCTCGTGCCAAGGCGAACATCCCGGTCCCCAGCGGCGGCTGGCTGTTCCACCAAGGCGGTTGGCTAGACCCGGCTGGCTATGCTCAAGCCCTGCTGGCCGATGCCAAAACCCATGCCGAGGTCGTGTTCCTGCCTGGTCAGGGCGTGCACCAACTGCACCGCACCACACAGGCTGGCCAGGCCACCTGGCAGGCAAAAGACGCACAAAATCAGGTCATCGCCCAGGCGCCCGTGGTGATCATGGCGGGCGCGGGCGGCACCTCCGCACTGATTCAGGCGCTGCCCGGCGTGGCGCCTTTGCCCCTGTCAAGCCTGCGTGGTCAGATCAGCAGCCTGCCTGTGCACGAGGGCATCAGCGCCCCCCACCTCCCCGTCGCAGGCGCCGGCTATGCATTGCCTGCCCATGAGGGACGATTGTTGTTTGGCGCCACCAGCGATGTGGACGACCTGGACCCCCATGTTCGCGAGGCGGACCATGCCCACAACCTGGAACAGGCCTTTCAACTGGGCAGCCTGCCCCAGGCGAGCGTGGCCAATGCCATGCCCAATGACCTGCAAGGCCGGGTGGGCTGGCGGGCCAGCACGCCTGATAGCCTGCCCTATGTGGGCGCGCTGCCTTTGGCCGATGCCCCACCGCCTGTTGTCGGGCAAAGAGCGCCCAGGATGGATCAACCACGGCTGATACCCCGACTGCGCGATGAACACGGCGGGGTCTACATCATCACGGGATTCGGCTCAAGGGGCATCACCTGGGCCGCCTTGGCAGGGGAACTGCTGGCCTCGTGGGTCACGGGCAGCCCGTGCCCGATCGAGGCCCCTCTGCGCGATGCCCTGGACCCCGCCCGCATCGTGACGCGGGCCAAGGCCAGGGCGCAATCGACATCAGGCTGAGGCTTCGGCCTGAGGCGCCGCGCCGCTGTTGTCGCCGGATTCGGCGTTGTCGGGCGTGGTGCCCTCGGCAGTACCTTGGTCGGCGTCAGCGTCGGGGGCACCAGGCTCACCCGTGCCGCTGCGGCGTTGCTGGGTTTTTTCTTCTTTCTTCTTCTTCTTGGCCAGCTCGCGCTGACGCTTTTCAAACTGATAGTTGGGTTTTGCCACTTTTGGTCCTCTGGCGCCCGCTGTGGGCACCGCTGGGCAACATTGTCGTCGCAAAACCTGGCACGCCGGGGTGAGTACACTGGCGGGCTGGAAAAATACTTGCGACATGAGCGACAAATTACGTCTGGACAAATGGCTGTGGGCCGCGCGCTTTTACAAGACGCGCAGCTTGGCCGCTGACGACATCGACAAAGGCCGGGTCCAGGTCAACGAGATCGTGGCCAAGCCTTCGCGCGACCTGAAGATCGGTGACCGCATCGACCTGCGCCAAGGCACCCTGGTGCGCACCGTCATCGTCAAAACACTCAGCAGCGTGCGCGGCGGCGCGCCCGTGGCCCAGACGATGTACGAAGAAACGCCCGACAGCATCGCCCGCCGCGAACGCCACGCCGAGGAGCGCCGCACCCAGCCCGACCCCGCGCTGGCCATCGATCAGGGCCGCCCTACCAAGCGCGACCGGCGGCAATTGGCCGACTGGAACCGCTGGAGCGCCGGCGTCGACGATTAAATATTTCTAACCCAGGGTCTTGAAACCCTGCCCGTCGCCCCGAGATCTGCTGGGCTTCGATTGACTCACCCTCATTAAATCCAACAAACACCATGAGCGACACGCCCGCGAACGCCGAAAACCTTGATCCGGTCGATGCCGCCCCCGGCGGCGCCGAGCCGCTTGAGTCCAGCATCGAGCAGCAACTGGCAGAACTGCACGCCAAGCACACCGAGGTCTCGGATGCTTACCTGCGTGCCAAGGCCGAGGCGGAAAACACCCGCCGCCGTGCCGATGACGAAATCTCCAAGGCCCGCAAGTTCGCGGTTGAGTCCTTCGCCGACAGCCTGTTGCCGGTCAAGGACAGCCTGGAAGCCGCCATCACCACACAACTGTCCAAGCCAGACACGCCCATCGAAACCGTGATGGAAGGCGTTCAGGCCACCTTGCGGCAGTTGAGTGCGGCCCTGGAGCGCAACAAAGTGATCGAGATCAATCCCGCCACCGGTGCCAAATTTGATCCGCATCAGCACCAAGCCATCAGCATGGTGCCCGCCGACCAAGAGGCCAATACCGTGGTGGGCGTGCTGCAAAAGGGATACCTGATCAACGACCGCGTATTGCGCCCGGCCTTGGTCACGGTGGCCGCGCCAAAGTAAAGCGTCGGCGGTGCCTGGCGGCCCAAAACGCGAAAAAACGCAAAGAACCCGCCCAAAGGCCTTGAAACCCCGCCAAACAGACGCAAATGACGAACAACTGAATTGAAGTTTCCAAGGAGCTAGAACATGGGCAAGATTATCGGTATTGACTTGGGCACCACGAACTCGTGCGTGTCCATCATGGAAGGCAACACCCCCAAAGTGATCGAAAACAGCGAAGGTGCCCGCACCACGCCGTCGATCATTGCCTACCAGGAAGACGGCGAAGTGCTGGTTGGCGCCTCCGCCAAACGCCAGGCCGTCACCAATCCGCGCAACACGCTGTACGCCGTCAAGCGCCTGATTGGCCGCAAGTTCACTGAAAAAGAAGTCCAGAAGGACATCGAACTGATGCCTTACACCATCGCGGCGGCCGACAACGGCGACGCCTGGGTGGAAGTGCGCGGCAAGAAAATGGCCCCGCAGCAGATCAGCGCCGACATCCTGCGCAAAATGAAAAAGACCGCCGAGGATTACCTGGGCGAAGAAGTGACCGAGGCCGTCATCACCGTGCCCGCGTACTTCAACGACGCACAGCGCCAAGCCACCAAAGATGCCGGCCGCATTGCGGGCCTGGACGTCAAGCGCATCATCAACGAACCCACTGCAGCCGCCCTGGCCTTTGGCCTGGACAAGACCAGCACGGGCGACCGCAAGATCGCCGTGTATGACTTGGGCGGTGGCACGTTTGACGTGTCCATCATCGAAATCGCCGACGTGGATGGCGAAAAGCAATTCGAAGTGCTGTCGACCAACGGCGACACCTTCCTGGGCGGCGAAGACTTTGACCAGCGCATCATCGACTTCATCGTGGCCGAGTTCAAGAAGGACCAGGGCGTTGACCTGACCAAGGACGTGCTCGCCCTGCAACGCCTGAAGGAAGCCGCTGAAAAGGCCAAGATCGAGCTGTCGAGCAACTCGCAGACCGACGTCAACCTGCCCTACATCACGGCCGATGCCTCCGGTCCCAAGCACTTGAACGTGAAGCTGACCCGCGCCAAGCTGGAGTCGCTGGTCGAAGAGCTGATCGAACGCACGATCGCGCCTTGCCGCATGGCCATCAAGGACGCTGGCGTGAACGTGGCCGACATCCAGGACGTGATCCTGGTCGGCGGCATGACCCGCATGCCCAAGGTTCAAGAGAAGGTGAAAGAGTTCTTCGGCAAGGATCCCCGCAAGGACGTGAACCCTGACGAAGCCGTGGCCGTGGGCGCCGCCATCCAAGGCCAGGTGCTGGCCGGTGACCGCACCGACGTGCTGCTGCTGGACGTGACCCCGCTGTCGCTGGGCATCGAGACCATGGGCGGCGTGATGACCAAGATGATCGCCAAGAACACGACCATCCCCACCAAGTTCGCGCAGACCTTCTCGACGGCCGAAGACAGCCAGCCTGCCGTGACCATCAAGGTGTTCCAGGGCGAGCGTGAGTTGGCCACCGGCAACAAGATGCTGGGCGAGTTCAACCTGGAGGGCATCCCGCCCGCACCACGCGGTACGCCGCAAATTGAAGTGTCGTTCGACATCGACGCCAACGGCATCCTGCACGTGGGCGCCAAGGACAAGGGCACCGGCAAGGAAAACAAGATCACCATCAAGGCGAACTCGGGCCTGACCGAGGACGAGATCCAGAAGATGGTGAAGGACGCCGAGCTGAACGCCGTCGACGACAAGAAGAAGGTCGAGCTGGTGCAGGCCAAGAACCAGGGCGATGCCATGGTTCACAGCGTGCGCAAGTCGCTGACCGAGTACGGCGACAAGTTGGACGCCGCTGAAAAGGAAAAGATCGAAGCCGCGATCAAGGACGTTGACGAAGCCATCAAGGGCGACGACAAGGACGACATCGAGGCCAAGACCAACGCCCTGATGACGGCCAGCCAGAAGTTGGGCGAGAAGATGTACGCCGACATGCAAGCTGCCCAGGGTGCCGCAGGCAGCGCGCCTGGTGGCGCGGCCGAAGGTGCTTCTGAAGCCAAGCCTGCCGACGACAACGTCGTGGACGCCGAGTTCAAGGAAGTCAAGAAGGACTGAACGTCTTTTCTTTGAGCTTTTTGGGGCACAGACGTGTGAGGGACAATCCCCCACCCCTGTGCCCCTTGTCACTCACAGCCTGAAAGCATCATGGCGACGAAACGCGATTACTACGAAGTTCTGGGACTCGCCAAAGGCGCCTCCGAGGAAGACATCAAGAAGGCCTACCGCAAGCTGGCCATGAAGCATCACCCCGACCGCAATCAGGGTGACAAGTCCAAGGACGCCGAAGAGAAGTTCAAAGAGGGCAAAGAAGCCTACGAGATGCTCTCGGACGCCAAGAAACGCGCGGCCTACGACCAGTTCGGCCACGCGGGCGTGGATCCGAACATGGGCGGCCGTGGCGGCCCCGGCGCAGAAGGCTTTGGCGGCTTTGCCGACGCCTTTGGCGACATTTTTGGCGACATCTTTGGTCAAGGCGGCCAAGGTGGTGGTGGTCGGCGTGGCGGCGGGCCCCAGGTCTACCGCGGCAGCGACTTGTCCTACGCGATGGAAATCACGCTGGAAGAAGCGGCCACCGGCAAGGACACGCAGATCCGCATCCCCAGCTGGGAAGACTGCGTCACCTGCAGCGGCACCGGCGCCAAGCCTGGCACCAGCGCCAAGACCTGCCCCACCTGCAATGGCGCGGGCAATGTGCACATGCGTCAGGGCTTTTTCAGCGTGCAGCAAACCTGCCCTCACTGCCAAGGCACCGGCAAGGTCATCCCCGAGCCGTGCGTCACTTGCAGCGGCCAAGGCCGTGTCAAGAAGACCAAGACGCTGGAAGTCAAGATCCCGGCCGGCATCAACGAAGGCATGCGCATCCGCTCGGCAGGCAATGGCGAGCCCGGCACCAATGGCGGCCCCGCTGGCGACTTGTACATCGAGATCCGCATCAAGCAGCACGAGATCTTCGAGCGCGATGGCGACGACCTGCACTGCAATGTGCCGATCCCGCTGACCTCGGCTGCGCTGGGCGGTTCGATCGAAGTGCCCACGCTGGGCGGCAAAGCCGAGATCGACATCCCTGAAGGCACGCAGCACGGCAAGACCTTCCGCCTGCGCGGCAAGGGCATCAAGGGCATCCGGGCCAGCTACCCGGGCGACCTGTACTGCCACATCGCCGTTGAGACGCCCGTCAAGCTGACCGAGCACCAGCGCAAGCTGCTGAAAGAGCTGGACGAGTCGTTCAAGAAAGGCGGCGAGAAGCACTCACCCAACAGCAAAAGCTGGACCGATCGGGTGAAGAACATCTTCAAGTGACGTGAAGCAAAAAAAGGCACCCTCGGGTGCCTTTTTCAATGGTGCTTCAGTGATTCTGGTTGCTGCGGTGTGCCCAAGCCGTGGTGCGGGTTTCGATCACCGAGAACAGCTCGTACATGATCATGGCCATGGCGCCCACCACCATCAACCCGCCAAATGCCAGGCCCATCTGCATGGATGAACCGGCCGAGATCAGCAGGTAGCCAATGCCTTCGTTCGAGGCCGTCATCTCCGACACGGTGGTGCCAACAAACGCCAAGGTGATGGCCACCTTCAGCGAACCATAAAAGTAAGGCATGGAGCGTGGCAGCCCCACCTTGATCAGCACATCCCAACGGCGCGCGCCCAGCACCCGCAGCACGTCTTCCAGCTCGGGCTCCAGCGTGGCCAGGCCGGTGGCAATGTTGACCATGATGGGAAAGAAGCTGATCAGGAAGGCGGTCAGCACCGCCGGGCCCACACCAATGCCGAACCAGACCACCAGAATCGGGATGAAGGCCGCCTTGGGCAAAGCATTGAAAGCCGTCATCAGCGGGTAGATCGCCGAATAGGCCAGGCGCGAACTGCCCACCAGGAAACCCAGCAACACGCCCACCACGATGGCGATGCCAAAGCCGACCATCGTCACCCAGAAGGTGCGCCAGGCATGTTTGAGGATCTCGGAATGGAACTCAACCAGTTGCTGTGCAATGCGCGTCGGGCTGGGAAAGATGTACTCGGACACCGAAAAGGCACTGCACACCAGCTGCCAAAGCAGCAGGATGATCAGCAACAGGCCCCAGGGTGCCCAGCGCTCCAGCTGGGAAGAACTCAACTTCATCGTCATTGCGCCACCTCCGGCGAGGCCGCCATGGACGTGGGCTTGCGCATGGCACCAATGTGCGCACGCAATTCATGCACTATGTTGGTGAACTCGGGCGTGTAAGTCACTTCCAGATCGCGCGGACGCGGCAGCTCGATCTCGCGCTTGGCCAGGATACGGCCCGGGCTGCGGCTCATCACGTAGACCGTGTCCGCCAGGAACACGGCTTCACGCAAGTCGTGGGTCACCAGGATCACGGTGAAGCCGCGCTGGGCTTGCAGGTCGCGCAAGGCGCACCACAACTCTTCGCGGGTGAAGGCGTCCAGGGCGCCAAAGGGCTCGTCCAGCAAGAGCATCTTGGGCTCGTGGATGAGCGCGCGGCAGATGCTGGCGCGCTGCTGCATGCCACCTGACAACTGCCAGGGGAATTTGTCTTCATAGCCACCCAGGCCCACGCTTTGCAGCAAGGCCCGAGCTTTGGCTTCGTACTCGGCCCGCTTGGCCCGGAAGTTCGAACGGTAAGGCTCGACGATCTCCAGCGGCAACAGCACGTTGTCCACCGTGGTCCGCCAAGGCAGCAGCGATGGCGCCTGAAAGGCCATGCCGGTGATCTTCAAGGGCCCGGTGACGGGTTGACCGCCGATCGTGATGCTGCCCCGTGAGGGCATCTTCAAGCCGGTGGTCAGCTTCATGAAGGTGGATTTGCCGCAGCCCGATGGGCCCACGATGGCGACGAACTCGCCCTCGCGGATGCTCAGGCTGACGTCCTCCACCGCGAACTGCTGTTGCGCCAGCAAGGCCTCGTTGTAGGCCAGCCAGACGTTCTTGAAATCGACAAATGTGCTCATCGTTCGGCACTCACTTCTTGGCAGGCAGCACGTTCAGCTCGGCACTGGACGGCAGGTAGGCTGGCGTCCAGACGGCATCCGGGTTCACGCGCGACTTGGTGCTGAACGCATCGGCCACCTGAGACGCCATCAGCGACAAGCGCGGCAGTTTCACCTGGCCAAACCCTTCCGCGCGGGCATCCGGGCTGTTGACCACCTGATCGATGGCCATCTTGAGGCGGCGCTTTTCAACCTCCACATTGATGATGCCGTCTCTGGCCTTGACCGACTCGATGCTGGCATCAGGATTGGCCAGCACCTCTTTGACGCCTTTGGTGAACGCGAGCAAAAACGCCTTCACGGCCTCGGGGTTCTCTTTGAGGATGCGGGGCGACGCGATGATGGCGTTGCCGTACAGCTTCACCCCGTATTGCGCGTAAGGCAGCACCACGATGTCCTGAGGCTTGACGCCCCGGGCTTCCAGGTTCAGCATGGATGTGAATGAGAAACCGGTGATGGCATCGACATCGCCCCGCACCAACATGGTTTCGCGCAAGGCCGGGTCCATGCTGGTCCAAGTCACCGCCCCCACTTTGTTGGCTTTGGCAAAGATGGGCCAGGCTTTGCGGCCAGCGTCAAACACGGGAGCCCCCAACTTCTTGCCAGCCAGATCGGCGGGCGTCTTGATGCCCGAAGCCTTGAGGGCAAACGCGGCGGCCGGGGTGTTGTTGTAGACCATCATGATGGCCACGGGCTTGTTGGGGGCGTCCGGGTTGTTCGCGTGGAACTCCATCAGCGCGGCCATGTCGGCAAAGCCCAGGTCGTACGAGCCCGAGGCCACGCGGGTGACCGTGCCGCCCGATCCATTGCCGGCATCCACGCTCACGTCCAGACCAGCTTGCTTGAAGTACCCCTTGGCCACGGGCTGCAAGAACAAAGCCGAAGGCCCTTCGAAACGCCAGTCCAGCTGAAATTTGATGGGCGTGGCCGCCTGGCACAGGCTCACGCCAGCGATTGGGATCAGGAGAAATTGACGGAACAGCTTGGACAAGGTCATTTGGCAAAACTCCAGAGAGGCAAAAAGGGGATGAACCGGCTTACGCAAGATCTGTGCACAGTTGGTGCATGAAGCTCAAGTTGTGCGCCTGAAATGCCGAAATGCGAAATACAGCGTGGTTCCAGCCACAGGAATGCAGGTAATTTTCATGGCAACTCAAACTCCGTTTTCCAACCTTCAGGCCCTGGTCATCGACGACATGTCGGTGCAGCAAACCACCTTGCGTGGCCAGTTGGGGCAGCTGGGCATCACCCGGGTTGACGTGGCAGCCAACGCGGAAGACGCCGCGCGCCAGATCAGGAGCCGCCGCTACAACCTCATCCTGTGTGACTACAACCTGAACCAGAAAACCGATGGCCAGCAGTTGTTCGAGCACCTGCGCGACACCAACCTGCTGCCCGTGGACTGCCTGTTTTTCATGGTGACCGCCGAAAGCGGCTATGCCTCGGTGGCCGCCGCCACCGAGCACCACCCAGACGCCTACCTGCTCAAACCCATCACCGCCAGCCACATCGAAGATCGCCTGAAGGCCTTGCTTGAAAAGCGCGATGTCCTGCTGCCCATCACCCAAAAACTGGCCAAAGACGACCTGCTGGGCGCGGTCCAGGCCTGCGACCAGCTTCTGAAAGCCGAAAACCGCTGGATGATGGCCGCCTTGCAGATCAAGGGCAAAACCCTGCTGCAACTGGGCAAGCACGAAGAAGCCAAGCAGACCTACCGGCAGGCCTTGGACAAGCGCGCCAACCTGGCCTGGGCGCAACTGGGCCTGGCCCGCGCGCACAAGGCGGCAGGTCAGTTCGACGAAGCCAAGCAATTGGCCCAGGACATCATCCAGACCCCCGAAGGCGAGAAAAACGTGGCGGCCTATGACGTGGTCGCCGAATCGATGGAAGCCCAGGGCGACGCGCAAGGCGCCATGTGGGTCTTGCGGGATGCGGCCACCGTGGTGCCCTCGGCCAGGCGCCAACGCCTGCTGGGCGAAAGTGCCTACCGCAATGGCGACCTGGACACCGCCAAGGAATGCATGCAGAAAGTGGCCAAGGCCACCAAGGGTTCGGTGATCGCGCAGCCCCAGGACACCTTGTTGCTGGCGCAGGCCATGGTCGACATGGGCGAATCAGCCGAAGCCTTGAAGCTGCTGGCCGACGGCAACAGCCTTTACCGCAACCTGCCCGCCTTTGGCAGTGTGGCCCTGGCCATTCAGGTGCAAGCGCAAGTCAAAGCCGGTACACCAGACGAAGCTGAAAAAACACTCAAACGCGCCCGCGAAACCCTGCGCAAAGGCAAGGCCGACTTCGCCACCATCGCCCTGGCCAAGGCCGAGCTGATGGCCGGGCATGAGGAAGAAGGCCTGGCCTTGCTGGCCACCGCCGTCAGCTCGGACCACGAGAACCCCAAAACCAAGCAGATGATCGGCAACGCCCTGCGCAACACGGGCCACGAAGACAAGATCGACCGCATCATCAACACCGCCTCGGCTGCCATGCAGACCCGCGTGCAGGACGCGCGCAAGCTGCTGCGCGACAGCAAGATCGACGAAGCCGTGGCCGCCATTGAAACCGCCGTGCGCGACTACCCGGAAAACACCGGGGTGCTATTGCAGGCCGCTCAGATCAACTGCATGGCCTTGCGGCTGAAGAAGGAGCACAACCACAGCATGGTCGAACGTGTGCGCCTGTACCTGAGCCGCCTGGAACAGCTCTTGCCCGCCAACGACCGCGTGACCATGATGAAGCGCTACTTCCGAGAGACCCTGGCCAGCATGGAAACCGCCTCGGCCCCTCACTGAGCCTGAAGACGCCGCCATGGAAACCGCCTCCTTTGCCCTCATCGCGCACGATTTGAAGAATGCACTGGGCACCCTTGAAAGCGAGCTGGAAGCCCTGATCGACCAGCCGGACCCCGGCCTGGCCCAGAGCGCCTACGTGCACTGCACCGAGTTGCGCAGGCAGTTCGTGCAGTTCCTGACCGTGTATGGCGCGGGCGATGGCCTGAAGGTGCACAGCGAGGACGAGTCGCCGCTCGACATGCTGAAGTCGCTGCTGCACACGGCCGCGCTCAAGCGCCTGATCACGCCAGGCACGGCCAAGGTGACCTTGAAAGATGACGGCAGCGGCATGCCTTCTTTCTGGTACCTGGACCGGCGCCTGGTCTACATGGCGCTGGAAGCCGCGCTTCACAACGCCGTTCGCTTCAGCCGACACCAAGTGGTCATGGGCGCTCGAGAGCAGGATGGCTACCTCGTGCTGAGCATTGACGACGACGGCCCCGGCCTGGGTGCCATCGACCCCTCCGACCAATCCACCGGGCTGGGCACCGCCTTGTGCGAGGCCGTGGCCAAGGCCCACCGTTGCGACGGCCGCGAAGGCCGGGTAACGCTGATCAACCGCCCGGAAGGCGGCGCCAGTTTCGAGCTCTGGCTACCCTGAACCCTCAGAGGTTAAGGCTGCTCAACCTTCGTCCTTGACGCAATCCACGTAGTAGCAAATCTCGCCGGCCTCGTTGGCCTGAGCCACCAGCCCGTGCACGTCGGTGGTGAAGCCTGGGAACATGCGGTTGAAATCACGGGCGAAGCGCAGGTAGTCCACGATCTTCTTGTTGAAGCGCTCACCGGGGATCAGCAAGGGAATGCCGGGCGGGTAAGGCGTCAGCAAGGCGGTCGTGACGCGGCCTTCCAGTTGCTCGATCTCCACCCGCTCGGTCTTGCGGTGGGCGATGTAGGCGTAAGCCTCGCTAGGCTTCATCGCGGGCTGCAGATCCGACAAGTACATCTCGGTCGTCAGGCGCGCGATGTCGCTCTTGGCGTACATCTGGTGGATGCGCTGGCACAGGTCGCTCAGGCCCACGCGTTCATACATCGGCCACTTGGCGCAAAACTCGGGCAGCACACGCCACATCGGCTGGTTCTTGTCATAGTCGTCCTTGAACTGCTGCAAGGCGGTCAGCAGCGTGTTCCAGCGGCCCTTGGTGATGCCGATGGTGAACATGATGAAGAACGAGTACAGGCCGGTCTTCTCGACCACCACGCCGTGCTCGGCCAGGTACTTGGTGACGATGCTGGCGGGGATGCCCGTTTCGGCGAACTTGCCCGACACATCCAGACCCGGGTTGATGATGGTCGACTTGATCGGGTCGAGCATGTTGAACCCATCGGCCAGGTCGCCAAAGCCGTGCCACTTGGCATTGCCCTTGAGCACCCAGTCGTCGGGCGAGCCCACGTCGTCCTTGGTGAGCTTGTCCGGCCCCCAGACCTTGAACCACCAGTCCTTGCCGAACTCCTTGTCCACCTTGCGCATGGCGCGGCGGAAGTCCACCGCCTCGCGGATGCTTTCCTCGACCAGCGCGGTACCGCCCGGAGGCTCCATCATGGCCGCGGCCACATCGCAACTGGCGATGATGGCGTACTGCGGGCTGGTGGAGGTGTGCATCAGGTAGGCCTCGTTGAACAGGTGCGTGTCCAGCTTGGTGTTCTGCGCATCCTGCACCAGCACTTGCGAGGCCTGGCTGATGCCGGCCAGCAACTTGTGGGTGGATTGCGTGGCATAGACCACCGCCTGCTTGGGGCGCACGCGGTCCTTGCCCATGGCGTGGAACTCGCCATAGAAGCTGTGGAAGGCGGCGTGCGGCAACCAGGCTTCGTCGAAGTGGATGTTGTCGATCCAGCCGTCAAGCATGCCCTTGATGGTCTCGGTGTTGTAGAGCACGCCGTCATACGTGCTCTGCGTGATCGTCAAAATGCGCGGCTTGACCTTCTTGGGGTCCACGCCCTTGAGCAGCGGGTGGGCCTTGATCTTTTTCTCGATCGAGGCCTTGGTGAACTCGCTTTGCGGGATCGGGCCGATCAAGCCGAAGTGGTTGCGCGTGGGCGTCAGGAACACGGGAATCGAGCCCGTCATGATGATCGCGTGCAGGATGGACTTGTGGCAGTTGCGGTCCACCAGCACCACATCACCCGGGGCCACCGTGTGGTGCCACACCATCTTGTTGGACGTGGACGTGCCGTTGGTGACGAAGAAGCAGTGGTCGGCGTTGAAGATGCGCGCCGCGTTGCGCTCGGACGCGGCCACTGGGCCGGTGTGGTCCAACAACTGGCCCAACTCTTCCACCGCGTTGCACACGTCGGCGCGCAGCATGTTCTCGCCATAGAACTGGTGGAACATCTGGCCCACCGGGCTTTTCAAAAACGCCACGCCACCCGAGTGGCCGGGGCAATGCCAGGAGTAAGAGCCATCTTGCGCATAGTCCATCAGCGCCTTGAAGAAAGGCGGCGCCAGCGAGTCGAGGTAGCTCTTGGCCTCACGGATGACGTGACGCGCCAGGAACTCGGGCGTCTCCTCGAACATGTGGATGAAGCCGTGCAGCTCGCGCAGAATGTCGTTGGGGATGTGCTGCGAAGTGCGCGTCTCGCCATACAGGTAGATGGGGATGTCCGCATTCTTGAAGCGGATCTCGCTGACGAAAGCGCGCAAGGCCTTGAGGGCCGAATCGACCTCTCCCTTGGAGCCCGCGCCGAACTCTTCGTCGTCGATCGACAGGATGAAGGCGCTGGCCCGGCTTTGCTGCTGCGCGAACTGCGACAGGTCGCCGTAGTTGGTCACGCCCAGCACCTCGAAACCCTCTTTCACGATGGCGTCGGCCAGGGCGCGGATGCCCAGGCCCGAGGTGTTTTCTGAGCGGAAATCTTCGTCGATGATGACGATGGGAAAACGGAAACGCAGCATGGCCAAAACCCCTGTGGGCAAAGTCGGGCAGAAGCCCGGAAAACGCGAAAGCGCGAAGTGTAGGACTTCTGCGAGCACTGTGGATGACAGTCGCATGAAAACTGACACAGGCGCCGTACACTGCGCCCATGAGTGACACAACCCTTTGGTGGATTGCGGCCGGCGTGATCGTCGGGCTGGAATTGTTGACTGGCACGTTTTACCTGCTGATGCTCGCTCTGGGCGCGGCGGCGGCGGCGATCAGCGCCCAGATGGGTCATCCCCAATCCACCCAGATGCTGATCGCCGCTGTGGTGGGCGGTGTGGCCGCACTGGGCTGGCACCTCAAACGGCAGCGCGGTAAGGACCACGCCCAAAGCGAGGGCCGTGCCAACCCTGACCTGCACCTTGACCTGGGCCAGACCGTGGAGGTGGCGCAGTGGTCGGCTGACGGGCGCACGCGTGTCCACTACCGCGGTGCCGACTGGGATGCCCGCTACCTGGGCACACCACCAGCCCAAAGCGGCCCCCACCGCATCCAGGCGGTTGAAGGCAACACCCTGGTCCTCGCCAAAATCTGACAACCCTGAAAGCCTGCGCACATGGAATTCGCCCTCGTCATCCTGGTCCTGGCCGTGATCTTCGTCGCCAAGTCGGTCAAGGTCGTTCCCCAGCAAAACGCCTGGGTGCTGGAGCGCCTGGGCAAGTACCACGCCACCCTCACGCCCGGCCTGAACGTGGTCCTGCCCTTCGTTGACGTGGTGGGCTACAAGCATTCGCTGAAAGAAATCGCGCTGGACGTGCCCAGCCAGGTTTGCATCACCAAAGACAACACGCAACTGCAGGTGGACGGCATCCTTTACTTCCAGGTGACCGACCCGATGCGGGCCAGCTATGGCGCCTCCAACTATGTGATGGCCATCACCCAGCTGGCACAAACCACGCTGCGCTCGGTCATTGGCCGCATGGAGCTGGACAAGACTTTTGAAGAACGCGCCGTGATCAACACCGGCGTCGTCAATGCGCTGGATGAAGCCGCCTTGAACTGGGGCGTGAAGGTTCTGCGCTACGAAATCAAGGACCTGACCCCGCCGGTTGAGATTCTGCGCAGCATGCAGGCGCAGATCACGGCCGAACGTGAAAAGCGGGCCTTGATCGCCGCCTCCGAGGGGCGCCGCCAGGAGCAGATCAACATCGCCACCGGCGAGCGCGAAGCCTTCATCGCCCGGTCAGAGGGCGCAAAACAGGCCGAGATCAACAAGGCCCAAGGTGAGGCCGCCGCCATCACCGCCGTGGCCGATGCCACCGCCGACGCCATCCGCAAGATCGCCGCTGCCATTCAGCAACCCGGTGGTCAGGATGCCGTGAACCTCAAGGTGGCCGAGAAAGCCGTCGAGGCGTATGCCCAATTGGCCCAGAAGAACAACACGATGATTGTTCCGGGCAACATGAGCGAGGTCTCGGCCCTGATCGGCACGGCGATGACCCTGATGAAGCGCACACCGTCCTGACCATGGCCATTGACCTCGCCAGTGCTCGCAATGTTCTGGGCGGCCCTTTAAGGGGTTGCTCTTACGCGCCAGTGACCGGTTTTTTCCGGGATGGTTGCTGTCGAACGCGCCGGGATGATGTGGGCCTGCACGTGGTTTGCGTCAAGGTGACGGCCGAGTTTCTGGCCTTCTCGGCCAGCCAGGGCAATGACCTGAGCACAGCCATCCCCGAGGCGCGTTTCCCGGGTTTGAAGCCGGGGGATCGTTGGTGCCTGTGCGCCAGCCGATGGCTGGAAGCCTGGCAAGCCGGCATCGCGCCGCCGGTGGTGCTGGAGTCCACGCATGAACAGGCTCTTGAGGTGATCCCGCTGGAAGCCCTCACCGCCCACGCCCTGGCTTCGACACGGCCGCTGGACGACTAGCCTCAGCCTCGGTTGACCTGCTCCAAGGGGTCCAGCTCGCCCAGGTCGGTTACCACCGCCAGTCCGGTTTTGCTGGACACCCGCACCTGGTTGCGCCCCATGCGCTTGGCTTGGTACAGCGCTTCATCCGCCCAGCGAATCAGCGTCTCGGAATTGCCCCCGACGGCCTGCGCCACCCCCGCTGAAATGGTCACCTTGGGCATCAGCACGCCATCGTGGTGCACTTCAAGGTTTTCAATGGCCTGGCGGATTTGCTCCATGCGCAACACGGCGTCGCCCTGCTCGCAACCGGGCAGCACCAGCGCCATTTCCTCGCCGCCATAGCGGCAGGCGATGTCATAGCCCCGGATGCATTCCAGCAGGACGCCGGCGACAGCTTTCAAGACCACGTCACCAGCGTCGTGGCCACGGCTGTCGTTGAACTGTTTGAAGTGATCGATGTCGATCATGGCCAATGACACCACGCCATGGTCGCGGCGCACGCGCTGCAACTCGTTGCCCAGGCATTCGTCCATGAAGCGGCGGTTGTGCAGGCCGGTCAAGGAGTCGGTCATGGCCTGGTCGTGCAGGGAGTTGCGCAACATCAGGTTGCTCAAGGCCAGCTTCAGCGTTTCGGCAAACCGCACGGCCCGGGCCTGCACATCGGCCATGCGCTCATCGGCCACCCTGAACTGCTGGCTGAACAAATGCAAGGTGCCCACCGTTTCGCCATGGGCCACCATGGGCACGCACAGGTAAGGGTGGAGGTCTTCGCGGGGAATGCTCTTCAGGTGCACGCAGCACACACCATGGTCATGGCCGCTGAACGCGTGAGGCTTGCCGCGCCGCATGCCCCAACAGTCGCGGGCCAGGAAGTGCTGCTCCGCCTGCGAAGGCGTGCGCCCCCAGGAGGCACCGATCTGCAACTGGTGGCCGCCGGGCTGGGTGGCCGCCAACCAGCCCGACCATCCCGGAAACAAGCGCTCGCAAGCCTGCCGGATGATGCTGAAGGCTTCGTCCAGGTTGTCAGCGGCGTGCAGCATGTCGCTGGCCTCTTGCACCACCACACCTTCGTCCTGCGCGGCGCGCAACTCCTGCACCATCTCGTGCAGACGCTGGCGTTGCACGGCGGCTTCCAGCTCGGCCTGCTTGCGCGCATCGATGTCGATGAAGTAGCCACGCCGCTCCGAATGTGAGCGGTCAATGGTGCTGTTGTACAAATGCCAGCGGTAACTGCCATCGGCCATGCGCAGCCGGGCCTCGAACTCCACCTGCAACTCATCCGCGCTGTTCATGGCCTGCACGAAGCGGTCCTTCAGCAGGCGCGAATCGTCAGGGTGGACGATGGACATGGTGTTGGACAGACTGGTCAAGGCCGCCGGCTCGTAACCCCACAGCTTGCGCACATTGGTGGACACATAAACGAATTTGGAAGTGCCATGGGCGTATTGCGCGCGGATCATCACCACGGGGCCCGTGGAAAACATCTCACGCTCTTCGTGCAAGGCCAGGCGCATCAGCCAGCTTTGATGAACGTCGATCAAGCTGCCGTGCACCTTGGTGGGTTGCCCTTGGTCATCGCTTGCGACGATGCGCGCCTTGCACAAGACCCAGCGCCAGTCATCGCCTGAGACCTTGAAACGAAAGCGCAACTCGTAGCGCGGCGACACCCCATCGAGGTAGTCCTTCAATTGCGAACAAGCCTGCTCGACCTCATCAGGGTGGATCAGCTCACGCCATTGCTGTTGGCTGAACAGGCGTGACTCGACACCCGCTTCGGACGAGGTCTGCGGCAGGCGGCCATCCACCCTCACCTGCCCGGACTGGACGTCCACCTCGAAGAAGCTCACATCGGCGGTCTCGAAAATGAACTGCCGTTTGGCCTCGCTCTGCGCCAGCAAGGCTTGCACGCCCAGGGTGATGTCGCCCACATGCTGGCGTTGACGCCGGACGCCACGCCAGGCCAGGCCGTGACCAATCGCCCCCCCCAAAACCAGCAGAAGCAAGGCCCACCACGCCGAAACGAATGATTCAGATCCCAACAAGCCCACTCTCCCAATGTTGGCCCCAGTATCAACGTCTTCGGCGGCTTCCTAGCGCAAACCCTTATCGCAAACTGTGGAATTTCTCACGCCGCCGAGAAATAGTGCTTGATCCCGGCGAGGATCATTTCGACCGCGATGGCGCACAACACCAGGCCCATGAGTTTTTCGATGGCGGTGACGACCGACTCACCCAGCCAGCGGTGCAAGGGCTGGCTGGCCAGCAGCACCACCGCGCACACGCCCACGGCCGCCGCCAGGGCCGCGATCCATTCAACGAGTTGCGCAGGTTGGCGGGAAGCCAGCAGCAGCACCGTGGCCATGGCCGAGGGGCCGGCCAGCAGGGGCACGGCGATGGGGAACAGGAAAGGCTCGCGGCCTGACTCGCTGGAAGGGGCCGCGTCTTCGTCGAACAGGCGTCGCCCCGAGGCAAAGATGATGCGGATGGACAACAACAGCAAGATCACGCCGCCAGCGACTTCCAGCGAGCGCTCGGACAGGCGCATCAACTCCAGGAAGGTGCGCCCACCCAACATGAAGGCGAGCAACACGCCAAAGGCCATGCAGGCCTCGCGCAAAGCCACCCACACACGCCGCTGAGGCGCCACGCCCCGCATCACCGAGATGAAGATGGGCAAGGTACCGAATGGATCCAGCACCAGGAGCAGCAGGATGAAGGCCGACGTGATCGTGTGGCTCATGCTGCTGGCCGGTCAAAGATAGGCCGCGACCGGTGGCGAAATCTTCTGGGCGATCTTCTTGACCAGGATCGGGCCCCACAAGCCAGCGATCAACAAGACCACGAAGTGCCCGACAAAGTACCCGTCCCGCCATGGAATGGCGGTGAGGGTGACCGCTTTGGCCACGCCAATGCACAAGGTGTTGAACAGGTAGATGCTGAAGGTGTAGATGCCGGCGGTCATGAGGAAAGAGCCGCTTGGACCTTTCACATGATGGGCCAACGCGAGGACAAAAGGCACGGACAAAGTACCCACAAACCACTTGGGCAGGGGCTCTTGCCAAACGCCGTAAACCAAGGCGGCCAGCAACGGCACCGCCCACAGCGCCAGCCGGGGATTGATGACGCTGGCGGCCTGGCGCCAATGTTGGCCCAGCAGGATCCCCACCGAGAAAAATGGCAGGTACATCACGATGTTCGCGATGTTGAAGGTGGAAGGCCAGGCAAAGGGGTACACAACGATGCCCAAGGCCATCATGGCCCAAGGTGCGACACGGGGCGCCTGCTGTAGCAACCAGGGAAAGACCAGGAAATACGCCGACAGCACGTAGATGAACCAGAGGAAGGACGCTGCTGAGGCCATCGGCCGCAAGAACAGGTCCAGCAGGCCACTCACCACCCCGGTCGGGATGTTGTCGACATGGATGAAGCGGCTGGCCACCAGCTTGCCGCAGATGATGACCAGGCCCAGGAGGGCGTAGGGAATCACCAACTTCTGGAGCCTTTTGCGAACGTAGCCCAATACTGCGAAATTGTTGGGCAGCACTTTCCAGGACAAGCCCAGTGAGATGCCCGACAGCACCATGAACAAGGGCATGTGGAAGGAGTAGATCGCCAGGCGCAGCAGGTTGTACCAATCGGCCCCCGGCACATCTTCGCGCGCCGCGACGTGGCCGACCACGACCAGAACGATGGCGATGCCTTTGGCAATGTCCAGGCTGTTCACCCGTTCTGTCATGTGGTCTCCTGCTGGTTCAGATTGAGGGCGTGCATTGCATTTTCGGCACTTGGTGGCGCCAGCTTGACGACTCAGTCGTCGGCATTCGGGTCCAGGCCAGGAAACAACACCGAGGTGTAGCCAAAGCGGGAAAAGTCGCGGATGCGCATGGGGTAAAGCTTGCCGATCAGGTGATCGCATTCGTGCTGAACCACCCGCGCATGGAAGCCTTCAGCCTCGCGGTCGATGGGCTGGCCATGCTGGTCAAACCCTGAGTAGCGGATGCGTGCCCAACGGGGCACCACGCCGCGCAGGCCGGGCACCGAGAGGCAACCTTCCCAACCGTCTTCTTCATCGGCCGACAAAGGCGTGATGACTGGGTTGATGAGCACGGTTTGCGGTACGGGTGGCGCATCGGGGTAGCGCTCGGAGCGGGTCATGCCGAAGATGGCCACGGCCAGGTCGACGCCGATCTGGGGGGCGGCCAAGCCAGCGCCTTGGGCGGCCGCCATGGTGTCGAACATGTCGGCGATCAGAGCGTGCAACTCGAGGGTGTCGAAGTGTTCGACTGGCTGGGCCACGCGCAAAAGGCGCGGGTCGCCCATCTTGAGGATCTCACGCACAGGCATGTCAATGATCCTTTTCCGGTATCTCGCCTGTCTCTACGAAATACGTGAACTGCGGCTCATCCATCACGCTGGCTCCTTGAGCATGCGCCTTCTTCATTTTCTCTGGACCAGCATTAGGTCCAGCTACAAGAGCAAATAGGTTCTTCGTTACGCTGGTTGCCACTTTTAGATGGGAAGCTGCAGCCATGGCTTCCAAGCGCTCCTTTTGTGACGCAGAGAAGCCCGTAAAGCATACCTCTAGCCTCTTAACCGTGTCGGCTTTGGCACGACCTCTGCTGTACACCCAAGCCCATCCCTCCGCTTCAGTCATAGCGCTTAGTTGCTCCTCCGAGAAATCCCCTTTCGCGTACAAAATCCTACGGAGCTTTTCGCTCAATTGCCCTCGCCCTTCATCTTCATGATTGCCAGATGACCAAGCACCCAATCGGGCCAGTTCAACGACCGTTGCAGCCCATGACTCTTCCTGAAGCAACGACAGTACAGCAGCGAGCGCTCTTTGCTCTGCCGGTAGTAGTACGGCCGCATCTAGTGTGCGAAGGTCTGATGGATCGTGAATGTGGCCGGCCAGCTGACTGAGCGTAGAACTTCCTACGCCTTTCAACTTCTGAATGTCTGAATTCAATGCCGTATCGGCCCTCTTTAGCAAAAAAAGGAAATCTTCCGCGCCAACTCGGGAGGCACCAACCCGACCCTTAATATTATTATTGATTTTAAGATATTTAATCAAGCAATCAACAGTTTCTCTATTATGGATCTCTCTGCTAAATTTGTTAATTGCAGCAGCAACTTCTGGACCAACATCACCGACCAAACAAGGCGTCCATCGATTAGTATCGAGCAGATCATTAATCGAGCCATAAAACTCTGCCAAGGACTTTGATGTGGCCTCTCCAACATGGCGGATACCAAGTCCAAAAATCAAACGATCCAAACGAATATCTCTAGACTTGCGGATGGCATCTACTAAATTTTTGGCAGAGAGCTCCTGAAAGGAACCGCCACCTGATAGCTTCAGGCCAATTAGCTGATCAATATTCAATGCATACAAATCTGCCACAGTAGAAATATGCTTTTGGTCAATCAGTGCATCAACAACCTCTTCCCCCAGCCCTTCAATATCAGCGGCTGTACGTTGCGCAAAATGCAGCAATGAATATTTTTGCTGGGCAGAGCAATACAAACCGCCCGTGCAATACCAGTCCGCCTTATCTTCTTCTTTCGCTATACTGCTCTGACATATGGGACAGACCCCTTTGAGGAAGGAGTACATATCAAAAACCACAGATTCAGTTTGACGCTTCTCATAAACGACCTCAACAACTTGCGGAATGACATCTCCAGCACGACGAATGATCACATGATCGCCAATACGGACGTCTTTTCGACTAATTTCGCCAGCATTGTGCAAGGTAGCATTTGAAACAGTGGCGCCTCCCACGAAGACTGGCCTGAGCCGCGCCACTGGCGTGAGCTTGCCGGTGCGGCCCACCTGAATGTCAATGGACTCGACCTGCGTCATCTCCTCTTGCGCAGGGTACTTATGAGCCACAGCCCAACGCGGTTCGCGCGAGACGAAGCCCAGGCGTTCTTGGAGGTCGCGGCGGTTGACCTTGTAGACGACCCCATCGATGTCAAAGGGCAACTTATCCCGGGCCTCGCCAATCCGCTGGTGAAAAGCTACCAGGCCCCGCTCGCCGCTGGCGCCCTGGGCCACGTCGCGTTCCGTGCTGACCGGCAGTCCCATCTCAGCCAAGGCGTCGAGCATGCTGCTGTGGGTCGGCGGGACGTCCCAGCCCCGGACCTCGCCTAGCCCATAGGCGAAGAAGCTTAGCGGGCGCTGGGCGGTGATGTTGGCATCAAGCTGCCGCACGGCGCCCGCTGCGGTGTTTCGAGGGTTCACAAAGGTCTTGCCTCCAAGCTCGCGCTGGGCCTCGTTAAGCTTGTCGAAATCCTCCCGACGCATGTAGATCTCGCCGCGCACCTCCAGCACCGCCGCGTTGACGCCCCTGAGTTGTAAGGGGATCTGGCGAATCGTGTGAATATTGTGGGTAACGTCCTCGCCGGTTTCGCCATCGCCACGAGTGGCGGCCTGCACCAACTGGCCTTGCTCATAGCGCAGATTGATGGCCAGGCCGTCGAACTTCAGTTCGGCCGCGTATTCAACGGGTGCCGCCTCGGGCGACAGGCCCAGCTCCTTGCGGATGCGCGCGTCGAAAGCCATGGCGCCGCTGGCCTTGTTGTCCGTCTCGGTGCGAATAGACAGCATGGGCACGGCATGCTTGACCGGCGTCAAGCCATCCAGCACCTGGCCCAGCACACGTTGCGTGGGCGAATCGGCAGTGCGCAGCTCGGGATGAGCCTCCTCCAGGGCTTCAAGCGCCTGGAAGAGCCGGTCGTACTCGGCATCGGGGATCTGCGGGGCATCCAGCGTGTAGTACAGGTGCGCGTGGTGCTGAAGCTGTTCGCGCAGTTGCGCGATGCGCTCGGCCACGGATTCGTCGTTCGGCATGGCCGAGGTCTCCACACCCATCAACTGAACAAGCGCCGTGCCGTGGCCGAACCAGCCGCCAGATCACGCGCAGCCAGGGCTTCGTACAGGCGCTGCAACTCACCTTCGATGGAGGCGAATGCGGCTGGCGAAAACGGCTGCCCCTGGTCATCGGCCATCATGGCGTCCAGGCCCAACGAAAGAGCTTGACCCGCCGCGCACCAGGCGTTGAAGGGCGAGCCTTCGGCTGCAGTCTGAGGCACATCAAATGACAAGATCAACTCGCGTAAGGTGGCTTGCTCGGTGTCTTCGGCAAAGGCAGCCTGGGCATCGAACTGCAAGGTCAGCACGGGTGGCGCACCCTCGTCCGCCGATGGCATCACAAAACGGCCTGGCAAGGCGCCCGGCATGAAGCCGTGGCGCGCAGCCTGCTGCTGCACATAGCCAATCGACCAGGCACTTCCTTGGGCATACAGGCGCAAGGCCAGTTGGGCATCGTGGGCGCTGGCAAAGCCGTCCAGCTCCTTGGCGCGCGCCACCACGTCCAGCATGTCCGGGAACTCGACCGAGGCGCCCATGGCGTCGGCACAGGCTTGCACCTTCTGCACGAACTCGGAGTATTCGATCTCGTTGAGACCGCCCGTGCGGTTGGCCAGCAGCACGCCGGCTTGCAACTCGCTGTAGACCACGCCAAGCTGAGGCGCTTCCCACTCGCTGCAATCGACGCGCAGGCCTTCGATCATGAAAGGCTTGCTGCCGGCACGGCGGGTGGTGGGAAGGTGCAGCAGCACGTTGTCGCCGCTGACGGGGGTGTCAATGGTCAAGGTGGCGATGGCATCAATCAGGGCGTCCAGCTTGGGCTGGTTGCGCTTGACAGGTGGCGGCAGGTTCATCGCCCCCGAACTGAGTTCTTCAGCCGTGGGTTCACCCGGCACGGTGTCGCCCATCTCGGTGGGGATGGTGTCGGCCTCGGACCGGTCGATGGTGCCGGTACCCATGGGCTCGAGCGCCGCGCGCCGGGGTTGGCGCGCCGCGTTCTTGCGGGCAGTCCAGGCGCCATGGGCCACGAAAGCCGCCAGAACCAGTCCGCCCAACAGGGCCAGGTACAAAGTGAGTGAATTGTTCATGGTGAGTGTGTGGGGTTCTGCTTCTCGTCGCTCAGGCGGCCTGGGCCATCGAGAAGGCGGCCTCCATGTCGACGGCGACAATGCGCGAGACGCCCTGCTCCTGCATGGTCACCCCGATCAACTGCTCGGCCATTTCCATGGCGATCTTGTTGTGCGAGATGAACAGGAACTGCGTGCCGCTGGACATCTGTTTGACCAGCTTGGCGTAGCGCTCGGTGTTGGCGTCGTCCAGGGGGGCATCGACTTCGTCGAGCAGGCAGAAAGGCGCGGGGTTGAGCTGGAAGATGGCGAACACCAGGGCGATGGCCGTGAGCGCTTTTTCGCCACCGGACAAGAGGTGGATGGTGCTGTTCTTCTTACCGGGCGGGTGGGCCATGACTTGCACGCCGGCGTCGAGGATTTCGTCGCCAGTCATGACCAGCTTGGCCGTGCCGCCGCCGAACAGCTCGGGGAACATGCGGCCAAAGTGCTCGTTGACGGTGTTGAAGGTGCCCGCCAGCAGGTCGCGGGTTTCGATGTCGATCTTGTGGATCGCGTCTTCCAGCGTGTTGATGGCGTCGAGCAGGTCGGCCATCTGCGAGTCCAGGAAACCCTTGCGTTCGCGGGCCGCAGTCAACTCGTCCAGCGCGGCCAGGTTGACGGCGCCCAGGGCGTTGATCTCGCGCTGGATGCGGTCGATCTCGCTTTGCAGGCCGTGCAGCTTGACGCTGTTCTCGGCGATGTTTTGAGCCAAGGCTTCCAGGTCGACCTGGGCCGCGACCAGCTGTTCCATGAACTGCGCGCCACCCAATGATGCGGCTTGTTCTTCAAGCTGCAACTTGGTGATCTGATCGCGCAAAGGCTGCAGGCTGCGCTCGAACTCCATGCGCTGCTCGTCGGCGCGGCGCAACTGGGCCGACAGGTCGTCGTAGCGGCTGCGGGTCTGGCCCAAAGCGCTTTCTTTTTCCAGCTTGACGGCCAGGGCTTCGTCCAGGCCCGTGCCCGCAGCGGTTTCACTCAGGCGGGCGTGCTCTTCGTGCAGCGTCACGGCACTGGCTTCGTTGGCCTGGATCTGCTGCACAGCGGTCTCAATGCCGCGCTGCAATTCGCCACGGCGGGCCGACATGCTGCGGGCACTGAAAGCGGCTTCTTGCGCCTGGCGCTCCAGCGCGCGCGACTGCTCACGCGCATGATTGAGCTTGCGCTCAGCCTCGATCACGGCTTCTTCCAACTGGGCATGGCGCTCTTGCGCATCGGCCAGCGACAAGTCCAGCTCCTCAAAGCGGGCCTCGCCCGTGGCGCGGCGTTCGTTCAGCTCTTCCAGCTGGCCATCGATCTCGCCCACCTCACTGGCGATCTGCTCGCGCCGCGCATTGCTTTGCTGGGCCTGCTGCGTCAGGCGCAGCACCTCGACCTGCACCTGGTGCGTGCGTTGCTGCAACTCGCTGGTGTCGCGCCGGGCCGTGACCAGGCGCTGCGAAGCGTCGGTGTAAGCCGCTTCGGCGCGGATCAAGGCAGCACGGGCATCGTCGGCCATGATGGCCTGGGCGCGCACCTGCTTTTCCAGACTTTCGATTTCCTGGGCGCGGGCCAGCATGCCAGCCTGCTCTGAATCGGGCGCGTAGAAGCTGACCGCGAACTGGCTGACCGCGTGGCCCGCCTGGGTCATGATGACCTCGCCATGCGTCAACTTGCCACGGTTGGCCAGCGCCTCGTCCATGCTGGCGGCGGTGTACACGCCTTCCAGCCAATCGTTGAGCAAGGCTTTCAAGCCCTGGTCATTCAGGCGCAGCAAGTCAGACAGGCGTGGCAGCGTTTGATGGCTGTTCGCGATCTGGCCGGAGGGCGGGCTGTAGAAAGCCAGCTTGGCAGGCGGCGCGTCGTTCTCAAAAGCGCGCACGGTTTCGACCCGGCCCACCTCCAGGGCCGACAAGCGCTCGCGCAGGGATGATTCCAGCGCGTTTTCCCAGCCGTTCTCGATGTGGATCTTGGTCCACAGGCCGGGCAAGCCATCCAGACCATGCTTGGCCAACCAGGGCTTGAGCTTGCCTTCCGTCTGCACCTTCTCTTGCAGCGCGCGCAAAGCTTCCAGGCGCGCGGTCAGGTCGGATTGCTTGCTGGCCTGGGCATTCGCGTCGCTCTGGCGTTCCTTGCGGGCCTCGTCCAGCGCGGGCACGGATTCGGTCAGCTCGCCCAGTTGGGCCTCGGCCACGGCCAAGTCTTCCTGACCAGCCTCCAGCTGACGGGTCAGCTCGGTCAGGCGCAGCTCATCGGGCGCGGCCAGGGTTTGCTTCTCGGCCACCAGGCGTTCGCGGCGCAGGTTGAGCTGGCGCGATTGGTCGTCGATGTTGCGCGAATCTGCTGCCAGCAACTGGATCTGCTGCTGCACCTGCCCCGCCACACCACGTTGCTCATTCGCCTTTTGTGAAGCAGCGCGCACGGTGTCTTCAAAGGTCGGCACATTGGCCGTCAGCTCTTCAGCCTGCGCAGCCAGGATCTCGGCCTGCTCTTCGGCGGTGGCCATCTTCTCGGCCAGGGTTTCCAATTCTTCTTCAGCCGACACCTTGCGGTCAGCCCATTGGTCGTTCTGGCCCTTCAACTCGGCCAAGCGTTGCTCGACCTTCTGGCGCCCCTCGACCACGTAGCGGATGCGCTCCTCCAGGCGGCTGACTTCCAGATTGGCCTCGGCCAAGGCACCTTGCGCCGTGTGCAGCTCGTCGCTGGATTCGTAGTGCGCCTGGCGCACATGTTCCAGCTCGGCTTCGACCTGGCGCAACTCGGCCATGCGGCCTTCCAGCGCGTTGGTCGCACCCAGGATGTCCTGCTTGATGCGAGACTCTTCGGTCGAGGCATCGCGGTGCTTGAGGAACCACAACTGGTGCAGCTTCAAGGTGCCCTGTTCTTGCAGGCCGTTGTAGCGCGTGGCGACCTCGGCCTGGCGTTCCAGCTTGTCGAGGTTGTTGTTCAACTCGCGCAGGATGTCGTCCACGCGCGTCAGGTTCTCGCGGGTGTCCTTCAGGCGGTGCTCGGTCTCGCGGCGGCGCTCCTTGTATTTGGACACGCCAGCCGCTTCTTCCAGGAACAGGCGCAGCTCTTCAGGCTTGGATTCGATGATCCGGCTGATGGTGCCCTGGCCGATGATGGCGTAGGCGCGCGGCCCCAGGCCCGTGCCCAAGAACACGTCTTGCACATCGCGGCGGCGCACCGGCTGGTTGTTGATGAAGTAGCTGGAGGTGCCATCGCGGGTCAGCACGCGCTTGACGGCGATCTCAGCGAACTGGTTCCACTGCCCGCCGGCCCGCGCATCTTCATTGCTGAACACCAGCTCGACGCTGGCCCGACTGGCCGGCTTGCGGTTGCCCGAGCCATTGAAAATCACATCCTGCATGGACTCGCCACGCAGCTCAGACGCCTTCGATTCGCCCAGCACCCAGCGCACCGCGTCCATGATGTTGGACTTGCCGCAACCATTGGGCCCCACCACGCCCACCAACTGCCCAGGCAACTGGAAGGTGGTCGGCTCGGCGAATGACTTGAAGCCAGACAGCTTGATCGAATTCAGGCGCATGCGTGTTGAGTCGACTAAGTCATTGATTTATAAGAAAAAACACGCCAAACAGCGCATTCATTCGGGTCTGGGATGATAGCATCGGCGCTTCCCCAGATTTCCCTCCTACCGCAGCTCACCATGGCCAAGAAAGCCCCCTCCGCCCGCGCCGCCAAGAGCGCCACCGCCGACACCATCACCGTGGGTGAGCGCGCCAAGCCCGCCACCCCGCCGTCGGCCGCTACCCGCAAGCTGGACGTCTTCCCCAATCCCGCCCCCCAGCGCGACTACGTCATCCAGTTCCAGATCCCGGAATTCACCTGCTTTTGCCCGCTGACCGGCCAGCCCGACTTCGCCCACTTCACCATCGAGTGCATCGCCGACAAGCTGTGCATTGAGCTCAAGAGCCTGAAGATGTACATGTGGAGCTACCGCAACGACGGCGCTTTCCACGAAAAGGTCACCAACGCCATCCTGGACGACTTCGTCAAGGCCATCCAGCCGCGCTACTTGCGCATCACGGCCAAGTGGTATGTGCGCGGCGGCATCTACACCAATGTGGTGGTCGAGCACCGCCAAAAGGGCTGGAAGCCCTTGCCCAAGGTTGAATTGCCGCAGCACTCCGCCGAAACCGGCATGCTGGGTTGATTTAGTCACGCTGATGGCCCCATTGCGGCGACGGCGGTGTAACACAATGTCAAGAATGGCTGTCATCTGCCGATAGCCAAGGGTCAACCACCCTCCACTTGATGAAACCACCTTCTTGGCAGACACCATGGCTTGACTGGGCGCTTGGGCAGCAACAGCCCACGCGCCGCTATGTGTTGCTGGTGCTGGCCACTTTGCAGCTATACGCCGTCACGATCGGCATCTTGTTGCACTCGGTCCACCTCGGCCTGCTGGACCGGCACACGGCCAATTGGCTGATCCTGTGCGGCGCCGCCACCTTCCTGACGGTTTTCACCCTGGTGCGCTCTGGTTGGAGCCTGCGGTTGAAGGACCCAATCATGGCATTCCCACATGCCCTGGCCAGCAACTGCATCTGCGTGCTGGCCTTCATGCAATTGGGCGACCACCGCAGCAACGTGCTGATCATCATCTGCCAGACCATCGTGGCGGCCATGTTCCGGCTCAGGCCCGCTCGGGTGCTGCTGCTGGGCGCTTTGACGGTGGGCATGCTGGCGGCGGCCACCATCGCCTTGACCTGGTACGACCCCGTTCGCTATCCCGTCACCAAAAGCTGGGCCGTGCTGGCCGTGGGTGGCTCCGCCTTGCTCATGCTGTCGCTGGTGGGCAAATGGATCAGCGACATCGGCGTGAAACTGGGGCGGCAAACCAAAGAGCTGAGCGAAGCGGTGCGCACCGTGGAGCAAATGGCCACCACCGACATGCTCACCGGCCTGCTGAACCGCCGGGTTGTGACCGACCTGGCCGAGGCCGAACTGAAGCTCATGGAGCGCACCGGCGCACCCATGTGCGTGGCCTTGATTGACCTGGACCACTTCAAAGACATCAACGACCGGTTCGGGCACCACGCGGGCGACACCGCGCTCAGGGGCTTTGCCCAGAGCACCACGCCGCAACTGCGTCAGGTCGACAAGCTGGCCCGTTGGGGCGGTGAAGAGTTCCTGCTCATGCTGCCCCAGTTGAATCAACATGAAGCCTTGACCGCGCTGGAGCGTTTGCGCCAAACGGTGGAAGCCTTGGTCTTCAAGGACCACGCCCTGATGCAGTTGACCTTCTCGGTCGGCATTGCGCAGGCCCAGCCCGGTGAAAGCCTGGAACACCTGGTGGACCGGGCCGATCAGGCCGTCTACGAGGCCAAGCGGCAAGGCCGCAACCGCTGCGTGCTGGCCTCCTCATCGCCCTCCGCCTCCGCCGAGCCCATGGCCGAGACCTTGTCATGAGCGAACCACGCACGGCCCATCTCCCGGAAGAAGACCCGCTGCTGGACGGCGTTGGCCAACTGATGGCCTTCATCTTCGGCCCCGATCGCGTCACCCGCTCGCGCACCGTCGCAATCTTGCTGTGCGCCCTGATGTACGTGATTTGCTGCTGGGCAGCCTCGTACGTGGCAGACATCGGTCTGATCCGAGCCTTCGCGCCCAGTGTGCTCATGGCCACGACCTTCCCAGCCTACGCGGTGTTTTTTGGCTTGGTGCGCAGCGGTAAAACTCGCCGCCTGAAAGACCCTGCGCTGATGATTCCGCAGAACATTTTTGCGCTGATGGCCATCGGTTTTGCCTACACCGCAGTGGGGCCCTACGACCGGGGCCTGGTCATGGTGCTGATCGCCCTGGTCATGGTGTTTGGCATGTACACCCACACCCCCAAGCAATCCGTGCTGGTGGGTGGGGCTGCCATGCTGATGCTGGGGGTCTGCATGGGCGTGCTTTCTCACATCGACCCAGGCTATTACCCGCCCAATTTCGAGTTGATCCGGTTTGAGTTGATGCTGGGCACGATGCCACCGCTGATTTTCACGGCTTACAAGATCTCAAGCTGGCGCAATCGGCTGTTCAAGCAGCGCACCGAACTGAAAGCGGCGTTGGAGCAAGTCAAGCAACTGGCCACCCACGATTCGCTCACCGGCCTTCACAACCGCCGCCACATGCAAGACAAGCTGGAAAATGCCGTGATGCGCTTCGACCGCTATGGCGAGCGTTTCACCGTGGTGCTGATCGACCTGGACCACTTCAAACAAGTCAACGACCGCCACGGGCACCGGGTGGGCGACGACAGCCTCGCTGCTTTCGCCAAGGCCGCACTGGTGGTGCTGCGCGACACCGACACCATCGCCCGATGGGGCGGCGAAGAGTTTCTGATCCTGATGCCCAACACCAGCCAGGAAAAAACCCAGGTCGCCATGCAGCGTCTGCGCAACGCCATGGCCGACTGCGTGCTGTCAGCCACCGTGCCCACGCTGCGGGTCACCTTTTCTGCGGGCGTGGCCGTGCACGACAGCATCACCGCCCTGAGCCAGACTGTGGAGCGGGCCGACCAGGCCCTTTACCATGCCAAAAACACCGGCCGCGACCGGGTCGTCATCGCGCCAGCGGCCAAGCGCTGAGCACATCCGGCACATTCCGCGCTAACCCGCGCCACCGGCAGGCCTGGGGGCTGGGATAATCCCCGGCATGAACCCTTTGCTGTCCAAACTGCAGCCCTACCCCTTCGAGCGGCTGCGACAACTCACCTCGGGCGTGCAGCCCAACCCGGCGCTGCGCCCCATCAGCCTGGGCATTGGCGAGCCCAAGCACCCCACGCCCACCTTCATCAAGATGGCCCTGGTCGATGCGCTGGATGGCCTGGCCAGTTACCCGGCCACTGCGGGCGAGCCTGTGCTGCGCGAATCCTGTGCCCGCTGGATGCAACGCCGCTATGGCCTGTCGCTGGATCCGGCCACGCAGATCTTGCCGGTCAATGGCTCGCGCGAAGCGCTGTTTGCCCTGGCCCAGGTGGTGATCGACCCCAACCAGCACCGCAATGTGGGCGGCCCGGCCGTGGTCTGCCCCAATCCGTTTTATCAAATCTACGAAGGCGCGGCCCTGCTGGCGGGCGCCCGCGCGGTGTTCGCCAACTCAGACCCGGCGCGCAACTTCGCGGCCGACTGGTCCAGCATCCCGGAATCAACCTGGGCGACCACCCAATTGCTGTACGTGTGCTCGCCGGGCAATCCCACGGGCGCCGTCATGCCGCTGGACGAATGGGCCAAGCTGTTTGAACTGAGCGACCGGTTTGGCTTCGTCATCGCGTCGGACGAGTGCTATTCGGAGATCTACTTCCGCGAAGGCGCTGATGCCGCGCCATTGGGCGGTTTGCAGGCTGCAGCCCGATTAGGCCGCGCTGATTTCCGCAACCTGATCATGCTGACGAGCCTGTCCAAGCGCTCCAACGTGCCCGGCCTGCGCTCGGGTTTCGTCGCTGGCGATGCTGCACTGATCAAGGCCTTTTTGCTCTACCGCACTTACCACGGCAGCGCCATGAGCCCCTCGGTGCAGCGCGCCAGCGCCGCCGCCTGGGACGACGAAGCCCACGTGGTCGAGAACCGCGCCCTGTACAGGCAAAAATTCGAGCAAGTCACCCCCATTCTGTCCAGCGTGATGGAGGTGGCCCTGCCCGACGCCAGCTTCTACCTCTGGGCCGGCGTGCCAAAGCACATCGGCAACGGCAGCGATGAGTGGTTCGCGAAAGAACTGCTGGCTCAATACAATGTGGCCGTTCTGCCAGGCAGTTACCTGGCGCGTGAAGCCAACGGCATCAACCCCGGCACAGGCCGTGTGCGCATGGCCCTGGTGGCCAGCGTGGACGAATGCGTCGAGGCCGCCCAGCGCATCAAGGCCTTCATCCAGTCTTTGTGATTTTTACTTTTTGATTGATTGTTCAAGCATGACTACCCAAGCACTCCAGACCACCATCGACAACGCCTGGGAACAGCGCACCACCCTGTCCGTGGCCAGCGCCCCCGCCGAAGTGCGTGACGCCGTCAACCACATCATCAACGACCTGGACGCGGGCAAGCTGCGCGTGGCTGAGAAGATCGATGGCGATTGGGTGACCCACCAGTGGATCAAGAAGGCCGTGCTGCTGAGCTTCCGCCTGAACGACAACGTGCCCATGGGCGACGGCCCCCTGCAGTTCTTCGACAAGGTGCCCACCAAGTATGCCGGCTGGACTGAAGAACAATTGCGTGCCAGCGGCGTGCGCGTGGTGCCCCCCGCCGTGGCCCGCCGTGGCAGCTTCCAGGCCAAGAACGTGATCCTGATGCCTTCCTACGTCAACATCGGCGCTTATGTCGATGAAGGCGCCATGGTTGACACCTGGGCTACCGTTGGTTCGTGTGCCCAGATCGGCAAGAACGTGCACCTGTCCGGCGGCGTCGGCATCGGCGGCGTGCTCGAGCCCCTGCAAGCGAACCCCACCATCATCGAAGACAACTGCTTCATCGGCGCGCGCTCCGAAGTGGTCGAAGGCGTGATCGTGGAAGAGAACTCGGTGATCTCGATGGGCGTGTACATTGGCCAAAGCACCAAGATCTATGACCGCGCCACGGGCGAAGTGACCTACGGTCGCATCCCCGCCGGATCGGTCGTGGTCAGCGGCAACCTGCCCAGCGCCGATGGCAAGTACTCCTTGTACTGCGCCGTCATCGTCAAGCGGGTTGATGCGCAAACGCGCTCCAAGACCAGCATCAACGACCTGCTGCGCGCCTGACCGATAACAATCCCCAAGGAGACACTTGATGAGTGAAGGCAATCTGGAACGAGTCCTGCGTTTGATGGCTGAAAAGAAGGCCTCGGACGTCTTCCTCTCGGCCGCCACGCCCATCCTCATCAAGCTCCACGGGCAGATCCTGCAACTGACCGACCAGCCGCTCAAGCCCTCACAGCCGCGCCAGTTGCTGGCCGAGATGCTCTCGCCCACGCAGATGGAAGAGCTGGACGACACGGGCGAGTTGAACGTCGGTTTGACGATCCCGGGCGTGGCCATCTTCCGGCTCAGCGCCTTCAAGCAACGCGGCTCGATCGCGGCGGTGTTTCGGCACATCCCTTCCGAGATCCCCGCGCTGGACACCCTGAACCTGCCCGATATTTTGTCGTCGCTGGTGATGGAAAAGCGCGGCCTGATCATCCTGGCCGGCGCCACCGGCTCGGGCAAGAGCACCACGCTGGCCTCGATGCTGGAGCTGCGCAACCAGCGCATGACCGGCCACATTTTGACCATTGAAGACCCGATGGAATTCTTGTTCTCGAACAAGAAATCGGTGGTCAACCAGCGCGAAGTGGGCCGGGACACGGCCTCGCTGCAGGTGGGTTTGCGCAATGCTCTTCGGCAGGCACCTGATTGCATCCTGATCGGCGAAATCCGCGACCGCGAAACCATGACAGCCGCGATCTCGTACGCGCTGTCGGGCCACCTGGTGCTGTCCACGCTTCACGGCAACAACAGTTATCACGCCCTGGGCCGCATCCTGTCGTTCTACACGCCAGAGTCGCGCCCGGCCTTGCTGAGCGACCTGGCCTCGGGCTTGAAGGCCATCGTGTCGCAACGCTTGCTGCGCGCCACGGCGGGCGGCCGCATCCCTGCGGTCGAGGTCCTGCTCAACACCAAACTGGTGTCCGAGCTGATTGAGCGCGGCGACTTCACCGGCGTCAAAGAGGCCATGGAAAAGTCCATGGCCGAAGGCTCGCAAGCCTTTGAACACGACATCGCCCGCCTGATCGGCGAAGGCCTGATCACCCGCGAAGAAGGCCTGGCCAATGCTGACTCGCCCACCAACCTGATGTGGCGCCTGCAAAACGACCAAAGCGCCTCATCCAAGTTGACACCCAAGGTGGAAGACTCCGAAGAAGGCCCATCCTTCACCGAGATCACGCTGGACGTGAACAACGACGACCACCGCCACAGCGCCTTCGGGACCACCCGCTTTTAAGCTTTCTTTTTACCCAGGCCCTGCCATGACCGCCACCTTGCGCCTGACCGAGGCGCTGATTGCCCGCTCCTCCGTCACCCCCAACGATGGCGCTTGCCAGGCCGTGTTCATCGAGCGACTTGAGTCCATCGGGTTCGAATGCCACACGCTGACCTTTGGTCCCGCTGACGCCCCGGTCACCAACCTGTGGGCCATCAAGCGCGGCCAGGGCCATGCCAGCGGCGCGTCCACTTTGGTGTTCGCGGGCCACACCGATGTGGTGCCCACCGGCCCGCTGGACCAATGGACCAGCCCACCCTTCGTGCCCACCCACCGCGACGGCATGCTGTATGGCCGTGGCGCGGCCGACATGAAGACCTCGCTGGCCGCCATGCTGGTGGCCACCGAAGAATTCGTCGCCAGCCGTGCGCAACACCAAGGCAGCATCGCTTTCCTGCTGACCAGCGACGAAGAAGGCCCCTCGGTCGATGGCACCGTGAAGGTCTGCGAATGGCTGACCCAGCGCGGCGAACGCGTGGACTGCTGCATCGTGGGTGAGCCCACCTCGGTCAAGTCTGTGGGTGACATGATCAAGAACGGCCGGCGCGGCTCGCTGTCGGGCAAGTTGCGCGTCAAAGGCGTGCAAGGCCACATCGCCTACCCGCACCTGGCCCAAAACCCCATCCACCTGGCCGCCCCCGCCTTGGCCGAGCTGGCCAGCATCACCTGGGACCTGGGCAACGACCACTTCCCGCCCACCAGCTGGCAGATGTCCAACATCCACGCGGGCACCGGCGCCAACAACGTCATCCCCGGCGAATTGGTGGTGGACTTCAACTTCCGCTTCTCGACCGAATCCACGCCCGACGGCTTGAAAGAACAGCTGCAATCGGTGCTGACCAAGCACGGCTTGAGCTTCGAGATCGACTGGACCTTGGGCGGCCGCCCCTTCCTGACCAAACCAGGTAGCCTGATCGAAGCCATCGCAGGCGCCATCAAGGACGTCACCGGCATCACCACCGAGCTGTCCACCACGGGCGGGACCTCCGACGGCCGTTTCATCGCACAGATCTGCCCGCAAGTGGTCGAGTTTGGCCCCGTCAACGCCAGCATCCACAAGATCGACGAACATGTGGCCGTGGCTGACATCGAGCCCTTGAAAAACATCTACCGCCAAACACTGGAAAGACTGCTCTCGTGACCACCGTCATTGAACTGATCGAAGCCGCCAGCGCCCGCCTCACCCAGGCGGGTGTTTCATTTGGGCACGGCACCCTCAATGCCTTTGACGAAGCAGCGTGGCTGGTGCTGTGGAAACTGGGCTTGCCCATTGACGACCTGGATGGCGTGGCCGAGCAAGCCGTTGATGACGCCGATCAAGCCGAGGTCAACGACCTCATCATCCAGCGCATCGAGACCCGTAAACCGGCCGCCTACCTCACCAAGGAAGCCTGGCTGCAAGGCGTGCCGTTTTACGTGGACGAGCGCACCATCGTGCCCCGGTCGTTCATCGCCGAATTGATTGCCGACGGCAGCATCGACCATTGGCTGAGCGAGCGCACCCACCGTGTGCTGGACCTGTGCACCGGCAATGGCAGCCTGGCCGTGATCGCGGCGATGGCCTACCCGGACGTGACCGTGGATGGCGTGGACATCAGCACAGACGCCCTGGCCGTGGCACGCATCAATGTGGACAAGCATGACCTGGCCGACCGCATCACCCTGATCCAGAGCGATGGGCTGGCGCAAGCGCGGGGGCCGTACGACTTGATCCTGTGCAACCCGCCGTATGTGAATGCGCAATCCATGCGCGCCCTGCCCGCCGAGTACCTGGCCGAGCCAGATTTGGCACTGGCATCAGGTGATGACGGCATGGATTTCACGCGGGCCTTGCTGGCGACCTTGGCAGCCAATCCTGGGCGGTATCTGTCGGCGGAGGCGGTGCTGGTCCTGGAGATTGGCAACGAGCGCGAAAACTTCGAGCGGGCCTTCCCTGATCTGGAAGTGGTCTGGCTGGAGACCAGTGGGGGCAGCTCGTCGGTTTGTGTGATTTTTCCGTTTGCGCAGGGTGAGATTTAGACATGGCCATACCTGACTACCAAACTTGCATGCTCCCGTTCCTGCGTCATTTGGGCGACGGCAACGAACATTCGCTGAGAGACTCGGAAGAAGCACTTGCTGAACACTTCAACCTCACGCCCGCCGAGCGGGCCGAACTACTACCCAGCGGGCAACAGGGAATCTTTAGAAACCGGATTGGCTGGGCACGCACCTATCTGAAAAAGGCAGCGTTGATAGAAGCGCCGAGGCGAGCTGTGTTCAAAATCACCGAGCGGGGCCTGCAGACATTGGCATCAAATCCGGCCCGGATCGACGCCAAATTCCTTGAACAATGGCCTGAATTCATCGAATTTCGGGATGTATCGAAGAGCAGTACCGAACAAGCGCAACCGGCGGAATTACCACTGACAACAACCACGCCCGAAGAGGCCATTGAGCTCGCCTATCAAGGCCTGAGAGGGCAACTAGCACAAGAGTTGCTCGCAAGAATTCTGTCTTGCTCACCGACGTTCTTTGAACAACTTGTCGTAGAGCTCCTTGTGAAAATGGGCTACGGTGGGTCGCGCCGAGATGCGGGCGAGCGAATCGGCCAAACCGGAGATGGCGGCATCGACGGCATCATTAAAGAAGATCGACTTGGCCTCGACACCATCTTCATTCAAGCTAAACGCTGGCAAGGATCGGTCGGAAGGCCCGAGATACAAAAATTTGTTGGTGCTCTGCAAGGGCAGCGGGCCCGTAAGGGTGTTTTCATTACAACCTCGTTTTACACGGCTGACGCGATGGACTATGCATCGCGTATTGACACGAAGGTCGTTCTCATCGACGGCAAGCAGCTTTCGGCGCTAATGATTGACTTCGATGTTGGGGTTTCAGCCGCAGCGTCGTATGTTGTCAAACGCATTGACTCAGACTACTTCGAGGAAAACTAATGCAATGTCAAAATTGGGCAGCCGGAGGCATCTAACCCCCCGGCCCTCTACATTCCGCAACGTGTGGGTGCGCCGTGGGCGATTCAACAGGTGGGTTCATGGTTACCCAACACGAACACGCAAAGCCTCTTGCGCCACCGCATTGATGCTTTTCCCTTCTGCTTGCGCCGCAATGGCAAGTTGCTCATGCAATTCTGGCGAAATTCGCAAATTGAATTTGCCGGAGAACTGGCGCCGAGGCTCAATTCCTTTTTCCTTGCAAACCTCAAGGAAAACCTCAAGTGATTTCTTGAACTCAGCCCGCAACTCTTTTGGGTTCTTCCCATAAAAATCTGCGCCGCCGTTCAATCCCAGAATCTCACCACGAAACAGATCAAGCTCCTCATCGAACTCGATCTTTGCGCGGTACTCACCAACGGTCATGATATTCATGGTTCAACTCCGTGCTGCTCAAGCCACCTGCGAACACTCGCCACCGCGCCTTTGTCGGTGTTTGGCGAGGGATGCGGCCTGTGAAAGACACGAACCTCTCCAAACAAGACCACGGCAATGCGGCTACCTTCGCGCTCACTGATCTCGGCCCCCAACTCCACGAACATCGCTTCAATGTCCCGCCATTGAACATTGGCGCTGGTCGGGCGCGCGAACACCAGTTCAAGAGTGCGTTGGTGCTTTCGCTTCATGCTAAAAATGGTACCATAAAACGGTACCTTGCAATGGCTCAAACCAACCAAAGGCCCCCATGAAGCCCAGCCATGAATCAGACCCATGCATCAAAGCGCCAGACGCCTCCAAGCATCACTTCCGATTTCACCTGCCCTTTGCCCACCTGTTCTCAGTGTTTGGTGACGACTGGTTTTCGCTGAAAGCCGAGGCATTCGCCAGATTTTTTGGAACACCCTTCTTCCTGCTGTCGCAAACCCTCATCGTGGTGGCCTGGATCGCCATCAACGCCATGGGCAAGACGCATTTCGATGTGTACCCCTTCATCCTGCTGAACCTGGCGTTCAGCCTCCAAGCCGCCTATGCCGCCCCACTCATCCTGCTGGCTCAGACCCGCCAGGCGGACCGAGACAGGGTGCATGCGGAAGCCGATGCCATGCACCGCGAGGCATTGGCCCATGCCAGCGAGCAACGCGAGTTGTTTGCAAGCGCGCAGAATGACCAATTGATCGAGCTCATGCAGCAAAACACCCAGCTGACCGAAATCACCAAGCAGCTGAGCGAACGCATCGAACAGTTGACTGTCGAGATCCACCTCAAATTCATGGCCAAACCAATTGATCCGGGGACACCACTTGCCTGACCACACACCGCCGCAGCAACGCACCAAAGCACTGACACTGGCCTCAGTGCTGCTCATCGCCCTGCTTGCGCTGTCAGGCCTTCGGCCTTACGACTACGCGACCTGGGCGCTGGAGGTCGCGCCCGTGGTCATCGCCTTGCCCATCCTTTGGGCCAGTTACAAGCGCTTCCCGCTGACCACGCTGCTGTACGTTGGCATCTTTGCGCATGCATTGGTGCTGATGCTCGGAGGGGCCTACACCTACGCACGCGTGCCGCTGGGCTTTCAAATTCAAGACTGGCTTGAACTGCAACGCAACCCCTACGACAAGATCGGGCACTTCTTTCAAGGGCTGGTGCCTGCCTTGGTCGCGCGTGAAATCCTGATCCGTGGTCGGCATGTGAACGGACCAAAGATGCTGGCGTTCATCGTGGTCTGCATCGTGCTGGCCATCAGCGCCACCTATGAGTTCGTCGAGTGGGGCGTGGCGCTGATCGCTGGCCAGGGGGCGGAGGAGTTCCTGGGCACCCAAGGCGATCCCTGGGACACGCAATCGGACATGTTCTTTGCGCTGATCGGCGCCATCACGGCCCTGCTGCTTTTCTCGCGCCTGCAAGACCGCCAGATCCAGCGACTGACGAACAACAACGATGCCGGCTGAGGCCTCGCATTCCACCTGGGCCATCCGGGGTCAGTTCTTCGCGGCGGGCGCCTTGTTCGCCACCTGGGGTGTGCAGGTGCCGATGGTCAAGGCGCACTATGGATTGAGTGAGCAAACCCTGGCCTTGGCCATGCTGGCCGCTGGCGTTGGCTCGATCACGGGCCTGACCCAGGCCGGGCGCATCGTGGGCCGCCTGGGGCCACGCACCGTGGCCTGCGTCACGGGCCTGACGGCTGCGCTGTCCATCACGTTGCTCCTGGCCACCCATCACTACGCCGCCTTGTTGGCCTTGATGTTCGCCTTCGGCCTCACCGCCAGCCTGTTCGACGTGGCTGTCAACGTGGCCGCCAGCGAGATTGAGCGCCAGGCCAACCGGCCCCTGATGAGCGGCTTTCACGGCCTGTTCAGCTTGGGCGGCATGGCGGGCGCGGGGTTGGGCAGCGCCATGCAAGGCCTGGGCGTGAACGCGCCCTTGCACCTGTTGACCGCTGGTGTGGCCTGCGGCCTGCTGACCGTGTGGGGCTGCCTGCACATGCACGCTGGCCGCGACGCTCAATCCGATGGCGGCATGGTGCTGCCGCGCGGCGTGCTGGGCCTGATTGGCGCGCTGGCCGCCCTGGGTTTGCTGTGCGAGGGCGCCATCTACGATTGGAGCGTGCTTTACATGCACGAGTCCCTGCAGGCCAAACCTGCCACCGCTGCGCTGGCGTATGCCAGTTTTTCGGGCGCGATGGCGGCCACCCGTTTCGGTGGTGATTGGGTACGGGCCCGGCTGTCGTCCGTGAAGCTGGTGCAGATCTGCGGTGCGCTGGCGGCTTTGGGCATGGCGCTCACGCTAGCGACCGCTCACCCGATCGTGGCCCTGCTGGGCTTCGCGCTGATCGGCCTAGGGCTGGCCAATGTGGTGCCGGTGCTGTTCAGCGCGGCGGCGCGCGTGCCGGGCGTGGCGCCCGCCGATGGCATCGCCGCCGTGGCCGCCTTGGGTTACCTGGGCATGATGGTGGGCCCACCCCTCATCGGCGTGGTGGCCGAATGGCACACGCTGTCGGCGGGCATGGCCCTGGTGATGCTGTTCGCCGCCACCTTGAGCCTGGCCGCGCGGCGCGCGCTGGGGCATGATCGCTAGATGCCGTACGCCATCCTTGCCAGCTCCCTGGTGGTTTTCCACCTGGCTTTTGTCCTTTTCGTGATCTTTGGCGCAGGCCTGCTGTTCCGCTGGCCAGGCCTGATCTGGCTGCACGTTCCAGCCTTGATCTGGGGCATTTACGTTGAATTCACCAGCAGCATCTGTCCTCTGACACCGCTTGAAAACCGACTCCGCCTCAAGGCCGGCCAAGAGGGCTACGACGGTGGTTTCATCGACCACTACATCATCTCGCTGCTTTACCCGGACGGCCTGACGCCCACCGTGCAATTGGTGCTGGGCATCCTGATGATCGTCTTCAATCTGGTCGTCTACGGGCTGTGGATCCGCTCACGCCTTTGAGCCCTGTCAGGCATAGCCCCTGCCAATCAGTCAGATTTGATCATTCAATCCGGACAATGGTGAAGCTGTCCTACCATTGCCAATGTTCTGTTCAACAACCACCAAGCAACTAGGAAACAAGCCATGAGCCTGATCAACACGCAAGTCCAACCCTTCAAGACCGAAGCCTTCGTGAACCGTGGTGGCAAGGGTGAGTTCATCACCGTGTCTGACGAAAGCCTGAAGGGCAAGTGGTCCGTCCTGATCTTCATGCCGGCCGCCTTCACGTTCAACTGCCCGACCGAGATCGAAGACGCGGCCAACAGCTACGAAGAGTTCAAGAAGGCCGGTGCCGAGGTTTACATCGTCACGACCGACACCCATTTCTCGCACAAGGTGTGGCACGAAACCTCTGACGCGGTCGGCAAGGCCAAGTTCCCCCTGGTCGGCGACCCGACCCACAAGCTGACCCGCGCCTTTGGCGTGCACATCGAAGAAGAAGGCCTGGCCCTGCGCGGCACCTTCATCATCAACCCCGAGCTGGTGATCAAGACCGCTGAAATCCACAGCAACGAGATCGCCCGCGACGTGTCCGAAACCGTGCGCAAGCTCAAGGCTGCCCAGTTCACCGCCGCCAACCCCGGCCAAGTGTGCCCCGCCAAGTGGAAGGAAGGCGCCAAGACGCTGACGCCTTCGCTGGACCTGGTCGGCAAGATCTGATTGAGTGATTTGACCGTTTGATGATTGATTGACCGCCTCCTTCGGACTCACGAGGTCCGAGGGGGGCACCCCAGACCAAAGGATGCACACCATGCTCGACGACACCCTCAAGGCCCAACTCGGCGCTTACCTGGAGCGCGTTACCCAGCCCTTCGAGATCGTGGCATCGCTGAACGATTCCGAGACGTCTCGCGAGACGCTCGAGTTGCTGCAGACCATCGTGGGGCTGCGCAGCGACAAGATCACCTTGAGGACCGATGGGCAAGATGCCCGCCGGCCTTCGTTCTCATTGCAGCGCACCGGCAGCGACACGCAGTTGCGCTTTGCCGGCCTGCCTCTGGGCCACGAGTTCACCTCGCTGGTGTTGGCCCTGCTGTGGACCGGCGGCCACCCGCCCAAGGTCGAGCAGGAAGTGATTGACCAGATCAAATCCTTGGATGGCGACTACGCCTCCGAGGTCTACATGTCCCTGACCTGCCACAACTGCCCTGACGTGGTTCAGGCCTTCAGCTTGATGGCCATCCTCAACCCGAAGGTGCGCACCACCGTCATCGAAGGCGGCGCCTTCCAGGACGAAGTCAACGCCAGAGAGATCATGGCCGTGCCCATGGTCTACCTGAACGGCCAGGTGTTCGGCTCGGGCCGCATGACGGTGGAAGAGATCGTTGGCAAGCTGGACACCGGTGCCGCTGTCAAGGACGCCGCCAAGATCAGCGCCAAGGCACCTTACGACGTGCTCATCATTGGCGGTGGGCCTGCTGGCGCTGCTGCGGCCGTGTATGCCGCGCGCAAGGGCATCCGCACCGGCCTGGCCGCCGAACGCTTTGGTGGGCAGGTGAACGACACCCTGGCCATCGAGAACTACATCTCGGTGCTTGAGACCGACGGCCCCAAGTTCGCCATGGGCCTGGAAGCGCATGCCCGCACCTACGATGTCGACATCATGAACCTGCAGCGCGCCGAACAGATCATCCCGGCGGCGCAGCCTGGTGGCCTGATCGAGGTCAAGCTGGCCAATGGCGGCTCGCTCAAGGGCAAGACCGTGATCCTGTCCACCGGTGCGCGCTGGCGCAATGTGAATGTGCCCGGCGAGCAAGAGTACAAAAACAAGGGCGTGGCCTACTGCCCGCACTGCGACGGCCCGCTGTTCAAGGGCAAGC
>CAZKPN010000011.1:0-71222 GCA_964554655.1 uncultured Aquabacterium sp. | reverse complement strand
ACCAGGCGGTCGCGCGGGTTGGCGATGGTGCGCGTGGCCATGATGCCGGGGATGGCGCAGGCAAAGCTGGACAGCAGAGGGATGAAGGCGCGGCCCGACAGGCCCACGCTGCCCATGACCCGGTCCAGCAAAAAGGCCGCGCGCGGCAGGTAGCCGGAGTCTTCCAGCGCCAGGATGAAGAAGAACAGGATCAGGATCTGCGGCAGGAAGATCAGCACGCTGCCGGCGCCGCTGATGATGCCGTCCACCAGCAGGCCGCGCAGCATGCCTTCGCCCATGTGGGCGGCCACCCATTCGCCCAGCGCGCTGACCCCGGTGTCGATCAGGTCCATGGGGGCGGCGGCCCAGCTGAACACGGCCTGGAAGACCAGGAACATCAGCACGGCCAGGATCACGGGGCCGAGCACCGGGTGCAAAGCGTAGTGGTCAAGTCGGGCGGTGAGGCTGGGGCCGGAGGCAGGCATCACCACGCACCGTGACAGCAATTCGCTCACGCGCTGGTGGGTGGTTTCAACCGGGATCGCGGCGATGCGTTCGACGGGGCGGGTCGCGGGCTGGCTGGGCAGGTGGGTCCAGTCCAGCTTGTCCAGCTGCGCCAGCAAGGCTCGCTCGCCACCGGCCTTCACCGCCACGGCTTCGATCACCGGCACGCCCAACTCGTCTTGCAGTTTGGCCACGTCAATGTGGATGCCGCGTTTGCGGGCCAGGTCCATCATGTTGATGACCAGCACCATGGGCGCGTCCAGCGATTGCAACTCCAGCACCATGCGCAGGTTCAGGCGCAGGTTGGTGGCATCGACCACGCAGACCAGGCCCACCGGGCTGGCTTCACCGGGGCGGGTGCCGGCGATCACGTCGCGGGTGATGGCTTCGTCAGGGGTGGTGGGCAGCAGGCTGTAGGCGCCGGGCAAATCGAGCACGCGCCAGGCCTGGCCGGCGGGTGACACGAACTGGCCTTCCTTGCGCTCCACCGTCACGCCAGCGTAGTTGCCCACCTTCTGGCGGGCGCCGGTCAGGCGGTTGAACAGGGCGGTCTTGCCGCAATTGGGATTGCCCACCAGGGCAATCAGCGGGGCGGTCAAGGGGGAGGCGGGGACAGGCGCGAAGGCCGCATCAGACATGACGGAACTGCCGGTTCGGAAATTCAGGCGTGGACGACTTCGATCAGGGAGGATTCCAGGGTGCGCATGGCGAAGGTGCTGGTGCCCACGCGCACCGCCAGTGGGCCGCGGCCAGCGAACACGCGGCGCAACACCTCTACCCGCTCGCCAGGCACGAAGCCCAATTCCATCAGGCGGCGCTTGAGAGCGGCCCCGTCCTTGGTGGCGGTGCGGATGTCGCGGATGGTGGCCACCACACGCACAGGCAGCGTGTCCAGCGTGATGGACGAAGAAGCGGTGGTGGGGTGAGCATGGGTCATGTGCCCATTCTAAATTCAAATGCGAACGATTCGCAACTTCTTTATGTCGTCAGATTGACGCAGGTCAAGCCGGGAATGACATCAGCAAAGTTTGATCCTCGCGCGGGGTCATTTGGCTGACTTTGGTGGCGCAGGCGGGGCCTGGGCGGTGCTCGCCGCAGTGGCATCGGTGCGCAAAAGATGGGATCCTGGCGTCATCTTCGTCGATTGGTGCGATGCTGCGCCATTTCAGCGTGCACGCCTCGTCCAGATCGTCGGGGCCTGGCGTTCCGCCGAAAAACCACAAATCGACGCCGTCCAGGTCATGGGGGTTCGAGTTCATGGGGGTCCTCCCTGTCATGGCAACGCCACCCTGAAACCGTGCAAGGACTGTTTCAGGGTGGCGTCACATTTCTTCGAGTTACCTCAAGGACGAACGGCGATTTCGTTCTTGACCGACTTCACGCCCTTGACATCGCGGGCGATGGCGGCGGCAGAGTCCTTCTCGTTCTGGCTCTTGGCAAAGCCCGACAGCAGCACGGTGCCATTCAAGGTCTCGACGTGGATGGAGGCGGCGTCCACCGATTTGGCGTCCACGAACTTGGCCTTGATCTTGGTGGTGATGGCAGCGTCATCGACGTACTCACCCACGGTGGATTGATCACGGGTCACGGCGCAGCCGGGAATGATGATCAGTGCGGAGGCGGTCAAGGCCAGGACAGCGGCGGTGCGTTTGTTGAAAAACATGGAAATTCTCCTTTTGGGGACGGGAAACAAAATTGGATCGTCTTGGCTATTTCTTGATCGCGCCGATGCCCAGCAAAGCCAGGCCGACCACGACGAGGAACAAGACGAGGAACAGCACGAACAGAAACTTGGCGATGCCTGCGGCGCTGGCGGCGATGCCGGTGAATCCGAACAAGCCGGCCACCAAGGCAATCACTGCGAAAAAAAGTGCCCACTTCAGCATGGCCATCTCCAGGAAATTGGTGTCTGTCGATGTAGAAACTTTAGGCGGCGGCCCTCCCGGGCCACATCAGCGTTCCGCGCATTCCCATGTAGGACGACGCCCCGTCCAACTGTCGTCGAACGGGGCGTTCAGGCGGGGCGAGCCAAGCGGGGGATCAGGTGGTGATCAAAGGCACGGTGGCGCCGATGCGCGTGCCCTGACCGGGCTCTGACTGCAGGACCAGCTCACCCCCTTCGGCCTCGACCCGGTAGCGCATGCCGAGCAGGCCGTGCGCCGAGCTGGGTTGCTGCGAAGGATCGAAGCCCACGCCATCGTCCTTGACGGCAATGCTGGCCTGGCCGTCCTGGGCCCTCAGGTCCACCGTGACGGTTTTGGCCTTGGCGTACTTGGCGATGTTGGTGAAGGCCTCTTGCACCAGGCGGTACACGGTCAGCGCGGCCGAGGGGCTGAGGCTGACTGGGTTGAGGTGGCAGTCGACCTGCAGGCCCGAGCGCGTGGCGAACTCGCGCGATTGGATCTCGAGGGCAGCCACGAGGCCCAAGGTGCTCAAGGATGATGGGCACAGGTCTTCGACAATGCGGCGCTTGAGCGCGATCACCTCGTTGAGGTTGTCGTTGAGGTGGGCCATGCGCTCGGCCAGCTCGGGCGTGAGCGTGCCCAGGCGCGACTTGATGCGCGCGGCGTCCAGCTTGGCGGCGGTGAGCAGGGCGCCCAGTTCGTCGTGCAGCTCCCGGGCCAGGCGGCCGCGCTCGTCTTCGCGGATGGTTTGCAGGTAGCGGGTCAGGTCGGTCAGGTGCATGGTGCGCCGCTTGACCTCGAACTCCAGCTGGTCGCGCTCGGCCTGGATGGCCTGGCTTTGGGCCAGGCGCTGGGCGTTGAGCGCGTTGGTTTGCGCCAGGAACATGGTCAGCGCCAGGAAGCTGATGGCGGTCATGGCGGCCACGCCGATGCGGTTGAGCATCAGGGTGTTGTGCACGTCCGCGCGCGCGGTGGTGACCTTGGTGGTTTCGCCCTGCAGCAACTGCGTGGCCACGGCACGCACCGACTCCATGTCCTGCTGGCCGATGTTGGACAGGACCATGGCGCGCCAGGCTTCGTCCTTGCCCTCGTCGTGCAGGCGGATGGTGATGGCCACCTCGCCCAGCTTGCGCTGCGTCAGGATCTCCAGCTCCTGGGCGCTTTTCTGGTTGGCCGCGTCTTTGGCGTAATACTGCACCAACCATTTGAGGGCCGCGTTGCTGTCGTCGATGGCGCCGTTCAAGGGGGTCAGGTACTCCTTGCGGCTGGTCAGCAGGTAGCCGCGCTGGCTGGTTTCGGCATCGACCAGGCGGCGCAGCAAGGTGTTGATCTGCGTGCGCGCCTGCGCCATCATGCCCATGTCGTCCATGGAATCCGTGGCCTGCCAGTACGAGGTCTCGCTGATGAAGAGCATGGCCAGCGCCGCCAATGCCGCCAAGGGAAAGGCGTAGGCACTGCGTTTGATCTGTGTCAGGCTTATCATCTTGACTATCCTACTTCCAACTGATCGACCGTCGACCATGATCCGAATTGCCATCATTGACGACCACGCCATCGTGCGCGCCGGACTGCGCCAGTTTTTCTCTGACCAGGTGGACCTGAAGGTCACTGGAGAAGCCTCCACCGGCCGAGAGGCCCTGGAACTGGTGCGGGCGGGCGACGTTGATGTGCTGGTGATGGACCTGTCCATGCCCGACCAGAGCGGTGTCGACGCGCTGGCGGCCATCCGTGCCCGCGCCCCTGACCTGCCGGTGCTGATCCTGAGCGGCTTCCCTGAAGAGCATTACGCCTTGACCTTGCTGCGCCAGGGCGCCAGCGGTTACCTCAACAAAGAGTGCGACCCGGAAGAGATCGTCAAGGCCATCCGCACCGTGTTCCGTGGCCGCAAGTACATCACCGCCGGCGTGGCTGAAATGCTGGCCGATGGCCTGGGCGGTGATCCCGACAAGTCCCTGCACGAGCAGCTGTCCGAGCGCGAGTTCCAGGTGTTTTTGCGGCTGGCCAAGGGCGAGACCATTGGTCACATGGCCGACAGCATGTCCCTGAGCGTGAAGACCGTGAGCACCTACCGCTCGCGCGTGATGGAAAAGATGAACCTGGCCTCGAACAGCGACCTGACCTACTACGCGCTCAAGAACGGCTTGATTCAGTGACCAGCGCCACGCAGTAGTCGATCAGGCTGTCGATCTCGTTGGATTTGTCGAAGACCTCGTCGGCGCCCAACTCCAGGCAGCGTCGGCGCATGTCTGGCGTGGCGTAGTTGCTGAGCACGACGTGCTTGCGCGCTGAAGGAGCAGGGTGAGTTTTCTGCAGCACGCCCAGCCCCGATCCCCGTTTGATGAAGATGTCGACGATGACCAGATCGCAGGCGTTCTTGCCGTCGTTGAGCCAGGCCACGGCGTTGGCTTCGTCTTCCGCCGTGCCGACCACCTGCAAGGACACCATCTCTTCCAGCGTCGCGATGAGGTTCTCGCGAATCACCGGGCTGTCTTCAACAATGAAGGCTTTCAGGGGTGTCATTGACTGCTCGGTCTGTGGGTGCGGTGTGAAGGGTGTCGATGAATTATCGCCTTCGCCTGTGGGCCGCGCCATTGGAAGATCTCCTAGCTGTTTGTAGGAGCGCACCTACAGTTTCTTGCGTAGGACAAAAACTACGCCAGCTTGCGGCACCGTCCGGTTGGGGAAAGGCGGTGGGTTTTGGACACTGGCGGTCAGCCTGTCGGCAACGATGGGTTTAAAACTCAACTACTCGCAAGGAACTCACCATGTCCAAAACCACCACCATCCAAGCCGCTGTCCTGGCCGTCTGTCTGAGCGCCGTGTCGTATGCCAACGCCGCTGGCACGATCACCAAGGCCGACTACCGCGCTGGCAAGGACGCCGCCACCGCCACCTACAAGGCCGACAAGGAAGCCTGCGACAAGCTGGGCGACAACGCCAAAGACGTCTGCGTGGCCGAAGCCAAGGGCAAGGAAAAGGTCACCAAGGCCGAGCTGGAATACAAGTACACCGGCAAGGCTGGCGACCGCAAGCACCTGGCCGATGTGAAGGCCGAAACCGCCTATGACATCGCCAAGGAAAAGTGCGATGACAAGGCCGGCAACGACAAGGACGTCTGCGTGAAGGAAGCCAAGGCCGTGGAAGTCAAGGCCAAGGCCGATGCCAAGCTGAACAAGGAAGTGGGCGACGCCTCCCATGACGCCGTCGAAGAAAAGATGGGCGCCGAGTACAAGGTGGCCAAGGAAAAGTGTGACGCCCTGTCGGGCGATGCCAAGTCCGCCTGCATGGACACCGCCAAGTCGCACTACAAGAAGTAAGCAAGCCGGTCCCTTCGGGGACCTGATTTGGCAAGGCAAAGAGCCTGCACCGTTTGATGGGTGCAGGCTCTTTGCCTTGGTGGCGCATGCTTGAAACGTCAGGGTTGCTGGCGGGGGGTGGACAGCTGGTGGAACCAGGTGATGACGCTGTTGGCCAGCGCCCCGACAAAGGGCTGTTTGGCCAGGCCCAACACCGATTGCGAGACCACACCTTTGAGCAGCAAGGCCTTGACCAGGCCACGGCCTGGTCGGAACCACACCAGCGAGCCGCCGATCGCGGCGGCCACCAGCACCAGGCCCAGCGGATGCTTGTTGGCCAGGGGTTGGAGGGCTTCTCGAACCAGGCCGCCGGCCAGGTGGGTGGCGGGTCGCCAGGGGTGGCTTTCCCACCAGCCCTGCAGGGCGTCGAGGGTGGAGGACAGGATGGGGTGTTCGCGCAGCTCCCGCATCCAGGCCTGCAATTGCTCGGGCAGCGCGTGGCCGGCCGATTCGCCGTCTTCGGGCGCGGCGTTGTCATCGGGAGGCGTCAGCCAAAGGCGAATGCGTTCGCGGGACTGTTGCAAACGGATTTCGGCGGGCAGGGGCGGGTGAGGGCGGCTCATGAGGAGGTGGCTTCCTTGAGCATGGCCACGTCGGCGGCGATCTGCTGACGCAGGGCCTGGAAGCCGGGCGTGCGCTCTTCTTGTTTCATGATGACGGCGATGACAGCGCACAGCGCCGCCATGCCCAAGGGCACCAGCCACAGGGCCCAGGGCACTTGCAGCTGCTGCAGTTGGGCGCTGGGCGTGATCAGCCACAGCATGAGCCCAACGCCACTGAGGATCAGGGTCACGGTCGCCAGCAAAGCCAGTACCGTGAACATGATCCAGTGACGTTTGAACTGCCCCTGGAAGCTGCCGACTTCTTCACCCAACAACTCCGCGTAGGACTGCAAATGCTCGCTCAGCAGTTCTGGCTCGGTGGCCATCAGTTGAAGCAGTGGACGCATCATGTGGCAACTCCCTGGGACAAGGCTGGGCGATTACACGCGGTCGCGGTTGCGGCTCACCAACCTGGCGATGGCGAACAGTGCGGCACCGGCGGCAGCGGCAATCAGCACCGACTTGACGGGCTCTTCCTTGATGTAACTGACAGTGGAGTTGGCCGCGTTGGTGGCTTGCAGGCGGGCGCGCTTGGAGCCTTCGCGAACCGCGTCAACCGTCTTGCGGCTCAAGGCTTCGGCCTGGGCGCTCAGGCGGCCAATCAGCGGGGCGGCTTGGTCGCTCACGCCATGCACCTTGTCTGACAGGTTGTCCAGCGCATTGTTGGCTGCACGCTGGGTGGACTTGATGGCGTCGTCGGCGCTTTGGCTGGCGTCATCGGCGAGTTGCGAGGCGGTTTGTTGGACGGACTTGATGGTAGTCATGGAAGTTCCTTTGGGTGAGTAGTGATCAACAGCGATTCAAGGCAACCGACGGAGGTCAGGTTTTCTTGATCAGACTGACGAGAAAACTGGCCACGGCCAGCACGGCAAAAACCACGAACAGCAATTTGGCGATGCCTGCGGCGCTGGCAGCAATGCCACCAAAACCAAACAGGGCCGCGATGATCGCGATCACGAAAAAGACAACGGCGTAGTGCAGCATGAGGTGCTCCTGGTTGTGCAGCGTTGCAGAGCTGCGTTCAAAAAGGGATCAGGACTTCTTGTCGATCTTCAACTGGTTGTCCACGCTGACCACGCCGCTGACGGAAGAGGCCATGGTGGAGGCGCGGGCGCGGGAGAGGTCATTGGGGGCGGTGCCGGTCAGGCGGACGCGGCCATCGTTGGTGTCCACATCAATCTTGATGGCGCTGAGCGAGGGGTCGGTCGCCAACTGCGCATTCACGCGGGTGGTGATGGACGCGTCGCGCAGGGCATCTGTGGTGTCCTGCTTGGCTTGGGTCGCATTCACTTTGGCTTCGGCGCTGAGTTGCTCCGATTTCTTCTCGGTGCTGGCGATGACGCTGTCCAGCTTTTGCCCGGCGGTTTCAGTGGTGGGGGTCTTGCTGTCACAGGCGGCCAGGGCCAACAGGCCGGCGGTCAGCGGTGCAATCAGAAAAAGGCGGTGGTTCATGGTGTGTTCCTTCCGTGTTCGATGGGTCTGAGGGCTTGACGACTCAAGGTGTCAACCGGTGAACTCAGAATAGTTGGGGGGGTTGTACGCCGGCATCAGTCAACGCCACGGCGTGTTGTCAGACAACGCCGACAGGCTGGGTATTCAAACGGGATTAACCTGTTGGGCACTCGATTGACTTGACCCCACCACAGGACACCCCCATGTTGCTCAAAGACAAGACTGCCTTCATCACCGGATCGGCCAGCGGCATCGGCAAGGAGATCGCGATTCTGTTTGCCAAGGAGGGCGCCAGGATCGTGATCGCGGACATGAACAAGGCTGCGGCGGATGCGACGGCCGCTGAACTGGTGGCCACGGGCGCACAGGCCATTGGCCTGGCGGTGGACGTGACGCAAGAGGACCAGGTCAACCAGGCCGTTCAGGATACGGTGGATCGCTTTGGCACGGTGGATATCCTGGTCAGCAACGCGGGCGTGCAGATCGTGCACCCGGTCGAGCAGTTCGAGTTCGCCGACTGGAAGAAGATGCTGGCCATTCACCTGGACGGCGCATTCCTGACCACCAAGGCCTGCTTGAAGCACATGTACGCCGCTGGTCGGGGTGGGTCGGTCATCTACATGGGCTCGGTGCACTCCAAAGAAGCCTCGTTGTTGAAGGCGCCTTATGTGACCGCCAAGCATGGCCTGATCGGCCTGGCGAAGGTGGTGGCCAAGGAGGGCGCCAAGCACCAGGTGCGTGCCAACGTGATCTGCCCCGGTTTTGTGCGCACACCTTTGGTGGACAAGCAGATCCCCGAGCAGGCCAAGACCCTGGGCATCAGCGAGGACGAAGTCATCAAGAACGTCATGCTGAAAGAGACGGTGGATGGCGAGTTCACCACCACGCAGGACGTGGCCCAGGTGGCGCTGATGTTCGCGGCCTTCCCGACCAATGCGCTGACGGGTCAGTCGCTGGTCGTCAGCCACGGCTGGTTCATGCAGTGATGACGACGCGTCGTGGACGCTGGATGCGCAAAGTCGGCGTCTGCTGACACGGATATCGGCGCCGTCCTACAGGGTTCTAGGGCATGCCCGACAGAGCGTGCCTGCTCCCTTCGACACAATCACTTCCAATGTCTCCCAAGTTTTTAGTGTTGAAAGGAATGATCATGAATCGCAAATTGATGGTGGCTGCACTGGTGGTGTGTGCCGCGTTTGGTGCCACGAACGGTGCCCGTGCACAGAGCTTGCCGTCCATCACGGTACCGCCTGCGTCCACCAACACGCCCTACCTGCTCGATTCGCAACGCATGATCGTGCGAAATTCGACGGGCGAGTGCTGGCGCACTGGCTACTGGACGGCCGAGTTGGCCCAGAGCACACCGGTGGTGGGCAGCGAGTTTCCCGCTGGTTGCATTTGCGACAAGCCCCTGATGCCCCAAGCGGTCTGCGAACCCAAGCCCGTGGCCGCGGTGACGCCGCCACCCGAAGCCGTGGCCCCGCCGCCTGCGCCCGTGCCCACCTCGCAAAAGGTGACAATCCCTTCGGATGCTCTGTTCCAGTTTGACAAGTCTGACTTGTCGGCCGCGGGCAAGGACAAGCTCACCGACTTTGCCGGCAAGGTCAAGACTTTGAACCTGGAAGCCGTGGTGGCCGTGGGTCACACCGACCGCATTGGTTCTGAAGCCTACAACCAGAAGCTGTCCGAGCGCCGTGCGCAGTCCGTCAAGGACTTCCTGGTGGGCCAAGGCCTCCCGGCTGACCGCGTCTACATCGAAGGCCGTGGCGAAAGCCAGGCTGTGACGGGCACCGATTGCCAAGGCAAGGACAACGGCAAGAACAAGAAGTTGGTCGAGTGCCTGGCACCGGATCGCCGCGTGATCATCGAAGCGGTGGGTTCGCCCCGCTGAGCGGTTCTCACTGATTGAAGTTTGATATGACCCGGCCGGGGCAACCTGGTCGGGTCATTTTTTTGCCGCAGGCAGTTCACAATGAGCACCGAACCGGTCGCCGAATGAGGGGAAAGTGCACCATGGGAATCACGTTGACATTGACAGGCCACCAGACCGACCTGGGCGGTGGTTTCGTGGTGCGCCGCATGTTGCCGGCCGCGGTGCGCCAGTCGGTGGGGCCGTTCATCTTCTTTGACCACTTTGGCCCGGTGGTGCAAGCGCCCAGCATGAACACCGATGTGCGGCCCCACCCGCACATCGGGCTGGCCACGGTGACGTACCTGTACGAAGGCGCGATGATGCACCGCGACAACCTGGGCACGGTGCAGCGCATTGAGCCGGGCGCCATCAACTGGATGAGCGCGGGGCGCGGCATCGTCCATTCGGAGCGCACGCCCGATGACCTGAAACAAGCGGACCGCCACTCACACGGTTTGCAATTGTGGGTGGCGCTGCCACAAGCGCACGAAGAGTCGGCGCCCACCTTTGCCCACACGCCTGCGGACCTCATCCCTGAAGTGACGGAGCAGGGCGCGACCATCCGTGTGCTGGTGGGCTCGGCCTGGGGCGCGACCTCGCCGGTGCAGCCTTTGTCGCCCACCTTGTACCTGGACATCAGGCTGCAGGCGGGGCAAAGCCTGACCTTGCCGAAGCTGGCCGAAGAGGCCGCCCTTTACACGGTCGACCAGGCCTTGACCCTGGACGGCGAGGCCGTGGCCGCGCACACCATGGTGGTGCTGGACGATGGCGGTGTGCTGGCCAATGGCACCGACAGCGAGGCGCGCCTGGTCATCATCGGCGGGGCGCCTTTGGAGGGGCACCGCTTCATTTGGTGGAACTTCGTGTCCAGCCAGAAGGAGCGCATCACGCAGGCCGCCCAGGATTGGGAGAGCGGCCTGTTCAAAAGCGTGCCGGGTGATGACCAGGAACGCATCGAGCTGCCGGCCAAGCGGCCGTATTGAGTGGCCGGCTGAGCGTCTGCGCTAACAGGCGTAGGACGTGACGAAGTGGGGGTCGTCCGGGGCTTGGCAATGCACGGTGCGCGCCGACACCGTCAGGGTCGTGCCGGATCGGAAGTTGAACTCGGCGCTGATGCCGCCAGAGGCTGACCAACCCACGGGCAGGTGCCGGTGCACCACGCCATCCACCGTCACGGCACTGTCGGACAAAGCACCGATGCACAGAGGCAGCTCGCCGCTCCACGTGGCCTGCTCGAACCGCAGCACCACGCCTTTGACATGGCCCTCTTCAGCGTGAAAGGCACGGGTGCCCTGGCGCACCAGCGCGGCTGAAAAAAGCAGGCGCAGGTGCTGGTCGTGGGTGTCGGTCAACTGCACTTCGCTGCCGTGAAGTTCGAGGGTCCAGTCCATCACCAGCTCAAGGGGTTGACGCGGTAGAAGTCGCACAGCTCATGGTACAGGGTGGGGTGATGCTCGGCCAAAGCCTGGGGGCGCTCGAAAAAGGTCTCGGAGGCCACCGCGAAAAACTCGGCGGGGTTGGTGGCGCCATAGTGGTCGAACAGCGATGCTTCGCCGCGATCTGCCTGGTCCTGCAATTCGTCAAAAGCCTCGTGCATGACCTGGGACCAGCGTCGGTATCGGGCAGGGCCGGGCAGGTTGGGGGCGCCGTTGGCTGGGCCGGTTTCCTGATCGAGTTGGTGCGCGAATTCGTGGATGACCACGTTGTTCGCGTCGTCCGGGATCGCCGCACCCTCCACGGCGTCTTGCCAGGACAGGATCACCTGGCCTTGCGACCACGATTCACCGGACAGCACCTGGCGCTGGTGATCCTGCAGCACGCCTGTTTCGTCGGTGTGCACCTTGTCGACGATGAAGGCGCCGGGGTAGACCAGGATCTGGCGCAGCTTGGGGTAGTAGTCGGTGTGGGGGCGGTTGAGGATGAGCAGGCAGGCTTGCGCCGCGATGGTGACGCGGATCTCATCGGTGATGACCAGGCCGGCGCAACCGATGAAGGCTTTTTCGGCCACGAAAACCTGGATGTGTTGCTTGAGTTGAAGCTGCAGGTCGGCGGGCAGGGCACGCAGGTAGGGCACGCGCTTTTTCAGGATGGCGCGCCAGGCAGGCGGGAAGGGTTGGCTGCGCCAACGGCGGCGGCGTCTCTCGGTCAGCCAGGGCTGTCCGATGAACCACGCGACCAGCAAGAGGCCCAGAACGGTGACGATGAGCATGGGCAATGGGGCCTCCTTGGGCCGTGCGGGCCTGGCTCAGCAGGTGGGGCCGCGTGGCGCGGTTTCAAGCACCGGGGTGGTCCAGGTCGGGGCGGTGCCAGGGATCGACGTGGGTCATCAGGTTGAGCACCCGGTGGCGTTGCAGTACCCGTTGGCGGGCTTCGACGGCGATGTCGTGGCCGGCTTCAACGGTGATCAGGGCATCGACCTCGATGTGCGCGTCCACGATGATCATGTCGCCCATCTTGCGGGTGCGCACATCATGGACATTGCTGACGCCGGGCGTGTCCATCAGGGTCTGGCGGATGGCCTGCACTTCTGCTTCGTCCACCGAGCGGTCGACCAGGTCGTGCAAAGCGTCCCAGCCGAAACCCCAACCCATGCGCGCGACCATGAAGCCGACGATGAGGGCCGCGACCGGATCCAAGATGGGATAGCCGGCCAGGTTGCCCACGATGCCCAGCCCCACGACCAGCGAAGAGGCCGCGTCCGAGCGGGCATGCCAGGCGTTGGCCACCAGCATGCTGGACTTGACGCGTTTGGCCACCGCCAGCATGTAGCGGAACAGCAGCTCCTTGGCGATGAGGGCCGCGCCCGCTGCCCACAGCGCCACCACGTGCACCTTTTGCACGGTCTCGGGTGACTGCAGTTTGAGGGCGGCAGACCACAGCATGCCCACGCCCACGGCCAGCAGCAAGGCCCCGAGGATCAGCGAGGCGGCGGTCTCGAAACGCTGGTGGCCATAGGGGTGGTCTTCATCGGCGTCTTTTTGGCTGTGGTGGTTGGCGAACAGCACGACAAAGTCGGCCACCAGGTCGGACAGGGAGTGGATGCCGTCGGCGATCAGGCCCTGCGATTTGGCCAGGATGCCCACCGCGATTTGGGCCACGGTGAGGACCAGGTTGACGCCCACGCTGACCCAGGTGCTGCGGGAGGCGGCGGCGGCGCGCTCCGCCGGGCTGTGCTGGTCGTCTTCGGAATCGTCGGCAAGGTCATTGAAGTTCATGGGCGCATCTTAGCCATGGCTTAAGAAAACCCTAAGACGCCGCCGGCATCATGAGTTTCAAGGAGCCACCCATGAACTTGCCCGCTGTGTCCCAGATGCCTTTGCGTGCCCTGACCGTCTGCGCGGCCGGGGTGGCGGCGTGTCTGACCATGAATCTGGCCCTGGCGGCCACACCGGCCGATCAACTCGCCGGCTACACCGCCCAGGCGGGTGCACTGGCGGTGCCCAGTCGCGGGCAGTCGTTCTTCACGGCCCGCCATGGGCGTGAATGGAGTTGCGCCTCGTGCCACGGCGCCGTGCCCACCCAGGCAGCCCGGCATGCCTCGACCGGCAAGGTCATCCAGCCGTTGGCCCCGGCCTTCAACCCCGAACGCTTCACGGACCCGGCCAAGACCGAGAAGTGGTTTCGCCGCAATTGCAACGATGTGCTGGGCCGCGAGTGCAGCGCCGCTGAAAAAGCAGATGTGCTGGGCTGGTTGACCACGCTCAAACCTTGACCAGGAGAAATCATGATGTCCATTCGACACTGGCTGGGGCTGCTGACCGCCCTGTGCTGCGGGCCCGGGGCCTTCGCCGATGAGGGCGAGCGCCTGACGCGCGTTCCGCTGTTGCCCAAGTACCAGCAGGAATGCGCCGCCTGCCACCTGGCCTATCCACCCGGCCTGTTGCCGGCGGCATCCTGGCGGCGTTTGATGAACACCTTGCCCAAGCACTTCGGCACCGATGCCTCGCTGGACCCGGCCACCGTCAAACAGTTGGCCGACTGGCTCACGGCGAATGCGGGCAGCCACCGCCGCGTGCGCGAGGAGCCTGAGCAAGACCGCATCACGCGCTCGGCCTGGTTCCTGCGCCAGCACGACGAGGTGCCGGCGGCCACCTGGCGCCGCCCTGCCATCAAGAGCCCGGCCAACTGCATGGCCTGCCATGCCGGGGCCGACCGGGGTGATTTCGACGAAGACCGCATCCGCATTCCCAAGTGAGACCATCATGACCGCCACGCCATTGAGTCCTTCCCGGCCCACCACCGCGCCTGCCCGCCGGCGCGTGATGGATGCCACCACCCGCGCCTTGCACTGGTTGATGGCGTTGAGCTTCACCGGCGCCTACCTCACCGCCGATGGCGAGCGCTGGCGCCTGGTGCACGTCACCTTGGGCTACACCCTGGGTGGATTGTTGGGGGCCCGCTTGCTGTGGGGGTTGTTCGGGCCACGCCAGGTGCGCTTGTCGGTGCTGTGGCGCAAGCTGCGCAGCCTGCCCACCTGGCTGGCTGCGCCCACCAACGCCCGGTTGGGGCAGAACGTGTTGATGGCCTTGGCGGTGGCGCTCATCCTGAGCCTGATCCTGCCTTTGACCCTGAGCGGCTATGCCGTGTGGGATGAATGGGGCGGGGAATGGTTGGAGGAGGTGCATGAGTTCTTCGGCAATGCCCTGCTGGCCGTCGTGCTGTTGCACATCGGGCTGATCGTGCTGCTGAGCCTGTGGCGCCGCCAGAACCAGGCCTTGCCCATGCTCACCGGCCGTGGGCCGGGCCCCGGCCCCGATGTGGCCTCGCGCCACCATGGTTGGCTGGCACTCGCCTTGGTCGGCGCGGTTGTGGCATTCTGGCTCTGGCAATGGAGCGGGGCACCCGGTGCTTCTCCCTCCGACGCCAACCCGACCCTGTCCCGCCATGAGCGCCAGGCCGACCATGACGACGATTGAAAGCCCCCTGTGCCATGCGTCTTTTGCTTGCCGAGGATGACCCCCTGCTGGGCGATGGCTTGCAAGCCGGCCTGCGGCAACTGGGCTTCCAGGTCGATTGGGTGCGCGATGGCCTGGCTGCCGAGCGCGAGCTGCGCAACCAGGCCTACGCGGTGGCCGTGCTGGACCTGGGCTTGCCCTTGAAGGATGGCCTGGCCGTGCTGGCCGCGGTTCGCCGCGATGGCGTCTCGGTGCCCGTGCTGGTGCTGACCGCGCGCGACGCGGTGCCCGACCGCATCCAGGGGCTGGACGTGGGGGCCGACGACTACGTGGTCAAGCCGGTGGACTTGCAAGAGCTGGCGGCCCGCCTGCGCGCCCTGGTGCGCCGTGCCCATGGCCAGCCTCAGGAATGTCTGCAAGCCCAGGACGTGCTGCTGGACCCGGCCGCCCGCACGGTGAGGCAGGCGGGCACCTTGGTCACCTTGTCGACGCGCGAGTTCGACTTGCTGCAGGCCTTGATGCTCAACGCGGGCCGGGTGCTGTCGCGCGAGCAGATCGAGCAGCACCTCTACAGCTGGGGGCATGAGGTCGACAGCAACGCGGTCGAGGTCCACATCCACCACCTGCGCCGCAAGCTGGGCAGCGGGCTGATCCAGACCGTGCGGGGTGTGGGTTACTTGTTGCTGCGCGACGCGCCCACCTCGCCATGATCAGCCCACCGCGATCCATCCAGGGGCGCTTGTTGGCGTGGGTGCTGGGGATGGTCGTGGTCGTCTGGCTGAGCACGGCCGTCATCACCTGGTTTGACGCGCGGCATGAGTTGGAGGAACTGCTCGACAGCCACTTGGCGCAGGCCGCGGCCTTGCTGGTGGTACAGCAGCAAGGCGAGATCGAGGACGACCGCCATGACCTTGACGCGCCCACCTTGCACCGCTATGCGCCCAAGGTGGCCTTCCAGGTGTTCCACGAGGGGCGCCTGGCGCTGCGTTCGGCCAACGCGCCGGCCGTGCCCATGGCGGCGCCGGGGCAGTCTTTCCGCGCGGGTTTTGACACCGTGCAGATCGATGGCCTGAGTTGGCGGATCTTCGCCGCCGAGGGCGGTGAGCAAGATGTTCGGGTCTACGTGGGCGAGCAGATGAGCTCGCGCATGGAGATCCTGTGGGCTGTTTTGCGCAGCACCCTGTGGCCCATGGTCGTGGCGCTGCCGCTGTTGGCCTTGGCGGTGTGGTGGGCCGTGCGTCTGGGCGTGTCGCCCATGCGCCGCTTGGGCCAGGTGCTGGCGCAGCGCGAGCCACAGGCGCTGCATCCCGTGGCCGTGGCCGGGGCGACGGTGGAGATGCTGCCGATGATCGAGGCCTTGAACGCCTTGTTCGCGCGCATTGACCAACTGCTGGCCTCCGAGCGCCGTTTCACCGCAGATGCTGCCCACGAGCTGCGCACCCCCATCGCCGCGATCCGAGCCCAGGCGCAGGTGGCCTTGGCCGAGGCCGACGACCTGGCTCGGCGTCATGCGCTGCTCAACACCGTGCAGGGATGCGACCGAGCCACGCGCTTGGTGGATCAGTTGCTGACCTTGTCCCGGTTGGAGGCGGCCGATGCCACGGCGCTCCAGGTGGTGGACCTGCGCGCCTTGACTCAAAGCGTGTTGGCCGAACTGGCCCCCAAGGCGTTGGGCAAGCACCAGACCTTGGAGTTCGAGGCACCCGAGCCCTGCTTTCTGCCCGGCAATGAGACGCTGCTGGCGGTCCTGCTGCGCAACCTGGTCGACAACGCGGTGCGGTACAGCCCTCCGTCGGCACGCGTGACCGTGGCCCTGCATCAAGCGGCCGGGCGCGTGGTGCTGAGCGTGGAGGACAGTGGTCCGGGCTTGGCCGAGGCCGATCGCCAACGGTTGGGCGAACGGTTTTTCAGGGTGCCGGGCAGCCTGGAAAGCGGGAGCGGACTGGGCTGGTCCATCGTTCAGCGCATTGCCCAGGTACACCGCCTGGATGTGCAGGTCGAGCCATCGACGCAGCTCGGCGGCTTGGCCGTGCGCGTGACCGGGGCGGACTGCCGCATCCGGCCTTGAAATCCGCGTTCCGTTCCCATGGCGTGCTCACGGGCGCTATGCTTTGTCTACCCAATGCCTTGGTGGCGGCCAAGGCATCGCCACCATCCTGGAACGCGTTTGACTGAAGAAAGACGACGATGAGCGAGAACCTATTCCTGGACGATTTCACCGTGGGTCAGCGCTTCGTGAGCGGCGAGCACCTGGTCGACGAGGCGCAGATCAAGGCCTTCGCGGTTCAGTTCGATCCGCAGCCCTTTCACCTGGATGGTGAGGCCGCCAAGCAGACCTTGTTTCGCGGCTTGGCCGCCAGTGGCTGGCACACCGCCGCGATCACCATGCGCCTGATGGTGCAGGGTGGCATGCCTGTGGAGGGTGGCCTCATCGGGGCGGGCGGCGACATCAGCTGGCCCAGGCCCACGCGCCCGGGCGATGTGCTGCACGTCGAGAGCGAAGTGCTGGAGGTGACGCCCTCGCGGTCCAAGCCTCAGCAGGGCATGATGACCGTGCGCAGTGAGACGCGCAACCAGCAGGGCGACATCGTGCAGGTGTTGGTGGTCAAGATGGTGGTGCCGCGCCGGGCGTCTTGACGTGGAGCGGGCCTGTCACCGCAGGCAGGCCTTTGACGAAAGCGCTCACGTCCTTGAGTGCAGGTGACAACCAGCGCAAGGGTTGCGCGAATGAGCCCACCAGGGAAATGTGGCCCACGTGGTCATAGCGTTTGAACTCCACCGGTACACCCACCGCTTGCAGCCGTTCGGCCAGGCGCGCGCTGTTGCGTTCCGGGTCGACTTCCTTGTCCTCCTTGGCCACACCCAGGAAGGTGCGGGGCGCCTTCGCGCTGACATGGCTGATGGGCTGAGACTCCAGCGGCACCTGGGGGTGGTGGAAGGTCTTGCGCGTTTGCGGATTGATGATGGGGATGAAGTCGTAGGGGCCGGCCAGGCCGACCCAGCCGGCCAGCTCCGACACGCGGTGTCCTTGCTGGTCCAGCCAGCGTGGGTCCAGGGCGATCATCGCGGCGTTGTAGGCGCCTGCGCTGTGGCCCATGACGACCACGCGGCGCGGGTTGCCGCCAAAGCGCGCTGACTCGCTCAAGGCGTAGGCCACGGCCCTGGCGCAGTCGGGCAGGAAGTCGGGGTAGGTGACTTGGGGGTAGAGGCGGTAGTCGGCCACCATGGCGACCATGCCGTGCGCGGCCAGGGCTTCACCCATGAAGCGGTACTGCGCGCGCTCGCCCATGTGCCAGTTGCCCCCGTACAAAAACACCACCACCGGGAAGCCGCCCTCGGGTGGTTCTGCTTTGGGCTGGTAGACGTCCAGCAACTGGCGCGCTTGCGGGCCATAGGCCACATCGGGTGTGAACCGGTAGGTGTCGCTGGGCACCAGCGCATTGATGGCGCGGGTGGCCGAGCAACCAGCGAGGGCGGCCAGCATGCCCAACAGGACGGCAAGCTTGAACCATTGCTTCAGCATGGCTGAATCCGATCATGACGGCAGGGAGGCCTTCAGTATCGGGTGGTCGGGGCGGGGCCGTCCATCGGTGAAGCGGAAGCGTGGGCGTAGGCTGCGGCCTACAGAGGCAGGTCGTGGTCCGGGAAAATGGCTTTGCGGATGACCGCGTGGATGCCCAGGTTGCCATCGACCACCTGCGTGATGCCGAAGTCCACCGCCACCGAGATCAGCGAGATGGCCTCGTCTTCCGTGAGTTGGTGCGCGGTCATCAGGTAGTGGCGGGCCTTGCGGAAGGCATCGCGCATGGCGGCTTCCAGCGATGACTTCTGGTAGACCTGGGTTTGCGCGTTGGGGCCCAGTTCGGCCAGGTGGTTGGGAAAGCTCAGGCCCTGCAGCACCCACTCGTCGTCGGTTTCCAGAAAGGGGTAGTTCAGGTCGGCCAGGAAAGTGCCGGCCATCTGCGCCTTCTTGTGCAGCACCAGTTGGAACACTCCGGTGAGCGAGCATTCGATGGCGGTGCCGCACAGCTCGGAGTCGCCTTGCGAGGCGTGCGGATCGCCCACGGAGAACAGCGCGCCATCGACCGACACGGGCAGGTAGACCTTGCTGCCTTTGCCTGCACGCCAGTTGTCCAGGTTGCCGCCGAAGTAGCCGGGGGGAATGGAGTCCACCAGGCCCAACTCCTTGGGGGCGACGGCCAACACACCGAAGTGCGGGCGGATGGGCACGACGGCTTTGGACAGGATGCCGAACTGCTTGTCGATGGTGGCCTCATCGACCGGCACGCCGGGGTAGTCGATGGTGTCGTGGCGCACGCCAAAGGGGTCGGTCTGCGGCGTCCAGCGGTAGTTGTAGACGGCCTTGGCGTGGGGTTGGGCGGCGGTGTCGTGGATCTCGTAGACGGTGACGACCTCGCGCTCCTTGGGCTCGGTCAGCAGGTCTTTGTACTGGAAGCCCCACCAGGTGGCGGCGTTGCTGCCAAAGAGCTTGCCGTGGTGCTTGGGGTGGCAGCTGGGGCGGGGCAGGATGTCGAGGATGCGGATCTCGAGCACATCGCCCGGTTCGGCGCCTTGCACGTAGACGGGGCCGGTGCAGATGTGCACGCCGAAGCCTTCGCCCGCGCCGCGCCCGAAGATGGAGGCGTCCATCGGGCCGGCGCCACGGCGGTCCACGCCTTTGCGGTCAGCGGTCCAGTGGAAGACGCTTTCGGCGCCTGGGTCGCCGTCGATCATGCGCTCGCGGTCGTCGCTGGCGTGCTGCGTGAGCGTTTCAATGGTGAGGATGTCGCCCGATTTGACCGAGATGGCGGGCTTGAGCGTGCGGCTGAAGTAGCCCCAGTGCACGGTCTTGTCGGAGGCGGGGATGTAGAAATGGTTGGGCGGCGCTTCGGTGGGCGAGGACGTGGTGGCCGATGCCGCGCGCTTGGGGGTCAGTGCCAAGGCGAGGGCGTAGCGCGCGTGGTCGCTCAGCAGGTTCTCGAAGTGGTGGCGGCGGGCCTCGGCGTTTTCTTCGCGTTGGCCTTGGGCCTGGGCGCTGAGCCGCGCATGTTCGCGCGCGCCCGCAGGCGGCACGCTGCCCAGCGTGGGGCGGCCACGTTGCAGCACTTGTTGCGAGTCAAGGTGCTTGGGCGGTTCGGCGCGGTAGGCCTTGGGTGACAGCTTGAAGCGGGCCGTGAAGGCGCGGCTGAAATTGGCCGCGTCGTTGAAGCCCCACCTGAAGCACAGCTCGGCGATGGTGAAGTGCGCCAGGGCAGGGTTGGCCAGGTCAAGCCGACAACGCTCCAGTCGGCGGGCCTTCAGGTATTCGCTGAAGGTGGTCGAGCCCACCTTGAACAGCTTCTGGATGTAGCGGGTGCTCAAGCCCTCCAGTCGGCCGATGTCGTCGATCACCAGGTCGGGGTCGCCCAGGCGCGCTTCCATCGATCGGCACACGCGGCGCAGGTGGCCCAGTTGCACGGAGGTGGAGTCCTCAGCAATGTCTTCGTCCATGTGCGACAGGCAGGCCACCAGCAACTCGGTCAGCGTGGCTTCGATGGGCGGCAGTTCGTGGCGGCCCAGGTGGTCCAGCTCATCGGCGATCGACTGGATCAGGTTCAGGCACACGGCGCCCACACCAGTGCGCGCCGAAATCTTGTTGAGGTTCTGCTTGCTGGTGCGCACCAGGCGCAGCACGAAGCTGGCCGACTCCAACTTGACGACCACGGCGCGGAAGTCGGTGTTCAGCTCAATGCGCCAGGGGCGGGTGGGCTCCAGCACGATGATGTCGCCGCTGCTGATGGCCACGGTCTCGTCGCCTTCGATGACCAGGCCGCTGCCGGCCAGCAGGGTGAGCACCAGCACGGCGTTGCCGTAGCGGTGCGCGTTGCCGCTGTTCGGCACCAGCACTTGGGGCGATGACGACAGTTTGATGAACACCGAGTCGAGCGCCGAGCTGCACGATGACACGTGGCCATCCAGCGGGGGCAAGGCGCGGCCGGGCGTGCCATTGCCCATCAGCACTTTCTCCAGCACCTCGGTCCAGGCGGACTGGCGCAGCTCTTCAGGGAAAGCGTTGGTGGAAAAGCGCCGCAGGTCGTTCAACATCGGTTCAAGGCTTTCGCGTGGATCGGAGGATCCTCACGGGCACGCGCAAGATCGGTGCCCGCGTGGATCGACGTTGATCCGACGGCCATCAACTGTCCGATCAAACTTTGATCAAACGCCGCGCGCCGGGAAGATGCTTTTCTTCACCACCGCGTGCACGCCCCAGTTGCCATCGACCACCTGCGTGATGCCGAAGTCCACCGCGATCGACATCAGCGAGATGGCCTCGTCCTCGCCCAGGCGCTGCGTGGTCATCAGGAAGTGGCGCATCTTGTGATACGCGTCACGCAGGGCCAGGTCGACCGAGGACTTGCTGTAGATGGCGTTCTGCGCATCGGGGCCCAGCTCGGCCAGGTAGTTGGCGTAGCTGAAGCCGTGCAGCACCCAGTCGTCTTGCGTCTCCAACAGTGGGTAGTTCAGCTCGGCCAGGGGCGTGCCGGGCAGGCTGGCCTTCTTGTGCAGGATGAGCTGGAAGGTGCCAGTGAGCGAGCATTCGATGGCCGTGCCGCACAACTCCGAATCGCCTTGCGAGGCGTGCGGGTCACCGACCGAGAACATGGCGCCGGGCACGGCCACCGGGTAGTACACCGTGGCGCCCTTGCCGATGCGCCAGTTGTCGATGTTGCCGCCGGTGTAGTTGGGCGGGATGGAGGTGACCATGTCGGCCTCGGCCGGGGCCACGCCCATGGTGCCGAAGTGGGGCCGCACAGGGATGCGGATGTTCTGCAGGATCTTGTCGTTCTTGGTGATCGTGCTGTGGTTGACGGGCACGCCGGGGTAGTCGATGGTGGGGTGGACCACGCCGAAGGGGTCGGTCTGCGGCGTCCACTTGTAGTTGTAGACAGCGCGGGCCCAGTTGCGCTCGCCGGTGGCGTCCACTTCATAGATGGTGACGACTTCGCGCTTCTTGGGTTCGGTCAGGGTGTCGCCGTAATGGAAGCCCCAGTTGGCGGCGGCGTTGCTGCCGAAGGCGCGGCCCTTGTACAGCGGGTTGGCGCTGGGGCGGGGTGTGACGTCGATGATGCGCACTTCCAGGATGTCGCCCGCTTCGGCGCCCTTGATGTGGACGGGGCCGGTGCAGATGTGCACGCCCTGGCCGCCACCGGCGCCCACCTTGGCGTCCATGGGGCCGGCGCCACGGCGGTTCACGCCTTTCTTTTGGCTGTCCCAGTGGAAGACGCTTTCGGCGCCGGCGTCGCCGCGCACCATGCGTTCGGCGTCGTCGTTGGCGTGGTGGGTCAGCGTTTCGATGGTGACGAAATCACCCGATTCCACCGTGACCACGGGCTTGGCCGATTTGCTGAAGTAGCCCCACAGCACGGTGTTGGCGCTGGCGGGGATGTAGTAGTGGCTGGTCATGCCCGAGCCGGGCTTGGCGCTGGCCGCGAAGGCGCTGGGGGACATCGACACGCTGAGCGCGCTGGCCGAGACGGCGGTGCCGCTGGCCACCATGGCATCGCGCAAGAAAGACCGGCGCGCCACCTTGAACTCTTCCTTGACGTCTTTTTCGTCTTCGGGCGAGACGCCGTGGGTGCACGTGGGGCTGCAGATGTGTTTGAGCATGGGGGCTTTCCTGTCGAAGGGATGAACGCGGGTGGCTGCGTTTCATTATTCGAGGCAGGGGGCTTTTGGCCCTTGTCGGGTGACGCACAAAAGCTTGTCGCCAGCGCCAGCGGGGTCTCGTTCAGGGCTTGCTCAAGCCTGCACGTGCTGGGTGGGGTGCGGCAGGCCGACGCTTGATCATGTCCTGAGGGCCTTGTTCGATCATCGCGCCGGTGCGCTGATGCGCCGCGGCCACGAGCGGCGCGATCAGGGTGGCTTCGGGCAAGTTGTGCCAATAGCGCCGGGGCATTTCGCGCACCATCATGTTCACCTTGAGCCGGGCGGGGTTGAAGATGTGCTCGTAATAGGTGAGCCACAGTTGCTCGCCCGCATCGGCGGGGGGCGCATCGTCGCGGCGGGCCCCGGCTTGGAAAGTCAACTGCGTGCCATCCCACTGGGCGCAGCGTTCGGGCGTGAGGATGGCCCAGCGCATGTTGGTGAAGCGGCGCTGGAAGAAGGGCGAGGTGGCTTCGACGATGTGGTGATCGGGTTCGAACCAGGCGATGTGCAGGGGGCTGCTTTCGGGCGCATCTTGCACCGTTCGGAAACGCACGAAGGCGGTCATCTTGTGCATGTCGCGGCGCACGACGCGGGCCAAGTCTTCGAGCTCGCTGCGGTCTTCGTCCAAGGTGTCGTGGCGCAGATCGGGCTGGCATTGCAAGCGCCACAGCAGGCGGTACATCAGCGCAAAGCGGCGCGGCTCGCGGTGCAGGATGGCGGTCTGACACAGGGGCAGTAAGAAGGCGGGCACCTTGGGCGGCGGGGCCTCATGGGCGCAGGCCGATTCGCGGTTCGTCATGGTGGCCTTTGATGGGGCTTCCGCGAAGAGGTCGCCCAGATCCTGGTAGGCCAGCGTCCAGGTCACGCCCTCGGGTGGAACGTGTTCGGCCAGCAACTGGCGCGCGGCCCGCCGAAAGCCCGCCAGGTCGATGGGGCCGGCCAGCTCAACCGTGCGGCTCAGCATGGCGCGGTGTCGAACAGATCGGTCTGCATGGCGGGCTGGGGCCGCAAACGCGTGGCCAGGTCAGGCGCGTCCAGGCTGGCGCCGGGGTGGTGGTCGGCCACGATGACGAAGGGCAGCACCTTCTTGAGTGACACGCGCAACACCGACAGGTCGCTGCAACGCACACGCCGAACGCGCCGGGTCTGCAGCAGGCGCTCGATGGTCTTGACGCCCAGTCCGGGCACGCGCAGCAGCACTTCGCGCGGCGCACGGTTCAGGTCCACCGGGAAGCGTTCGCGGTGAGCCAGGGCCCAAGCCAGTTTCGGATCAAGGTCAAGTGACAGCATGCCATCGCCTGGCGGCACGATCTCGTCGTGCGCGAAGCCGTAGAAGCGCATCAGCCAGTCGGCCTGGTAGAGGCGGTGTTCGCGCATCAGGGGCGGCGCTTGCGAGGGCAGGGCGCGCGGTGCATCGGGGATGGGGCTGAAGGCCGAGTAATACACGCGGCGCAACTGGTAAGCGCCGTAGAGCGTGGCGCTGGTGCCCAGGATGGCGCGGTCACTGGTGGCATCGGCGCCCACGATCATCTGCGTGCTTTGGCCGCCAGGGGCGAAGCGCGGCGGCAAGGCCACCAGGGGCGCCGAGCGTGGCCGCGAGATGATGGGCGAAGGCTTGGCCGCTTCCTTGGCGTCGTCGATGTGCACGCGCAGGCGCGCCATCGATCGGCGGATGGCGGCGCCGTCTTTCTCGGGGGCCAGGGTGTGCAGGCTTTCAACCGTGGGCAGCTCGATGTTGATGCTCAAGCGGTCGGCAAAGCGGCCTGCCAGTGCCAGCAGTTCAGGGCTGGCATCGGGGATGGTCTTGAGGTGGATGTAGCCACGGAAATCGTGCTCTTCGCGCAGCACGCGCGCCACCTCGACCACCTGCTCCATGGTGTAGTCCGGGTTGCGGATGATGCCGGAACTGAGGAACAGCCCTTCGATGCAGTTGCGGCGGTAGAAATCCAGTGTCAGCTTAACCACTTCATCGACCGTGAAACGCGCGCGCGGCACGTTGCTGGTGACGCGGTTGACGCAGTACAGGCAGTCGTACTGGCAATAGTTGGTCAGCAGGATCTTGAGCAGCGAGATGCAGCGGCCATCGGGGGCGTAGCTGTGGCAGATGCCCGCGCCTTCGGTCGACCCGATGCCGCGCCCGCCGGTTGAATCACGCTGGCTGGTGCCGCTGGACGAACACGAGGCGTCGTACTTGGCCGCGTCGGCCAGGATGGCGAGTTTTTGCTGGATGTTCACTGTATGAATATACAGTCATCAGCCGGCCTGCGCAAGCTTGGGAATTCAGCCAGTGACGGCCATGGTCATGGCCGTGCGGGTTCAACGGGCCGATCGGGCACGGGCGGTGGGCTGATGGCGGGGCGGTTGTCCGATGAGCGCCCCAGCCGGTTCACCAACTGGTCCAGTTCGTCCGATGTCTTGGGCGCCTCACCGTCATCGGCATCGCCGTCCATGGCGGGGTTGAGCGGCTGCTCGCCGGCCGGATCGGTGGTGATCGGATTGCCTTCCGAGTCCAGCAGGGGCGCGCTTTCATCGACCTCCTCGCTGGTGGGGTTCCATTCGCCATTGCCCGTCACGGGGGGGCGACGTGGGCTGGCGAACGCCGCCTGTGAATCGACCAGCTTCTGCTTGAAGGCGGTGCGCAAGAAATCGCCCACCAGCAGCAGGGCGCTGTGGCCGCCCTGGCCCCAATAACTGCCGCGCATGGTCACGTGCTGGTCGTTGAAGCCCACCCAGGCGCCGGTGACCAGTTGCGGGTGCATGACCATGAACCAGCCGTCGGTGTTGTTCTGCGTGGTGCCGGTCTTGCCAGCCAGGTCGCCCTCAGGTACGAAGCGCGTGCGCAGCATGGTGCCGGTGCCGTAGGTGACCACGCCCCGCATCATGTCGATCAGGTTGTTGACCGTCTCGGCCGACAAGGCGCGGTCTACTTTGTTGGGCCCGAAGACGGCCACTTCTTTGCCCTGCTTGTCGGTGATGCGCTCAACGAAGTAGGGCTGCTTGTGCTCGCCGCCACTGGCGATGGTGGCGTACACCGTGGCCATCTCCAGCAGGGTGACCGGGCTGGTGCCCAGGGCCATCGAAGGCACCGGATCGAGCTTGCTGTCGGTGATGCCCATGGCCTTGGCCAGCGCGGTGATGCGCGGCAGGCCGGCGTCCTGCATGACCTGGGTGGTGATGGTGTTCTTGGACAAGACCAGGCCTTGCCACATGGTCATGGACTCGCCCGTGCTGCCCGACATGTCGGTGGGCCGCCAGACCTTGCCATTGCCCAGGCGCACTGCGATGGGGGTGTCCATGTAAGTGCGGGTGGGCAGGATGCCGGATTCCAGTGCGGCGGCGTACACGATGGGTTTGAAGGTGGAGCCCGGTTGGCGCGCGGCTTGACCCACGTGGTCAAACTGCTCGTCGTCGAAGTCGCGGCTACCCACCCACGCCTTGACCGCGCCATTGCGTGGGTCCACGGCCACGAAGCCCGCTTCAAGCCGGGTCTTGCTGGCACGCACCTTGGCCATCAGTTCGGCATCGCCCTGCACGGCGGCCAGGGCGGCGGCCGGGGTCTGGCCAGACTTGATCAACTGGCGGTAGTTTGGCGTGCGGCGCGTGGCGTCGGCCAGCAGCGCGGGGTGTTGGCGCCAGAAGTGGTCAAAGGCCTTGGCCTTGCTGGCCTGTGCATAGCTGTCCAGGGTGCGCGAGACGACCGGCATCGAGGCGGCGCTCCACTCCACATCGGCCACGTTCTGCAGGGCCTCGGTCTGGCGCTCCACGGCTTTGGTGGCGGCTTCCTGCAGGCGAGAGTCGAGCGTGGTGTGGATGACCAGGCCTTCGCGGGCCAGGTCGCGGTCGTTCTTGTCGGCCCAGTCGTCCAGCCATTTGCGCACATGGGCGGCAAAGTGTGGCGCCATGTCCAGGTCGACCGACTGGTGGGTCAGGGTGACCTGCAGGTCTTCGGCGCGCGCCAGGTCGTGGTCTTCCTGAGAGAGCACGCCGCGCTTGAGCATTTGTGCCAGCACCAGGTTGCGACGGGCTTTGGCGCGTTTGGGGTGCAGCACCGGGTTGTAGTAGTTGGTGCCCTTGAGCATGGCCACCAGCGTGGCGCTTTCGGCCGCGTCCAGCTCGATGGCGGGCTTGTCAAAATAAGTGTGGGCGGCGGCCTCGATGCCCACCGCGTTGTACAGGAAAGGCACCGTGTTGAGGTAGGCCTCCAGGATCTGATCCTTGGTGTAGATGCGCTCGATGCGCAGGGCCGTGACGATCTCCTTGACTTTGCGGCCCAGGTTGCGCGAGCGGCCGATGTCTTCAGGGAAGAGGTTGCGCACCAGTTGCTGGGTGAGCGTGGAGCCGCCTTCCATGCGGCCGGTGGCGGTGCGCAAAATGGCCTTGATGCTGCGCAGCCAGTCCACGCCGTGGTGTTCGCGGAAGCGGTGGTCTTCGGTGGCGATCAGGGCCTGGGTCACGTAGGGCGACACTTGCGCCAGGGTAACGGGCTGCGATCGTTGCTCCTGGAAGCGGCCAATGGTTTTGCCATCGGCCGACAGGATCACGCTGGGCTCGGGCACTTTGGTGGTTTTCAGCTCGGTGATCGCGGGCGCCTGCGTGACCTGGTAGCCCACAAAGAGGGCCGCCGCGACGGCGAGGGCCGCAATGGCCAGCATCAACCAGATCAAGGTCTGGCGCAGTGGTGAATTCATGTCAGCGTTGATGTCCCATGGGTGAATGCTTTGGTCAGCAATTGGAGTGCCCGTGGTGCATTGTGGTTCAGCTTGGGTGCAACGCCGCCAAAGCCTTGCAGTCATCCCCACGCTTCTGGGACGACGCGTCGATGGTTTTTCAGAGAATGGCGGCCCGCCCCGCCCGTGACAAGCGAAGGCGTCTACACGGCGATCAGGGCAACTCAGTGCTCGCTGGGAGCGAGCGTGCTCGTGTGCGGGGATAGCGGCGTGTGGTGGTAGGCGGCGATCAAGGCTTGGTCCAGCTTGCTCTTAGAGAAGCGCGCCTGCGCATCGACCCGGGCAGCTGCGCCCAGGCTGATCCGTAACTCGGGCTCGTCTACGAGCTTGCTGACCATGGCCAGGGCCTCTTCTTCCGAGTGGTAGACCAGTCCATTGATGCCATGCTGGATGAGGTCCAGGTGATAGGGTAGAGCCGAGACCACGCAGGGCAGGCCCACGGCCATGGCGCTGGCCAGCATCACCGGGAATGCGGTGGATTCACCTGCGGCGATGAAAACCCAGCCTGTGGCCAAACGGGATGCAATCCTGGCATCGTCGATGATGGGGAAAGCGCCGACATTGGCCGCTTTGAGCCGTGCGGCCGAGGCGATGCCGACATCGCCGATCCAATTGAAGTTCAGACCCAGTTCGGCAGCGCTCAGGACCACCGCCAGCCGGGACAGCATCTCGACGCTGCGCCGATCGTCATGGTGATCCCCAGCTACCACAAGGGGGCGACGGGCCTCGTTGCGTGGGGTGTTGAAGAACACCTCGTCAAGTGCCGCCTCAATGGTCACGACCGATTGAACGCCATTGACCGCCAGGCGTTGGGCATCGGACTTGCTGCTGAAGATGATTTCCTGTCGATGGGTCGGCGATCCCATTGACAAACACCATGCCAGCGCTGTCTGGAAAGGCCGCAACAAGCCCAGCGTGCGCGAACCGTGGGGCGAGTAGAACACCGAGGCTTGCTTGGGAATGCAGCGGCCCATCTGGGTCCCCAGCAGCCATGGCAAAAAACCATGAAGGTGGATGGCGCTGAACTGATGGGTGGCGGTGAGCGTCTGTACAGCGGCTGCCACGCCGATCCAGTGCCGGTGTCCGAAGGCATCGACAGGCACCGTCAGCAGTCGCACCTGCGTCGGAAACTTGAAGGTGTGAGCGTGCCTCGGGTCGTCCAGCATGACGATGGTCTGGTCGTAGCCCGCGTGGGCCAGCGCTTCGGAGGCGGGGCCCAAGAAGCTGAAGACGGCTTCGGTGACGCGGCCGACCACATGCAAAACGTGCGATGCACCGATTTCTTGTCTGCTGGAAGCGTTCATGGCCTGGCTGCTCAGCGAGCGCCTCCCTTGCCCAGCACCACCAGGATGGTTTTCACCAGGATGACGGCGTCATGCCACAGCGTGTGCTTCTCGATGTAGGTGCGGTCCAGCTCCACGCGCTCTTCGTAGGTGGTGTCGCTGCGGCCACTGACTTGCCACAGCCCGGTCATGCCAGGGCGCACGTGGAGGTAGTGCCATCGCACTTCGCCATACTTCTCTAGCTCGGGAAGGGTGATGGGGCGCGGCCCGACCAGACTCATGTCGCCGCGCAGCACGTTGAACAACTGGGGTAACTCGTCCAGGCTGGTCTTGCGCAAGAAGCGTCCGATGGGGGTGATGCGGGGATCGTCGTTCAGCTTCTGATCGCGCTCCCATTCTTGTCGCGCTTCGGCGCTTGTGCGCAGCAACTCTTCGAGGATCTCGCTGGAGTTGAGCACCATGCTGCGGAACTTCAGGCACTTGAACAGCTGCCCATCCTGCCCGACGCGGTAGTGGCCAAAGAGCACGGGGCGGCCATCCTTGCGCCAGATCAGCCAGGCCACCACCAGCATGATGGGGCTGGTCAGAACGATGAGGATGGCGGCGCAGAACTGGTTGAGCAGCCTGATCAATCGGTCGTAGGTGGGGCCTTGTTGGCGCAGTCGGGAGCGCACACTCAAGCCAGTGGCCACGTAGGTTGATGGCTTCATGAGCTGACTCTCCGGCTAGGTTGTCGGCCAATCTTGCGCGCTGAGGTTTGCTTCACGAGGCTCCCCTGGGGTTGTTAACATCTTGCTACTAGCGAGAATCAGACCAAGGTGCAGAAAACAAAGCTTTTGCATCCAAATGGCGCATCAGGTGAAACCCGCACCGAAGTGGTCTCGCATTGTTTGGCTCATGCACCGATCAAGACCAGGATCTGCGGGCGAAGTTGGTGCCCTGGCGATGCGGCACTGAACGTGCATGCATTTTGGGGATGAGCTTCATTGCCCCCATTGTTCTGCGTTCACCGGGCGTGCCGCTGGCCGGGCGCCGAGCGACCTGGCTGGTGTTGTTGTGCGCTGCGCTGCTGGTGTATGTGCCCACGCTGCGCACTTTGTGGGAGGGCACCTGGCAGGATGACCGCCATTCCCATGGCCCGGTGCTGCTGCTGGTGGCGTTGTGGTTGTTCTGGCACCGCTTTCATCGCCGGGCCGAACCGGCGTGGATCAAGACTCAGCCTGGATTGGGCTGGGCGCTGTTGATCCTGGGGCTGGTGCTGCACGCTTTGGGCCGATCGCAGTCCTTCGTGACACTGGAGGTGCTGTCGGTGTTGCCGGTGACCGTGGGCATCAGCCTGATCTGCGGCGGCGTGCGCTTGTTCAAGGAGTTGGCGTTTTGCCACTTCTTCCTGCTGTTCCTGGTGCCCATCCCGGATTTGCTGGCCGACGCCATGACCCAGCCTTTGAAGCTGGCAGTGTCGGTGACCGTGGAGCACCTGTTGCGCTGGAGTGGCCACGAAGTGGCTCGTGTTGGCGTGACGCTGGTGCTGCCGCCCTATCAATTGCTGGTGGCCGATGCCTGCTCGGGCCTCAGCTCCTTGTTCATGCTGGAAGCGTTCGGCCTGCTCTACCTGAATGTGGTGCGCCACACATCGGCGCGCCGCAATGTGTTGCTGGCCTTGCTGATCGTGCCCATCTCTTTCACCGCCAATGTGCTGCGGGTGCTGTTTCTGGCGGTGCTGACGGTTCATCAAGGCGATGCCGTGGCCAGCGGCATCGTGCACGGCATGTCGGGGGTGATCTTGTTTGTGCCGGCCTTGTTCCTCACGGTGGGGCTGGATGGTGTGCTGCGGCGCTGGGCGGGGCAGAACGAGCAGGCCTTGCCGCTGGGCATGTCGCCAGCAACGGGCTCGTCGGCGGTACCGCCCTCGCCTTTGTCTTTGTCGGTGAGGGAGCTGGCGGCCGTCTGCATGGCTTCGCTGGCGAGCGTGGGGGTGGCAGCGGCCTGGACGCTGGAGCCCCAGGCCGACTGGATGTCGTCCCCGGGTCTGGCGCAGGCGATTCCGGAGAAGTTTGGTGCGTGGTCCATCATCCAGAATGCGCCCGTGCAGGTGAACCCGGCGGTGTCGCAACCGGGTGCGCGTACTCAGAAGCAGCCCTATGACGAGGTGGTCCAGCGCACCTACGGTGACCAGGCTGGCCGTCAAGTGATGCTCACCGTGGCTTATGCCTACCGTTTGCAGCAAGAGGTCAAGATCCACCGCCCGCCGATTTGCTATGCCGCACAGGGCTTTGAGATCAAGTCGCTCACGCCGGTCACGCTGGACCTGCCCTCCAGCAGGGCAGGTGAGCCTTTCAGGGCCTTGCGGATGGAGGCTTCCCGTCAGGGCTGGCAAGAGGTCGTGCTGTACTGGATCCGCGTGGGGGACCAGCACAGCGAAAGCGTGGTGGCCTCCCGCCTGCACATCCTGGCGCGGGGTTTGATGGGGCAAGCCACGGATGGCGTGCTGGTGCGGGTGTCGGCGTTGCGTCATCCCGGTGAAAGCACGGCCGAAATCAACCTTCGCCTGGCGGCATTTTTGCGTGAGCTGTACCCCGCCGTCGAGCGGTCAGGTGCGCCCTCTGGCCGCTTGCTGTGGTGAGGTTTCTGGCATGAACCATGCTTCGCATGAGTCATGACTGTCCCGCCCACGCTCATTGTCATCCCCACCTTGAACGAGGCCAGCCACATTGGCGAGGTGGTGATCAGCTTGTTGTCGGGCTTGCCTGACGATGGGTGCATCACGATGGTGGTGGCTGATGGGGGCAGCACCGATGGCACGCAGGACATCGTGATGAACATGGCGCAATCGAGGCCTCAGCTCAAGTTGCTGTTCAACCCCAAGCGCTTGCAAAGCGCGGCCATCAACCTGGCTGTGCAGCATTTCGGCCAGGGCCGGGAGTTGCTGGTTCGTTGTGATGCACACGCCAGTTACCCGCCCCAATTCGTCGAGCGGCTGTGCCACTCTCTGGCCGCGAACCAAGCCGACGCGGTGGTGGTGCCCATGGATTCGATTGGCGATACGTCTTTGCGGCAAGCCATTGCCTGGGTGTCTGATACGCCGGTGGGCTCGGGTGGTTCGGCTCATCGTGGCGGCAAGCAAAGCGGTTTCGTCGACCATGGCCATCACGCGGCTTTCCGCATGGCCTCCTTCTGTCGGGCCGGTGGCTACGATGAATCTTTCAGCCACAACGAGGATGCTGAGCTGGATTGTCGGCAGCGTGTGCTGGGCTCGCGCATCTTTCTGGACAGCACCATCCGCATCGGCTATTGGCCCCGCGCTGACCTGGGCGGGCTTTGGCGCCAGTACCTCAACTATGGGGTGGGGCGCTCCCGCACGATCCGCAAGCACCCTGGTTCCATGCGCTTGCGCCAGTGCGCGGTGCCAGCGCACTTCCTGTTGTCAGTGGTCGCGGTGTTGATCGCACCCTGGTTTGCCTGGGCGCTGTGGTGGCCAGCCTTTTACCTGACGGTCTTGCTGGGCGTGGGTTTGGCCTTGTCTTTCAAGCACCGTTCTTGGGTGGGGTTGCTGGCTGGTCCGGCGGCCTTCGTGATGCACACGGCGTGGGCGCTGGGTTTTTTCAAGGGTTTGTTGGTGCACCGGGAATCGCCCTGGTCCATGACGGCGGCGGTGCCCTCATGAAGGTGCTGTTGCTGGATCCCTCCTTGTTCACCGGGCCTTACGACGCCTCACTCAACGAAGGGCTGGTGGCCGCTGGCGTGCAACCACGCTGGCTGACGCGTCCCACGCGTCGGGGCGACCGGCAGGAGATTCCGGCGCAGTACGTGGAGCCCATTTTCTACAAGCACGTGGATGACGCCGCGGCCTTTCCCAAGGCGGTCCGCACGCTGGTCAAGGGCTTGGCGCACCTGGTGGGCCTGGGTCGCATGCTGGGTGCCGTGTGGCGGCATCGGCCCGAGGTGATCCACGTGCAGTGGGTGGTGATTCCTCCGGTCGACCTGGTGGTGCTGTGGGTGCTCAAGCGCTTTTGTCCCATTGTGCTCACGGTGCATGACACCGTGCCCTTCAATGGCGAGCGCATCTCGTTGCTGCAGAACCTGGGATTCCATGGGCCCATCAAGTTGGCCAGCCACGTCATCGTGCACACCCAGGCTGGCCGGCAGGCCTTGATTCGGCACGGCATTGACGCAGACAAGATCGCGGTCATCCCGCATGGTCCGCTGAAAGTGCATGCGGTGCCGGAGGTGGGTCGGCCTGTGCGTGATCCCCGGTGGACCTTTGTGCTGTTTGGCGAGCTCAAGCCCTACAAGGGCATTGACCTGTTGATCGAAGCCGTGGGCTTGCTCACGCCCGCCATCCGTGCCCAGATCAGGGTGGTGATCGCAGGGCGCGAACGCATGGACCTGGCGCCGCTGAAGCAGCGCATCGCGGAGTTGAGTCTGATGGACACGATCGAGTTTCGTCCTCAGCGTCAGAGCAACCAGGAAATGGCCAACCTGTTCGACGACACCGACACCTTTGTCTTTCCCTACCGTCAGATCGATGCGAGCGGGGTGTATTTCCTGGTGAAGTCCTTGAACCGGTGGCTGATTGCCAGTCGGGTTGGCATCTTCGCGGAAGACCTGCGTGAAGGCGAGCAGGGCACCTTGATCCCGCTGGAATCGCCACAGGCATTGGCCAGCGCCATGGAAGAGTCCATGGCATCACGCCGTCGGCCTGCACCTTTGCCGACCAGTGGCACGTGGCTGGGCATTGGCGAGAGCACCAAGCAGATCTACGGGCAAGCCGTCAGCGCCCACCGGGCGCGCTTGCAGGGTAGCCTGGGATGAGCGGCCTGCAGCGAAGGGTTGCGCTGTGGTTGCTGGCAGGCGTGCCGGCGCTTGCGCAACGGTCGGCCTGGAGCGGTGAGCAGGCTGCGATTCGCCCGCGTGCGCCGGTGCGCGAGGCAGGCTACAAGCTGGTGAAGAATTGGGATTTCACGCGAGGTAACTGGACCCAGGAAGATCTGCGCAAAGAGTTTCACACACGCTTCATCTACGACAACGGTCGACTGGATCATGTCAACGATGAGTGGTCTCGCTATCGGGACAATGACAATCATGTGTTCACCCCAGAAGGGCTGTCACTGGTGGCCCGCGCGGTGGGCAAGGCGGCCCCAGGTCGGGTTGAAAGCGGCATGCTGCGGTCCAGGTGGTTTGGTCAGTTCGGTGTGTTCGAAGCCCGAATGAGGGTTCCCCGTGGACGGGGCACCTGGCCCGCGTTCTGGCTGGGGCCGCAAGACCTGGTCTGGCCACCCGAGATCGATGTGGTCGAAGTGGTGAACAACGGACGGGACGACACACGGCGCAGTTTTCATTTCCTGCATGGCGTGGGGGCGACCAAGCAGGCCTGCCGGACCTGCGAGCTGGACAAGGGTGGTGCTTACAAGCCCGGCTTCGACTACGCCGATGGCTTTCACGACTTCGCGGTTGAGTGGACGCCCACCAGCGTCCGTCACTATGTGGACGAGGTGCTGGTGGCCGACCGCGACTATCGCTGGGTGCACAACGATGGCGCCCCTGGTGGCGACGCGCACCTGCTGGTGAACTTGGCCATTGGTGGCGGGTGGCCCGGGGCGCCTTCTGCCGACGCCTTGCCTGCCAGCCTGACCATTGGGCACATCCGTGTCTGGCAGCGTTGAGGTGGCTCGCGTCATGAGTCCGTCCCCGCTTGGCCAACGCAAAGAGCGTGCGGTGGTCAGGGCGGCCATCGTGCTGGTGCTTCTGTCCTGCACCGTGCTGGAGCGCTTTGGTCTCAACCCAGGCGGTGGGGGCTACGCACTGAAGCCCGCCATGTTCTCCATCTATCTGCTGGTGGGTGTTGCCGCCATCGCACGTCAACTGGTGCTGTCCACCGAGCGCCTGCTTTTGTACCTGGTGTGCCTGGGCGTTGTAGTCGCCAGCATGCTCATCAACCTCAACGTGGCAGATGTCGATCGCTCGTCGATGTCGTCATTCCTGTTGCTGGCCGTGATGTACCTGCCGTTCGTGTTCGTGCTGAAGCAGGACTGGGCTGGTGCGGACCATGCCAACTGGGTGCTTGAGGTTTTCGCCAACATCGCCATGTTCAGTGCGGTGGCCGGCATCGCGCAGTTTGCAGCGCAGTTCGTGGTGCGAGACGCCTGGCTGTTCGATTTCACCTCTTACCTGCCGGAGGCCATTCGGGCCCAAAGTGGCTTCAACACGGTCATCCCCGTTGGTTCGTTGTACAAATCCAATGGATTTTTCTACCGAGAGCCTTCCGGGTTTTCTTTCATCATGGCGCTGGCCATCGTGCTTGAAGTGGGGCGCGATCGGCGCTGGTGGCGAATCGCCTGCCTGGGCCTGGCCTTGTTGCTGACCTACTCGGGCACCGGGTTGCTGGCCTTGTTCATTGGGCTGCTGTTTCCTTTCGGATTGAAGACCTTGTCGCGCTATGTGGCGGCCATGCTGTTGGGCGGGTTGGTGCTTTGGTCATTCGGCGATGCCTTGAACCTGTCCTTCACCTTGTCGCGCGTGGGCGAGTTCAATTCCGAGCACAGCAGTGCTTACATCCGCTACATCGCGCCACTGCGCCTGCTGAACGAAACCATGGCCCAGCAGCCCTGGTCCTTCTGGCTTGGGTATGGCCCAGGCTCCATCACCCGCACCAGCGCGGATTTCATGTTTCACGATCCCACCTGGGCCAAGCTGCTCTACGAGTACGGGCTGGTGGGATTCCTGTCTTTCGTGACTTTTTTTATCATGGCGCTGAACCGGCCAAACGTGCCCGTGTCGGCCAGGGTCACGCTGTTCTTCGCCTGGCTCATCATGGGGGGGCACTTGCTCAGCCCAGAGATGAACTACATGACCCTGATTCTCGTGGGGCTGATGCCCTGGGGGGCCTCCCAGGGCCTGCGACCTCAAGCGAGCGTGCCGGCGCGTTCCCCGCACACTGCCCACGCTTCCTTTAGGTCGGCAAGCTGTGCCCCCTGATTCTATGCACCCACCATGATCCAACATCCACCCCGCATCAGCGTTGTCATCGCCTGCTACAACTACGCGCAGTACGTGGCTGGGGCCATCGAGAGTGCGCTGAATCAATCGCATCCTGACAAGGAAGTGGTGGTGGTCAACGACGGCTCCCGAGACCATTCACTGGAGATCATCCAGCGCTACGCTGACCGTGTGGTGGTCGTGGATCAAGTCAACCAGGGGCACATTGCCGCCTGCAATGCCGGCTTCATGGCGTCCTGCGGCGAGGTCGTCATCTTTCTGGATGCGGACGACCTGCTGGAGCCCGATGCCCTGGCCAGCGTGGCGGATGCCTGGACGCCAGCGTGTGCCAAGGTTCAGTACGATTTGAAAATCATCAACGGCGCGGGCGAAGACCTGGGGCGCCGTTTCTGTCACTTTGACCCGGGCTACAACGCGGAGGCGGTTCGGGCGCAGTTCGGGCTGACGGGCACCTACCGCTGGCCCGTCACAGCGGGCAACGCCTATACCCGCTCGTTCCTGGACGAGATGCTGCCCCTGACCATCAGCGAGGCGCCCGATGGCTTGCTGAACACGGTGGCCCCCGTGTTTGGCGACATCGCCACCATCCCGAGGGCCTTGGCCAGCTACCGGGTTCATGGCGCCAACCTGTGGTCCAACACCGGCAATGACAATGCCCGCTTGCCCAAGCGGATCCAGCACCGTCGACTGGAGGTGGACATCCTGCGTCAGCATGCAACCAGGCGAGGCGTGGCCATGCCGGATGTCGATGTGCTCGACCACGAGTTGCCCTTCATCAACTACCGGCTCATGGCCTTCAAGCTGGGCCTGGCCTACGCTGGCAGCCAGCGTGATAGCACGGCCAAATTGGTCTGGCGGGGCTGTGCATTGGCGATCAGGGAGCGATTGCCGACCAAGATGAAGGTGGGGCACATCGCGTGGTTCCTGGCCCTGGGCATGGCGCCCAGAAGGTGGGTGGAGGCCTTGATCAGGCTGCGCTTCAACCGGTCGGAGGTCTTGCGATCCTTCAAGCGGCTGGCATTCAGGGGCTGACATGGCAAGGCGGGTTTTGGCTACTTGGCGAAACAACGCTGGCGGAGGCCTGCCCTTGGACTGGCTGCGGCATCGGTTTGAGTTATCGCGGGGCAGTGCAGCACACAACGTTCGTCCCGTGGAAGGACTGCGCGGATTCGCCGTGTTCCTGGTCTTCCTGGTGCACTTTGCTTCGCTGGCCAGTCCCTGGCTGAGCCAGGGCTCATCCCTTGATGCGGTGTTTGGGGCCCTGCAGGCCGTTGGCAACGCCGGTGTAGACCTGTTCTTCGTCCTCAGCGGCTACCTGATCTACAGATCCCTGATGTCGCGACCCCAGCAGTTCGCTCGCTTCATGGCGCGACGCATCGAGCGGATCTACCCGACCTTCACCGTGGTGCTGGTCATCTACTTGGCGCTGTCGTTCGTCTTCCCGGCGGAAAGCAAGATTCCCGGGTCCTTCTGGGGTGACCTGGTCTACCTAGTCCAGAACTTCCTGCTGCTGCCCGGCATCTTCAACATCAACCCGATGATCATGGTGGCGTGGTCCTTGAGCTACGAGATGTTTTATTACCTCATCGTGCCAGCGGCCATCGCCCTGCTGGGGTTGCGTGAGAGAACAAGCCGGTGGCGTGTCGCGTTCTTCTTGATCGTGGCCATGGCCACGGCGCTTTACTGCGCCCTGCATGGCGGGCATGTGCGGCTCATCATGTTCCTGTCGGGCATGCTGCTGTACGAGGCCATGGCAGGCGATGTGGCGATGGCGCCCGGCAGTGGCCTCGGTGTGGCCGGACTGGCCGGGGGGTTGTTGGCCAACCTCTTGACCGTGGCGGGTGACCTGGGCCTGGCGCTCAAAACGACCGTGCTGTTCGTGTCTTTCCTGGCGCTGTGCCTGGCCTGCTTTCGCGACCCGTACGCTGGCTTGGCCCGTGCCTTCTCATGGACCCCGCTGCGGTGGCTGGGCAACATGAGCTACTCCTACTACCTGCTGCACGGTCTCGTGCGCAAGGCCTGCTTTCATGCGCTGGCCGTGGTGGCGCCTCCAGGCAGCGGGGGCTTGCCTGCCTGGGTGCTCTGGGCCTTGCTGCCGACGCTGTTCGTCATCACCCTGCTGTCGTCGGCCGCCTTGTTCCTGGCGGTCGAGCGACCCTTCTCGCTGGCGCCTCGGCCCCGTCAGGTGCCGCGCTTGAGGGTCATGGGCTGACCCTGCGGTACGCGCGCACCCAGTCGATCTGCAAGGCTTGCGGAAAGGCCGTGTTGTCGATGCCATGGCGCCCTGCCCATTGCCCGCCAATGGCCAGGTTCAGGATGATGTGGGCCGGACCGGCCAACGCGCCGTCGCTGTAGGTCCAGCTGTGCGTGCGGGTGTAGATCTTCATGCCGTCGATGTACAGCGTGACCGACTCGGGCGTCCACTCGGCCCCTACGGTGTGCCAGCCTTCATGGAAATGGAAGGGGGCGGCCCAGAAGGTCCACATTTTGTCGAAGGCGGGGTCTGCATACTGGTAGGCGGACGGGTACAGGGGGGAGGCGCTGATGCCGGAGTGCAGCATCCGCGTGGTGTCTTCCACGCCGTTGTTCACGAACTCGAAGATGTCGATTTCGGGGGGCCAGGAGAGGCGGCCCGTGTCGGAGGCGTCCGAGTTCAGCCAGAAAGCGGGCCACACGCCCAGGCCGCCGGGCATCTTGACCCGGGCTTCGTAGTAGCCGTAGCGTGCGGTCCAGTCGGATCGGATCATGCCGGACTCGTAGGGCAGACCGGCGTTGGTGTTGCTGGCGACCTGGCGGGCGGTGAGGCTCAGCACGCCATTGGCCACCATGTGGGTGTTGTTGTCGGTGTAGCGCTGCAGCTCATCGTTGAGCGTGTCCAGCGTGCCGCCGGCCTGGATGAATCGTGTGAACCACTTCTGCCGGTTGAGGGAGGTGCCATTGAACTCGTCGTTGAAGGCCAGCTGGTAGTTCGCGGGCACATGCGATCCTTGCTGCGATGTGATGGGCTCGGTCTGGCTGATGGTGGCCCGCATCGTCAGTGAGGTGCTGTCGATCAAAGTCCGGGTGCCACCGGTGACCAAGGTGATGTCTGCCTTGCCGACATAGTTGGGCGCCGTAAAGTTGATCTCGTAGTCCTTGAAGGCACTCGAATCGATGGCGACTTTGTAGGTGCGAAAGACCTCCCACCCATTGGCGAGGTGAAAATTGATGGACGCGGTCGATGCCTGGCCGGCATTGGCGAGTCTGGCTTTGATCTTCAGGGTGTATGAACGGCCGGGAACCATCACGCTGCTGCTCAGCGGTTGCACGGCTTTCCAGCCCAGGTCAAGCGCCTGGCCGCCAGCGCGAAGCAGGCTGGGCGTGAGCACGCCATCCGACACACTCCAGAAAGCCAAGCCTTGGCTGAACTGGGGGTTGATCGCCAGCTCCGTGATCGTAGCGGAGGGCGTGGCTGGTGTGGGTACCGTGGCTGGCGAGGTGGCCGCCGCGGGTGTGGCGGGTGGGGCGGTGGTCGAGGTGGCCGTGGTGGTTGAGGTGCCACCTCCGCCGCCACAAGCCGTGGTCATGACCACGAGAGAGAGTGCGCACACCCATTTGAAACCGGTCAAAGATCTGAACAACATCGGAGCCAACTTCTTCAAGAATGGAAAGGGTCCTCCTTAGCATCGGAGGAGAGCCATGAAGTCTGAAGAGGGCATAGGTAAGTAGGTCCCCTGTCTTGCAACCAGATGTGGTGACTGCTAAGCCTGGCACAGCTTGTGCGTACGTTCTGTCTCAAAGCGTTCGTTGTTTTGTCGAGGATGAGTTCAGTGATCCCTAAAACATTCAGCTCCATTGAAGGCTTGCGAGGGTGGATGGCTTGGTGGGTGGTGATTGGGCACGCGATGCATCTTGCCGGGTCGCCAAACTGGCTTCCGCCTGAATTGAAGAAAATTGCACTGAAAGGGGATTCAGCGGTCAATATATTCATCATTGTCAGCGGGTTTGTGATAACTCATTTGTTGCTTTCAAGGCATGAAAGCTATATCAGGTACATCACAAAACGTTTTTTCAGGCTGTTTCCCGTTTATGTGGTGTGCGGGATGCTGGCTTTGTATACATTGCCAGAATATTTTTACGCTTATGTTGCTTTGCCGTATGCGCACGACAGTGCCATGCGCATTGAAAGAATACAGGCCACGGAAGCAAATTTTCCAGAGCACTTGTTTTGGCATTTGACGATATTGCACGGTCTCGTTCCAGAAGGCCTGCTGCGCTATGCCAGTTCTAGCATATTGGCCCCAGCCTGGAGTTTGTCTTTGGAGTGGCAGTTTTATTTGCTGGCGCCATTCATCGTGCCTGTTTTTGCAACCGGGTTTGCTCGCAAAACAAGGCTGCTTGTTACCACCCTGGCATGTGCATTTCTATTCGTGCTGTCTAAACTGTATTTGAAGGACCAATATCAATATCCATCCATGCTTTTCCTTTCCATTCATTTTTTCATGTTTGGGATTTTAACGAGGATTTTTTTGGATCTGAAAAGGTATCGTGCGTTGGTTTTATTGGTTCCCACCACACTCCTGATTTGGAAGCCCCTGGAGGGCGTGATTTGGATGGTTTGGTGTTGCTTCATTTTCTGCGAAGCGGGGCTGATCCATCATGGGGTTTTGAGCAAGGCAATCAACATCGCTGCTCGGTGGTTTGCCACCAACCCCATCAACACGCTGCTTGGCAGGTGGTCATTTTCCACATACCTGGTGCACATTCCCTTGTTTTCTGTGGCCGTTGCCACCCTCCCGGTTTTGCGGCATACCGTCACCCAGGATGCTGTTTGGTTTGCGTTGCTGGTGGCGATGTTACTGCTCCCCCTGGTTTCCTGGTTTCTCTACCGTCATGTCGAGATGGCAGGAATTCGCTGGGGCGGTAAGCTGGCGGCACGTTTGAGTTAATGGAATCGGAACTCCAAAAATGATGAATCTGGTTGATTCTGCGGCCAAAACCAAAATATGGGTGATCAGCTTGACCAAGGCGACCGAACGGCGTGCCGCCTTCAAAGCCACCCTGGAGGGTTCTTCGCTGGATTGGGATTTTTACGATGCGCACACCGGGGTCTCCCCGGATTTGACTTACTCTGAAAAGACCTCAACTCGGCTGAATGGGCGCCCCATGCAGCGAGGGGAGTTGGGGTGTTATTCCAGCCACCACCAATTGTGGAAATGGCTGATTGACAGCCAAGACTACGATCAAATGCTGGTCATCGAGGACGACGTTCACATGGATTGGAGCTACGTGCGTGACATCAAAGGCACTGATTTCTCCAAGCTGGGCATCGAGTATTTGCGCCTCTTTGCGAAAATGCCTGCAGCTTGGCGGTTCATTGCTTCTCCATTTTTGGACAAATACCGCCATCTGGTCCAATTCACGGGCTACCCCCTGGGCACCCAGGTTTATATGGTGACCAAATCGGGCGCCCGAAAATTCGCGGCCAACGCCAGGAATCTCGAGGCCCCCATTGATGTCTACATGGACCGGACGTGGGAGCATGGGGTGTTGAATCTGGCCATCTTTCCTTTTCCCGCATTTGAAAGGCACCAGGCTTCTTCCATTGGTGAGGAGCGATTCACACAAATCAGTCGCCCCTTGCATGAAAAAATACGAGGGGTTCCACCCAGGGTGTGCCGCAGACTGCAGTCACTTTGGTTGCAATGGGGCTTCAGTGGCCGTCAAGCCCGCAAGCTGAAAAAGTCCTTGAAAGCCATCAGGCCTTGAGTCAGCCTCGTGGCCTCGGCGCCAACGCGTCAATGATGGCCCTGAGGCTCTGGATTTTTGTCCGGAACGAAAAGTGTTGTTCCACATGAGCCCGACCACGCTCCGCTCGCTCAGCGGCCACGGCGGGGTTGGACAGCGTTTCGACCAGGGCGTTGGCAAATTCGGCCACCCCGTTGGCGATGATCAATTCACAGCCATTGGTGACGCCTAGCCCTTCTGCCCCAACCGTGGTGGCCACGACCGGGCAAGCGCTTGCCAGCGATTCAAGCACCTTGATCTTCACGCCTCCGCCAAAGCGGTAGGGGGCGATGGAGACGGCAGCTTCATCCAGAAAGGCATCAAGGCTGTCCACGAAGCCCAGCATCTCCACGCCCTGCGCCAACAACTCGGGCGTGGCCTTGGGGCATGAGGGGCCAGCAACGCAGAGCCTGGCATGGGGGATGGCTTGGCGCACCTTCGGCCAGACCTCGGCCAGCAACCAGCGCAAGCCGTCCTGATTGGGAGGGTGTTCGAAGTTGCCGACCATCGCCACGTAAGAGCCGGTGGTGGCGCGTGGCTCTGACCTGACGCGGGTGGCCACCGGGCTCAGCACACAAGGTGTGTCGGGCATGAAAGCGCGAAGCACGCCGGCATCGGTTTCGCTCAGCGCCAGCAACAGGTCGGCTTGCTGATAGTGGCGAAACTCGTACTTCACCCAAGACAACCAGGTGCTGCCCTTGGCCAGGAACTTCTTCCAGCCTTGCGCTTTGCGCCACTCCCGATGCGTGGACACGATGGCCACATCTTGCGTGTCCATGATCGTTGGCGCACCCTCGGCCGCGCCGAGGTACTGCGCCACATAAGGAAACTGGAAAATGACCGCCTGAACACCCGGGCGTGTTGATCCCAGCTTGACGGCTTCCGCCATGGCCGGTGACCACATTCGCTGGGCCCCCACGGGCGCGCCTCCCAGGAGCTGGCGGGCCTTCAACGCCCAGCTTGGCCCATGTCGCGAGGGGGTGATCGTGGTCACGCTGGCACAAAATTCTCTCAGTGCCCGCTTGCCTTCCTCCACATCGTTGGAGGTCACGTCGAAAGAGATCCAGTGGATGTCGTAGTGCTCGGCAAGGCCTTGAATGATCCTGAAGCACAGCACCCCTCCGCCAATGCCGCACCTGAGGTGATACACCCAAGGCGCCACGATGACCAGCGCCGGGCGCTGGGTCGTTCGTGCTTCCTGACTCAAAACATCGCTCATCAAGGGCTCCGAAGTGCGGCGGTCAAAGAACCAAGTTGTCGCTCATTCCAGGTGTTGGCCGCTTGCAAGGCCGAGCGCTGGAGTTCTGCCCGTCGCGCCGGTTGGGAGAGCAAGGCAATCAGTTGCTGGGCAAAGGCGTGAGGGTTATGGTCTTCAACCATGACCATGGCCACGTCTGCCAACGCTTCAAGTCCACGCGCGCCTGAAACCGTGGTGACGCAAGGCATCCCGTGGGCCAGTGCGTCCAGCAGCTTGATGTTGACGCCTGTGCCCATTTGCACGGGGTTCACGGCCACCGCGCCATGGCTGAAGGCCTTCGACAGGCTCTCAACGAAGCCCAAAGGGTGCAGCAGCTTGGTGGCGGTGAACTGATTGGAAACGGAACCAGCCAGGAACAACTTAAAGTCTGGAAAGGTGGCCAAGACGATGGGGGCGACTTCCTGGATGAAGTACTCGCAGGCCGCCACGTTGATGGCATTGCTGGAGCCCAGGAACACAGCACTGGGTGCCTGGCTGGGCTTGAAAGGCTGAGGCTTGGCGGTGAGGTGCCCCACCTCGATGACTCGGGTCGTGGACGCGGGGCCCAACCTTTGCCGGAAATCATCAGCTTCCTGCGCCTGGATGCCGATCACCATGTTCGCTCGCCGAAAGCCCCGAAGCTCTTCCTCATCGGAGGTCGAATACCACTCTGGTTTTTGACCCGCCTTCAGATAGGAGCGGTGTCGCAGGCCAAATCGGTCGTGCGTGTCCAGGATCTTCATCCTGACATCCTTGAAAGCCTCGAAAGCCTTGGACATGAACACGTACTCCACCACGACCACCTCATAACGGTGTTCAGCTTGCAAGGCTTTGAGGAAATCATTGGCTTTGGCGTCGTACCAGTCGTCCAGGCGGTAAGCATGGGCGCTGTCGATCGACAAGGATTTGCCAATCATTTTAAGAACACGCCGAACCCATGGCCCCTTGGTGGCTCGCCACGGCGGGACATGCAGTCGCCCGGGGCCGAAACGGACCTTCATGGCGTCAAGGTCAGCGGCTTCGAGCGGCAGGTAGGCGAAGTGAAGTTCGTGACCATGGTCTTGCAGGGCGCTGGCGAGCGTTGCAATCCTGGCCCGGTTGCCCGCGCCTGCGGGGTCTGTGGGAACGGGTGAGATGAGGAGGACCTTCATGGGCCGGTGTTCAGGGCTCAATGCAATTGCACGATCTCTTGGTCGCCCTTCCTGGCTGAACGAGGCACCATGGCGTCTGCTGCGGCATGTCCAACCGCCAAGTACATCACGATCCTCTCATGCTCCGGTATCGCGCCGACCAGGTGAGCTTTGACGTCGGTGTCAGGCTTGACGCACCAGTTCAGGCAGCACGAGGAAATGCCATGCGCTTGCAGAGCAAGGATCAAGCTCATGGAAAACAGGCCCCCATCAATGTAGGGCTCATGGCGTTCCGTGCCGTCAAAGAATGACTTCATGTCAACGGTGATGATGAGCAATCTGGACAACTGGTGGCCGAAGCCATGGTTGCCATTCTGAAGTTGAAGCAAAGCCGTGATGAGATCAGGTTTGGTGTAGAGGTGAACCCGCCAGGGCTGGCGATTGCAGGCGCTGGGGCTGTATTGGGCGCTGTTGATGCACTCGCGCAAGACGCCGATGTCCACCGCTTGGGGTGTGTACGACCTGACACTCCTTCGAAGCAACATGAGCCTGGTGAGCGATTCGAAATCCGTCGCCATGGCGGTGCCGTGGGGCATGGGAGTTCGCAGATCGACACGGCTATCCACGTGCTGCTTCAAGAGGGCGTCGATGTCCTGTGCGATCCCTTTTGCACCATCGCTCTGGGGTGGGTACAGTTCGATGTGGGCTCGGTACGAGCGCAGGGCCTCAATGGCCCCCAGGTAGATGGCCGAATCTTTTCGGAATCCTTGCTCATTCCAGCGGCGGATCAAGCCAAGCGTTGCCTTGGCCGGGTCGGCGCCAAAGAAGCGCTTGGGCCCGGGCATGCACAGGCCTTTCTCAAGCTTGTGATACTGAAAGATCAGTTCCGCACGGAGCTTTTCATGCTCGATCTCTGGGCCTTCCCAGTGCATGTACTTGATGACCAGGCGTGCATCGTTGAAGTAGTAAAACGCCCGCTTCACCAGTTGGCCCTGGCGCAGCAATTTCTCAAAGAATGGCTTTGAAGAGGGCGCGATGGCGATGACCAACCTTGAGGAGATGCTGACGACTTTGCCGATTGACATTTCATTTCCTTGAGGCGCTGACCAGCGACTTGATGTTCAGCTGAGAAGCTGCAAGCACGCCGGGCAAGAAAGAGGTCACCTTTTGCCTGAGCTCCTGGAGTTGCTCCGTGAATGCAATCAACAGGGCATACAGCTCATCGGGGTTGGCCACTTTGGCTGGCGACAGTAGCAGCGAGTGGGGCAGTTCGAAGTGATCCATCAACCCTTGGAACTTGTCTTGATAGGTCAATGCCGCCACCGGCACACCCATGCCAAGGCTGGCAATGGCCAAATGCATTCTGCCGGTGATCACGCCATCCAGCAGCCCCGCCATGGCCTTCAGCTCTGCCGCGCTCAAGGGCTCGGTGGTGTACCTGAGCGACCCTGAGAAGTCGGCTTGCAAAGCCTGGTGGATGACGCGCAAGCAGGTGTCGTCGCCATCAGTGCCCCGGTAGTCGTGCGACAACAGCACCACGCTGACAGGGCGCTCGGTCATGAGCCTGCGCAATGCCGAGATGGCTGACGCATTGATCCTCGCCAGGGCTTCATTCGTCCGGTCTTTCAAGAGCATGGGGTGGATGTTGAATGCGACCACTGTGTCGCCCGTGGCTCGCCTTGATTCGACCCAACTGGCCATGTCCTTGACGCTGGCCGAGTCGACGCAAGCCTTGAGCATGAACGCGGAATCGGACACCAGTTGTGCCGGTGCTTCGCAGAAATGGTTGAAGCGTTTCAATGAAATGTTGTCCCGCACATTGATGGCCAAGGTGGGGGTGAGGTTGTTGAAGGGGAACTTCAAATAGGGGCTCGGGCTTTCATTGAAGCTGAATCCCAGCAGGGATGCCCGCACGCCTTGTCGCGCAGAGATGTCTGCGGTGGCCAGCAGCCGCAAGGTGGTGTGAGGACTGTAGTAGCCATCCATGCAATCGGCACCAAGCAGCACCAAGGCGTCCGGGTCAAATTTCTCGATGGCATCGACCGTGGCGCTGAATCCGGCGTCCCAGATTTCGATGGGGATGAAACCCAATTTTTGGGCAGCGGCGGAGGCTGGTGCGGTGGCGGTCACCACGCCCACCTCCAGGGGCTGTCCCAGATTCGACAACTGCCCCACCACGGCCTGCATCATCGCTTCGTCTCCTTTGGCTCCGGTCAAGGTCCATGGATCGCTGGGGATGATGACAAGGCGTCTGGGGTTGCCATTGACCACGTGCGTTTTTCTGGCTCGCAAAGTTCGGAGTTGCCAGCCGATCGTGAGCCGTGTCATTGACTTCCAGAGCTGATAGCGTTCTCGCAATGGCTTCTTTTCGATGGTCATGGGTGGCAGATTCCTGGCGTTGATGCAATCACACCGAAGCTCGGCGGTTCTTGAATGAAGTGATCACCGCGATGGCTTGCTGGTGTGCCAGCAGGCCGACGAGGATGAAGTACGTGGCAAATCCTGCCGCCGTCAATAACACCAGTTGAGCCAGCGCTGATTCTGTCCACAGGGCGATACTGGGCCGTGCAGCCCGCACCAGAAAGACGGCACAGGTGGACGAAACAATGAAGGGCCAGAGATTCAAGGTCAGCGTGCGCAGTGATATTCCGATGACTTTTCTGGCCACGATGAAACTGATGGGCGTGATGCTGAGTTGGCTGAGAACAAACACCACCACGATGACATTGAGTGTTTGATCCTTGGCCGCGTACAAACACCCGAGGGTGATGATGGTTTTGGCCGTGATGAAGATCAAGCCGATGTCCGGGCGGCCCATGGCGTTGTAGGCGATGCCGTTGTAGAACTGCAGCACCTGGACGGCGCCCAACAGCAGCATCGGTTCCATGATGCCAGCCGCGCTGGACCATTTGGGCCCGAAGACCACCAGCGTCAATTCAGGCGTCACGGCGGATGTGACACAAAAAATCGGGACCGCGATGGCCGCGCTGATGTTGATGGCGGCATAGTAGGCTTTTTGCAGTGCGGCCCGGTCATGGGCCAGCCTGGAAAATGCGTTGTGGGCAATGTCCAGAATCGCGGTGCACAGCGTTTGCATCAAGGCTTGATAGATTCGGGTGCCGATGATGTACAAGCCCAAGGCACTGGCGCCCAGTGTGGCCGCGAAGAACAATTCGATGAACCGCGTGTTCGCAAAATCCATCAACGCGGTCAGCAACCTTTGAAAGCCATACGAGACCATTTTCAAGGTGCCGGCGAAGTCGAAGTCAAACGAGAAATGCCATTGCGGGTGGCGCCACAAGATGAAGGCGGTCAATGCGGAGGCAGACAAGGACTGGGCGACCAGGCTCCAGGCTCCGAACCCTGCAGAGGCCATCGCCAAAGCCAAGGCACCAGAGACCACGGTGGCGATCAGCGAAGCCATGGCCAGCGCGCGGTACTCGAACTTTCTTCGGTACATGGCGTTCTGGCCAAAACATGCCGCGCTGATCAACATGCCCAAACTGCTGATCCTCAGAACCCACGTCAGCTCAGGGAGCTTCATGACCGTCGAAATCATGGGCGCAAACAGCCAAAGCCCCAGCACGGCCAGCATGGCCAAGACCGAGTTGATGGCGAAGATGCTGTTGAGTTGGCGGTGATGGACCTCAGGTTGTTGCACCACGGCTTCGCTGAGGCCCGACTCGACGAAGAGCGCGCAAAGCGCGATGACGGTGGTGGCGGCGGCAAACAAACCCAGTTCACTCGGCGTCAGCACGCGCGCCAGGAACATGAACACGATGAGGCCGCCAAAGCGCAGCCCCCAGTTCTGAATCAGGGACCACAGCAGCCCACTTTGAACTTTTTGGCGAAAGGTGGTGGAAGGCATGGGTGGTTTCTTTGACAAAGCTTCTACCGCAGCACGCCAACTGCTTTGAGGGTCTTGATCAGCAGCTGGGGCCGGGAGCCCGACGCGAATCGCCAAAGAATGACTTGGCGGGCCAGGCCTTGAGGCAGTGCCATCACCAGGATGGTCCACGCTGTAATGGCGATCTGCCCGTTGCGGCCCATGCCCTGCGGCATGAAGATGCCGCGCACCAGATCGCCCAGCATCCGCAGGGCATCGTCATGTGGCCAGGGGTGTGACCGAGGGGCCAGCTTGTAAGAAGCCACGCGGTAGGGCAGCAAGGTGAGGCTGTAGCGAATGGCACCTTGATCCACCTCGCACGCTGCGGTTTTCGCGATGCGCCTGGAATAGTCGAACAGCTGTGTGGCCCGGGTCACTTCTCGCGCAAAGCGCTGCACATCGAGCCCGGAGAAAGCCCCATCGTTTTTCCCGTGGATGCGGTAGGACACCAGTGGCTTTGGAATGGTGATGACATCGCCCAGATAGGGCGCCGCGGCAATGCAGCACGAATCACTGGCGCGTCCGCCAGCGTGGTCCAAGGGGAAGATTTTTTCCAGGTAGGTGCGGGCATAGACATTGCCTGACCCCGGTGGTGTGGGGTAGGCGCTGGTGCTCATCACCCATTGCTTGATTTGTACCGGGTCGGGCGTGACATGGTATTGCGGCAGGAAGGAGCCAATGGGGTGTCCGTCGGCCCCAACACAGCGCATCTGAAATTGAACCTTGCTGATCCCTTGTCGCCAAACGGCGGCAACTTCACGGATGACGGATGGTTCCAGGAAATCATCCGAATCCAGGAAGATGATGACCTCGCCTTGGCTGGCGGCAAAGCCTGTGTTGCAGGCGCCGACCTGTCCCTGGTTGGTCTGGTGGATGACCTGGATTCGGTCTGCATGCCTGGCCGCATGGCGAGCGATCACGTCGCGCGAGTCGTCGTTGGAGCCATCGTCCACCACGATCACTTCCACGTCGGGCCAATCCAGTGCCAGTGCGCTGTCGATGGCCTGGCCCACGTACTGTGCGTAGTTGTAGTTGGGGATGATCACCGACACCTTGAGGGGCCGGCTGTTGGGGGCGCTCATGGGGTGCTCACGTGCTGGGTGATCTGACTTTCCCGGCGACCTTCGACAGGTACCAGTTTTCCAGCGTGGTGAGGATTTTCCGACGGTCCATCACGGGCTTCTCGATCAGCCACCAGGAGCAGTAAGCGATCGCGATGGCGCAAGGTGTGGCCAGCAGCATGTTGATGTACCACTCGCGATGCTGGGGCAGCAGCGCCACCACCGTTTGCTGGATGGGGTAGCCATACAGGTAGATGCCGTACGAGTAATCACCGCCGAGCAAGGTGGCTTGGCGTGGGGGGTTGAGCAAGCCCAGGTGCACGGTGAAGTAGGCGATGGGCAGGGCGGCGAAGCGGATGCCGTTGGGCAGGGCAATCAGCAGCAGTGACAAAGCGATCATGGCCAGCGACAAGCGGCCTGACCACACCAGCTTGTCCCGGTAGCGGTAGACCAGCAGTCCGGCGATGAAGGCCATCACGAGCGTGGTGCCGCCGGCACCGTGGTATTCCAGGTTGGGGCGCAGCAAGGTGTTGCCGATCTGCAAGGCATGGAGCACGACCATGAACCACAGCAACCAGATGCGCTGCCTGAAGATGCCCAGAACGGCCAGCAGGCACAAGACGACGTAACACGCCAGTTCGTACGGCACCGTCCACAGTTGGCCGTTCACCGAGTGGAGCGGGTTGGTCTCGAACAAGCCTGGTAGCTCGTAGTGGATGTGGCCCAGCATATTCCAGAAGTACAGGTGGAAGTCGGGGTGGGCCAAGTACTCGCCCATTGGCAGGGTGGTGAGCAGGGGGCCCAGGATCAGTGCCGACAGCAGCACTTCAACCGACAGTGCCGGCATGATCCGAAACACGCGCAGCCCCATGAAGCTCACCAATGTGGGCGTGCGCTCCAGGCTGCCCGCCACCAGAAAGCCGCTCAGCGCGAAGAACATGGGCACGATCAAGGTGGTCAGAGAAAAGCCCATGTTGGCCAGGCGTCCGTACTGCACATCCGGGCCGTAGCTCAGCAAGAACGCGTGAGATCCGATCACGCACAGCGCCAGCACGATGCGCATGTAGTCGAAGCCAGTGGGGCGGTTGTTCGTGGTCTTGAGCCTGGCCGCCAGGGTGGGTTGGCCTGCAGTGAAGAACGTGGTGATCGGGTTCGGCATGGCGGGTTCCCGTCAGAGTTTCAATTGGTTGAACAGTGGCTGCAGGGCCGTTCGCCAAACCCGGTACCCGGCCTCGTTGATGTGCAACTGGTCGGCGTGGAAGTAGCGTTCGTCAGGGCCGCCATCGGCCTTGGCCAGCAAATGGAACAGGTCCAGCAGGTAGACACGCTCATGCTGGGCAGCGACTTGTCGCAGTTTGTCGTTCAAGTCGGTGACCTGTGCCAAGGGCACCTTGGCCTGCGGATTGTTGCGCGGCGGGATCGTGCACAGGACCACCGGCACGTTGCCCGATTGCTGGCGTGCCATGCCCAGCATCAGTTGCAGGTTGGCCACCGTGTCGGTGGTGGCTTGTTGGGCGCTCAGGTCGGCCGAGCCGATCAGCAGCACGATGGCTTTGGGCTGCAGGGCCAGCACGTCCTCCTGGAAGCGGAACAGCAGGCCTCGGCTGACGTCGCCCCCGATCCCTCGATTGGCCACCTTCACGCCAGCGAAAGCCTGTTCCAGATCGCGCCAGCCGCCGGTCAATGAGTCGCCAGCGAAGACCACGGCGCCTTGCATCTTGTCTCGCTGCGTCCAGAAGTAGGCCCGGTTTTGGTTCATGTAGTCGAACACGCGAATGGCGCCTTGGCCAGGCCAATCGGTCGCGCGTGTCGGGTAGGGCATGGGGCCGCTTGATGCCAGGCTGGCGGGCGCTGCATTCAAGGGCGCATGGAAGATTCCGGCCAGGCCCAGCGCCAACAACAACAGTACCCGGGCGGCCATGGTCTGGTTCGGTGGCGTTGATGAGCGGGGCGGGTGCATCGTCAATGCTCGTTCATCACCATGCCCAGCAGCTTGACGGCGCCCTTGTCCAGGCTGGCGGTCAGCTTCTCAAGCGATTTCATGGTCGAGTGGCCGTTGCGGCCCAGTGCGATCGCCGAGCCACATTTGGCAGCAATCACCTTGGCATCGGCGCCATGCGCGGCGGCGGGGGTGTCCACGATCACGTGGTCGAACTTGCTCAGCAACTCCTGCATCAATACGCTGAAGCCTGGGCGCTGGAGCAGCTCCAGGGGATTGGGGGGGATCGTTCCGGCCGGCAGCACATGCAAGCCGGGCAGGTCGGGCGCCTTGTAGATGGACTGCTGCGTGGTCTCGCGTCCCAGCAGGACGCCGCTGAGGCCGGCGCCATGGGTAATGCCAAACAAATCGCGCTGGCGGGGCGTGCGCAGGTTGGCATCGACCAGCAAGGTGCGCCCTCCCAGTTGACTCAACACGATGGCCAGGTTTGCGGTGAAGAAGGTCTTGCCATCACCGGGATCCGGGCTGACCACGGCCAGCGCGCGGCGGGTGACTTCCGGGTTCAGCGCTTCCGACAGCAGTTGGCTGCGCAGGTCGCGGAAGGCTTCGGCCTGCTCGCCGAAGGGATCCCGTGCAGCGATCAGCTCAGGCGATCGGTCCACGCCATCCTTGGGGTACGAGTAGTTGAACTGTTGCGACAGGGCCCACAGCACCTCGTCTGCGCTGGCCAGGCGCAGGGCCACGGCCGCTTCGCCGAAGCGCATCTGGTGATGGCGCTGGTGCTGCACGATTTGCTCGACCTGGGCGTCCGTCAGGTTCTTGGAGCGGCGCAGCACTTCACCGATGGATTGGTCCTCCAGATTTCTCGGGTCTTCGGCCTTGTGGTCGGCGCCCGGGTGCTGGATGGGCGCGGAGGTGGCAAGCGTCAGGTTCATCTGAGGAGGGGGGGTGGTCATGGGATCATTCAGCGCAGCAAGCGCCAAGGACTGACGTTGGCGGGTTTGACGAAGGACTTGGCCCGCTCGGAGACCTTCTGGGTGCTGGCGGCCGGCAACACGACCAGCAAGGGGCGCATGAGTCGCTGTGTGATGTCCTCCTCGCTGCGCAGGTGGGGGGTGATCACTTCCAGGGCCAAGGCCACGCCCACGCCCAGCACCGTGCCCAGGATCAAGCCCATCATGATGTTTAGCCCCACGCGGGGTCCCGACGGAAAGGGGGGTGGCGTGGCCTCTTTCACCACCGACACATTGGTCTGGTTGTTCTGGCTTTCCAGGCTGGTCTGGCTGACGCGGCTCAGCACACTGTCATACGAGCGCTGAGCGTTCTCCACCTCGCGCTGGAGCACCATCACGTCATTTCGCTGGCCCTTCAGGCGCAGCACCCTGAGGCGTTGTTCAACCAAGGCCGAGCGCACCTCGGCCAGTCGGATCTGGTTGACCTCGCTATTGATGCCAAGGCTGGCCGACACCTTCTGGGTTTCGGTGTCGATCCGGGTCTTCAGTTGGCGGATGTTGGCGCGCAGTTCCTGCACTTGGGGATGCTGATCGCCAAAGCGCTCACTCACCTCGTCCAGCTTGGCCTCTTCGCGCGCCAGTGTGGTGGTCACGCCCACGATCACCGGGTTGTTCAAGGCCTCGGTGACGCGTTCACCGCCTTTGCTGGTGGCTGCGTGGTGACGGGTGGTTGACTCGGTGGCGATGGCTTGCAGCGCAACCAGTTGCGTCGACAACTCTGACAGCTTGGCGTTCTCGATGTCCAGGCGTTCGTCGGTCGAAGTGATGCCGGTTTCCTGCTGATAGGCGGACAGCTTGGCCTGGGCTTTTTCCAGCGCATCTCGGGATTGGCGAGCGCGCTCATCGAAGAAGCTGTTGTATTGCCGGGCCGGTTCCGTGCGCAATTCCAGGGTGGTTTCCGTGTAGGCTTGGACGATCGCGTTGGCCATGGCCGCCGCGAAACGGCGGTCTGGCCCGGTGAATGACACATTGATGACGTTCGATTCGCGGGATGGGCGCACCTCCAGCTTGCTGGAGACCACGCTGGCCAACCACGACTCCAAGTCCCCCTCTCCGTGGGTGACTTGGACCCAGCGTTCCTTCAAGGCAGGGTTGTCCGTGGTCTTGACGATGCGCAAGGCGCGTTTGACAACACGTTCACTGGCGATAACGTCGGCCTGGGTGGCCACGAACACCGACGCCAAGCTGGATGGCACCGCCACTCCTGCGATCGGGTCAATCGACCCGGTCTTGCCATCGACCAGCACCGACACCGTGGCGGTGTACTGTGCGGGAAGCAGCAGGCTCCAGGTGGTCACCATCACCACCACGCTCAGCATCAAGGCCGTGACCAGGCGCCACCTGGCTTTGAGGACCAACAAAAACTGTGCGAAGGACAACATGTGGGTAGCCTGTGCTTGGATCGATACAAATGATCAGAAGCACAGCCCGTGCCAGAACGGCTTGCTGGTGCAGGTCACCCCCCAGTTGCATGGCGCCCCAGCATGGTGCGCCATGAAATGAAATCTGGTCAGCGTCGATTTCACGGGCGTGGCGGTCCTGGTCGGCAATTTGACTATCATGCGTGCAACAGTTGCCACGACCTTGAAGCCATCCTCCATGCCCCCGGCCGATCCGGCGCGTCGCGTTCCGCTCCAGCGGCGCTTGTTCCTGCTGGCTTTGGGCGCGATCCTGCCCTTGGCGGTCGCCTCGGGCATCGGTTTGCAAGCGCTGGTGACCCAGCAACGCCTGCAAGCTGAACGCGCCAGCATCGACTTGGCCCGGGCCCTGAGCATCGCGGTGGGTGGCGAGTTGCGGCTGAGTATTTCAGCCCTTGAAACCTTGGCCACCACGCCTGGATTGGGCCAGCAACTGGATGCCTCGGGTTTTGAAGCGGTGGCCAGGGATGTCCTGAAGACCCGGCCCGAATGGTTGCAGGTCATGCTGGCCCGCCCGGACGGTGTGGTCATGGCCTTGGGCAAACCACTGCCGACGGGCCAGTCCCGGCACAATTTGCGCACGGTTGAACCTCAAAGTTTTCAATGGTTGATCCAGCACCGCCAACCCGTGGTGGGCGTCCTGACGGAGGGCTACGCAGGCACCTGGGGCATACCGGTGCGCGTGCCCGTCATCCGGAACGGGCAACTGGTCTTCGTGCTGACGGCCGTGTTGAAGCCCGAGGCCTTGAAGGCCTTGATCGAGCGCCAGCAGGTGCCCAAGAATTGGTTGGTGTCGGTGTGGGATGCCCAGACCAGGCGCGTGGCCCGCTCCCGTGCGCACGACAAATTCCTGGGGTCCGCGCCGTCGGCCACCTTGCAGATGCTGTTTGCCAAAGGCGGCCAGGAAGGCATCGGCCGCACGCACACGCTGGAAAGTGAGGACGTCTACACCGCGTTCACGCACCAGCAGGAATTTGGCTGGACGGTCTCGGTGGCCGTGCCGGCGGCCGAGATGACCGTGGGCGCCAGCCAGTCCCTCATCGCCTATGGCGGCGGGGTGGTGTTGTCCGTGGTCATCGGTTTGCTGGCCGCCTTGACCATGGCCCGCCGCATCAATGGTCCGATGGGGCAATTGCGCGATGCGGCGCAAGCCCTGGGCGACGGGCGCGTCGTGCAGGTGCCTGAAGGCGACATCGTCGAAATTCAGGAGGTGGGTGATGCGCTGGTCGACGCGGCCCACCAGCGCGCCCACAGCGAGGCTGAGCGCGAACGCCTGCTGGCCGCCGAGCGGGTGGCCCATGCCGAGGTGCAATCCGCCATGCTGCAGGCGCAGACGGCCAACCAGGCCAAGGACGAGTTCCTCGCCATGCTGGGCCACGAGCTGCGCAACCCCTTGTCGCCCATCGTCACGGCCCTGCACCTCATGTCGCGCCGCGATGCGCATGCCCATGAGTTCGAACGGCGCATCATCGAGCGCCAGGTCAAGCACATGGTCCGCCTGGTGGACGACCTGCTGGACGTGTCTCGCATCACGCAGGGCAAGATCGAGCTGCGGCGCGAACCGGTGGACATGAAGGCCGTGGTGGACCAGGCGGTGGAGTTGACCAAGCCCTTGCTGGATTCGCGAGCGTGCCCCGTCCGCTTTGACATGCCTGATCAGCCGGTCATGGTCTGGGGCGACTGGGTCCGGTTGGTGCAGGTGGTGAGCAACCTGCTCAGCAACGCGGCCAAGTTCACCCCGCCCGATGGCTTGATCGAGGTGAGCTTGCAACAGGGCGTGGATGCCGTGACGTTGTCGGTGCGTGACGAGGGCAACGGCATCGCGCCCGAGTTGCTGCCGCAAGTGTTTGACCTGTTCACCCAAGGCAAGCAGGCCATCCACCGAGGATCCGGTGGCCTGGGTCTGGGCCTGGCCATTGTCAAGACCATGGTGCAGTTGCACGGTGGGCGCGTGAGTGCGACCAGCCAGGGCCCAGGCCTGGGCAGCACCTTCACGATCACCTTGTTGCCCATGGATGCCATCGTGGCCTGGGCTCAGATCGAAGATGTCCGGGACCCGGCCTTGCAAGGCCGGGAGCGCATCCTGGTGGTCGACGACAACCAGGATGCGGCCGAAACCGTCGCGCTGGTCTTGCGCGACATGGGCTACGAGGTCCGCACCGCGCACGATGGCCTGGCCGCTTTGGCGGTGCTGGACGATTTCGTGCCCGAGCTGGCCATGCTGGACATCGGCTTGCCCTCGATGGACGGGTACGAGCTGGCCAGCCGCCTTCAGGCAGACGAGCGCACGAGGCATATCCCCTTGATCGCGGTGACCGGCTATGGCGCCGAATCGGACCTGGCGCGTGCCCTGCAGGCGGGCTTCCTGGAGCGCCTGGTCAAGCCGGTGGCCACGCCGCAACTGCTGCGGACGATTCGCCGCCTGCTGGCCGCCAAGCCGCTCACGCCACCAGTTCCCTGACGCGGTTTCGGCCGTTGCGCTTGGCGTCGTACAAGGCCTGGTCGGCCCTTGAGAGCATCGCTTGCGGCCCGGCCGGTGACGCTTCGGCCCGCACGGTGACCAGCCCCACGCTGACGGTGACCCAATCGGCGGTGGGTGAGCGTTCGTGCGGCAGGCGCAGCGCGGCCACGGCTTCGCACACGCGCTCGGCGGTGAGTCGCGCGGTCTTTGCGCTGGCCTGTTGCAAGAGCACGCCGAATTCTTCGCCACCCAGTCGCGCCACCAGGTCATTCGGGCGCCGCGTGCTGCTGGTCAAGGCCTGGGCAATCGCTTTGAGGCAAGCATCGCCGGCCTGGTGTCCGTAGAAGTCGTTGTAGGCCTTGAAGTGGTCCACGTCGATCATCAGCATGGACAGGGGCGACCCGTCCAGGCTGGCCCGCGACCAGGCCTGCTGCAAGTGCTCGTCAAAGTGGCGGCGGTTGGCCACCTGGGTCAGCGCGTCGCTGCGCGACAGCCGTTGCAGTTCTTCTTGGGCGGTTTGCAGTTCCGCCAGGATCAGTTGGTCCTGCAGCCCCAGCAGGTAGCGACGCCGTTGGCGCTTTTCCGCCAGGTAGTTGGCCAGCAGGCTGATGCCCACGGCGAACAGCACCATGTCGATCATGGGCACCAGGATCGCGGCCGGTATGGGCGGGGCGTACAGGCCTGCCACCCCATGCATGGCCAGGATGCCGGCGGCCGTGACCATCGCCACCACGAAGCGCGTGGGCTGGACCAGGGTGGCGTACAGCAGCACCACCATCAGACCTGCGTGGTAGAAATAGGCGTGGGGACTGTGGCTGGCCAGGAGCAGGGCCAGCAAGGTGCCGGCTGCTGCCCAACCGGTGATGGCTGCGGTCCAGTCCGCGCAAGAAGGGCCGAACAGCGCTACCAAGCGCGCCATGTGCCGGCGAACCAGGTAGATGGTCAACAGGCCAAGGGGCGTGATCACGGCCAGCCGCAAGGTCAGCGCCAACGTGAACACATCGGGCACCACCAGCCAATCGACCAGCAGGAAGGACACGTACAGCACCAGCCCGAAGCCACAGCTGACCAGGGCCGCCTGTGCGCGCTGCGGGGCGATGTCCTGCTTGAACTGGCTTTCCAGATCGGGCGCAAAACGCAGGCCGACGCGCTTGATCGACAAGGCTTGCGCCAGCTCGGGCTTCAACGCGTCGTTCATGCAGCGGCCTGGCCTTGCAGCGCGTTGGCGCAGCGGACGCAGTCCCGTCCACTGCGCTTGGCATCGTACAAAGCCTGGTCGGCGGCGGCCACCCAGTCATGGACCGAGACCCCGCCACCTTCAATCTGACCGCTGCACAGGCCGACGCTGATCGTCACGCGCTGCTTGGGCGAGTCTTCGTGAGGGAGGGCCAGATCGCGCACGGCCTGGGCAATGCGCTCGGCGGTCCGCAGGGCTTCGTCGGGCGGCACGTTGTGCAGCACGGCGATGAATTCTTCGCCGCCATAGCGTGCCAGCAAGTCCCCGGCGCGGCGCAGGTCGTGCTGCAGTGCTTGTGCCACGGCGCGCAGGCAGGCGTCGCCCGCCGGGTGCCCGTGGCGATCGTTGTAGGCCTTGAAGTGGTCGATGTCGATCATCAGCACGGCCAGGTGGCCATGGTCATGTTGCGTGCGTTGCCACAGCTGGCCCAGGTGCTCGTCGGCGTGCCGGCGGTTGGCCAGCAGCGTCAAGGGGTCCAGGCGCGCCAGTTGGTCCAGCTCGGCGTTGATGCCGGCCAGGCGTGTCCTCAAGAGGCGGTGGCGCAAGCTCATGAGGTAGTTGTGGCGCTCTTCGGCTTCCAGCTGGTACAGGAAGTAAAGGCTGCAGCTGGCGGTGGCGAAGATGGCCGCCAGCACGGGCAGCAGCAGCCGCAGGTCCAGCACAGTTTCGGGCAGAGACGCGCCGGTGCAGGTCAAGGCCACCAACATCAAGCTGGTGGCCAGGGCGGCCAGTTGGAAGCGGGGGCGCAGGATCACGTTGAGGTAGAGGATCACCAACGCGCTGCCCAGCAACTGCAGTTGTCTCAGTGGGCTTTGGCTGAGCGACAACAGGTACAGGTTCAGTCCGACGATGGACAGGCTGATGCCCACGGCCTGCCACTCGGGCACCCAGCGGCCCAAGGTCACCTTGAAGGTGATGGCTGTCAGCAGGGCGACCACGGCCAGGAAGCCCAAGCGCAGCCACAGCGCCACGGTGAAGACGTCCGGCGTCATGGCGTGGTCTGCCAGCAGAAAGAGGCACATGAACGAGCTCATCAGCACGCCGGCCAGTTGCGTGGCCTTGAGCCGTTCGCGGCGTGAAGCGTTTAGAAAACGCTGTTCGATGCCTGGCTCAAAGCCGAGCAACCGACGCGGGGCACGCAGCGCCTCATCGACCTGTGTGAGCAAGGTCGGCTCATCGGTGGACAAGGTTGAGGAAGGCAGCATGCGACGCGGTTCGTGAAGAACAAGGACCAGGGCCGTTCCATGATCCGCGAATCGCTGGCCGGAAAACCTGCGTTGCCTGGCGGCCTGGCACCAGCCGTGTCAACTATCGCACAGTGCGGTGGGCCCACTCCCCTGTTCGCGGGGAGGGCCATTGCCTAGTGGGCCCATGGGGCCCATGAAAAAGGCCCCTCCATCGCGAAGGGGCCCAAGGCCGACCCGCAGGTCAGCCGGAGGTCAAACAACTCAATACTTCACGGGTGCAGGTGGCTTCACGGCAAACGAGTAGGTCTGGCCAGGGCCGGACATGAAGGCCGACAGGATGGCCGAGACGCCGCAACCCTTGATCTGCGGGAAGGTCGTCGTGCCGGAGAAGCTCAGACCACCATTGCCGAGCGACGAGACGGGGCCCGTGAACTTGATGGGGAAGGCCACTGGCGTGACGGTCTTGCACTCGCCGAAGGAGATGCCCGACAGTGAAGTGATGGTGATGTTGGCGTAGACGACGCCGTCGATGTTCAACTGGCCTTGGTTGTTCAGGGCCACGGTGCCTGTGGCTTGACCCACGGGCGTGATCCGCAGGCCGACGGCCGAGCCGATGCCCAGGATCTTCAGCGATTGCTTGAAGTCAGGCACCACCAGGTCACCCGTCAGGCGCTTGGCCGTGATGTCGGCGTTGGCCGAGAAGGTCGAAGTGGCTGGCAGGATCACCGTTTGCTTCAGGCCTTTCAGGCCCACGGTGGCGGTCAGTGGCCACTTGTCCAGCGTGACCACGAAGTTGCCGCCGCTTGGATTGGCGGTGGACTGAGGGTCGGCCGCCGTGGTGGCGCAGGTGCTGACAGCGGCCTTGCCGGCGAAGCGGTCACCCAACCAGCTCAGCGCTTGGGGCGCAGCCTGGAACTGGGTCACGATGTGCTCGCTTGGGAACACGTCAAAGCTGACGTTGGAGAACTTGCTGCAATAAGCCTTCTTCAGGGTCACGGCCTGGTCGATCGGGATGAACTCGTCAGCCTTGCCGTGGTATTGGTACAGCGGCACGGAGACCTTGTCGCCGCCCAGATCCTGCGCCTTCAAAGTCGCGTTGATGGCAGGGATGGCCGTCAACTGGTCCAGCGTCTGGTTGCCCACCGTGTACTCGGACAGGTTGTCGTTCATCAGCTCGAACAGGGACTCGAACACGCATTGGGTCTTGGCCTTGGCAATCGCGGCTTGACCAGTGGCGTTGGCCAGGGTGTCCAGCGGGATGGCGGTTGGGTACTGCTGAGCCAGGCCGACCACGCCACCGAACAGGAAGGACGCGCCTGCGCTGCCGTCCAGGTACTTGGCCGTGCGCAGGAAGTCAGCGGGGACACCACCAGCGGCCACACCCACCAGGTTCACACCTGGGGCATAGGCGGCGTGGCGTTGGGCGGCCCAGGCGGCGCTTTGGCCACCTTGCGAGTAACCCCAAACGGCGGTCTGGGTGCTGGCGCTGATGCCGCCAAACGGGATCTGGGTGGCGGCGCGGACGATGTCCAGCACGGCATTGCCTTGCGACGCACCAGCCAGGTAGGTCGGGGTGCTGCCCGTGGTGTAACCCTGGTAGTCGGACACCAGCACGGCGTAGCCGGCCTTCAGGGCGGCGGCGATGTTGGCGGCTTCATAGTCAGTGCCACCGACCATTTGCAGCGAAGGTGCGCAATTTTGGGCGAGGCCGTGCGTGCCAACGGCGTAGGAAATGGTGGGGCGTGTGCCGCCGCCAGCCCAAGCGGTGGTGGGGACCAGCACAGTGCCGGTGACGACATTGGCGGCGCCGAGCGAGTCGGTCGACTTGTACATCACGGCCCAGGCCTTCGTGGCCGGCGCGTTGGCGCCCAGGTTGACCGTGGTGCTGCGGTAGGAAATCAGGTCCCCGTGGACGCCGCTGGTGGCAGACGTGGGGGCGTTGTAGAAGGCAATGCCGGCGGGGCCGACGGACGGCGCAGCGTAGGCAGCCGTCATGGCGAAAGTCAAAGCGGCCAGTGGCAGGGTCAAGGCTGGCTTGCGCAAAAAGGTGCAGTTCATGGTCTCTCCGGAGAGTTGTCAGGCATCGGTCGCTAAAACGCGATCCGGTTATCAGCAATCGGTTAATCGCTGATGGGTAGTCTGACAAAGGGGCCAAGCAGTTTTTCAAAGGGTTTTCCGCCAGAAAATCACGCCAGGCGGAGTCGCCCCCTCAAGCACGGGGTTGGAAAACACCATGGCAGAGGATGAATGCCCGCCTGTCGCCATCAACCCCCACTCTCTGGCAAAAAAGTCAGCGCGTTTTAGCCGGAGCGAAGGGCAGGTAGAACTCGCTGACCACCAACGCCTGACCCTCGCCGGCCGGTCCGGTGATGGCTCGGTGTTCACCCGCAGCCAACACCCCCGTGCTGCCCAGCGCCTGGAAGCCGGCATCCACCCGATCAGGCTTGGCCCCCGAGGCGGCCAGGTTCAGTCCATGGATGTTGCTGCTGATCGGGTAATTGAGCACCGTCTCCTTGATGGACGGGCAGGGCGTGGTGATGCAGACGATGCCGCTGTTTTTCAAGGCGGAGAACACGCCGGATGGTTTGCGCAAGGCCTGACCCACCCAGGCTTCGGAAATCACCAGGGTGTCGACTTTGCTCGTGCTGCTTTTCAAGGCCACCAGCTTGCCACCGGCCAGCGCTTGACCGGGAATGAAGGATTGTTCGAAAGCATCACGGTCGTCGGACGACCAGCGCAGGGCGCTTGCATCCAGGGTGGCCACGTGGCAATCCTTTTGCAAAGTGCCATTGGCGCAGCGGGTCAGCGCGCGGTTCACCGCTTTGACGAAATAGCCGCCACACACGGGGTAAGCACATTTGCGCAGGTCCAGGCGCGTCACGATGTAGTGGCTGGAAAAAGGTGTCGGGCTGACGATGGGGGCCGATTGAGCCAGGGCGGTGCTGCTCAGCACCATGCAGGCCAGGGCAGATGAAGCGAGTTTGTTCAGCATGGCGAATTCCTCAGTTTGTGGGTGATCAACCCCGTGAAAGGGGTCGGCGCATCTTAAGAACGATCGATTCGGCCGAACAAGCTCCAATGTGTGTCTGAACTTGGAAACCCCACCCATTCAGGGGAAATTCTTCATTTTTCACTTCCACACACCATTGCAAGTCCTTATTTCATAAGGACTTTTTTTCCGTGAATCTTCTTGCAAAAGTTTCCTAAGTCTTTGATTTCATTGAAGATTTTTTCACTTCTCCACTTGTTTCGGGGGAGGTGATCGGTTAAAGTGGGATTTAGTGCACTTTTGTGGAGTTTTGTGTGAGTCTGGTCTTTCAGGGTGCTTCAGCGTTGGCGTTGGATGCGAAGGGACGGTTGGCCGTGCCTGCGCGGCATCGTGACGTCCTGCAGGCCCTGTGCGAAGGGCAACTCACCCTGACCAAGCACCCCGAAGGCTGCCTGATGGTGTTCCCTCGCCCCGCATGGGAAACCTTCCGCGACAAAGTCGCCGCCTTGCCCATGTCGGCCTCTGGTTGGAAGCGCATCTTTTTGGGCAACGCCATGGACGTCGAGATCGATGGCGCCTCGCGCTTCCTGGTCTCGCCAGAGTTGCGCGCCGCCGCCAGTTTGAGCAAGGAAGTGATGTTGCTGGGCATGGGCAGCCATTTTGAACTGTGGGATGCCCAGCGCTACGCCGCGCACGAGGCCGAAGTCATGGCTCAGGCCATGCCCGAAGCCCTGCAAGACTTCACCTTCTGACCGCGATGCACGAGGAACCAACACCTTGGCAGCACACCACCGTCCTGCTGACCGAGGCGGTCAATGCTTTGTGGGATCCGGAAGTGGGCCCGCATCCGCAAGGTCTGTACGTGGATGCCACCTTCGGGCGCGGCGGCCACTCGCGTCTGATGCTGTCGCAACTGGGCCCGCAAGCCCGGCTGCTGGCGCTGGACCGCGACCCGGAAGCGATCGCCCACGCGACCACGGGGCCCCAGGCCATCACCGATCCGCGCTTTCGCATCGAGCATGCCGCCTTCTCCAATTGGGGCGAGGTCGTCAGCGACCTGGGCTTGGGCCTTGTGCATGGCTTGCTGATGGACATCGGCGTGTCCTCGCCGCAGATCGACAACCCGGAGCGCGGCTTCAGCTTCCGCTTCGATGCGCCGCTGGACATGCGCATGGACACCACCCAGGGCGAGAGCGTGGCCGACTACCTGGCCCACGCCTCGGTCGATGAACTGGCAGAGGTGATCCAGACCTATGGAGAAGAACGGTTTGCTCGCCCGATTGCAAAGGCGCTTGTGGCTCGCCGCGAAGCAGGACAGCCCGTGCGAACCACGGCCGAGCTGTCCAACGTCGTGGCTGGTGCGGTCAAAACGCGTGAAGCCGGCCAGAACCCCGCCACGCGCACCTTTCAAGCTCTACGGATTCACGTCAACCGCGAGCTTGGGGAACTGCAAGACGCGCTGGAGGCAGCCTTGAAAATGCTGGCCCCTGGCGGGCGCCTGGCGGTCATCAGCTTCCATTCGCTGGAAGACCGCATCGTCAAGACCTTCATCGCCAAGCACAGCCGCGACGAGGTCGATCGCCGCGCGCCCTTCGCGCCGCCCAAGGCCAAACTGCTGCATTCGCTGGGCCGCATCAAGCCGTCTTACAACGAGGTGGATGGCAACCCGCGCTCACGTTCCGCCGTGCTGCGCGTGGCCGAGCGCTCCGATGTGCCCTGGTCGCATGAGCTGGCGCAGCCTGAAGGTGCGGGCAAGGCTCGCGGCAAGCGCGACAAAGGCGGGCGCAAGTGATGGCGCGGCTCAACCTGCTCCTCGTGGTGATGCTGCTGTTCAGCTGCGTCTGGTTGATCCGCTCCAGCTACGAGTCTCGGCATTTGTTCGTTGAGTTGGAAAAGGCCCAGAGCCGCGACCATGAGTTGCAAAGCGACCGCGAACGTTTGCTGTTGGACAAGCGTGCGCAGGCCACGCCTTTGCGCGTTGAAAAACTCGCCCGCGAAAAGCTGCGCATGTTCAGCGCCACACCCGCCGTCACGCATTACGTGAATGAAGCCGCCTCCGCGCCGGTGGAGGTGGCGCCATGAGCCGCGTGGGTGACCTGATCCGCAAGCTGCGCCGCCTGCCACGCCGGCAGAACGCCTCGGCCATGCCCACGGTGCGTTACGCCACCAGTCCCTTGCTGGCGTCGCGCACGCCACCGTGGCGCGTCAAGTTCCTGATCGGTGCCATCGGCCTGGGCTTTGCCGTGCTGATCGGGCGCGCCGCCTGGATCCAGATCATCCACAACGATTTCTACCTGCAGCAAGGTGCCAGCCGCTACGAGCGCCGCATCGAGCTGCCGGCCAACCGTGGTCGCATCCTGGACCGCAATGGTGAGTTGCTGGCGTCCAGCGTGCCTTCGCCTTCACTGTGGGTCATCCCCAAGGATTTCGAGGCCACGCCCGCGCAGTTCAAGGCCTTGGCCAAGCTGCTGAACATGAAGTCGGCCGAGCTGAAAAAGCGACTTGATGGCAACCAGAACTTCGCCTGGCTGCGCCGGCAGGTGGACGACAGCGTGGCCCAGCAAGTGGCCGCACTCGACATCAAGGGCGTGCACGAGATCAAGGAAACCAAGCGCCAGTACCCCGAAGGCGAAGCCGCCGCGCACATCGTGGGCTTCACCAACATCGAGGACGAAGGCCAGGAAGGCATCGAGCTGGCCTATCAAAAGCAGTTGATCGGCCGCGACGGCGTGCGCCACGTCATCAAGGACCGATTGGGCCGCGTGGTCGAATCCGTGGGTGATCTGATCCCCGCCGACGATGGCCGAGAAATCCGCTTGTCGATCGACGCCAAGATCCAGTTCTATGCCTACCAGCGCATCCGCGATGCCGTGGCCTTTCACAAAGCCAAGGCGGGCAGCGTGGTGGTGCTCGATGCCCAGACCGGCGAAGTGCTGGCCCTGGCCAACGTGCCCAGCTACACGCCTTCTGATCGCCGCAACCTGACGGGCGCGCAACTGCGCAACCGCGCCCTGACCGACACCTTCGAGCCCGGTTCCACGATGAAGCCCTTCATCATCTCGTGGGCGCTGGAGACCAACCGCGTCAAGCCCGACACGGTGATCTCTACCGGCAATGGGCGCATGACCATTGATGGCGCCACCATCACTGATTCGCACCCGCATGGCGATCTGACGGTGGAGCAGGTCATCCAGAAATCCAGCAACATCGGCACGGCCAAGCTGGCGTTGCAGTTCCAGCCCAAGGAGATGTGGGAGCTGTTCACGGCGGTGGGCATGGGCCAGAAGCCGCAGATCGGCTTCCCCGGCGTGGTCACGGGTCGCTTGCGCCCTTACAAAAGCTGGCGCCGCATCGAGCAGGTCACGATGAGCTATGGCTACGGCTTGTCGGCCAGCCTGTTGCAACTGGCCCAGGCCTACACCGTGTTCGCGCGCGATGGCGAGTTGATCCCGATCAGCCTGCTCAAGCGCGACGAGGCCGATGACACCGCCACGCCCAAAAAGCTCGCTTTGCGTGCCGACTACAAACCGGGCCAGAGCGCGCCGGCGGACGACCTGGTGCCCGTGCGCGGCACGCGCGTGTTCTCGCCCGAGACCGCGCGCGAGGTTCGCAAGATGCTGGCCATGGTCACCGCCAATGGCGGCACGGCACCCAAGGCCCAGGCCATGGGCTACAGCGTGGGGGGCAAGACCGGCACCGCGCACAAGCAAGAAGGCAAGGGCTACTCCGGCAACAAATACCGCTCGTGGTTCGTGGGCATCGCGCCCATCAGCCATCCCCGCATCGTGGTCGCGGTGATGGTGGACGAGCCGGGCAATGGGGTTTACTTTGGCGGTGATGTGGCCGCGCCCGTGTTCAGCCAAGTGGTCGAGCAAACCCTGAACCGCCTCGGTGTGATGCCCGACCTGGACGTGCGGCCCGACATCACGGCCATGCAAAGCGTGGAGGAGAGCTTCTGATGGGCGCCTCGCTGCTGATTCTCACTTCTGTCGATGACGCCCTGGCGTGGCTGCGCCAGCAGGGCGCCCGGTCGCTCACGGTGAACAGCCGCGCGGTCGCCGAACAAGCCCGGCAGGGCGTGGGCTTCATTGCCTGGCCCGGCGCGGCGCGCGATGGCCGTGCTTTCGTGTCGCAAGCCTTGCAGGATGGCGCTCGTGCCTGCCTGGTCGAGGCCGAGGGTGTTCAGGCCTTTGGCTTCAGCGATGCCCGCGTGGCCGCGTTCAAGGGTTTGAAAGCCGCCAGCGCCGAGATCGCCCACGGCTTCTTTGACGAGCCCAGCGCGCAACTGGATGTGGTGGCCGTCACCGGCACCAATGGCAAGACCTCGACCTCGTGGTGGACTGCTCAGGCCTTGAGCGCCGTGGGCCGAGCTTGCGGTGTCATTGGCACCCTGGGGGTCGGTCAACCGGGCGCGGGCGACTTCGTCCCCACGGGTTTGACCACGCCCGACCCCATCACTTTGCACGCCACCTTCCGCCACTTTGTGGATGAAGGCTGCCAAGCCGCCGCGATCGAGGCCTCGTCCATCGGCATCGAAGAACAGCGCCTGGGCGCCACCCGCATCAGCGTGGCCCAGTTCACCAACTTCACGCAGGATCACCTGGATTACCACGGCAGCATGGCCGCCTACTGGGAAGCCAAGCGGGCCTTGTTCGATTGGCCCGGCCTGCGCGCCGCCGTGGTCAACCTGGACGACCCGGCGGGCGGTTCGCTGGCCGACGGCGTGAGCGCGCGCGGCCTGGATTTGTGGACCTATGGCCTGGTGCACACGGCCCGCCTTCAAGCCACGGGCCTGACCCACCACGCCGAAGGCATGGGCTTCACCCTGGTCGAGCGCGATGCCGACCTGGACGCCACGCTGGACCACGTCGAGGTCCACACCCACCTGGTGGGCGAGTTCAATGCCTCGAACCTGCTGGCGGTGATCGGTGCCTTGCGCGCCCTGGGCGTGCCCTTGAGCCAGGCCGTGGCCGCTTGCGAAAACCTCACACCCGTGCCGGGCCGCATGCAGCAGGTGTCCCTGCCCAAGGTGGTGCCAGAGGGTTTGCCGGTGGTGGTGGTGGACTATGCGCACACACCCGATGCCTTGAAGAAAGCGCTGTGCGCCTTGTCGCCCTTGGCCAAGGCCCGGGGCGGACAGCTGTGGTGCGTATTCGGCTGTGGCGGCAACCGCGACCCGATCAAGCGCCCGCTGATGGGCGCGATCGCCGAGCAGTTCGCCGACCACCTGGTGCTGACCAGCGACAACCCGCGCGATGAAAAGCCTTGCTTCATCCTCTCGCAGATCATGGCCGGCATCGCGCGCCACGACGACGTCGATGTGCTGGACGACCGCGCCGAAGCGATCGCCGATGCGATCTCGCGCTGCGATCGCAAGGACGTGGTGCTCATCGCTGGCAAGGGTCACGAAACCACCCAGGAAGTGGCGGGCGTCAAGACCCCGTTTTCAGACACCGACCAAGCCACCCAGGCTTTGGCGCGTCGTTTTGGCGCCCCTGTTCAAGGCAGCGCACCCATGATGACCCTCGGCCTGGCCCACCAACTTTTGCCGGGTTCGACCTTGTCGGGCGACCCGGCCACCCCTTTGCTGCGCGCCCACACCGACACCCGCACCCTGCAGCAGGGTGACCTGTTCGTGGCCCTGCGTGGTGAGCGTTTTGATGCACACGACTTCTTGCCGCAAGCGCGCGAAGCCGGTGCGGTGGCGGCCCTGGTGCAGCGCGGCCTGGACAGCTCGGGCCTGCCGGGTTTGACCGTCAGCGACACGCGCGCGGCCCTGGGCTGGTTGGCCTCCGGCTGGCGTTCGCGCTTTGACATCCCCTTGATCGCCGTCACCGGCAGCAATGGCAAGACCACCGTCACGCAGATGATCGCCTCGATCCTGCGGGCCTGGGTGGTCGAGCAAGGTCTGCCCGAGGCTGCCTTGTCCACGCAAGGCAACTACAACAATGAGATCGGCGTGCCGCTGACCTTGCTGCGCTTGCGCGAAGGCCAGCACCGCTGCGCCGTGGTTGAGCTGGGCATGAACCACCCGGGTGAGATTGCCCAGTTGTCCGCCATTGCCGCGCCCACCGTGGCCCTGGTCAACAACGCCCAGCGCGAGCACCAGGAGTTCATGCACACGGTCGAGGCCGTGGCGCGTGAAAACGGCGCGGTGTTGCAGGCCCTGTCGCGCGGCGGTGTGGCGGTCTTCCCGGCCGACGACGAGCACGCGCCGATCTGGCGCAAGTTGGCCAACGGTTGCCGTGTGATCGACTTCGCCACCGAAGGCCCCGCGGCGGTGACCGGCCAGGCTACCTGGCAAAGCCTGCCCACACCGCATTGGGTGATCGCGCTGAGCACGCCGGCAGGCCAGGCCAGTGTCAAGCTGCCCATGGCGGGTGCCCACAATGTGCGCAACGCGCTGGCCGCCGCCGCCTCTGCCTTGGCGGCGGGCGCGCCCTTGACCGCCGTGGTGACGGGCTTGCAGGCCTTCGAGCCGGTCAAAGGCCGATCGCAATTGCACGGCATTCAGCGCCAGGGCCGCGATGTCACCTTGATCGACGACAGCTACAACGCCAACCCGGATTCGGTGCGTGCCGCCATCGACATGCTGGCTGGCTTGCCGGGCCCGCACTGGCTGGTGCTGGGCGACATGGGCGAAGTGGGCAACCAAGGTCCGGCCTTCCACGAAGAGGTCGGCCGTTACGCCCGCGAGCGCGGCATCGAGCAGTTCTGGACGGCCGGCACCTTGTGCGCGCACGCGGCCCAGGCCTTTGGCGTCAACGCCCGCCATTTCAACAGCGCCGCCGACATCGTGGCCGCGCTAAACACAAAGACCGGGGCGCCTGAAGCCGCGTCGGTCCTGGTCAAAGGGTCTCGCTTCATGAAAATGGAACAAGTCGTTGCCGTGCTGTTGGGAGCTGCCCATGCTGCTTAGCCTGACCGAATGGCTGCAGGTGCTGCACCCCGAATGGGGCTTCCTGCGCGTCTTCCAGTACCTGACCTTCCGCGCGGTGATGGCGGCCATGACCGCCTTGCTGATCGGCCTGGCGCTGGGTCCCGCCCTGATCCGCAAGCTCACCGAGTTGAAGATTGGCCAGCCCATCCGCGACTACGCGATGCAAAGCCACCTGACCAAGCGCGGCACGCCCACCATGGGCGGCGCCCTGATCCTGCTGGCCATCGGTGTGTCCACGCTGCTGTGGTTCGACTGGTCCAACCGCTTCGTGTGGATCGTGATGATCGTGACCACGGGCTTTGGCGCCATTGGCTGGGCCGACGACTGGCGCAAGGTGGTGCACAAAGACCCCGAAGGCATGCCCTCGCGCGAGAAGTACTTCTGGCAGTCGGTCATCGGCCTGATCGCGGCCTTGTATCTGGCCTTCAGCGTGTCCGAGACCAACAACCTGCGCGTGCTCGAGTTGTTCTTCCGCTGGATTGGTTCGGGCTTCTCGAACGACCTGCCGCCCAAGGCCGATCTGATCGTGCCCTTCTTCAAAACCGTGAGCTACCCGCTGGGCGTGTGGGGCTTCATCGTGTTGAGCTACATCGTGATCGTGGGCACCAGCAACGCGGTGAACCTGACCGATGGCCTGGACGGCTTGGCCATCATGCCGGTGGTGATGGTGGGCTCGGTGATGGGCATCTTCTGCTACGTCACGGGCAACGCCGTGTTCTCCAAGTACCTGCTGCTGCCGCACATTCCGGGGGCGGGCGAGCTGTTGATTTTTTGCGCCGCGATGGCGGGGGCCGGGTTGGCCTTTTTATGGTTCAACGCCTACCCGGCCGAGGTCTTCATGGGGGATGTCGGGGCGCTGGCTTTGGGCGGCGCGCTGGGCACCATCGCCGTGATCGTGCGCCAGGAGATCGTGCTGGCCCTGATGGGCGGCGTCTTCGTGCTGGAGGCGCTGTCGGTGATGGTGCAGGTCGGTTACTTCAAATACACCAAGAAGAAATTTGGCGAGGGCCGCCGCATTTTGCTGATGGCGCCCTTGCACCACCACTTTGAAAAGTCCGGCTGGAAAGAAACGCAGGTTGTGGTCCGCTTCTGGATCATCACCATGCTCTTGTGCCTGCTGGGCCTGTCCTCCTTGAAGCTGCGCTGAGCCGCACCGCCACCAATACATGCACTACCTCCGCGACCTCACCGTGCTGATCCTGGGTCTGGGCGACTCCGGCCTGGCCATGGCGCGCTGGAGTGCACGCTGCGGGGCCACCGTGCGCGTGGCCGACACGCGCGAGGCCCCGCCACAAGCCGCCACGTTGGCGCAGGACGTGCCCGGTGCGACCTTGCACGTGGGGCTGGGCCTGGCGTTGCTGGATGGCGTCAAGCTGGTGCTGAAGAGCCCGGGCTTGGCGCCGAATTCGCCCGAGGTGGCCGCCTTGATGGAAAAGGCCGACGAGCTGGGCATCCCGGTGCGCGGCGAGTTGTCGCTGTTCGCCTCCGCCTTGGCCGATCTGAAGGCCGATCGGGGTTACGCGCCCAAGGTGATCGCCATCACCGGCACCAATGGCAAGACCACCACCACGTCCTTGACCGCCCAGTTGATCGAACGGGCCGGCAAACGCGTGGGCTTGGCGGGCAACATCGGTCCGACCTTGCTGGACACCTTGCGAACCGCGCTGGACCTGGAGCCCGAGCCGGTGGCCGAAGCCGAAGCCGAAGCTGTCGAGTCTGTGCCGACCTCTGTAGAACAAGCTGCGGCGTCCGAATCGTTGCCTGAAGTGGCCTCTGACGCCGCGCTGAAAGCTGAAGAGGCATCGCCTGATGCCGAACCGGAACCAGAGCGCGAACCGGACGCCCCCAGCGACGAACCCGCGCCCACCGCCATTCCCGACGATGCCGACGCGCCCTTGATCGTCCTGACCCCACCACCACCCTCCGCCCCGGTGTTTGAAGTCCTGCCCGAAGTCTGGGTGCTGGAGTTGTCCAGCTTCCAGCTGGAGGGCGTGAGCAACTTCGAGCCCAGCGCAGCCGTGGTGCTGAACATCACGCAGGACCACCTAGATTGGCACGGCACGATGAAGGCCTACGCTGCGGCGAAGGCCCGCATTTACGGCAAGCAGGCCATCATGGTCATCAATCGCGATGACCCGGCCGTGCTGGCGATGGTGCCCGAGCCCGAGGTCATCAAGTCCGGCGCCCGCGGCCGTCCGGCCAAGGTAGTGCACCGCCACTTGGTCAAGTTTGGCCTGGATGCGCCACAGCGTCCCGGCGACTTCGGCCTGGTCACTGAAAGCGGCATGGCCTGGTTGATGCGCGCCCTGGAAGCCGATCCCACCATCAAGCGCAAGAAGGGCGACGAGGAAGAGATCATCCTGCAGCGCCTGATGCCGGCCGACGCCTTGCGGATTCGTGGCCGCCACAACGCGTCCAACGCCCTGGCGGCTTTGGCCTTGGCCACCGCAGTGGGTTGCCCATTGGCGCCCATGCTGCATGGCTTGCGCGAGTACCGGGGTGAGCCGCACCGTGTGGAGCACGTGGCCACCGTGGCCGGGATTGACGCCATCGACGACAGCAAAGGCACCAATGTGGGCGCCACCGTGGCCGCGTTGCAGGGCCTGGGCTCCGACCTGTCGCCGGGCAAGCTGGTCCTGATCCTGGGGGGGGATGGCAAGGGCCAGGACTTCGCACCTTTGGTCGACCCCGTGGGGCGCTATGCGCGCGCTGTGGCCCTGATCGGTCGCGATGGTCCGGCCCTGCAAGAAGTCTTGTCAGGTGCGCACCATGCCAACGGCGAGCCTCTGCGCCTGCAAGGCCACGACAGCCTGGAGGCCGCCACGCGCTGGGCTTTCGAGCAGGCCCAGCCGGGTGACGCCGTGCTGCTCAGCCCCGCCTGCGCCAGCCTGGACATGTTCCGCAACTACGGCCACCGCGCCCAGGTGTTCATCGACACCGTGCGTGAGCTGGCCATCGAACGGGGAGAGGTCGCATGAACGCCAGCGCCTTCAATCCAATGTCTTGGCTAAGTGGTTTGCGCGATCGTGTGTCGACCTGGCGCGACCAGCATGGTGAGGGCCACGGTGCCTTGCCCGTGCGCGACCGCATCAACATCCTGGCCCAGCCCTCCAAGGTGATGGGCTTCGACCAGTCGCTGGTGTGGGTGGTGCTGTCGCTGTTGGCCCTGGGCCTGATCATGGTCTATTCAGCGTCGATCGCTTTGCCCGACAGTCCCAAGTTCGCCAAGTACACCCCCACCTATTTCTTCAATCGCCATCTGTTCTTCCTGATCCTGTCGATCATGGTGGCGGCCGTGGTCACGCAAATCCCCTTGTCGACGTGGGAGCGGGTGGCGCCCTGGTTGTTCGTGCTGTCCTTACTGTTGTTGATGTTGGTGCTGATCCCGCACGTGGGCAAGGGCGTCAACGGCGCGCGCCGCTGGTTGCCGCTGGGCGTGATGAACTTCCAGCCTTCTGAATTGGCCAAGCTGGCCATCACCCTCTACGCGGCCGACTACATGGTGCGCAAGATGGAGGTGAAGGAGCGCTTCTTCCGCGCCGTGGCGCCGATGGCGGTGGCCGTGGCCGTGGTGGGCCTGCTGTTGCTGGCCGAGCCCGACATGGGTGCCTTCATGGTGATCGCGGTGATCGCCATGAGCATCCTGTTCCTGGGCGGCGTCA
>CAZKPN010000010.1:62947-72381 GCA_964554655.1 uncultured Aquabacterium sp. | reverse complement strand
CAGACTCAGGAAGCGCCGCCCACCTTGGCCGTGGCCTTGGTCAAGCGCTGCTCAATGACGTTGACAGGCGCGGCAGAGGGCAAGCGGGTGCCATCTTCAAAGAACATGGAGGGCGTTCCATTCACGCGCAGCTTCTGCGCGAGTGCGTTGTTGCGTTGCGTGGGTGTGGCGCACATGCCAAACGCCTTGGGCGGCTCGGTGTTGGAGAGCATCCAGTCACGGTAGGCCTGCGTGCGGTCTTTCACGCACCAGATGTTGTTGGCCTTGACCTTGGAGTCGTCGCCGAGGATGGCCACCACGAAGGTGTAGACGGTCACGTCCTTGACCTGCTGCAGGTCTTTTTCAAGGCGCTTGCAATAACCACAGTTGGGATCAGCGAACACCACCATGCGGCGCTTGCCGTTGCCGTTCTTCCAGACCACGGCATCCTTGAGCGGCAGGCTGGCGAAATCGATCTGGTTGATCTCGTCCATGCGCTCTTCGGTCAGGTTGCGCTGCGTTTTGGTCTCCACCAGATTGCCCTGGATGATGAACTCACCCTTGGGATCGGTGTAAATGATGTTGTTGCCGGAGCGCAGCTCAATCAAGCCGGACATGGGCGTGGTTTGCGCCGAGTCGATGGGTGGAAAGTCGGGCAGGTTTTGAGTCAACTTTTGCTTGAGCTGCGCCAACTGCGCGGGCGACAACTCGCCAGCCCAGGAGGATGACGCCAACAGCACCAGGCCAGCACCCAAGATGGCCCTCAGCGGGAATTTGAAAACGGAGAGGCGATTCATGGTGACAACCTTGATTGGATTCAGGCGTCAAGCGCGCGGCCGACCAGCCAGCGCTTGACAGGAGACATTTGATCTAACAGAGCCATGCCGGTGTTGCGAAGTTCCCTCAATGGTGCACGATCATCCGCAAACAGGCGCAACAAACCATCGGTGACCCCGGCCATGGCACGGGTTGGCAACTCGCGCCGGCGGGCGTAACGCCGCAGCAAACGCTCGTCACCAGCCGTGCGCCAAGGCTCGAGTTGGCGCGATTCGGTCAGTGTGGATACCAGCGTATCGACATCGGCCAGCCCCAAATTGAGCCCCTGGCCTGCCAACGGGTGAAGCTGGTGGGCGGCATCGCCCAGCAAAACCCAAGCTGGGCCGCTCCAGCGCTCGGCCTGCGCCAAGGCCAAGGGCCAGGCCGCCACGTGAGACGTCAAGGACAAGGCGCCCACTGTGGCGGATGCGCCTGGATCAACCTCGTCAAGAGCCTGCCGCAAGGCAGCTTCGAATTCGACCGGAGCCAAGGCCATGACCTCTTTGGCCCGCGCCTGGGGCAAGGACCACACCAGGCCATACGACGAGCCCGGCACAGGATCGTGAAACGGCAGCAAGGCCAGCACATCGGGCGCGCGAAACCACTGGCGGGCCACACCCTGGTGAGGCTGGGTGCTGCTCAATCGCGCGGCCACGCCCCAATGGCCATAGTCGGCCTTCGTGAAGTCCACGCCCAAGGCGGCGCGGGTGGCCGATAGTTTGCCTTCGCAAATGGCCAGCAGGTCGGCATCCACCGGGGGGGCGCCCTCGGTCAAAGGGGGCACCACGGTGACATGCGGGGCGAACTTCAAGGCCTCGCCCAGCAATCGCTCCAGGGCGGCCGCATCCACGATCCACGCCAGCTCTGAAACACATTGCTGCCAGGCCGAGAAAGCCAGGTGCCCGCGCCCATCGCCCCGAATCCGCATATCGTGCACCGGTGTGGACGCCGATTGCAGCCCGGGCCAGATGCGCAGCCGCTCCAATAAAGCGACAGAGCGGGAATTCAAGGCATAGGTTCGAATATCCTCGGCCTTGGCCTGACCACCTTGTTCAGCGCATGCCCAGGCCACACGCCAGCCGTTGCTGGACAGCGCCAAAGCAAGGCTGCGGGCCACGGCACCCGAACCGCTGACACACACGTCGAATTTTTTGATCGTCATCTAGGGATTCTAGGTAATCCAATGGGCGAAACATCAAGTCAACATCAAGTGTCGGGTAAGTGACATTTTTTGACCGATGAACAGGGATACGCATTGGATCAAGTGAAACAGCCTGAACCGCCCGGCGAAATGCGCCGCGACCGGTTTTTGTCTTTGATTGAACGAAAGACCGCGCTGGGGTTTTACCTCATCGCGGCGGTCGCCTGCCTGCTGGTTTGGGGCAGTGAATTGCTGGCTGGCATTAGCACGCCACACGACCGCTGGGCCCAACCGGTCCTGGCCTTGCTGATGTTCTGGATGTGGGCGATGTTGCGGCGCAACCCACAGTCGCTGATGTTCACGCAACGCGTGGTAGTGGCTGGGGTGTGCCTGTACTTCGTGGTGGGCACGCTCAGCGTTCTGATCTTCAACCAGCAACCGGCCTCGCCTTACTGGATCGCCACCAATTTCCAATGGATGCCCGTGGTGGCGTTGCTGATGCACATTGCGTGGCCCTGGCGCTGGGCGGTCGGCCTGTCAATCGCACTGCTGGCGCTGGTGGCCATCCCAGCCTGGGTGCTGGAAGTGGGGGCGCAAGACCAGGTCTGGTCAGGCGTGGTCAGGTCCCTGGTGGTCAATGGCGTGCTGATGCAGATCACTTTTCTGGTCAGCCTCCTGAGCGTCACTCGGCTCAAGCATGGTGTCAGCCTGGTGGTGGCGGGCGATCCCCATGGCCCCACCGATGCCCGCGATGCGCTGAATGCCTGGGTGCAGGAACGCACGTCCGAGCTGGCACAGGCCCGAGACACGGCGGAAACCGCGTCCTTGGCCAAAAGCCGCTTCCTGGCGGTCATGAGCCATGAACTGCGCACGCCTTTGCACGCCATGCTGGTCTCGGCCGATCTGCTGGCCGACCACCCCGAGCGCGCCCGCGACCCGCGTGATGCGCTGCTGATCCAAACCATCCACAGCAGCGGCCAGCATTTGTTGACCTTGATCGACCAGGTGCTGGAGCTGTCGCGCATCGAGTCGGGCAAGGTGGAGCCCGTGCTGGCCCCGCTCGACCTGTCGGCGATCGCGGACAAGGCGCTGTCAGCCGTCTCCCCCCAGGCCACGGTGAAGGGCCTGGAGTTGCGGCGCCATGTCAGCCCCAGCCTGGCCCTGAACCGAATGGGTGATGAGTTGCGGCTGACGCAGGTGCTGATCAACCTGCTGGCCAATGCCATCAAGTTCACCGACCGGGGGCACGTGTCGCTCAGCATGGGCCCCAGCCCCGCCAAAGCCCTGGATGGGGTGGCTGGCGTTCGGCTGTCGGTCAGCGACACCGGCCAAGGCATGTCCCAATCCGAGCAATCGCGCGTGTTCGAGGCCTTTTTCCAGGCAGACACCAACAGCACCCGCACCAATGGCGGTGTGGGGCTGGGCCTGACCATCACCCAGGAACTGGTGGGTTTGATGCAAGGCACGATCAACGTGAACAGCCGTGAGCGCCAGGGCACTCGCATCGACATCGATTTGCCACTGGCGGTATTGGCCGACGACGCGCGCGTGCCTGCGCGGCGGGTCTTGGGCAGGCCCGATCTGAAAGGCACCGAAGTGCTCGTGGTCGATGACGACCCCGTCAACAGCATGCTGGCCGCCGAGGTGCTGCGGGCAGCCGGGGCCACGGTGTTCACCGCCGACACAGGTCCAGCGGCTTTGGCGTTTTTAAGTCAGCACACCCCCAATGTCGTCTTGATGGACTGGCGCATGCCGGGGATGGACGGCCTGGAAGCCACCCGCCGCGTTCGCATGGGCGAAGCAGGCGCTGCGGCACTGGACGTGCCGGTGCTGGGATTGACCGCCAATGCCTTCTCGGAAGACCGCAGCGCCTGCCTGAACGCGGGCATGAACCATGTCCTGACCAAGCCGGTAGACCGCCAGCAACTGCTGGAAGAGGTTGGATATTGGGCAACTCAGTCGGACTGAGCCCGAAGGCACGCGATCGCCGGTAAAATGGGGGGTTATCCACCCTCCAGTCCAGGAACGTCCATGAGCCTCAAATGCGGCATCGTGGGTCTGCCAAACGTCGGCAAGTCCACCCTCTTCAACGCGCTGACCAAGGCCGGCATTGCCGCCGAGAACTACCCGTTCTGCACCATCGAGCCCAATGTGGGCATCGTTGAACTGCCCGATCCGCGCCTGGGCGCCCTGTCGGACATCGTCAAGCCCGAGCGCATCGTGCCGGCCATTGTCGAGTTCGTCGACATCGCCGGCTTGGTGGCTGGCGCCTCACAAGGCGAAGGCCTGGGCAACAAGTTCCTCTCGCACATCCGCGAAACCGACGCCATCATCAACGTGGTGCGCTGTTTTGAAGATGACAACGTGATCCACGTGGCCGGCAAGGTCGATCCGATCTCCGACATCGAAGTCATCCAGACCGAGCTGTGCCTGGCCGACCTGGGCACGGTTGAAAAGAGCCTGCACCGCTACAACAAAACCGCCCGCTCCGGCGACAAGGAAGCGGCCGCGTTGGTCAAGGTGCTGGAGAAGTGCCAGGCCGCGCTGGACCAGGCCCAGCCCGTGCGCTCGATTGCTTGGACCAAGGAAGAGCTGGTGTTGGTCAAGCCGCTGTGCCTGATCACGGCCAAGCCCGCCATGTTCGTGGGCAACGTGGACGAGAGCGGTTTCGAGAACAACCCTTTCCTGGACCGCCTGAAGGACTACGCCGCCAAGCAGAACGCCCCGGTGGTGGCCATTTGCGCCAAGACCGAAGCCGAGCTGTCAGAGATGAGCGACGAAGACCGCAGCATGTTCCTGGCCGAAATGGGCCAGGACGAACCGGGCCTGAACCGCCTGATCCGCGCCGCCTTCAAGCTGCTGGGCCTGCAAACGTACTTCACGGCGGGCGTCAAGGAAGTGCGCGCCTGGACCATCCACGTGGGTGACACGGCCCCTCAGGCGGCTGGCGTGATCCACACCGACTTCGAGCGCGGCTTCATCCGGGCGCAAACCATTGCTTTTGATGACTTCATCGCCTTCAAGGGCGAGCAAGGCGCCAAGGACGCGGGCAAGATGCGCGCGGAAGGCAAGGAGTACGTCGTCAAGGATGGCGATGTGTTGAACTTCCTGTTCAGCAGCTGAACGAAAAAAGCGACTTCAAAAGGCCTTTTGGAACCCCTTGCAGTCGCCAGGCAAATGCCGCAAGACATTTGCCTCATTGATTCATCCCGGCCGCGAATCAGCGGCTGCGGCGCCTCAGCGACAGCCCGATGACGCCCAAGCCTGCTGCCAACAGCGCGTAGGACTGGGGTTCCGGCACAGCCGTCGTGCTGTACCACAAGGACGAGTCAGCGCCGGAGATCCCCACGCCTTGAACGTGCGCAGCAAAGTGCAACGTATCGAGGCTTTGCTTGGCGCCCACCCACGTCCAATTCACCGACTCGTTGTCGGTCAGGCGTGCCTTTTTGGGCCCGGTCAGATCGAAGCGAAAGTCGAACACGCCGCCAGGGCCGCCGCCATTGGCGATTGCCACGGGAGCATCGCCCACGATGGACGAGATCGAGCCAGTCTGAAGACCGTCTACCGCGATGGCGCCCAAGAACGAATCCGGGCCCAGCAGATCAAGTCCAGCGGCGGACAACGAAAAATTGAGGTCATTGCCACTCTGGGTCACGGTCAGCGTGGCCAGACTGGGCGTCAGCGGACCATTGCCCGCCAGCAAGGTGCCAAAAGTGAAGGTGGCTGCATGGCTGCCTGCCGCAGCCAGTGAAACCGCCGCCGCCATGAGCGCCGTGCGCGCTGCTTGTTTGAAATTCATCATGATCCTCTGAGACTCGAAGTTGGTGATCGGTGTGTGCTTGAGACACGTTGTGGATTTATCTATACGAAGCCTGTTCAACCATGTGTTGATCAGCGTTCAACGGCACCCACTGGTCAGGGGGACTGCACGCTTCACAGGAGCTCCTTCAGGGGTTCATCCAGGTGGTTGGGTAAGCCCAGTTTGCGCAGCAGCATTGCGGCATCCAACGGCGATTTCACCTTCATGTCATTGTCAAAATAGCAGTGGATGTCGCGGTGCGCGCGCTTCGGTGGCGCAAGCTCTTTCTCGACGAGGTGAGCATCCCTGGGCTGAGCACCCTTCGACCAGGCGACGATGCGCTCGGTCCAGCGGGCCAGGGCGTGGTCGGTGTAGCCGCTGGCATAGAGTTCGACGTCTCCGTGCAGGCGCAGGTACATGAAGTCGGCCGTAACGTCTTCCAGATAAGGCCATTTGCCCGCAGTGTCGGCCACCACCAGGGCCACACGGTGGTGGCGAAGCATCTTGATGAACGCCGGATCTGCAAAACTCTCGTGGCGGATTTCAATGGCGTGGCGCAAGGGCCTGTTCGCATCGATCTCCAGGCTTTCACGCTTGGCCATGAAGGTATCGCGCTGTTTGGCCAGCTTTTGGGCCGCCTCGGTGTCATGCGGAAGATCTTCCAGAAACGCTTCCATCAAATCAGCGTCAAAGCGAAAGCTGGGTGGAAACTGCCAAAGCACGGGCCCAAGCTTCTGGCGCAATCGCAATACCCCTGAGGCGAAGAAATTGGCCAGTGGTTGGTGCACGTCCTGCAATCGGCGGATGTGGGTGATGTACCGGGGCGCCTTGACACTGAAGACAAAATCATCCGGCGTTTGCTCAAACCATTGCCCAAAGCTTTCGGGCTTTTGCATGGCGTAGAACGTGCCATTGATTTCAATGCTGGGCAAAGCGCGAGAAGCGAACTCCAGCTCACGGCGCTGCACCAGATTCTTGGGGTAAAACACGCCGCGCCAGGGTTCGTAGCGCCAGCCCGATATGCCGATTCGGATGATGCTGTGGGGAGACGGTTTGACATTCATGCTGGTGATCAGCAATCGGCAGACCCACGACCAGGCTCAAGTTTCCCGGCCAATGACCGACATCCAGGGGAGACCATTTCTATTCGATTCGAGGACGTGTATGGAAGCCCTTCAAGTAGCCCCCAAGCCAGCATCCGCCGTGCGGCCAGGCGCCCCCGGTGGTTTGTCCAGCCGAGGCAATCCAGCCCGTCAAATTCAGCATGCGGTATCCGGCCGTGAATTCCTCACGTTTCGCTTGGGCACGGAAGAGTACGGCATCGACATCCTGAAGGTTCAGGAAATCCGCTCGTACGAGCCGCCCACCAAGATCGCCAACGCCCCGTCCTACCTCAAGGGTGTGGTGAACCTGCGCGGCGTGATCGTGCCCATCGTTGACCTGCGCGTGAAGTTCAACTGCCTGAACGCCCAGGGCGAGGGTGATATCAACGACTTCACCGTTGTGATTGTGCTGAACGTGCGCGGCCGCGTGGTCGGCGCGGTGGTGGACTCGGTCAGCGACGTGATCCAACTGGCCGAACAAATGATCAAGCCAGCGCCAGAGATGAGCGCCACCATGGTGGACACCACCTACATCACAGGCATCGCCAACATCAACGAACGCTTGCTGATTTTGATGGACATCGAGTCGCTGATGAGCAGTTCCGAGATGGGCCTGATCAGCAACCTGACGCCTTGAAATTCACTGAGCCGCCCGTCGCAAGGTATTGACAACGGGTTGCTCCAGCACACCTCGCAGGCTCCACCAGCCGGCCAGTGCCGCCAGCAATGCCCCCACAGCCGCGCCCATCAAGGGCCACCACAGCGGCGCGTTCCAATCGAACTCGAACACCCAGTGGGCCAGTGCCCAGCCAACGCACAGCGCCGCCGTGGATGCCAGCGCGCCTGCCAGCGCCCCCACGCCCAGCAACTCGACCCGCTGCACCTTCGCCAACATGCGCTGAGACGCGCCCAGGGCCTTGAGCACGGCCCAGTCCTTGGCCCGGCGCTCACGCGACGTCAACAAACCCGCCATCAGTACGATCAGGCCAGCCGCCAAGGTGAAGGCGAACAGGAACTCGACCGCCGCGATGACCTGGTCCATGATCCGGTTGATCTGCGCCAAGGTGGCCGACACATCCACCACCGTGACGCTGGGAAATGCCTGCACCAGGATGCGGTCCAGCTTGCCATCAGGTGGCGCGCGGAATGAAGTGATGAAGGTGGCCGGCCATTCGGGCATCGACGCCATGGGCGCCATCACGAAGAAATTGACGCGCATCGACGCCCAGTCAACCTTGCGCAGGCTGGTGATGCGGGCCGCGTGCTGAACACCGCCGATGTCGAAGGTGAGTTGGTCGTTCAGGTGCAGACCCAGTGTCTTGGCCAGGCCCTCTTCCACGCTCAAGGCGCCCTTTTCGTTGGGCAGGTAACGCCCCGCCACCACCGGGTTGTAGGCGGGCTGCTGGGCTGAATAGCTGAGGTTGAACTCGCGGTCGGCCAGGCGTTGGGCGCGGTCGTCGGTGTAATCCTCGGGCTTGACGGTTTTGCCATTGATCGCCACCAGGCGGCCACGGATCATGGGGTACCAGTCGAACTGCTTGACGCCGGCTTTCTGCAACTGTGCCTTGAAGGCCTCGGTCTGGTCCGGCTGGATGTTGATGACGAAGCGGTTGGGCGCATCGACCGGCGTGGCCGCCCGCCAACTGGCGATCAGGTCGGTGCGCAGCAAAACAAGCAGCACCAGCGCCAGCAAGCCGATGGCCAGCGCGCACACCTGCACCACGGTCTGGCCGGGCTGGGCGGTGAGCTGCCGGGTGGCCAACACCAGCCAGGGCGGGGCCACACCGCTGAGTTTGTTCAGGAGCCGCTGCAGGATGAACACCGCCAAGGCACTGAGGGCGGCAAAGGCCAGCACCGCCACCGCGACACCGCCCAGGGCAATCGCCCCCAGCTTGACGTCACGCGCCACCATCATCAGCAAAGCCAGCAACGCCAGCCCGCCCGCGCCCACGGCCAGCACCGACGCGCCTTTGAGTTCGCCCACATCGCGGCGCAGTACGCGTAGCGGCGGCACTCGGGCCAGTTGCAAGACCGGAGGCAGGCCAAAGCCCAAGGTGAGCACCACGCCCACGCCCAGCCCCAGCACCACCGGCCAGATGCTGGGCCCGGGCAAAGCCACGGGCACCAACTCGGACAGCAGCACCACGAACACTTGGTGAAAGCCCCAACCCAAGGCCAGGCCGATGATGCTGGCCACCAGCCCGACGATCAGGAACTGAAGCCCGTAGGTCAGGGCCATCTGGTTTTGCGGCACGCCCAACACGCGCAGCATGGCGCAATCGTCCAGGCGCCGCTGGGCAAAGTCACGCGAGACCAGGGCCACGGCCACGGCCGACAGCAAAGCAGCCAACAGCGCCACCAGGCGCAAGAAGAGTCCCGCTCGGTCCAGGGTGGCGCGCATCTCGGGGCGGCCCTGGTCCAGGGTTTCCACGCGCAGACCGCGGGTGGTTTTGGATTGTTGCTCGGCGGCAGCGACGAAGGATTGCACCGCCTTTCCCGTGACGTTGGTCGCTGGGGACTTGGCTTCGCCGGGCCCGACGCCGGCATCGCCAGCACGGGCGGGCCCGGCCACCAACAAGCGGTAAGTGACGCGGCT
>CAZKPN010000010.1:17902-62847 GCA_964554655.1 uncultured Aquabacterium sp. | reverse complement strand
GGCATGGGTTGGTCGGCCACCACCAGGGCGTCGGCGGCCAGCAATTGAGCCGCATCGCGCACCAAGCCCTGCTCAATGCGGTCCGCGAAAAAACCCACCGCAGACAAGGCCGTGACGGCCAGCACCACAGCCACCAGCAGCAACCTCAGGCTGCCCGAGCGCATGTCGCGCCAGGTCTGCTTGAGGGCCCAGCGCCAGGCCGGCACTGACGACACCGCTGAATTGATCGCCATGTGAATCCGTTTTATTTCAAAAATTGATGGATCATTAGAACCCAACCCGAATGCCCCCGCCCCCTGTCATGCCGATCAAGTATTTGCAAGGCCTCACCGCCCCTGAACGCACGCAGCAAAGCAACCTCCACCTGGGTGTTTCGTTGGCCTTCGTGGCAGGGGCCATCAACGCGGGGGGGTTTCTGGCAGTGGGGCAATACACCTCGCACATGACGGGCGTGGTCTCGGGCATGGCCGATCACCTGGCGCTGGGCAAGCTGGACCTGGTCATCGCTGGACTGGAGGCCTTGGTGGCCTTTTTGCTGGGGGCAGCCACTTCGGCCATCCTCATCAACTGGGCGCGGCGTCGCGGCGGCCGCAGCGAATACGCCCTGCCCCTGATGATCGAGGCGGGCTTGTTGCTGGTCTTTGGCCTGATGGGCGAACGGCTCAGCCTGTCGATGACGCTGGAGGTGTCCTTGACCATCGCCCTGCTGTGTTTCGTGATGGGGCTGCAGAACGCCATGGTGACCAAGGTGTCGAACGCCGAGATCCGCACCACGCACGTCACCGGCCTGGTCACCGACATCGGGATCGAACTGGGCAAGCTGGCCTATTGGAACGGCTCAACGCCCCACCCTGCACTGGGCCAGGTCCAGGTGAACGCTCGGAAGCTGCGCATCCTGCTGGCTTTGACCGGCTCATTCATGGTGGGCAGCGTGGTGGGCGCGCTGGGCTTCAAGCACGTGGGCTATGTGTCCACCGTGCCACTGGCGCTGGTTTTGGCACTGCTGGCATCGGTGCAGCTCGTGCCGCGACAATGGCACAAGCTCACGGAATGAGGCCTCAGTCAGGCGGCGAAGCGCTCGAAGGTTTGGTCCAGCTTCGCGATCCAGCCTGCCTTGTCTTCGTTGGAAGCAAAACTGGCCTCGAAGCTGTTGCGGGCCAGGGTGTAGGCGGCCGAAGCATCCAGGTTCAATGCGGCAAAGGTCTCCAGATAGTTCTGGTTCAGGTAGCCGCCAAAGTAGGCCGGGTCGTCTGAATTGATGGTCACCTTCAAGCCCATGTCCAGCATGGACTTGAGGTTGTGCTGGTCCAGGCTGCTGAACACGCACAGCTTGACGTTGGAGAGCGGGCACACGGTCAGGGGCATGCCCTCTTGGACCAGGCGCTGCACCAGAGCGGGGTCTTCCACGCAGCGCACGCCATGGTCGATGCGCTCGACCTTCAGCACATCCAATGCGCTGATGATGTAGGCCGGTGGGCCTTCCTCGCCCGCGTGGGCCACCACGTGCAAACCCAGTTCACGGCAACGGGCAAACACCCGGGCGAACTTTTCGGGTGGGTGGCCACGCTCGCTGGAATCCAGGCCGACGCCCACGATGAGGTCGCGCCAGGGCAAGGCTTCATCCAGCGTTTTGAGGGCAGCTTCTTCAGGCAGGTGCCGCAGGAAGCACATGATCAGCGTGGCGCTGACGCCCAGCTCGGTCTTGGCGCGCTGGCAGGCGCGGTGCAGGCCCTTGATCACCACCTCGAAGGGCACGCCCCGGTCGGTGTGGGTTTGCGGGTCGAAAAACAACTCGGTGTGCAACACGTTCTCGGCAGCGGCCTTGCTCAGGTAAGCCCAGGCCATGTCATGGAAATCTTCTTCCTTGAGCAGCACCGAGGCGCCCGCGTAATAGATGTCCAGGAAGGTTTGCAGATCGGTGAAAGCGTAGGCCGCGCGCAGAGCCTCGACGCTGGGGTAAGAAAGCGCCACGCCATTGCGCTGCGCCAGGGCGAAGATCAACTCGGGCTCAAGCGAGCCTTCGATGTGGATGTGCAACTCCGCCTTGGGCATCGCTTGCAGCAGTTCGGGCAAGCGGTTGGGTGCAATGGTCATGGCGCTCATCGGTCAGTCACTCTCTGTCAAAAAACTCACTTGCTGGAGGGCACCGCGCCATCCACGCCCTTGACGTAGAAGTTGATGCCGCCCAGGAACTTGTCATCGGCCACGGCATCCTTGGCCAGCACTTCCTTGCCGTCCTGGCCCACGATGGGGCCCTTCCAGATGACGAAGCTGCCATCCTTCAGGCCGGCCTTGATGGTGTCCACCTTGGCCTTCAGGTCAGCGGGCACCGCGTCAGACACGGACACCAGGTCGATGGCACCTTCCTTCACGCCCCACCAAATGCCGCCGGTGGTCCAGGTGCCTTCCAGTGCATCCTTGGTGGCCTTGATGTAGTACGGCGCCCAGTTGATGATGGCCGAGCCCAGGTGGGCCTTGGGGCCGAACTTGCTCATGTCCGAGTCCCAGCCAAAGGCGTACTTGCCGGCTTTCTCGGCGGTTTGCAGCACCGCGCTGGAGTCGGTGTTCTGGAACAGCACGTCGGCGCCCTGGTTGAGCAGGCTTTGCGCGCCTTCGGTTTCCTTCGGAGGATCAAACCAGTTGTTGATCCAGACCACCTTGGTCTTGATCTTGGGGTTCACGCTTTGCGCGCCCAGGGTGAAAGCATTGATGTTGCGGATCACCTCGGGGATGGGGATGGATCCGACCACGCCCAGGGTGTTGGATTTGGTCATGCCGCCCGCGATCACGCCCGCCATGTAGGCGCCTTCATAGGTGCGCGAGTCGTAGGTGCGCATGTTCTCGGCCGTCTTGTAGCCGGTGCCATGCTCGAACTTCACGTCCTTGTGGTCGGCCGCCACCTTGAGCATGGGTTCCATGTAGCCAAAGGTGGTGCCGAAGATCAGCTTGTTGCCCTGGCCGACCATGTCGCGGATGACGCGCTCGGCGTCGGGGCCCTCAGGCACCTTCTCCACGAACGTGGTCTTGATCTTGTCGCCGAATTCTTTCTCCAGCGCCAGGCGGCCCTGGTCGTGGGCGTAGGTCCAGCCCGCGTCGCCCACCGGGCCCACGTAGGCAAAGGCGATGAGGAGGGGGGCCGCAGGTGCGGCAGCCGCAGAGGCCGTCGCCTCAGGGGTGGACGCGGCGGAAACGGCGTCTGGCGCGGCTTCATCCTTCTTGCCGCAACCCACCAGGGCGGCGGTGGCGGCAATGCTGGCCCAGCCAGCCATCTTCAGCAAAGAGCGTTTGATCAAGGGTCGAGTCATGTCATCTCCAGGGTGGACAAATCAAAACAACTGATGAAACCGACAGCCAGGGGCGATGATGCCTTGTCAGCTGCCTGGATGGAAGGGCTTGCCCAGCGACGCGGGCATGTTGACGCGAATCCACGTCGGATTGCGAGAGATCAGCACCAGCACCACGATGGTGGCCAGGTAAGGCAGCATGGTCAGCAATTGGCTGGGGATCTGGATGCCCTGCCCTTGCAGCTGAAACTGCAGCATGGTCACGCCGCCGAACAAGTAAGCACCCAGCAAGACGCGGGCCGGGCGCCAGGTGGCGAAGGTGGTCAGCGCCAGGGCGATCCAGCCCTTGCCCGCCACCATGCCTTCGACCCACAGCGGGGTGTAGACCACCGACAGGTAAGCCCCCGCCAAGCCGCACAGCGCACCGCCGCCCATCACCGCCATCAGGCGAATGCGGCGAACGGGGTAGCCCAAGGCATGCGCTGATTCGGGCGACTCGCCCACGGCGCGCAGGATCAGGCCGGCCCGTGATCGATAAAGGAACCAGGCCAGGGCTGCCGTGAAGGCGATGGCCAGGTACACCAGCGGGTGCTGCTTGAACAAGGCGGGCCCCACGAACGGGATGTCTGACAGGTAGGGGATGGCGAAGTTGGGCCGCTCGGGCAGTTTCTCTTGCGTGTAGCGGATGCCCGCAAAGGCCGACAAGCCCGCCCCGAACAGGCTGAGCGCCAGGCCGGTGGCGTACTGGTTGGTGTTGAGCCAGATCACCAGCACGCCGAACACGGCGGCCAGCAAAGCCCCGGCCGCCGCCCCCGCCATGAAGGCCAGGGTGTCGCTGCCGGTGTTCACGCCCGTGGCAAAACCGGCGATGGCGGCCACCAGCATCAGGCCTTCGGCCCCCAGGTTGACCACGCCGGAGCGTTCGTTGATCAGCAAGCCCATGGCGGCCAGCCCCAGCACGGTGCCCGCGTTCAGCGTGGCGGCCAGCAGCAAGGCCAGCGAGTCGGGGGTGAAGACGCTCATTTGGAAACCCAGCGCAAGCGTTGATGGATGAAGGTGTCGCAGGCCAGCAGGCAGAACAGCAACAGGCCCTGGAAGACGCCGGTCAGCGCCTTGGGCAAGCCCAGGCGCGATTGGGCCAGCTCGCCGCCGATGTAGAACATGCTCATCAGCAGGGCCGAGAACACGATGCCGACCGGGTTGAGCCGCCCCACGAAAGCCACGATGATGGCGGCGAAGCCATAGCCCATGGGCACGAAGGGCGTGAGCTGGCCTTGCGGCCCCGCCGCGTCAAGCGCACCGGCCAGCCCGGCCATGCCGCCCGAAATCAACAGCCCGGTCCACAAGGCGCGGCGCGACGAAAAGCCCGCATAGCGCGCCGCCGCCGGGGCCAGACCGCCCACCTGCAGCTGGAACCCGGCGTAAGTGCGCGACAGAAAAATGGTGAACGCCACCACCGCCGCCAAGGCAATGTAGACGCCAATGTTCATGCGGAAACCGCTGACGATCTTGGGGATGCGGGCCGGGTCCAGGAAGGTGATCGTTTGCGGGAAGTTGTAGCCCTGCGGGTCTTTCCAGGGGCCGTAGACCAGGTAACTCAGCAGCATCTCGGCCACGTAGACCAGCATCAGGCTCACCAAAATCTCGCTGGCGTTGAAGCGGTCGCGCAGCAAGGCCACGATGCCCGCCCAGGCCATGCCGCCCAGCATGCCCGCCACCAGCACCGCCGCCACGATCCAGCGCCCGGTGTCGGGCGTGGCCTGCATGGCCACCCAGCCGCCACAGATGGCGCCCAGCACGAACTGACCTTCGGCCCCGATGTTCCACAGGTTGGCGCGAAAACACACGGCCAGGCCCAGCGCAATCAGCACCAGGGGCGTGGCCTTGATGGTCAACTCGGTCAGCGAATAGACGTTCTTGATCGGCTCGTAAAAGAACATCCGCAAACCATCGACCGGGTTCTTGCCCAAGGCCACAAACAGGAGCGAGCCCACCAGCACCGTGATCAACAAGGCGATGACGGGCGAGCCCACCATCAGCAGCCTGGACGGCTGGGCGCGTGCTTCAAGCTTGAACATGGGCGCCCTCCCACAAGCCGCTCATCCAGATGCCGACCTGTTCAACCGTGGCCTGGCTGGCGTCAATGCTGGGCGACAGGCGGCCTTGCGCCATCACCATCAATCGATCGCTGACTTCAAACAATTCGTCCAACTCCTCACTGACGACCAGCACCGCGCAACCGGCATCGCGCAGCTTCAACAACTCGCCACGGATCTGCGCGGCCGCGCCCACGTCCACGCCCCAGGTGGGCTGGGACACCAGCAGCAGCTTGGGCGAGGCATCGATCTCGCGGCCCATGATGAACTTCTGCAGATTGCCACCCGACAGGCTCTTGGCCGCCGCATTGGAGCCACCGGCCTTGACCTTGAATCGATCGATCAGGTCGGAGGCCATGCCGTGCGTGCCCTGCAGGCGCAGCCAACCGCCAAAGCCGACGGCATTGGTCCGCGTCAACAGGGTGTTCTGCGCCAGTGACATCACGGGCACGGCCCCTCGGCCCAGGCGCTCTTCCGGCACGCTGTGCAGCCCCTGGCTTCGACGTTCGCGCGGCGACGACTGGCTGACATCCCGACCAAACAGGGTGACCATGCCGGGCGTGGTGCGCGGGTCTTCGCCGCTCAAGGCCGCCATCAGGGCTTGCTGGCCATTGCCCGACACGCCAGCGATGCCGACGATCTCGCCAGCCTGCACTTGCAGACAGATGTCTTGCAGGTTCACGCCAAACGGGTCTTGCTTGGCCAGGTTCAGGTTCTTGACCACCAAGGCCGTGGCGCCCAGCACCGGGGCCACGCGCTTGAGCTGTGGCGGCTCGGAGCCGATCATCAGGCGCGACAGGCTGGCATTGGTCTCTTGGCGTGGATCGACCTCGCCCGTGACCTTGCCGCCGCGCAGCACGGTGCAGCAGTGGCACAGCGCGCGGATCTCGTCCAGCTTGTGGCTGATGTAGAGGATGGAGCAGCCTCGCTCGGCCAGTTGGCGCAAGGTCACGAAGAGCTTTTCAACGGCCTGCGGCGTCAGCACCGAGGTCGGCTCGTCCAGGATCAGCAATTGCGGGTTGGTCAGCAAGGCGCGCACGATCTCGACCCGCTGGCGCTCGCCCACGCTCAAGGTGTGCACAGGGCGCCAGGGATCAACCTCCAAGCCGTAGTCGCTTGAGACGGCCTGGATGCGCTCGATCACCTCAGGCAGCGTCCATTTCTTGTCCAGGCCCAGCCACACGTTTTCGGCGGCGGTGAGCGTGTCAAACAAGGAGAAGTGCTGGAACACCATGCTGATGCCCAGCGCGCGGGCCTCTTGCGGCGAACGCACCTGCACCAAGGCATCGTTGAAGTAGATCTCGCCGGCATCGGGTTTGACCGCGCCAAAGATGATCTTCATCAAGGTGGATTTGCCAGCGCCGTTTTCGCCCAGCACGGCGTGGATTTCGCCGGGCAGGACGTGCAGGCTGACATCGTCATTGGCCCGCACCGCAGGGTACTGCTTGGTGATGTTCTTGAGTTCTAGGCGGTACGACATAAAAAGCGCCTGGGCGCGTTATTGAACGGCGGTCTGAACGACCATCGGGGCCTGATGGACGCATTGGCCCGCCACATAGGTGCTCACCAGATTGCGTTCATCGCCCATGGTCACCCAGGCAAAGATGCGCTCATGCAAATGCTCGTGCAAAACGCGGGCCAGCCTCTGCTGCGCCACCTGATCCCGGTGCTCGGCCACTGGCCCCTGCGCCAGGTTCCAAACGGCCAAGTCGGCCATGCAGCCAGGCTCCAGGCGTCCGATTTCGTCACGCAGACCAAGGTGGCTGGCGGCACCCAAGGTGCAGGTGTACAGGGCTTTCCAGGCCGACAGGCGCACGCCCTGCAGCGCCTGGATCTTGTAAGCGTCGGCGATGTTGCGCAGCATGGACAGGCTGGTGCCGCCGCCCACGTCGCTGGCCAGGCTCACGTTCACGCCTTCGCGTTCGGCTTCAAGCCAGTTGAACAAGCCGCTGCCCAGGAAGAGGTTGGACGAGGGGCTGTGCGCGATCTGCGCGCCATGCGCCTTCAGCACCGCGCGGTCGTTGGCGTCCAGCCAGATGCCGTGGGCCAGCACCGCGCGCGGGCCGATCAGGCCGTCACGGTCGTACACGTCCAGGTAGCTGCGCGCGGTCGGAAACAGCTCACTCACCCAGCGCACCTCGTCGCGGTTCTCGGCCACGTGGGTCTGCATGTAGGTGCCGGCGTAGCTCTGGCACAGGCGGCCGGCCATGGTCAGTTGCTCGGGCGTGCTGGTGGGTGCAAAGCGCACCGTCACGGCAAAGGCCTGCCGATCCTTGCCATGGAAGCGGTCGATCAGATCGACGCAGTCTTTCTCGGCCTGGTCCACGTCGTCCAGCAGGCCCTCAGGCGCGTGGCGGTCCATCAGCACCTTGCCGGTGATCAAGCGCATGTGGTGCGTGCTGGCCATGTCGAACAAGGCTTCGGCGCTGACCTTGTGCACCGTGGGGAACACCACCGCACTGGTCGTGCCGTGGGCCCACAGCGCCTGCAGAAAACGCTCAGCGCCTTTACGAGCCACCAGCGGGTCCACGTAGCGGCGCTCGGCCGGGAAGGTGTAGGTGTTGAGCCAATCGAGCAGCTCGGCGCCATAGCTGGCGATGACGTCCAGCTGTGGGCAATGCACGTGGGTGTCGATGAAGCCCGGCATGATCAACTGCCCCCGGTGGTCCGTCACCGGCACATCGGCCCAATCTTGTGGCATCGGCTCGCTGGCGGGCTGGATGGCCGCGATGCGCTCACCGTCGATCAGCAAGACATGGTCAGGGCGCCAACGCACACCTGGCGCTTCGGCGGGCAGTGCAAAGCCTGGGTCGGCGGTGAAATCCAGCAGATCACCACGCAGCACCCGCCGGGTCTGGGCGGCTTGGCCATTGGCGGGATTCAATCGGGAATCAGGCATGAAAGCTCACTGTTTGGCCGAAGAACCCAGCACGGGCAAGGTCTCGGCGCGCAAAGGAGGACGAACCTGGTGCAGACCACGAACCACGTCGCGCACTTGCTCTCGCAACCAGCGGCTGGCCGCTGAATGGTGCGTGAGATCGTGCCACAGCTGATAGTAGTTCATGGCGGGGAACGGCACTGGGCATCGGATGATCTTGACGCGCAACTGTTGCGCGTAACGCTCACAGAAGCGGCGCCCCGTGGTCAACACCAGCAAGGAGCCTGCCACCATGTAGGGCAGCTGGGCAAAGTGCGGGTTGCGCACCACGATGTTTCGGCGCAAGCCCTGCATGGCCAGGCGCTCGTCGATCACGCCCACGGCGCCGGGGTGCAGCGCCGGTGGCGACACGTGCTCAGCCGCGAGGTACTGCTCGATCGACCAGGCGCGTTTGCCCTCCTTGGGCAGGCGCGCGGCGGGGTGGTCTTCAGACACGAGGCACACCACCTCGTCGGTCAGCAGTCGGCCCAGGTGGAGCTCGTCAGAGGGCTCCAGCCAATTGCCGATCACCAGGTCAACCTCGCCGCGCGCCAAGCTGCGGCGGTGGTCGAGTTCGGCCGTCAACTGCACCACCTCGACCTTGATGTTGGGCGCGAGTCGGCGTAGCCTCAGGGTGAGTTCGGGCAGGAAGAAGGGATCCAGGTAATCGGTGGCGGCGATGCGGAAGGTGAGCGTGGTGGTGGCTGGGTCAAAATCACGCACCGAGTTCTTGTGGCCGAACATGCTCTGCGCGTGCTGAAGGATGGCCGAGGCGGGCTCGAGCAGGCTCAAGGCGACATCGGTGGGTGCCATGGATTGGCCGCAGCGCACCAAAAGCGGGTCGCCTGTGATCTCGCGCAGCCGCTTCAGCTGGGTGCTGACGGCGGGCTGGCTGGATTGAAGGCGAAGGGCCGCCTTGGAGACACTGCACTCGGTGATCACGGTGTGTAAGACCCGGATGAGGGAAAGGTCGATCTTGTCGAAAACTGCGTCCTTGCTCATGTTCACCGGCAGATAGTTATTATCATCACGATGGTATAGCGGCAAACCCCAACCGCAGTACCCTCTGATGCGGGATCCCCACTCAGTGGGGAATGCCATTCAACGCGTTTTGCTGTTCCAGGAGTCTGACCATGAGCGACCCGACACCCCGTCCGATTCGCTTCTTCCACCAGGGGCAGATTCACACCGTGGAGGGCCTGCCGCCGACCACCACCGTGCTGCAATGGCTGCGTGAACAGGCGCACTGCACGGGCACCAAGGAAGGCTGCGCCGAAGGTGACTGCGGCGCTTGCACGGTGGTCATCGGCGAGGTTGATGAATCGGGCCAGGCGCTCACCAAAACCACGGTCAACTCGTGCATCCAGTTTTTGCCCACGCTCGACGGCCGGGCCCTGTTCACGGTCGAAGACCTGCAGGGCATGAACGGGGGCGCACTGCACCCTTGCCAGCAGGCCATGGTCGATTGCCACGGCTCGCAATGCGGCTTCTGCACGCCGGGCTTCGTGATGTCCTTGTGGCAGGTTTATGAAGACCAGGTGCAGGCATTGCCAAGGCAAGACTTGGCCGATGCGCTGTCGGGCAACCTTTGCCGCTGCACGGGCTACCGCCCCATCCTGGACGCGGGCCAGAAAATGTTCGAGGCCCCCCGCGTGGTCTTCGACCCCACACCGGCATTGAACGCGTTGAAAGCGCTGGACGCCACTGAGCAGATCTTCATCCACGAGGCGCCCGAAGCCACCAACCCCGCCAAGCGCACCCGCTTCGTCGCCCCCGCCACCTTGAGCGAGTTGGCCCGCTGGCGCCAGCAGATGCCGCAAGCACGCCTGCTGGCCGGCAGCACCGACGTGGGCCTGTGGGTCACCAAGCAGATGAAGCCTTTGGGCGACATCCTCTACCTGGGCCGCGTCAAGGAACTCAAAACCATCACCGACACCAGCACCGGCCTGACCATCGGCGCCGCCGCGTCGCTGGAAGACGCCTGGGCCGCCATCGTCCAGCATGTGCCCGCCATGCGCGAGATCTGGCTGCGCTTCGCCTCACCGCCGGTGCGCCACGCGGGCACGCTGGGCGGCAACATTGCCAACGGCTCGCCCATCGGCGACAGCGCGCCCATGCTGCTGGCCCTGAATGCCGAAGTCACCCTGCGCAAAGGCGACTGGCAACGCACCCTGCCCTTGTCAAGCTTCTACCTGGACTACATGAAAAACGCGCTGGAGCCTGGCGAGTTCCTGCAGTCCATGCACATCCCCTTGCCCAAGCAGGATGACATCGTGCGCGGCTACAAGATTTCCAAGCGCCGCGACAGCGACATCTCGGCCGTGTGCGCAGGCTTGATGCTGCGCCTGGATGGCGACGTCATCGCCGAGGCGCGCCTGGCTTGGGGCGGCATGGCCGCCACGGCCAAGCGCGCGGCCTTGACCGAAGCCGCGCTGATTGGCCAGCCGTGGACCGAAACCACCTTGCGCCGCGCCCAGGCGGCGCTGGCCCAGGACTTCAAGCCCATGACCGATCTGCGGGCCAGCGACAGCTACCGCTCGCGCGTGGCCGCCAACCTGCTGGAACGTTTCTGGCTTGAAACCCGCACGGAGCACGCGCTCGCCGCTGAAAAGGTGCAGGTATGGACCGCCTGATGATGAAGACCGCCACGGCAGCTGGCCAATCCCTGCCGCACGAGTCCGCCCACCTGCACGTGGCGGGCGCCGCCCCTTACATCGACGACCTGCCCGAGCTGGCTGGCACGCTGCACTGTGCCCTGGGCCTGTCCCAAGTGGCGCATGGCCGATTGCTGGGCGTTGACGTGGCCACCCTCAAAGCCATGCCCGGCGTGGTTGCGGTGCTGACCGCCAAAGACGTGCCAGGCAAGAATGACTGCGGCGCCATCATCCACGACGAGCCCATCCTGGCCGATGGCGAGGTGCACTTCCTGGGCCACCCGGTGTTCGCCGTCATCGCCACCGACCGTGAATCGGCCCGCCGCGCGGCAGCCCGCGCCAAAGAGGTCATCCGCGTTGAAGCCCTGCCCTCGCTGTTGACCATCGAAGCGGCCCACGCTGCCGAGTCTTACGTGGTGCCGCCCATGCATTTGAAGCGCGGCGATGCGGCCAGCGCGATGGCCCAAGCGCCGCACCGTTTGAAGGATCGCTTCTACCTGGGCGGGCAAGAACAGTTCTACCTGGAAGGCCAGATCTCGTACGCCATTCCGCGCGAGAACAACGGCATGCTGGTGCATTGCTCCACGCAGCACCCCAGCGAAATGCAGCACCACATCGCGCATGCGCTGGGCCTGCACTCGCACCACATCCAGGTCGAATGCCGACGCATGGGCGGTGGCTTTGGCGGCAAGGAATCGCAATCAGCGGTGTTCGCCTGCATCGCGGCCATCGCAGCCCAAAAGCTCAAGCGGCCGGTCAAGCTGCGCGTGGACCGCGACGACGATTTCATGATCACTGGCCGGCGCCACTGCTTCATCCACGACTACGAAATTGGCCATGACGACCAGGGGCGCATCCTGGCCGCCGAGGTGAACATGGTTTCCCGTGCGGGCTGGTCGGCCGACCTGTCGCCCCCGGTGATGACGCGTGCCCTCTGCCACTTCGACAACGCCTACTGGCTGCCGAACGTGGACATGCACGGCTACTGCGCGCGCACCAACACGCAAAGCAACACCGCCTTCCGAGGCTTTGGTGGGCCGCAGGGCGCGCTGGCGGTGGAAGTGGCGCTGGACAGCATCGCGCGCAAGCTCAAGCTGGATGCGCTGGACGTGCGCCTGGCCAACCTCTATGGCCCGCAAGAGAACAACGTCACGCCCTATGGCCAGACCGTTGAAGACAATGTGCTGCGCCCCTTGATCGACGAGCTGGTGGCCAGCAGCGACTACCGAGCGCGCCGCCAGTCGATTGAAAGCTTCAACGCCAGCAGCCCGGTGTTGAAGAAAGGCCTGGCCCTGACGCCGCTGAAGTTCGGCATCTCCTTCAACGTGGTGCACCTGAACCAGGCGGGTGCCCTGGTGCACATCTACACCGATGGCAGCGTGCTGGTGAACCACGGCGGCACCGAGATGGGGCAAGGCCTGAACACCAAAGTGGCGCAAATGGTGGCGCACACCTTGGGTGTCAGCATGGCCCGCGTGCGCGTCACCGCCACCGACACGAACAAGGTCGTCAATACCTCGGCCACGGCCGCGTCCACCGGCTCGGACCTGAACGGCAAGGCCGCCGCCGATGCCGCGCGGCAGATCATCGAGCGGCTGACGAAGTTCCTGTCGGATCGTGAAGGCGTGCCGCTCGATGCCGTGCGCTTCGTCGATGACCACGTGCACATCGGCGATCAGACACTGCCCTTTGAGCAAGTGATCAGCGAGGCCTACTTCGCCCGCATCCAGCTCTGGTCCGACGGCTTCTACACCACGCCCAAACTGCACTGGGACCGCACCACCATGCAAGGCCGCCCCTTCTTCTACTTTGCCTATGGCGCGGCCGTGAGCGAGGTGCTGGTGGACACGCTGACCGGCGAGTGGAAGCTGCTGCGCGCCGACGTGCTGCACGACGTGGGCCAGTCCATCAACCCGGCCGTGGACATTGGCCAGATCGAAGGCGGCTTCATCCAGGGCATGGGCTGGCTGACCAGCGAAGAGCTGTACTGGCACCCGCAAACCGGCCGCCTGATGACGCACGCACCCTCGACCTACAAGATCCCCACCGCCAGCGACTGCCCAGCCGACTTCCGCGTCAAGCTGTTCGACAACATCAACGTGGAAGACACCATCCACCGGTCCAAAGCCGTGGGTGAGCCGCCCTTGCTGCTGCCCTTCTCGGTGTTTTTGGCGATCCGCGATGCGGTGTCCAGCGTGGGCCACCACGAGATTGACCCGCCCCTGCGCGCGCCCGCCACGCCGGAGGCCATCCTCGACGCGGTCGATGCCGTCAAGGCCGCGCGGGGCTGATCACCATGAGCAGTCTGAGCGCCCGGGCACTGCGACGCACCGCCGACCAATGGTGGGCCGCCCGGCGCCATGCGCTGGTCATCTCGGTGGACGAGATCAAAGGCTCGACCCCGCGCGGCACCGGCACGCGCATGCTGGTGTCCACCACCGAGGTAGACGGCACCATCGGCGGCGGCCACCTGGAATGGCAGGCCATTGACCTGGCACGCCATGCCTTGCAAGAGAGCGCCAAGCCCACGGCCTCATGGACCCGAACCTTTCCGCTGGGTCCCACGCTGGGCCAATGCTGTGGTGGCGTGGTCACCTTGCGTTTTGCGCCTTTGAACGAAGCCACGCTGGCCGACTGGGCTTTGCCCCCACCCCGCTTTCACCTGGAACTGCACGGCGCGGGCCACGTGGGCCAGGCCATCGCGCGCCTGCTGGTCGACCTGGACTGCACCGTGCGCTGGATCGACGAGCGCGCTGAAGATGCCAGCCTGCACAACGCCGAGCAACCCGGCCTGCCCAGCCTTGAGATGCTGGCCAACCTGCCGCCCCACATCCAATGGCTGGACACCGACGCCGCCGAGCATGAAGTGCGTGATGCGCCCGCCCACGCCTGCCACCTGGTGCTGACGCACCGCCACGACCTGGACCTGCGCATCATCGACGCCGTGCTGCGCCGGGGCGACTTCCGCTTCGCCGGGCTGATCGGCTCGCAGACCAAACGCGCCAAGTTCCTGCACCGCCTGGCCGAGCAAGGCATCAAGCCTGAAACGCTGGACCGTCTGACCTGCCCCATCGGCTTGAGCGGCGTGCGTGGCAAAGAGCCCGCCATCATCGCCATCGCCGTGCTCGCGCAGCTGCTGCAACACACCGCCCCACCCCACCAGGACTGACCCGTGCTGCTCATCAAAGACGCCGAGTGCGTGGCCACCATGGACGACGCCGGCACCGAATGGCGCCAGGCCAGTGTGCTGGTCAAAGGCAGCGAGATCGTGGCCGCCGGCCCCACTTCAGACCTGCCCGCTGAACTGCTGGCCCAGGCCACGCAAACCATCGACGCACGCGGCCACGTCGTCATCCCCGGCCTGGTGAACACGCACCACCACATGTACCAGAGCCTGACGCGGGCCATCCCTGCGGCGCAGAACGCCGAGTTGTTTGGCTGGCTGCGCACGCTCTACCCCATCTGGGCAGGCCTGACGCCCGACATGGTGCACGTGTCCACCCAAGTGGCCATGGCCGAACTGCTTCACAGCGGCTGCACCACCAGCAGCGACCACCTCTACATCTACCCCAACGGCGTCAGGCTGGACGACAGCATCTTTGCTGCGCAAGAGATCGGCATGCGCTTCATGGCCAGCCGGGGCAGCATGAGCGTGGGCGAGAGCGCTGGCGGCCTTCCACCCGACCACCTGGTGGAACGTGAAGACAACATCCTGCGCGACTCGCGCCGCCTGGTCGAAACCTTCCACGACACGCACCGCCACGCCATGGTGCGCGTGGCCCTGGCACCTTGCTCACCGTTCTCGGTCAGCCCCGATCTGATGCGCGAATCGGCCCTGCTGGCGCGCAGCTTCAATCAGGGCGTGCGCCTGCACACCCACCTGGCCGAAAACGACCACGATGTGGCCTACAGCCTGGAGCGCTTCAAGCTCACACCCACGCAGTACGCCGAATCACTCGGCTGGCTGGGCGACGACGTGTGGCACGCCCACTGCGTGAAGCTGGACGACCATGGCATCAGCCGCTTTGCCGCCACCGGCACCGGCGTGGCGCACTGCCCTTGCAGCAACATGCGCCTGGCCTCGGGCATCGCGCCTGTGCGGCGCATGCTGGATGCTGGCGTGAGGGTGGGCCTGGGCGTGGATGGCTCGGCCAGCAACGACGCCGGCCACTTGATGGCCGAAGCGCGCCAAGCCATGCTGCTGGCCCGCGTGGGCCGCAGCCTGGAACCCTTTGGCTGCGACCATGGCCCTGCCAGCATGAGTGCCCGTGATGCGCTGCGGTTGGGCACGCGTGGCGGTGCGCAAGTGTTGGGCCGCACCGATGAGATTGGCCAGATCACCCCGGGCTACGCCGCCGACTTGGCCATCTTTGACCTGCGCACCCTGGGCATGGCCGGCAGCGCCGTGCACGACCCGGTGGCCTCACTGCTGATGTGCCATGGCCAGACGACGGCATGGACCATCGTGAATGGGCGCGTGGTGGCTGATCATGGACAGCTGGTCAACGTGGACCAGGGTGTGCTGGTGGAACGGCACAACCAGATGGCAAGGCAGCTGGCAGCCACCGCTTGAAATTCAAGAGCGTTTGCGCATCACCGCAAGCTCACGGGCCCCATCATGCGGCGGGCCCATTTTCGTCATACCTGGGCGCATGGGCGTCGTCTTGCGCCGTCCACCAATTGGCCCTGGAGGCGTCGTAGATGTGGATGCCCACTTTGGATTTGACATGCCCCTGCAGCGTGCCCACCCGCAGCCGCAGCACCCCGGGCAGCGAGGTGCGCTGGCTGAACAAGGGCGAGCCGCAGGTCTTGCAGAAGCAGCGGTACTTGCCGGGTGACGACTCGTAACGCTGGATCAGGTTGATGCCAGAGAGCCAATCCACCTGTGATTCATCCAACGGGATGTTGGTGACAAAGGGCGTGCCCTGCGCACGGCGGCATTGGCCGCAGTGGCAGACCTGGATCGGCGGCAAATCGCCGGAGATGGTGAAAGTGACGCCCCCGCAGAGGCAGCTGCCACGGTGCATGACCGCCCTCCTGAAACCTGGATTTCAGGAAGTTTGACAGATGTTTCCCTTCACATCACTTGCAGTTGTTCGGCGCCACCTTGCCGTCGAAACGGTTCAGCAGGTAGGTCAAACCACCGGTCAAACCCAAGCCGCCCAGAACGTGGTCGGTGCCCATGACTGGCTTGTATTCCAGCGTGGCCTTGTTGGCACAGTAGTAAGCGGCCAGCTTGTCCACGTCAGCAATGGGCATCACCTGATCACCAATGCTTTGGAAGATGTGGAGCGGGATCTTGGGCGTGTTCTGGCCCATGGTGTTTTCGCGGTTGATGGCTTGCATCTCGGGCAGGTTCAGGAAGTTGGGATCCTTCAACAGGTCAGAGCCCTTCTTGTAGGCATACGCCGTCAGCAGATTGGGCGAACCGGTCAGGCAGCGTGTGCCGATGTCCTTGATGGCCTCGACGCCTGCGGGCGTGGCGTAATCCTCGACCTTGAGCTCGGGATAAGCGCGCGACAAGCCCACCACCGCACCCAGGTAGGCACCAGCCCAGAAGCCGCCATCGACCTTCTTGGCCACGTTGATCGGGTTGACGGGCAAGCCGCCTTGCGCAGCACCGATGATCTTCAGCTCAGGCGCATAGCCCGCCGCCAGCTCAGCAGCCCAGGCTGTGGCAAAGCCGCCGCCCGAGTAGCCCAGCATGCCGACCGGTGTCGATGAATTCAAGCCAGCCTTGCTGAACCGTTGCGTGGCACGGATGCCGTCGAGCACGCCCTGGCCGCTGTTCTTGGCCACGATCCATTGCGATTCAAGGCCTTCATAGTCGGCCATGGTCACGACGAAGCCCTTGTTCAGCGCCGACTGGAAGAAGGTCTTCTCCAACAGGGTGTTGGACGTGGCTTGACCCGAGGGTGAGCAATCCAGCGTGAGGCTGTCGTAGAAGGATTGGAAGGACAACAGCTTGCGACCGGTGGCGGGTGCAGCCTTGGGGATCAGGACGGTCGTCACCATGGCCACGGGCTGGTTCTTGGTGTTCGTCGAGCGGTACATCAACTGCCAGCCTTCCTTCAGGCTGGTGCCCAGCGAAGCGGCTGGCAGTGCGCGGTAGCGCAGCACGTTGCCCGGGGCCTCAGCGGCCAACTCACCGCTGGTGGGCGAGGTGTAGAAGGCGTCGGCGGTGGGCTTGAGTTTGGCGTCAACCGTGGGGTAGACCTGCTGGGCCTGGGCCAGGGTGGTCAGGGACAGGGCGCTCGCGCAGGCGAGTCCAGCCAGGGTGGTCAGACGGTTCACGGTTCGATTCATGTTGATCCTTTAACGGGGTTTAATTGATTGGAAGGGGCCGGTTCAGATCAATCTCTTGTCGTTTTCCCGTTGAAGCAAGGGGAAACACGCCCACTGAACAGGGGGCTGGCTCAGAAGCCTTCCACCACGAAACGGCTGAACTCGCCCTCGTTGATGCCGCCCTTGACCATGGCGTCATAGCGCATGTCTTCGTCCAGAAAGCGCTTGAGCCAGGCCACCGAGGCCTTGCCTGAGGTCGTCAAGTGAGCCTTGCTGCCAAGGAAGGTGGAGCACAGGTGACCGGCCCCTTTGATTTCGATTTCGGCGCGCGGCAGCAAGGGGTTCAAGCTGGCATAGAACAAGTCCGAGTGCGTCTTGTTCGTCGCGATGTTGTCCTTCTCACAAGCCACGATCAGCGTCGGAATCGCGTTGCCTGCAAAGCTTTTGGTGGTGTGCCAGGGTTGAAGTGCCACCACCGCTTTGAGCGTCTTGTCGGCCACGGCAGCGCTCAGCACCGCCCCGCCGCCCATGGAGTTGCCCATCACGGCGCGTCGCGTCACATCGGTCACCGCCGCATAAGGCACCTGCCCTGCCTGGGCCAGATCGACCACATGCTGCAAGCCACCGGCCACGGCAAGGGCGCGGATGTCGGGCGTGTCAGCGCTGGCCACGCTGTCGAGGTTGATCACCACAAAGCCGTGAGACGCCACCTTCTTCACCAGCGTTTCATAGACCGCCTGGAAGGCCAGGAAGCCGGGCATCATGGCCACCACACCGACGGTCTGGCCTGGGGCCTGCGGGTAGTAAACCGTGGCGCCACCGTAGTTGTGGCTCTTGGCATCGGCCCTCGAAATCTTGAAGCCGTTCACGGCATAGGGGCCCATGGCATTCAGCAAGGCTGCGGTAGGGTCCGGGCCGCGCTCGTACCCGGCAGCCTGGGCCTGGGCCGTCATCAGCGCACAGGCCGACAGCATCAGAGTACATAGAAATCGGCGAGTGGTGTTCATGGTGGACCTTGCGTTCACGGGCAGATTGGAGCTGCCCGGATGCTAGGTCCCCGTCGCCATGGCCGCATGGGCCGAACCGGCCAATCATTGGCTTTGTCGGTGCGGACTTACCCGGTGGTTTGCCATTTAACGAACCACAAACAGGCGTGATCAAGGAAGCGGCAGTCGGCCGATGGCGGGATACTCGATGCTGCCAAAGTAAAGTGCGCGCCCCCGCTCGCGCACGCTGGTGATGGGTGCATAAGCACCTTCACTGGCATCTTGCAGATCGGCAATCACCTTGCCGCTGACATCCAGCTTCAACACCCGGGCATGTTTTGCGGCCTCAGGGCGCAAAGCCTCTGGAATGCGGTACACCGCCTTCAGCAGCCAGGGGCAAGGCAGCATTCGATCGAGCAGTGCATCGCGAGGCGCAAAAAGCGCCAGCCAGAACCCGTCTCGGCCGTTGTAGCTGATGTTGTCGGGAAACCCGGGCAGGTTCTCCACGAACGGCTCATAGTGCCCCGCCTTCGGCCCCTTGAGCCAATAGCGCATCACACGATACTGAAGCGTCTCGGAGACCAGCAGATAGGCCTCGTCAGGCCCCAAAGTCACGCCATTGGCCACATGCAGGCCCGCCAACAAGGTCTTCGCCTGTTTGGTTTGCGGGTCGTAACTGATCAACCGGCCATGGTTGCCATGCTCGAACACGTCCGCCATCATTTTGTCCAAGCCGTACTTGGATGAGGCATCGGAAAAGTAAACCATGCCCGACTTGGTCTGCACCACGTCGTCGGTCAGCCTGAACGGCACCCCGTCGGCTTGAGTGGCCAACACCTCCACCTTGCCCGGCATGACGCGCAGCAAGCCTTTGACGGCGTCGGCCACCAGCACGGCGCTGCCATCGGCCAAAGCGAAGGTCCCCCATGGCCGCCCGCCAGTGTTGGCGAGCTCTTCATGCGTCAGGCCATCAGCGGCCAAGCGAACGACGCGCCCGTCGGCATAGCCAGCGTAGATCCGCCCGGCCTCGTCGAATGAGATGCCTTCGGGCCCTACCCCCCAATTCAGGCCTATCCGCGTGATGCCTTTGAGGGCTTGGTTCGGCGCGGCTTGTTGAGCGAGCGGCGGGGGTGTCCAGGCCCGTGGGTTGATCTCCACAGGCCAAAGCGAGAGGTAAGCAAGGGCGGCGAGCACGGCCGTGCCCATGATGTGCAATGGTTTCATCTGGGCTCAGCCACGTTGGTCTTCGGAAGGCTTGATGTCGGTCGGGTTGGCCCACGTCTGACGGGGAATGGCCGCCTTGCTGCCCTTGAGCTGCAGCTTGGCCGCCGACACCGCGTTCTGAACGGCAGACGTCAGCAACTTGTGCGTGATGGGGTTTTCAGGCTGCACACGGGCACTGCGCTCAGCCGCGTCGTGGCGCGGCAAGATGATGGGAAAGGCCGCGCCCTTGAGTGGGCCACCTTCCTTGGACTCGTGCCGGTAGTGGATCGGCATGCGTTTGGCGGTCGGCTGGTAGGTGACATCGTCACCCGTCCACCTCAATGCCAACGCTCGCCGTCGCCGCGTGCGCGAGCTGTTGCCGTAGGAGCCATGCAAGGTCAGCGGGTGGAACATCAGGATGTCGCCCGGCGCCATGTCCCAGTGCAGCAACTCGTACTGGTCCAGGTTGGCGTTGATGTCCGGGATGTCGTCCATCGACTCATCGATGATCGCGGCCACATAGTCCGGCGACAAGGCCTTGAAGCGCTGCGGCCATTTGTGCGAACCCTTGACATACAGCAGCCCGCTGTTGTCCTTGTTGACCGGATCCAGTGGAATCCAGAACGAGGTGACCTGCTCGCCACGGATGGGCCAAAAACTCAAATCCTGGTGCCAGGGTGTGGGGGCGTCTGTCCCGGGCTCCTTGACGAACATCTGGTCGTAAAAGAAGCGCACTTCTTTCGACTTCATCAGGTCTTGTGCCCAACGCGCAAATGGGCCGTAGTAGACCAGGTCGCGCAGGACATCGATGCGCTTCCACAAGAAGATGTCCATCTTGTAGCCCTCGACCTTCCGCGACATGAATTTGCCAACCATGGACTGATCACGCAGCGCTTCTTCGAGGCCCTCTTCGACCATGGCAACCCAGTTGGGGTCAATGGCCTGGCGCACCATGAGGACGCCGTCTTCTTCATAGCGTTCAAGCTCTTCGGCGGTCAGCCTGCGGACGGGGTGGGCGGGAAAACTCATGGGCACCTCTTCAAAACTGATTAGTTCATCAATTATGATTTATTGATCATAAACGTGCATCATGGGGTATACCCGATGGCCAGTTGCAGCACGAGTTCGCTCAGGCTGGGTGGTAGGCTCATGCTCATGAAAGCCGCAGATGTCCCCATGCCAGCCACCGAGAAAGCACCCCGCGGCGCCAGGCGCAAGCGCGACACACGGGCCCGTTTGCTGGGTGCAGCCTTGCACTTGATGGCCGATCGAGGGGTGGCCGGGGTCACGATCAACGAGATCACCGAGCAGGCGGATGTCGGGTTTGGCTCGTTCTACAACCACTTCGCTTCAAAGGACGTGATCCACGCGGCCCTCATTGAAGAGGTCATCGGGCACTTCGCGGTGGCTCTGGACAAACTGGGTGAGCAACTGAGCGATCCGGCTGAAAAAATCGCCGCATCTGCCCGCTACACCGTGCTGCGCGGGCGCGCTGACCCACTGTGGGGCCGGTTTGTTTTTCAAACCAGCTTCAGCCGCGACAGCATGACCACCGGCCTGGGCAAGTACCTGCTGCAAGACATCGGCAAAGGCGTGTCCTCAGGTCGTTTCACCGTGGCAGACCTGCCTTCTGTCTACATCGCGGTGGGCAGCACCATCCTGGGTGCCTTGGCGGCGGTGTCAGACCCAGGCAGCAAGGGCGCCGAAGCCACGCCAGATATCTTTGGCGATGAAGCCACCTTGTCCGAACGCATCGCAGCCATCTTGCTGACCGTGCTGGGCTTGAGCACCTCAGAAGCGCAAGACATCGCGCGCCGCCCGCTTCCACACATCGAGCTACCCGCCAATCCATTCGCCCAAGCCTGACAGACATTGGGGAAAGTACGGCGGCGCAGCTGTGTACCACTTGGTACATTGCATCCATGCCGAACGTCCGTCCCCACCCACGCGCCACCTCCGATCAAGCCACCACCTTGCTGGATCAGGCGATCGCGCATGTCTTGGCCCATGGCTACAGCGACCAATCACTGCGCAGCATGGCCACCAGCCTGGGCACCAGCCACCGCATGCTCAGCTACTACTTTGGCGATGTGGATGGCTTCTGGGAGGCCGTGGTCGAGCACCTGCGCAACACGGATCAACACCGGCAGGCTGGCATGGCCCAAGGCCAGGTCTTCACGGTTCCGCCCATCGAAGAGGTCTGGCAGCACTTCACCTCGCCCAGCTACCTGCCCGTGTTCCAGCTGATGCTCGAGATCTACGTCAAGGCCCTGCGCGACCGGCAACGCTTCGGCGATTTTCTGGCGCATGCGGTGGACGGCTGGATCGGCCGCGTGGCCCAGTCCCTGCAAACCCAGCACGGTCTGAGCAAGGCCCAGGCCCGCACCCGCGCCCGGCTTGAACTGGCCATCGTGCGCGGCCTGCTGCTCGACCTGCTGACCACCGGCGACAAGGTCGGCACCACCCAGGCCATCAAACACTACGCCCAACTGATTCAACAACCCCGACAGGAGACCACCCCATGATCCGCCACACCACCTGGAGGGCAGCATCGCTGGCCTGCCTGAGTTTGCTGAGCACCCAAGCCGCAAGGGCCGATCTCATCGCCGACATCCCTGCTGGTACCGGCTATGCCTCATGGGAGTTGTGCACACGCACCCAGCAAAGCGGTGACGACTACCTGCGCGTTCGCTGGTCCTACACCGCCCCCAAGGTGCAACCCTTGCCGATTGTGTGGGCCATCCAATACGTCCCGGGCAGCAAGGTGGACGTGAGCAGCTTCATCCCCTTCATCACCAACAAACGCACCGCCGTTTACCGCAAGGGCCTGGGCTGCACGCTCGTGCCCCCAGGCGCCACCGAAGCAGGCGTGCGCGCCCAGGCCTTCAAACCGGTGGCCCTGCCGCTGCCCTCCGTGCAGTCATGGCCCGTCGGCGAAGGCCCCACCGAAGCGGCGCGGCTCACCCCAGCGCAGGCTGCCTTGCTGGCCACCCATGGCGACCGCATCTTCACCGAGACCACCACCAAGCTCAACCAGAAGCAGAACGCGCTGGCCTTCCTGGTGGCGCGCGATGGCCACCTGGTGTACGAACGCTATGCCCGCGACTACCGGCGTGATCAGCCCCAACTGGGCTGGTCCATGACCAAGTCACTCACAGGTCTGATGGCCGGCGTGATGGCCACCGATGGCCGACTGAACCTGGATGCCCCCGTGGGCCTGACACAGTGGGCTGGCAGCGCCAAGGCAGCCATCACCTGGAAGCAGTTGCTCAACATGGCCCCGGGCATGGCCTGGAGCGAAGGCTATGACGGCGCCAGCGATGCCACCGAGATGCTGTTCTCGCAGCCCAACCAAGGCGCGTGGGCCGCCGACCGGCCCCTGACGGCCACCCCGGGCACCGTCTTCAACTACTCGACGGGTTTTGCCACCCTGGCCACCTATGGCATGAAGCAGGTGCTGGGCGGCAGCCACCAGGCGCTGTACGACTACTACCAGCAGCGCTTGTTCGCGCCGCTGGGCATCCGCCAGGGCGTGATTGAGCCCGACGCAAGCGGCACACCCGTGGGTGGTGCACGCGGCGTGCTGCGCCCTGTGGACTGGTTGCGGCTGGGGCAGTTGGTGGCGCAAGGCGGCCACTGGCAGGGCCAGGCATTGATTGCGCCTGAGGTGATGAAGTTCCTGGTGGCCCCCTCACCGGCCAGCGCCGAGTACGGCGGCTTCATCTGGCGCCAGCCCTCTACCGCGATCCCTGATGTCGTGCGGGCCCGTCTGCCCGCCGACCTGGTCTGGTTCGCCGGACACATGGGCCAGTTCCTGGTGATCGTGCCCAGCCAGAATTTGGTGGTGCTGCGCATGGGCGTGTCGTTTGAAAAGGACCAGGCGCGCGCGCTGGTGTTCGAGGCCGTGGCAGACATGGTGGAACAACGCTGACCTTTGGCAAGGGAAAACACCATTCATTGCCCAAAATCAAGATGCGTACACTTGTTCTCATCTTGTTGAAAGGGGGCGCCCATGCCAAACACAAACCATGCCGTGATGGCGCGCCGTCGCATCCTGACGTCCACGCTCAAACTGGGCGCTGCTGCCATGTTTGGGGGGCTCGCGCCTTTGAGCGCCCGGGCTGGCGTGGCCCCCTCCCGCATCGACGTCCATGCCCACCTGATCCCGGACTTCTACCGTGCCGCGCTGAAGGCTTACGACGTGCCCAACGACGGGGGGCTGCCGCCGCCCGCCTGGACGCCAGAGGCTGCGGTGCGTTTCATGGACAAATTCGGCATCCAGGCTCAGGTCGTTTCCCTGTCGGAGCCGGGCTTGGGCTTCTTGCCGGATGCTGAATCGCGTGAGCTGATGGCGCGCCAGATCAACGACTACATCCGGCAATCATTGATGGGCGCCTCCGCCTATTCGAATCTCCATCGGCGATTTGGCGGCTTCGCATCGCTGCCTCTGGGGCAGGCCGATGATCCTCAAGAAGTCGAGCAGTCTGCCCAGGAGGCCCTGCGCGCATTGAACGTGCTGGGGCTGGATGGCGTCGGGCTGTACTCGAACTACAAGGGCATCTACCTGGGCGATCCCCGCCTGGACCCGTTGATGCGAACGCTCGATAAGTTGGGCGCGCTGGTGTTCATCCACCCGGTGGCACCACCGGCAGGGCCGGACCTTTCCATCCCGAACTTCGTGCTGGAGTTCCCCTTCGAGACGACTCGGGCCGTCACCAACATGCTCTACAAGGGCATCTTCTTGCGCTATCCCAACATCCGCTGGCTGCTGGCCCACGCGGGGGGCACCATCCCATTCCTCTCCTACCGCAGCGCCCTCTTGGCGCTCAATCTCAATCCGCGCAAGAGTTCCTACGCCAAGCTGTTCTTCGACACCGCCTTGTCGGCGGCGCCGCCCGCCATGGCGGCGGTCAGGCAGGTCACCGACGTCAGCCATGTGCTGCTGGGCACCGACTACCCGTACTCCCAGCTGACTTACGCGCTCAAGCTGCCCGGCGATCCGAACTCGGAACTGAACGACACCTTCAATGCCACAGAGCGGCAGTTGGTTGACCGCGGCAATGCATTGGCTCAACTGCCCAATCTGGCCAAGCGCCTGGGCACCAAGTGATCAACACAAAGGAGGCATGAAATGAAGAAGATGCTGTTGCTCGGCGTGATCGCCGCCTGTCAGGCACAGGCTCAAAGCCTGCCACCGGCCTTGTTCCTGCCCGAGTTGGTGTTGCCCCGCGAGACCGTGGACATGTCCACGTTTGCGGTGAGCTTGCCCACCGCCTCGCCCAAGGCACCGATCTCTGCCCTGCGCTACACCTACGAAGGCGTGAGCAAGAGCCTGTCGCAGTACCAAAGCGATGCCAAGGTGCGTGCCATGCTGGTGCTCAAGGACGGCAAGATCGTGTACGAGTACAACAAGTTCCCGTACACCAAAAACTCGCTCCACCAGTCGTGGTCCATGGCCAAGCAGGTGCTGTCGGCCGTGGTGGGCATCGCCATCGGCGAAGGCGCCATCCGCTCGGTGAATGACCGAATGGACGCGTACGAGCCAGCACTGGCCGTCAATGGGTTTGCAGGCGTCACCTTCAAGCAGGCCCTGCAGATGTCCTCGGGCGTGGCCTACAACGAAGAGGCCGATCGCTTCAAGCTCTTCATGGACACCATCGCGGACTACTACACACTCGGAAGCTCGGGCTACAGCCTCAGAGAGAAGACGACGGACGCCCTGGTGGCGCCTGCCTTTGCACCAGGCAGCAAGTACCAATACGCCAGCATCAACTCACAAGCCATTTCGATGGCGCTGGAGAAGGCCGTGGGGATGCCCTATCAACGCTACCTGGCGCTCAAGCTGTGGAAGCCCATGAGAACGCCCGACAGCGCCAAGGTGCTGGTTGACCGCAGCGGCGATGCATTCACCTTCTGCTGCCTGTACGCGACAACGCGCAGCTATGCGATGTTCGGCCTTCTCTATGCGCAAGAGGGGCGCCTGCATGGTCGGCAGATCGTTTCAAGCGACTGGGTACGCCGATCCACCACTTTTGCAGGGGATCCCACCAACTGGCACAACGTGCCTGTCAACGGCAACAAGTTGGGCCTATATGGTTTCGGCTATCACTGGTGGACACTGGAAGGCGAGCGCAAGGACTTCTCCGCATTGGGCGTCTTTGGCCAGGCGATCCATGTGCTTCCCAAGCAGAACACCGTCATCGTGCGCATCAGTGGGGACTTCGACACCATTGGCGCTCACATCGAAGAGAACGTGGCGATGGGCCGCGCGCTGGCAGACTATCTGGACTGAGCGCCGGGTGCGAGCGCCCCACCGATGATCCAGGCGAAGGACAACTGGGCACGCACCAGGATGTCCTCCCGCTGGTCGGGATGTTCGATGTATTCGATGCACAGACGAAAGCTCTGGTCGATCACCATCTCCAAGGCCCAGTCCATCCTGGGGTGCAGCTTGGTCGGCAAGTGGCCCAGCGCGCCAAGCTCTGAGAGCATGTCCTGGCGAATCGCTTGCAAATTGCCCTCCAAAGCTGTTCTGGCTGCGCCTGGCGGACCCACGCGCTGGCGCATCGACAGAACGAAGACGTCGCGGTGCACCAGTGCAAAGTCCAGTAACCACGACACCACCGTCAGTGCGGGCGTTTGCCCGGGGGGCACCGACTTGCGAGCCTGCCTCAAGCCTTCCCGCAACTCCTGGCTGAAGTCTTCCATCAGCTCGGGGATCATGTCGTCCACACTGTTGAAATGCCGGTAAAGCGAGTTGTGGCCCAGGCCCGCTTCTTTGGCCAGCTCGCGCAAGCTGAAGCGCGTGTGCCCTTCTCTGGCAGCCAGGCGAGTCACCGCCTCCAGAAGTTTGCGCCGGCCTTGACCATATTCACGCTTGAACGACGACGTTGCTGGCTCTGCCGGCAGAGCATTTGAGTTTCTTTTTGGAGGGCGGGCGCTACCTGACATGTGGCGATTTTAGGTCAGCCACCTCCAACCGTTCATCTCCGCACAGGTTGACTCAGCCTTTGGCCACGATGCGCGCGATCAGGCCAGGCGCCAACCGCATCATCAAGGGCAGCCAACGCGCCACGCCCGGGTAGACCTCTGTTTGGCCACGCCAGGCGGCGGCCAAGGTCAAGGCCACCACTTGCTCCGGCGAGATCTTGTTGGCTTGGTAATGTGCCGTGGCGGGCGTGTCCACCGAAGGCGGGGCCACGTCGGTGATGGTGATGCCCTGCCCTTCCAGTTGGCGACGAAGCGCCTTGGTGAAACTTCGCAAGCCCGCCTTGGATGCCGAATAAGTTGGTGCGCGCGTGGCGGGCAACAAGCCAAAGCCCGAGCTCACCATGACGATGTGAGAAGGGGTGGATGCGCGCAGCGAGGGCAAGAACCCCGCGGTCATGTGGATGCTGCCCTCCAGGTTAGCGCGGATCTCTTGCGTCAGATCCTGGTGCAACAAATCGGGTTGCGTGAAGTCGATCTCGCGCAATCCACCCGCGTTGTTGACCAACAGTTTGATGTCAAGGAAGGCGGCGGACACCAAGGCCACGAAGGCCACCACCGAGGCTTTGTCGCTCACATCGCACAGGTAGGTGTGGATGCCGGGAAAGGCTTGCGCCAACCGATCGAGCTTGTCCGCATCTCGACCACAGGTCACCACCCGCCAGCCGCTGCGGTACAGCGATGCCACGAAGGCCCGACCGATGCCCGACGAACCGCCCGTGACGACGGCGGTGCCTTTGTGAGCACTTGTTGAAATATCAGCCATGCTCAGACCACACTCACTTTGCGGACCAGCCGCTCCAGCAAGGCAGGCGACAGCCTACCCAGGTAGACCGCCAGCCTTTCCTTGCCAGCGATCACGATGCGGCCTTGGCCGCGCGCCAGCCGATCAGCCGCTTTGCGTGCAAAGGCCTCGGCACTCATGGCCTTGTCTTGCTGCGCGTCAATCATGCCGTGTGGGGTGCCGTCCGAGGTCAGGGCCGACAGGCTCACATTGGTGCGCACAAAGCCCGGGCACAGCACCGACACCTTCAAGCCTGCCGCATGCACCTCGGCGCGCAAGGCATCGTGAAATCCGATGATCGCGTGCTTGGCCGAGGCATAGGCCGATCGGTAAGGCGTGGCCACCAGGCCGACCACCGAAGACACGGCGACCAAGTGGCCGGAGCCCCTGGCCAGCATGTGGGGCAACACCATCTTCGTCAGCGCGATAGGTCCAAAGAAATCCAGCTCCATGATCTGCCGGTCAACCTCCACCGAGGTGTCCTTGACCAAAGCACGCTGACTCACGCCAGCGTTGTTGACCAGCATGTCAATGTGACCATAGGTGGACAGCACCACGGCGGTTTGCTCACGAAAGCGGCTTTGATCGGTCATGTCCATGGGCAGAACCAGGTGTTGTTCAGGTCGCTCGCAACGGGCTTTCACGGCTTCAAGCACATCGGCTCGCCGCGAAGACAGGACGAGCAAAGCACCGCGCCGTGCCAGCTCGTAGGCCATGGCTTCGCCAATGCCGGATGAGGCCCCGGTGATCCAGATCACCTTGTTTTGGAAGTCTTTCATGCTGCTTTGACGATTCAGCGGCCGTTGACCACTTTGTTGCGTTGCACCCCGAGGTCGATGACGCCATCGGGGCTTTGAATCCGCGCTTCGACGATGTCGCCGGCCTTGAGGTACTGGTCGCGGCCTTCCTGCACCTTGTTGAAGATGGCCCATTTGGTTTTCTCAGGCAGCAAAGCACCCACACGCTGTTTGAAGGGCGATGGAACAGACAGCGCACAACCCGCCGGAGTGCCGGTGGACAAGAGATCGCCCACGAACAGGTCTTGCACCCCGGACAGCTCGGTGAGGGTTTCAGCCGGGCCGAACACCAGGTTGGCCGTCGAGTCCTTTTGACGCATCTGCCCGTTGACGGTCAACGTCAACTGCAGGTTTTTCAGGTGCTTCATCTCGGCCGGGGTCATCAGACACAAGAAGGGACCGACCGGGCCAAAGGTGCGGAAGCTCTTGCCCTTGTAGAACTGCGTCTGCGGGATTTGGATGTCGCGCGCCGAGTAATCGTTGACGATGACGGCACCGGCCACGAACTCATGCAAATTGGCGTCGGTCACCACGGTCTTGGCGAGCACATCACGTTTGAGGATCAGGCCCAGCTCGATCTCATAGTCCAGAAAGCGCACCTGCGCCGGTTTGACCAAATCACTGTCGGCAGGAACGATGCAGCTCGTGGCCTTGGTGAAGATCATGTTGTAGGACTTGTCATCGGGGTCCACGCCTGATTCGATCATGTGCTGGCGGTAGTTGGCGCCCTGGCAAATGAACTGCTGGTTGGAAGTCACCGGCGACAAGATCTGCACATCGGCCAAGGCCAGCAATGTTTTGCTGGCCGCGTTCGACTGCGCGAACTCCCTCAATCCATCCACAGGATTGCTTCGGATGAAATCCGCCGTGGTGACGTACTCACCCGGCAGCGGCGTGATGCGGTTTTGGAACACCAGGCCCCACTGGATGCGGTGGCTGTGGGAAAAACGAACAACATGAATGGCCATGGGGCGTCCTCTGGGTAAAGAATGGGTGGGCCGCCTGCCGCTGCTGATGGCGGGCGGTGACGAAGCAGCAACGGTGGACGCAGGCAAGACCATGGCGCCAACGGTGGCGGCACTGAGCTTGAGCGAGCGACGGCGCGTGAGTGGGGTCATGCCGATGTCAGGCAAACAGCCTGGCCAAGGTGATGAGCTTGCGCACAGACAGGTCTGGGCTGCGGCGCAAGTTGCGCAGCAGGGCGGCGATGTTCGACGGGGTCAGCTTGGGCTTGGTAAAACTGCCGGGCATCAGCGGTCCCCATTGAGACATGGCTTCGCGGCTGACCGGGTGAACGCCGGTGCCCAGTTGGGCCGTCATCACATCGCCATCGCAATAGTGTTCGTGCTTGGCACCCCAAGGGTCTTGCCAGTAATCAAAGATCTGGCTGCCCAGGATGTGCCGACCAATGCCCCAGGCGTGCCGCCATCCTCGTTCCCGCAGCAGGCGCTGGCCCATGCCCACGGCATCGGCGTCCACCACTTCGTAAGCACTGTGGCTGTACATCGGCATGAAGCCTTGCGCCAAGGCGAGGGTGTGGTGGTCAGCGGGTTGGGCCCCCAGGTTCAGCCGCATGAACGCCACGGCAGGCGAGCCATCGGGCAGCACCTGCACATCGCTCGGGATGAAGCCCAGATGCTGCGTGTACCAGCCACAGGTCGCCTGGAAGTCGGCCACTTCCAGCACGACATGACCGAGCTTGAGAACCTCTGGCGGCTCGACAGGCAGGCGCTGGGTCGCGTCAACCCGCACAGGCGAGTTGCCCAAATTCATGGCCAATGGTGGGCGCACGGCCAGTGGCGTTGACATCGACTGCCCAGCCACCACCTCGACTTCAAAGCCCGAGGGATCGACCAGGCTCACCACCTCCCCGCCACCAGGCGTCCTGGCCACGCGCACCGGCGATGCGCCAGGCAGACTGGCCAGCTTCAGCAGATCTGCCCGGTCACCCACCGTCAGGCCAAAGCCCACGAAGCGCGGCTTCGCCGCCTGCGCCACGCGATAGCAGAATGGGGCCGTGCCAGCGGACCTGAAGTAGATAACCCCGGCCTCGCGGTGAACCACCGTCAAGCCAAAGTCGGTCAAAAACCGCTCTGCCTTGTCCAGGTCGGGGCGCTCAAACATCAGGTAAGCCAGGCTTTGCGCCTTGACCGTCGGGTTGGCATGCCGCGCAGGCTCAAGCGTGCTCAACTTCATGGGGCCGACCTGTCAGGCAAGGCTGGCAGTTCATGGGTGGCCAGCGATTTGGCTTCATAGGGGTGAATGCCCAAGGCGATCAACACCAGCTCCGCCGTGTCCGAGCCTGCGGCGCGCCAAGTCTGATGGCCTTCGAGCACCAGCAAGATCGCGCCCAGCACCCCACCTGCCACCAAGCCCACCACCGAGGGCAACTGGGCCGTCTGGAAGCGGTAGCGTCCTTCCAGAACACCATTCATCAGGTCTTGCACGGGCTGCCCATTCCACATCTGTTGCATGGAAGGGTTGGCAAAGGCGAAGCGGTTGATGAAGCGCCCCCAGTCAGGCTCTTCATGCGCGCGCCGAACGTAGAAGCGAATGCCATTGGCCAGGCGGTGCGCCGGATCAACCACGCCTTGAAAACTCAAGGCCACCCGCTCGTTCATCTCGGCAGCCAGTTGGCCGGCCACGTCTTCGAACAGTCTTTCTGGTTCGCTCACATGGGCGTAGATGGTGCCCCGGGCCACGCCAGCGGCCAGCGCCAACTCTTTCACATTGACCTGCGTGACCCCGCGCTCGGCGAAGAGCCGCAATGCGGCTTGATGAATGCGCTCTTGAGCGCTGGTGGAAGGAGCCATGGTTGACCTCACTTTCGAGGCCTCAAATTGAACACATGTGTTCAATTTAGTCAATTAAGAATAAGTCAGCATCTTCCCTAGGTGCTTTAATTGAACACTTGTGTTCAATTTATGACATTAAAGACCATGATTTTCGAAAGCATGCCATGCAGTTGCTCCCCTCTCACACGTCCGTGATCGTTGTCGGCCTGGGCCCCGTCGGCGCAGCCCTGTGCAATCTGCTGGGGCGCTACGGCATCCAGGTGCTGGCCATTGACCAGGCCACCGAGATCTTTGCGGCCCCCCGTGCCATCGCCCTGGACAACGAGGCCCTTCGCATCCTGCAGATGTGCGGCGTGAGCGAGGGTGAGTTCGAGACGGTGGCCATCCCGCACGTGCGCATGCACTCGCCGGTGTTTGGTCAATTCGGGCAGGCCAATTCTTGCGGCCCCATGGACGGGCATCCCAAGCTGGTCACGTTTTTTCAGCCCGAACTCGAAGCGGTGCTGCGCGCCAAACTGGCCATGCATCCACATGTGCAAACCCATTTGGGTGTCGAAATGGTCTCATTCACCCAAGACGGCAGTGGCGTGCACGTGAGTTTGAAAACGGCCAACGGCTCGGTGTTCGTCGTGCGTGCCGACTACCTCATCGGGGCCGATGGGGCCAACTCGCTCGTGCGCCGTCAACTGGGGCACCAGTTTGAGGGGCAGTCTTACCCCGAGGATTGGCTGGTGGTCGATGCGAAGAAAGTGCCTGATCCCATTGACCACGTCGAGTTCCTGTGCAACCACAAGAGGCCCGTGCCGCACATGGTGGCCCCAGGCGGACGCCAGCGCTGGGAGTTCAAGCTGGCATCGCATGAAACACGCGAAGAAATGGAGAAGCCGGAAACCATCCGACGCCTGCTGGCCCCCTGGGCCAAGACGGAGGAGATCGAGATCGAGCGTGTGGCGGTCTACCGATTTCACGCCCGGGTGGCCAATCGTTTTTCATCGGCGCGCGCTTTCCTGGTGGGTGATGCGGCTCACATCACGCCGCCCTTCATTGGTCAGGGCCTGGTGGCCGGTTTGCGCGACGTGGGCAACCTGGGCTGGAAGCTGGCCTGGGTGCTGCAAGGCCGCGCCAGCGCCGCCATCCTGGAAACCTACAACCAGGAGCGGCGACCCCATGTGGTGGCGATGGTGCGGCTGGCCACCTTCATGGGCCGCATGGTCATGCCGGGCAATTCGGTTTCGGCCTTTCTACTCCATGGCGTGATGAGCGGGCTGCGTTTGGTGCCCCGCTTGCGAGGCCTGTTCGAGGAGCTGGAGGTCAAGCCAGCGCACTGCTTTCGGAAGGGGCTGTTCGTGGGCAAAGGCGGGCCGTCGCGGCTGCGGCGTGGTGGCCTGTTGGCGCAAGGTTGGGTGCGTGGGAGCTTGAACGCCCGGCCATTGTTGAGTGACGACGTGCTCGGAGAGACCATGGTGGCCATTGGCTTTGGCGTGGACCCTCAGCAGCACCTTGACCCCGCCGTGTCCCGTTCGTGGGTGAAGGCGGGGGGGCGATTCGTTCAGATTGATCCGCGGGGGCGTTCATGCGTTGGCACGCGCTCCGAACGCTGGGAGGACATCAGTGGGGTGCTGGTTCCGAACTACGCGCCGATGGGCTGGGTGGCCATTGCACGGCCTGATCGCACCGTCATGCACGAAGGCCCTGCCACCAATGTGTCCAGGTTGATCAGCGACAGCTTGCGCGTCTTGGTAAATTGGCAGGCCTGACTCAGGAGAACCCCATGGCCAGCAAGAACACGATTTGCCTTTGGTACGACGGCACCGCCCTGGACGCCGCGACCTTCTACGCCGAAACCTTCCCGGACAGCGCGGTGACGGCCGTTCACCATGCGCCGGGCGACTACCCCGACGGCAAGGAGTGCGACGTCTTAACCGTCGAGTTCACGGTGATGGGCATCCCTTGCCTGGGCCTCAACGGCGGTCCGCAGTTCAAGCACGACGAGGCCTTCTCGTTCCAGGTGGCCACCGACGACCAGATGGAGACGGACCGCCTCTGGAATGCGATCGTCGGCAACGGCGGCCAGGAAAGCGCCTGCGGTTGGTGCAAGGACAAATGGGGCTTGTCCTGGCAGATCACGCCTCGCGTCCTGATGACCGCGATCACCCACCCGGACCGGGCCGCCGCCAAGCGCGCCTTCGACGCGATGATGACGATGGGCAAGATCGACATCGCCCAGATCGAAGCCGCGCTGCGCGGTTGAGCCTTCATGTCTCAAGGCGGCATCGATCTCAGGCGATGTCGAACCGGTCCAGGTTCATCACCTTGACCCACGCTGCCACGAAGTCCTTCACAAGCTTCTGCGGCGAGTCAGCGCTGCCGTAGACCTCGGCGATGGCGCGCAAGTGCGCGTTCGATCCAAAGATCAGGTCAACGCGCGTGGCCGTCCACTTCAAGTCGCCGGTCTTGCGATCGCGCCCTTCGAACGCCTCCTTGGCGCCTGAGACCGGCTTCCACTCTGTGCCCATGTCCAGCAGGTTGACGAAGTAGTCATTGCTCAGCAAGCCTGGCTTCTGGGTGAAGACGCCGTGCGGGGTCTGCCCCACATTGGCACCCAGCACGCGCAAGCCGCCGACCAGCACGATCATCTCTGGCGCCGTCAGCGTCAGCAGTTGCGCCTTGTCGATCAGCAAGGCTTCGGCCGGCACGGCATACCGCGCCTTTTGGTAGTTGCGAAAGCCATCGGCGATCGGCTCCAGCGGCACGAAGGACGGCACGTCGGTCTGATCTTGCGAGGCGTCCGTGCGGCCCGGTGTGAAAGGCACCGTCAACGCATGGCCAGCATCGCTGGCGGCCTTCTCCACACCTGCGCTGCCCGCCAGCACAATCAGGTCGGCCAGCGAAATCGCCTTGCCGCCAGTCTGCGCGGCATTGAAATCACCGCGGATGCCTTCCAGCACGGCCAACACTTTGGCCAATTTCTCGGGCTGGTTGACGGCCCAGTCCTTCTGCGGCGCCAGACGGATGCGCGCGCCATTGGCCCCGCCCCGCTTGTCCGACCCACGGAAGGTGGACGCCGAGGCCCAGGCGGTGGCAACGAGCTGCGCCACCGTCAGGCCCGATGCCAACACCTTCTGCTTGAGCGCCGCGACATCCTGCGCATCAACCAAGGCGTAGTTCACGGCAGGGATCGGGTCCTGCCAGATGAGCTCTTCGGCGGGCACTTCAGGGCCCAGGTAGCGGGCGCGCGGCCCCATGTCGCGGTGTGTGAGCTTGAACCAGGCCCGCGCGAAAGCATCGGCGAACTGATCGGGGTTCGCGAGGAAGCGCCGGGAGATCTTCTCGTAGCCCGGGTCCATGCGCAGCGACAGGTCGGTGGTGAGCATGGTGGGCGCCAGACGCTTGGCAGGGTCGTGCGCGTGGGGGATGGTGCCGGCGCCAGCGCCGTCCTTGGCCACCCACTGGTGGGCGCCTGCAGGGCTCTTGCTCAACTCCCACTCGAAGCCGAACAGATTCTCGAAGAAGTTGTTGCTCCACTTCGTGGGCGTGGTGGTCCAGGTGACTTCCAGGCCGCTGGTGATCGTGTCACCGCCCTTGCCGGTTCCAAAACTGTTCTTCCAGCCGAAACCCTGGTCTTCAATGCCGGCCGACTCGGGTTCGTCAGAGACATGAGAGGCGGGGCCAGCTCCGTGGGTCTTGCCAAAAGTGTGACCGCCCGCGATCAGCGCAACAGTCTCTTCATCGTCCATGGCCATGCGCGCAAAGGTGTCGCGGATGTCAGCAGCAGCGGCAAGTGGGTCAGGGTTGCCATCCGGGCCTTCCGGGTTGACGTAAATCAGGCCCATTTGCACGGCGGCCAGTGGATCCTCCAGGTTGCGCGTGTGCTTGTCGCCGTCGGCCTTGTCGTCGGACACGAGCACCCCACCCGCCTTCGCAACACCGTCCGAGCCATGGGCGTAACGCAGGTCACCGCCCAACCAGGTCGTCTCGCGGCCCCAATACACGTCTTGATCGGGCTCCCACACGTCTTCGCGGCCACCGGCAAAGCCGAAGGTCTTGAAACCCATGCTTTCCAAGGCCACGTTGCCGGTCAGGATCATCAGGTCCGCCCATGAAATCTTCTGGCCATACTTCTGCTTGATCGGCCAGATCAGTCGGCGGGCCTTGTCCAGGCTCACGTTGTCTGGCCAGCTGTTCAAGGGCGCGAAGCGTTGCTGGCCACGGCCAGCGCCCCCTCGGCCATCTCCGATGCGGTAGGTGCCAGCGCTGTGCCAGGCCATGCGGATGAACAGCGGGCCGTAATGCCCGAAGTCGGCTGGCCACCAATCTTGAGAATCGGTCATCAAGGCGGCCAGGTCTTTCTTGACGGCGGCCAGGTCAAGGCTCTTGAAAGCCTCGGCGTAATTGAAGCTCTGCCCCAAGGGGTCGGATTTGGCGGAGTGCTGATGGAGCAGGTCCACGCGCAATTGCTTGGGCCACCAGTCTTGATTGGTCGTGCCGGCGCCTGCAGCGTGGTTGAACGGGCACTTGGCCTCTGTCTTGTCGCTACCCATGTGAGCTCCTCTTTCTGGGGTTAGAAGGAGAGGAAATTCTCACGTAAAAACAGCGCTGGCGACACTAAAAAGACCTATCTCACCGATAGCGAGAGGGGCTGCTGGGCACCGCTCAGCCCTGAGGCAAACCGTGGCGGACACCCTCACCACGGTTCTTGTAGAAGCGCAAGATGGCCTGGGCTGAATCATCGACGAGCACCCTGCCCCACCACGCTGCGTACCAGTTGAAGTTGGTACTGACGCGGTAGTCAACCACGATGTCCAGCCGGGTGCCACCGGCCTCGGGCGTGAGTCGGTACGAGGTATCGACCAGGTCGAAGTACTTGCCGCCGATCAAGACATGGTCGTCCAGCGCGCCAGGCGGAAACGACTCGGGCTTGAAGGCGTAGGTCCAACGCACAAAGCGGTTCTCTTCCCAGGCCGTGATGGGCTCGTCAAAGCTGACATTCTTGGCCCAGCGCAGCTTGCGGACCCGCTCGCCCTCTGGCGTGGTGTGGGTGATCGCCTCCAAGGGGTAGGGCACACCGATCATGTAGGCCAGGCCGCCCTTCATCTCCTCGGGCTGGATGCTCGTGGCGTGGTTGATCTCGCGCCAAATGGCCTCTGGCGTGGCGGCGATGTGTGTGGAGGCAGTGCTTTGTCGTATCTCTTGCGGCAGCGTCACATGAGTTTCCGCGTAGCCGGCCAGCAAGGGCAGCAACAGCAAGGTGTTCATGGTGCCTGGCTGAGGTTGCACGCGCTTGGCCAAGGCCCACCCGATCAGCCCCCCAATGGACGCCATCAGGCAAAAAATGGGCACCGCCATGGCAATGCAGATGCTGCCTTCGATGAGCAAGACGGCCGTGCCGGCGACGAAGCACAAGGTGGGCGCCCAAGGCCCCATCAACACAAAGCTCATCGTTGGGCTTTCCCGCCTGGCGGAGAGCACCGTGTAGATACCGATGAGCATGGGCACCAGCACCACGAACGAGGTGAGCATGGGGCCGCTGGCGCGGGCCTTGGTATCGGGGTCGTTCAGAAAAGGGGCGATGCCAAAGGCCAGCCGCATCAGCAAGCCGTACGCTGCACCCACGAAGAAAATCTTGACTCTGCTCATGGCTGTCTCCTGCCCTCGATCCATCGAGGCTCCCTGGCAAGGATGATAGGTCAGGACGCCGTGGCGGCGTCCTGACCCTGTCGGAGCAGGCAAGGTTTCAAGGCCAAGCGGGTTTCGTCGTCCGCCAGGCCTGTGGCGGGCAAGCCACTGGCTAGCTGCAATTTCAGCAAGGCGGCCTTGGTTCTCGGGCCGGGAACCCCATCGATCACACCTGGGTCATGACCAGCATTTTTCAAGCATTTTTGAACCGCTGCGATGTTCAGGGGCGGCACCACCGGCGGAACAGGCTTGACCTCGTCAACCTGCTTTTCTAGGCTGATGAGCTTGTGGTTCTTGCAGTCGTATTGGGCGAAAAACTTCTCGGGCTTCTCGGTCAACACCAGGATGGTGGCCTTGATCTGGTCATTGACGACATTCAAGCGGAAGTCCTGGATGGTCCACTGCGCCGACGAATACCCCGTGGCGGGTGGAGCGGCTTTCAGCAGGCTGGCGGTGCAGGAGTTGGGCCTGGCCAGCATGGCATCCCGAGCCACGGGAATGAAGAGCAACGCCAACCAAAAGAGCACCGCCAAAACGTAAGGCGCGGACAGCACGAATCGCTGGAAGCAGATGAAGCCTTGATCCTTCCGATGCGGGATGTAGCTTTGCCCGTCTTTGAAGCCAGTGGCCTCTTTCTCGGCAAAAACCTTGAGCAGCTCACCACTCACTGCCCACAGTTTTTTCAGGTTGCTGGAAAGGCTCAGTTCATAAACCATGAAAACCAGCGACAAGACCAAACCACATGCCCCAATGAGCATGGGTGCCATGGTGTTGTCGTCCCTGAAGAACTGCGAAACCAAGGCGGCTGTGGCCGTCAGGAAAAGCGGAAGCAGGACGTAGCGCGTGGCACCGTAGTACCGGATGCTCAAGCCCGTCTCTTTGTAGATCTCGACCGCATTGATGGTTGACATCACAGGCCCCGGTTGATCCTGGTTGGACATGTCCTCACTGCCCGGCTTGGTACCACTTGGCCAGCACGCCGCGCTCATCCTCGGTGATCCGAGTGGCATTGTTCATCGGCATGGCCCGCAACATCACCACCTGCTGGTAGATCTGCTGTTGGTGCTGCGAGATCAGTTCTGGAGTGTGCAACATCACGCCCTTGTTGGCCAGATCGGCGTTGTGGCACATCACGCAACGCTCCTGAACGATGCCACTGACCTGGGACAACAGCGGGTCCATCGGGGCCCTGGCCAGGGGGGCTGATGGCGCATCCGCCGGCTTGGCCACGGCGGCCCGCTGCGGTGCGGGCGCCAGCCAGATCACCACCCCCAGCAACACCGCGCAACCAGCCACGGCCCAGCCCCAGGGTGCCGGGGCACCCGCAACTTCGGTCTTGTGCCGCGCCACGAAGAAGTGACGGATCAATGCGCCGGCCAGCATCAACAGCACCAGGGCCACCCAGTTGTGCGCATGGCTGTAGATCCAGCTGTAGTGGTTGCTGAGCATGGCGATCAACACGGGCATCACGAAATAGGTGTTGTGCACGCTGCGTTGCTTGCCGCGCTGGCCATGCACCGGGTCCACCGGCTGGCCGGCCTTGATGGACTCGACCACAGTGCGCTGGCCAGGGATGATCCAGAAGAACACGTTGGCGCTCATGGTGGTGGCGATCATGGCGCCCACCAGCAGCAAGGCCGCCCGGCCCGCGAACAACTGCGATGCGGCCCACGCCGCGAACACCACCACGGCAAACACCATGGCCCCCACCACGGCAGTGCGCTCGGGCTTGCGGCCCACGGTGCGACAAATCAGGTCATAGATGAACCAGAAACCTGCCAGGAAGCCCAACGCCGTGCCCACCGCGGCGGTGGGCGTCCAGTTGAACACCGACTTGTCGATCAAGAAGGTGCTCGCGTTGAACAGGTACAGCACCGTGAACAGCGCAAAGCCGGTCAGCCAGGTTGAATAACTTTCCCAATAGAACCAGTGCAGGTGCGCGGGCAAGGCCTTGGGCGCCCCCAGGTATTTCTGGGGGTTGTAAAAGCCGCCGCCATGCACGGCCCACAGCTCGCCACCCACACCCTTGTCTTTCAAGACCTGGTCGGGCGGGGGGGTCAGGCTGTTGTCCAGCCACACGAAGTAAAACGAAGAACCAACCCAGGCGATGGCCACGACCACGTGGGCCCATCGCAGCAAGAGGTTGGCCCAGTCCAGGGCGTAGTTCAGCCAGGGTGCCGCGTCTGCAAACATCGATCAACTGCCTCGGTAGGTGGAATACGCCCAGGGGCTGACCAGGAGCGGCACGTGGTAGTGCACGCTGCCATCGGCAATGCCGAAGTCCAGTGGCACCTGGCCCAGAAACGCGGGCTTGGGCAGATCCACACCCATGTGTCGAAAATAAGCCTCGACGTCGAACACGAGTCGGTAGCGACCCGGCACCAGGTCATGGCCCGACAGCAGCGGCGCGTCCAGGCGCCCATCGGCATTGGTGCGCGCTTGCTTGAGCAAGGCCCATTCGCCTTGCATCACGTACAGCGCCACAGACATGCCAGCGGCGGGTTGGCCATGAACGGTGTCCAGCACGTGGGTGGTCAGGCGCCCAGGCGGCGCGGAAGCAATGGTGGGGTTCAGGTCGGTCATGGATCTGGGTGTCCTGGCACAGCATGTGCCTTCAAAAGGGGCGATGCAAGTCGCGGGCCGGCCATGAAAGGTGCTCTTGGGCTTGCCGGCACCGCGCAAAACTGTATACACTTTAACCACGATGAGCGCTTCACGCAAGAACCCCCGACTGGCCAAGGTCGATGCAGACGCCCTGCCGACCGTGGGCCAGGCGTGCGTGGACGACGGCGAGTCCTCCAGCACCGAAGTCATCGTGGCTGCGGTGACGCGGGCCATCGTGGAACACCGCCTGCAGCCGGGCGCCAAGTTGGTCGAGCAAACCATCGGCGACCGCTTTGGTGTGTCGCGCACCATCGTGAGGCAGGCGCTGATCCGCCTGTCGCAGCTCAAGCTGGTGCGGCTGGAGCCTGCCCGTGGCGCCTTCGTGGCCAAGCCGTCGATCATTGAGGCACGCGAGGTTTTCGCCGTGCGCCGCATGGTCGAAAGCCAGATGCTGCGCGAGTTGGTCGACAAGGCCCGCCCGCTTGACATCAAACGGCTGAAGGCGCATTTGAAAGCCGAGCGCGATGCCGTGAGCCGCATCGACGTGGCCACGCGCACTAAGCTCTTGTTCGATTTTCACGTGCGCCTGGCCGAGGTTCTGGGCAACCACGTCCTGATCGAGCTGATCCAGGAGCTGGTGTCACGCTGCTCGCTGATCACCCTGATGTACCAGTCGTCCGACGACGCGGGTGCCTCCAATGCGGAGCACGTTGACATCCTGCGGGCCATCGAGGCGCGCGATGCCGACGAGGCCATCCGCTTGATGGACGAGCACCTGAACACCGTCGAACACCAATTGACCGAACACCCCCGCGTCCCCCAGCTCACGCTGGCCGATGCCCTGCGACCATGACATTGAACAGTGCCCCCTACCCGCGCGACCTGATCGGACACGGCCGCCAGCCACCCCACGCCCAATGGCCAGGCGGGGCCCGCATCGCCGTGCAGTTCGTGCTGAACTACGAAGAAGGCAGCGAGAACAGCGTGCTGCATGGTGACCCGGGCAGCGAGCAGTTCCTCAGCGAGATGTTCAACCCGCCCGCCTTCCCGGACCGGCACCTGAGCATGGAGTCGATCTACGAATACGGATCGCGCGTGGGCGTGTGGCGCCTGCTGCGCGAGTTCGAGCAACGCCAACTGCCGCTCACCGTGTTCGGCGTGGGCATGGCCCTGCAGCGCCACCCGGAGTTGACGCGGGCCTTTGTTGAACTGGGCCACGAAATCGCCTGCCACGGCTGGCGCTGGATCAGCTACCAGAACGTGGATGAAGCGACCGAGCGCGAGCACATGGCGCTGGGCATGCAGGCCATCGAGCAACTCACTGGCCAGCGTGCCCTGGGCTGGTACACCGGCCGCGACAGCCCCAACACGCACCGACTGGTGGCCGACTACGGCGGCTTTGAATACGACAGCGACCACTACGGCGACGACCTGCCCTTCTGGATGCCCGTGACCAAAACCACTGGCGAAACCGTGTCGCAGTTGATCGTGCCCTACACGCTCGATGTGAACGACATGCGCTTCTGCCTGCCGCAAGGCTATTCGCAGGCCGACGATTTTTTCACCTACCTGCGCGACACCTTCGACGTGCTCTACGCCGAGGGCGATCCCAACGGCACCAACTCACCCAAGATGATGAGCGTGGGCATGCACTGCCGCCTGCTAGGCAGGCCAGGCCGCATCCGGGCACTGCAACGCTTTCTGGACCACATTGAAGCGCACGACAAGGTGTGGGTTTGCCGCCGCCTGGACATCGCGCGCCACTGGAAAGCGGTGCACCCATCATGAGCCTGACCCTGGACCAACTCAACCACGCCGACCAAGCGGGCTTCACCGCCTTGCTGGAGGGCGTCTACGAACACTCGCCCTGGATTGCCGAGCAGGCCTGGGCGCAGCGGCCCTTCCGGTCACTGCCCCATTTGAAATACGCCTTGGCCCAAGTGGTTCGCCAAGCACCGACAGAGGCACAACTGGGACTGATCCGTGCCCACCCCGAGCTGGCAGGCAAGGCCGCAGTGGCCGGCCAACTCACGCTGGAATCCACCAACGAGCAAAGCAAAGCCGGGCTGACCCACTGCACGGCGGAAGAGTTTGCCCTGCTGCAACAGCTCAACCAGGACTACAACGCCCGCTTTGGCTGGCCTTTCATCATGGCCGTGCGCGGCCCGCGCGGCCAGGGCCTGAGCCGCCCAGCCATCATCGCCACCTTCCAGCGCCGCCTGGACAACCACCCGGACTTTGAACTGACCGAGTGCCTGCGCAACATCCACCGCATCGCCGAAATCCGCCTGAACGACAAGTTCGCCGTGAGCAATGCAGAGGGCGAGTTGGTGTGGGACTGGGCTGAGGCCTTGGCTCGGCACACAGAAGGCACCGGCGAGACCGCTGGCCAGTTGACGGTGACCTACCTGACCCCCGCCCACCAGGCCTGCGCCAAGGACCTGCAAACCTGGATGCACGACTGTGGCTTTGACGAAGTCAGCCAGGACGCCGTGGGCAATGTGGTGGGCCGCTACCAAGGCACCGACCCCAGCGCCAAGTGGCTGCTGACGGGATCCCACTTCGACACCGTTCGCAACGGCGGCAAGTACGACGGCCGCCTGGGCATTTTCGTGCCCATGGCCTGCGTTCGCCAGTTGCATCGACGCGGCCAACGCTTGCCCTTCGGCATCGAGGTGGTGGGCTTTGCCGAAGAGGAAGGCCAGCGCTACAAAGCCACCTTTTTGGGATCGGGCGCACTGACCGGCGACTTCCCTCCCGCCTGGCTGGACCTGCTTGACGCCGATGGCATCACCGTGCGCCAGGCCATGGTGGACGCTGGACTGCCGGGCAAACTGGACGCCATCAAGGCCCTCAAGCGTGACCCCAGCCATTACAAGGCCTTCGTCGAAGTGCACATTGAGCAAGGCCCCGTGCTGGACGAGATCGACATGCCATTGGGCGTGGTCACCTCCATCAACGGCAGCGCGCGCTACAGCGGCGAAGTGGTGGGCATGGCTAGCCACGCTGGCACCACGCCCATGGACCGCCGCAAGGACGCGGCTGCGGCCGTGGCCAAGTTGCTGCTCTACGTCGAGCGCCGGGCGGGTCTGGATCAGCAAAGCGCTCAGGGCCCCTCGGTGGGCACCGTCGGCGTGCTGAACGTGCCGCAAGGCTCCATCAACGTGGTGCCCGGCCGCTGCCAGTTCACCGTGGACCTGCGCGCGCCCAACAACGAGCAGCGCGACGCCCTGGCCAGCGATGTGGAGGGTGCGTTGCAAAGCATCTGCGCACGACGCGGTGTGCACTACAAACTGGAACGCACCATGACCGCCGCCGCCGCGCCCAGCGACCCGGTCTGGCAAGCCCGCTGGGCCCAGGCTGTTCAAGCCACCGGCTTGCCGGTCTACACCCTGCCCAGCGGCGCCGGCCACGATGCCATGAAGCTGCACCAGGTGATGCCGCAAGCCATGCTCTTTGTGCGGGGCGGTAACGCCGGCATCAGCCACAACCCACTCGAGACCATCACCAGCGACGACGCCCAACTGTGCGTGGACGCCTTCATGCACCTGCTGGAAAACCCATGACGAATTCATCCGCCTACCAGGCCCTGGACGCCTGGATCGACGCCCACTTCGACGAAGAAGTGCACTTTCTTCAAGCGCTGGTGCAAGGGCCCACCGACACCCCGCCCGGCAACAATGCGCCCCACGCCGAACGCACAGCCGACCTGCTCCAAGGCTTTGGCTGGCAGGCAGAAAAACATGCCGTGCCCGAAGCCGAAGTGCGCGACTACGGCCTGACCAGCCTGACCAATCTGATCGTGCGCCGCCGCTTTGCCGAAGGCGGCCGCACCGTGGCCCTCAACGCCCACGGCGACGTGGTGCCCCCCGGCGAAGGCTGGACTCATGATCCCTATGGTGGCGAAGTGGTCGATGGCAAGCTGTACGGCCGCGCCAGCGCTGTCAGCAAAAGCGACTTCGCCACCTTCAGCTTTGCCCTGCGTGCGCTGGAAGCGCTGGCCACCCAGGCCGAAGCCCCCGCCATCCAAGGCGGGGTCGAACTTCACTTCACCTACGACGAGGAGTTCGGTGGCGAGATGGGCCCTGGCTGGCTGCTGCGCCAAGGCTTGACCAAACCTGACCTGCTGATCGCCGCAGGCTTCAGCTACGAGGTGGTCACCGCCCACAACGGCTGCCTGCAGATGGAAGTGACCGTGCACGGCCTGATGGCGCACGCGGCCATCCCGCACACCGGCATCGACGCCCTGCAAGGCGCGGTCGTGATCCTCAATGCCTTGTATGCGCAGAACACCCTCTACAAAGCGACCACGTCCAAGGTGCCGGGCATCACGCACCCCTACCTGAACGTGGGCCGCATTGAAGGCGGCACCAACACCAATGTCGTCCCCGGCAAAGTGGTGCTGAAGCTGGATCGCCGCATGATCCCGGAAGAAGACCCCGTGGCCGTGGAAGCCGACATCCGCCGCGTGATCGCCGAGGCCGCCGCCACCTTCCCGGGCATCACCGTGGACGTGAAGCGCCTGTTGTTGGCCAAGTCATTGCAGCCGCTGCCGGGCAACGCGCCTTTGGTGGAGGCCATCCAGAAGCACGGCCAAACCGTGTTCGGCCAAGCCATCCCAACGATGGGCACGCCCCTGTACACCGACGTGCGGCTGTACTGTGCCCAAGGCATTCCCGCCGTGATCTATGGCGCCGGGCCCCGCACCGTGTTCGAATCCAACGCCAAACGCGCCGACGAGCACCTGGTGCTGGAAGACCTGCGCAAGGCCACCAAGGTGGTCGCCAGGACTTTGCTGGACTTGCTGACCTGACCATGCCGTTTTAGACCAGCACAAGGTGCCTTGATGTTCAGTGCATTGCAACCCACTGCCGTGTGGGCCCACTTCGCCACGCTGTGCCGCATTCCCCGCCAGTCCAAGCAGGAAGACGCCTTGCGTGGCCACCTGCGCGATTGGGCCATCGGGCATGGTTTGGCCACGCAGGTCGATACCGCCGGCAACCTGATCATTCGCAAAGCAGCCAGCCCAGGCCGCGAGCACGTGCCCGGCATGGTGCTGCAAGGGCACCTGGACATGGTCTGCCAGAAGAACAGCGACTCCACGCACGACTTCTCGCGCGACCCGATCAAGGCGGTGCTTCGCGATGGCTTTCTGGTGGCCGAGGACACCACGCTGGGGGCAGACAACGGCATGGGCGTGGCCATGATCCTGGCCGTGCTGGAAGACAGCGCCTTGACCCACGGCCCGATCGAAGCGCTGTTCACCGTGGATGAAGAGGCTGGCATGGGCGGCGCGCAAGGCTTGGCCAGCGGCGTGCTGCAAGGCCACGTGATGCTGAACCTGGACACCGAAGAATGGGGCGAGTTCTACCTGGGCTGCGCTGGCGGCATGGATGTGAACGTGTCCCGACCAGGTCAGGCCAAGCCGCTGCCCGGCGGCCACGAAACGTGGCAACTGGCCCTGCGCGGCCTGCGCGGCGGGCACTCGGGCGTGAACATCCATGAAGGGCGCGGCAACGCCATCAAATTGCTGGTGCGGGTGCTGCATGACCTGGCACGACGCCACCCCTTGTTGCTGTGTGAGCTGCGCGGCGGCACGGCCCGCAACGCCCTGCCCCGCGAAGCCTTTGCCACCATCGCCCTGCCCGCTGGACGAGGTGCCGAACTGGCCGATGAGCTGAATCGTTGGCAAAGTCTGTTGAGCCAGGAACTGGCGGGCGTGGAGTCAGGCTTGCAACTGAGCGCGCAGGTGCAGGCCACCTCGGCCACCCAAGTGCTGTCGGCCCAGGAGCAAGGCGTGTGGCTGAACACCTTGCATGCCAGCCCCCACGGCGTGCGGCGCATGAGCCAACGCGTGCCCGGCGTGGTCGAAACCTC
>CAZKPN010000010.1:0-17802 GCA_964554655.1 uncultured Aquabacterium sp. | reverse complement strand
CTGGAATGCGGGATCATCGCGGCCAAGTACCCGGGCATGGACATCGTCTCTTTCGGGCCCACCATCCGGGGCGCGCACGCCCCCGGTGAATCGGTGGACGTGGCCTCGGTGGCGCGCACCTGGCAATTGCTGACGGCGATTCTGGCAGCGCACGCGTGAGGCCAGCTCGGCTGCAGTGCGCACGGTGCCTGCGCCCCGAAAGCACCTGCATTTGCCGCTGGGTCACCCCCACCCTGACGGGAGCAGAGGTATTGATCCTGCAGCACCCACTGGAGGTCCACCAGGCCAAGGGCAGCGCGCGCTTGCTGCACCTGAGCTTGCCAGGCAGCTGCCTGGTCACCGGCGAGGTTTTTGACCCGCTGGTGCTGCAAGGCCTTCTGGACACCGACCACCGCGTCAACCTGCTGCTTTACCCTGGCGAAGCCGATGAAGCACCGTCAGTCTCCTTGCCGAACGATCCCGCTCAGATCCGCCTGGTCGTGCTGGACGGCACTTGGCGAAAAAGCCGCAAGATGCTGCACCTGAACCCTGCCCTGCGTCAACTGCCTCGCCTGGCCTTGCAGGCGCCACTGCCCTCTCATTACCTGATCCGCAAAGCGCACCGCCCAGACCAGCTGTCCACGCTGGAAGCCACCTGCCTGGCGCTGCAGCAACTGCATGGTCCATCCGGCCAATTTACCCCCTTGCTGGCGGCCTTTGATGGCTTCGTGGCCAGCCAGATGCGCTGAATCCAAACATGCCCCTGCGGGCTTGTGGTCTACTGCCTGGGTGGACAGTTGTGTTGGTGTTGTGCCCGTTGCCGCTTCGTCCACTGGCGGCCAGTGTTCAAGACATCCATGCCTCTGGATTCACGCCATGATCAACTTCGTGCCACGAAGCATCAATCCAAGAAAGATCTGGGACTTCAAACGCGCAGCCGCCCCACCGGTGCGCCAAGCCACCACGTGGAGTATCCGCAGCAGCCTGGCTTTGCTGGCCATGGCTTGCATCCTGCCTGGCGCCCTGATGTCCACCTACTTCATCGTGTCGGACTACCAGCAACAACGCGCGCGGGCCGCCCAGGAAGCCATTGCAACGGCCAGGGCAGCTGCCGCCAGCCTGGACCGTGACCTCGCCAGCATCGAATCTGGCCTGCATGTACTGGCCACCTCCAGCTCACTGGACACCGATGACCTGACCACATTCCACCGTCAGGCCAAACAGGCACTTCCCTTCCAGAACATCACCAACTATGTGCTGATCGATGCCGAGGGGCGGCAACGGCTCAACACCCTGCGTCCGCCCGATGCTCCTTTGCCCGCCAAAGGCGGACCAGCCCAACTGCAAGATATCTTCAAGACGGGCCACACAGTCTTGACCGACTTGTTCATCGGCCCCGCCACAGGCAAGCCCATCCTGGCCATCGGTGTACCCGTTCAGCGGAACGGCAAGATCATCTACAGCCTCAATGCAGGGATCTTCCCGGACCGCGTGGCCACCGTACTGAAAGCCCAAAGGCTGCCACCCAACTGGATCGGCGCGGTGCTGGACAGCCGTGGCATCTTGATCACACGAACCCAGGATGTGGCCCGTTTCCAGGGGCGGTCGGCCGTCCCTGACCTGGTCAGGATGGCCCGCACCCAGCGCGAAGGCGTGCTTGAAACAATGACACTGGAGGGCATTCCCGTGATCACGGCTTTCAGCCGATCCAGCACCTGGAACTGGACTGTGGCGGTCGGCGTGCCCAAGGCAGGCATGGATGCGGGCCTGAAAGAATCATTGATCATGCTGTTGATCGTGAACACACTCCTGTCGTTGGCCGCGATGTGGTTGGCATGGCGGCTGGCGCTGGCCAAGGTGGTTTACCCGGCACATCGCCTGCTGGCCCGCATGGGCAGCTTGTCGCGTGGCGTGGACCCTGGTCCGCCCTCCAATGGCATGGCCAGCCGCGAGTTCGTGGCGCTGGAGCAAGGCTTTTCAGAAATGGGCGAGCGCCTGCGCCAGCACGAACAGGAGCGTCGGGCCAAGGCCGCCGCCGAAGCCGCCAACCAGGCCAAAACCGATTTCCTGTCGCGCATGAGCCATGAGCTGCGCACGCCTCTGAATGCCGTGCTGGGCTTTGCGCAAGTGCTCAAGATGAACACGGCAGATCCACTCAGCACACGGCAGCTGGGCATGGTCAATCAGATTGAATCATCCGGACTGCACTTGCTGGAGATGATCTCCGACGTGCTGGACGTGTCGAAGATCGAAAGCGACGCGGTCGACTTGTTCATCGAGGACGTGGACGTGCGCACCCTCACGCGCGACTGCCAGCAGATGCTGGCCACGCAAGCCCGCGAGGCCGGCGTGCACCTGGACATCATCACGCAGGACGGCGTGGGGCAGGTGCGCGCGGACCGTACCCGGCTCAAGCAAGTGCTGCTGAACCTGCTCAGCAACGCTGTGAAGTACAACCGGCCTGGCGGCCAGGTCAGCCTGATCCTTCAAGCACACGACGGGCAATTGACCTTTCGGGTCAGGGACACCGGCTTGGGCATGAAGCGGGAGCAAGTTGAACACTTGTTTGAACCCTTCAACCGGCTGGGCCGCGAAAACACGTCCACACCCGGCACCGGCATTGGCCTGGTCATTTGCAAGCGGTTGCTGGAGTTGATGGGCAGCAGCTTGAGCGTGCGCACCATCGAGAAGGAAGGCAGCGAGTTCCAGTTCACACTGCCGACCACGGGCTCGGCCCAGCCGCAGAGCGCCTTGACCTCAACCACCCAGGACGCCAGCGCAAGCCAACGCAAGGTCTTGTGCGTGGAAGACCGCCAGACCAATCGCGACACCATGACTGCCATGCTGGCACTGCGCCCGCAGATCGATCTGGTCTTCGAGCACTCGGCACAGGCCGCCAAGGACCGCCTGGCGCGCGAGGCGTTTGACCTGGTGCTGCTGGACATGCAGTTGCCCGATGGGCATGGGCTGGATCTGCTGGCCTGGTTGAGCGAGGACCGACAGCACCCCCGGCCACCCGTGGTCATCGTGTCTGCAGACGTCAGCGCCGACACCAAGGTTCGTGCCGAACGGGCGGGTGCGCTGAGCTACCTTCACAAGCCCCTGGATTTGAAGCTGACCCTGGAAATGCTTGATTCCTTGCTGCACATTGACGCGGCGGGCAAGCAGCCCAGCTCCCACAAGCTTTGACGAACCGCCTCGTCCAATGGCGTGTGGGGTTCCTCGCCAATCACCGACCGCAACTTGCGGTTGTCCAGGCGCAAAGGCACTTGCCACAAATAGCGCATTTCGATGATCTCGCGCAGCAAGCTCACCAAAGGTGCGGCCAGGTAGATCAGCCACCACGGCAAGGCCTTGATCGGCAACTTGGGGTTGCCTGAAACCCGGCGGATCGACTCGGCCACCTCGATGCCGCGCGGTGTCCAATGCCCCGCAAAATGAAAGGTATCGAAAGCGGGCAAACTTGACTGCACCTCGGCCAGGCGCACGATGGCCAAGGCCAGATCGGGCAGGTAGGCCCAGGCATGGCCCACCTCCGCGCTGCCGGGGAAAGTCACCGAACGCAAAGGCTGATTTGGCTTGACCATCATGGTGGAAAACCACGAGCTGGGCGCATGGCCACCAAAGAAGTCACCTGCCCGCACGACCAGTGATCGAACACCCTGTGCCTGTGCTGCCTGAGCCAGCATCTGCTCCATCTCCACCCGCACAGCACCTTTGCGCGTTTTGGGATGCTGGGGTGATTCTTCGTTGACCACAGGCCAGGCGTCAGGCCCGTGGTTGTAGACGTTGCCAGGGAAGATCAGGCGCGCACCACTGCGTCGAGCCGCTTCTATCGAATGGGCCAGCATGGGCAAGGCCAGCTCTCGCCAACGGGTGTATCGCGGCGGATTGGCACCGTGAAAAATGCAATCGACGCCTTGCGCAGCCTTGACCACGTCGGCTTGGTTCATGGCATCACCAACCCACCACTCAACGCCCTTCAAACCGGCTTGTGCAGGCTGCAGTTGCGCGGCGGCCGGCGGCTGGCGGGTCAAGGCCCGCACCTGCCAGCCCTGGGCCAGAAATGCCTGGGCCACCGCGCCACCAAGGCCACCCGTGGCACCAATCACCAAAACGGTTTGAGTCATCTGGATCACCTGTCGGCGGTTGCGATGACCTGGATGGTAGGCAGCCTCAATCTAAACGGCAATTGGCCATTAACGTTGATCTGATATACATTTTTGCATGAACAGCCAACACATCGACTGGAGCCTGTACCGCTCCTTCCTGGCCGTGATGCGCGAGGGCAGCTTGTCAGGGGCCGCGCGCGCTTTGGGCATGACGCAACCCAGCATCGGCCGGCACATGGACGCCCTGGAACACGCCCTGGGCGTGACCTTGTTCATCCGTGCCCAGGGCGGGCTCACGCCCACGCCCGTGGCCACCGAATTGCTGGACTCGGTCGAGACCATGGCCGCCGCCGTGCAGCAAGCCGCGCGCGTGGCCTCCGGGACGAAGGAAGAAGAGCGCGGCACCGTGCGCATCACCGCCAGCCAGATCATGGGGGGCGAGGTATTGCCCGCGCTGTTGACACAGTACCGCGAACAACACCCCCAGGTCACCATTGAACTGGTGCTGACCAACAAAAGTGAAGACCTGCTCAAGCGCGAGGCCGACATCGCCGTGCGCATGATCCGCCCCACCCAGCAGGCCTTGCTGGCCAAGCGCCTGGGCCGCGTCGACATTGGCATGTACGCCCATCAGGCCTACGTCAAAAAACACGGCCTGCCCAAGAGCCTGCCCGACCTGCGCCACCACACCCTGATCGGCTCAGACCGCGATCCCACCATCGCGGCGTTGGCCAAGCAAATTGGCCTGCCCGTGTCACGTGATGACTTTGCCTTTCGCACCGACAGCGATCTGGCGCAGCTGGCAGCGCTGCGGGCGGGCATGGGCATCGGCGGCTGTCAGATGGGGGTGGCCAGGCGCGAGCCTGCCCTGGTGCCCGTGCTGCCCGAGGTGATGGTGTTCAGCCTGGACATGTGGCTGGTGACGCATTCGGGCCTGAAATCCAACCAACGGGTGATGGGTTTGTTCCGCTTCCTGAGCGAGGCCCTGAGTCGCTATGCGCTGTCCAGCCTTCGGAGCTCTCCAGCTCATTGAGCTTGCCCTTGATCTTGTCGCGCAGCATTTCATAGATGGCTTCCGGATTGATCGCGGTGATCACCTCGCGCCCGCCATTGACGCTGATGAGCTGCGAGATCCAGCGGAAACGGCCGCTCATGATGTCCGGCAGGCTCTTGATGGCCGCAGCGTCAAACTCCAGCACCTCGTGCAGTTCATCCACCAAGAGGCCCAGCAGGCCATGGCGGCAGCGCGTGATGATGATCTGGCCGCTCAGGTCGCCACGCGGCAGGTCAAAGAAGTCGTAGAGGCTGAGCACGGGCACAAAGCTGGTTTGGTTGTCCGCGTTCTGCAGAGGGATCACCCCCACGATCTGCCCTGCCCCCGAGCCCAGGCTGCGCAACGCCGACATCTCGCCCGCTTCCATCACCGATTCCACCGCGACCGCCAGGTAGCGGTCATGCAGCAGCATGGTGGCGTACTCGTGGCCATCGCCCACCCGCGCTGGCGCCTGGATCTCCAGCGCAGGCATTCCATCGGCGGCCGCCAGTTCGGCCGACACCAAGGGCAACGCCACCAGGGCCAGCACATCGTTGTCGTAGTCGCCGCTGTTCTTGTACTCGCGGTAGCCCGACGACATCGTCACCCCCACCAGGTGCGGTTGGCCAAAGATCTGAGCCACCCTGGACGTGCCCGCGCCATGCGTCAGATCCAGCATGTCCAGGTCCAAGGGCACCGTCTGACCGGCCTGGATGTCCGGGTGCGTGGAGGCAATCACATGGCCGGCCTTGTCGCAGAACACGGCCCACACCCCCTCGCGTGCAGGCAAGGCGCCCTTGAGCATGTTCAGGAACTCGGTCTCACTGTCGAACACCACGCCGATGCCACCCACCACGGCAGCCTCGTCGTGCGGATGGCGGATCGCGGCTTGGTAGACATAGGTAGGCCGACCGCCATACATCGGGCTGGGTGCGAAGGGTGACACGCAGTAGTCTTGCGTCGAGTCCAGCGCACCAACGTGGCTCAACAGCCGACCATCCAGCCGGTCGCCCACCACCGCCAAACCCGTCTTGTGCAGATCGCTCGCGGCCAGGATTCGCCCATGCCGGTCATGCACATACAGGCTGGCATACACCGTGTAGAGGCCATTGATGTAGTCCAGGATGGCAGCGATGCGTTGCGCGCCGGCTTGGTCCACCTCGCCCGCCCCCAGGATCTCGCGGATCTCGGAGGACAGCGCCCACCAGCGGCAATCGTTGGCGCGCTCGTACAGGTTGCGGTCCATGATGTCGATCATCAAGTGCGAGGCAAACTGCAAGTCGTGCAGGCTGGAGGACACCACCGTGTGCGACAGGTCCTGCATGGCCCGCGAGAACACGCTGCGCATGCGCTCTCCGGTTTCGCTGACCTGCTGCAACACCGCCTTGAGTTTGGCCAGCTCGGCACCCTTGCCGCTGGACATGACCTGGCCACTCCACACCACCCGGCGCAAGGCCTTGTTGATCTGGCTGGCTTGGGTTTCGATGGCGCGCAGCTCCTCGCACAACATGCCTGCCCCGCCCACCACCACCTGCTCCGACACCCGCTGCTCGCGGAAGGCCGAGTCCACCGGCACCATCACGAAGCCCATCCAGCCCAGCCCCATGTAGCCTTGGTAGCCCGTGGTGCGGCAGGCCTTGGCGATGTAGTCGCGCCCACCGAACTCGATGATGTCGCAACGCGCTTGCGGATCGGCGGGCAGGCGCTTGCCCACCGCGACATGGTCTTCCTGGCTGCTGGCGATCACCACGCCTTCGTCGTCCAGCAGCAGCATCACCGACCGGTCCTGCTTGCGCCGAAAGGCGCGGAAGATGCTTTCCATCTCGTCGTCAAACCGGAACGACAGGCACAGCACGCCCAGCACCTGGCCAGCGTCGTCCTCGATGCGGCGCGAGTAGATCAAGGCGCGGGCTTTCGACGGGCACAGGTCGGTGCGCCGGAAGGTTTCCACATACTCGGTGGAAGCCAAGGTCTGGGCCAGCAAGGGGTCGGCGCTGTGGCTCACGTCATTGGTGGCATCGTGGTGGGCCAGCACCTGGCCGTCGGGCGACAGCACCAGGATCTCGTCGTACACCGAATACTTGGCGATGTACTCTTTGAGCCGATGCTCGATGGCCTCACGGCCCACCCCATCCCCACGAAGAAAGCGGCGGATGTCTTCATCGGTCGCCAGGAAACCCACATCGGCCGTGCGCTCGAACAGATTGCGGATCACGATGTCCACCACCACCTGCGCCTTGGAGCCAATGTCGAGCACCACCTTGTTGAGGTTCTCGGTGGCCAGCGCGGCCACCAACTGGTGCTCCAGCTTGGCAAAAGCTTCGCGCGTGCCAGCCATCGAGGGCAGGATGGTCTTGGCTTCGGCCGGACAGATCATCTTGGCCGTGGTCTCGATCAGGCGCCAGGTGAACTCCAGCTCGTTCAATTGCCGCTCGCACAGCGTGACGTCACGCATGTAAGGGATCAACTCAGTCGCTTGGGTCATGCCAGCTCCCACGTCATGTTGGTCAAGGTTCGGTGCAGGTCATGACAACGACTGTTTTCCGAAAAACTTGATCAACAAATCAGCGCTTTCACAAGGGAGGACCAGGATGTGGGTTGCACGCCGGTGGTGCGCGCACGTTCATTTGTCACGATTGGCTTGCGCCATACTTGCGCATGGTCCCCACCATCCCGGAACACCCAATGGACGCCCCCATGAACCAGCGATTTCAGCGCACAAGCCTGGCTCTTTTGGCCTTGCTGTGCACCCCTTTAAGTCACGCGGCAGAAAAATTCATTTACGTGACAAATTGGTATGCCCAGGCCGAACACGGCGGCTTCTACCAGGCGCAGGCCACCGGCCTGTACGCCAAAGCCGGCTTGGACGTGACCTTGAAGATGGGCGGGCCGCAGGTCAACATCATGCAATTGATGCTGGCCGGCCAGGCCGATTGCGTGATGGGCTACGACGTGCAGACCATCCAGTCCTGGGCGCAAGGCATCAAGGCCGTGACCGTGGCCGCCGCTTTCCAGAAAGACCCGGTGGTGCTGATTGCTCACCCCGATGTCAAGCAACTAACCGAGCTGAAAAGCCGCACCCTGCTGATTGGCAGCGCTGGCATGGTGACCTACTGGCCCTGGCTCAAGACCAAATACGGTTTCACCGACAGCCAGATGCGGCCCTACACCTTCAACATCCAGCCCTTTCTGGCCGACAAGGGCATCGCGCAGCAAGGCTACCTGGCGTCCGAGCCCTTTGCCATCCAGAAGGAGGGCAAGCTCAAACCCAGCGTCTTCATGCTGGCCGATGAAGGCTGGCCGCCCTATGCCACGGCCGTGGTCTGCATGGACAAGACCCTGAAGGAGCGGCCCAAGGCGGTGGCGGCCTTCGTCAAAGCCTCGATGGAAGGCTGGAAGAGCTACCTGACGGGAGACCCCTCCCCCGCCAATGCGCTGATCAGGAAAGACAACCCCAACATGACCGATGAGCAACTGGCCTACGGCATTGCCACCCTGAAAGACACCGGCACGGTGATGGGGGGCGACGCGGCCAAGCTGGGCATCGGCATCATCACGGACGAGCGCATGAAGCAGACCTACGACATGCTGGTCAAGCAAAAGCTGGTGGACCCGGCCAAGGTGCCGCTCAAACAAACCTACCGAACCGATTTCATCGCGCCGGCCAAGGTCATGCCCTGAGCCCGGGAGCACGCCGGTTTGAGCATGCATTCCGCGATTGAAGTCCAGGGGGCCACGCAGGTCTACCCCAATGGCACGCAGGCCTTGCAGCCGGTGAACCTGTCGGTGGCCGAGGGCGAGTTCGTCACCTTGCTGGGCCCCTCGGGTTGCGGCAAGAGCACCTTGCTCCGCATGATGGCGGGCCTGCTGCTGCCCACGCAAGGCGGCATCGTGGTGCAAGGCCAGCGCTTGTCCTTTGTGTTCCAGGAGGCCACCTTGATGCCCTGGGCCAGCGTGCAGGCCAATGTGCGCCTGCCGCTGGACCTGGCCCATGTGCCCAGGCCGCAGGGCGAAGCCCGCGTGGCTCGGGCCCTGGCATTGGTGGGATTGCAAGGCGCTGCCCGGCAAAGGCCACGTGAGCTGTCGGGCGGCATGCAGATGCGCGTGTCCATTGCCCGAGGCCTGGTGACCGAGCCACAGATTTTGTTGATGGACGAACCCTTTGGCGCCCTGGACGAGATCACGCGCCAAGGGCTGGACGACGAGCTGCTGAAGCTTTGGCAGGCCCAAGGCTTGAGCGTGGTGTTCGTGACCCACTCGATCAGCGAAGCGGTGTACCTGTCGCAGCGCGTGGTGGTCATGGGGGCTCACCCCGGCCGCATCGTGGACGAGATCAGCATTGGCGCCCCCTACCCGCGCGGCGACGATTGGCGCGCCAGCACGGCCTTTCACACGCTGGAGCGACACCTGCGCCAGTGCCTGAGCGATGCTTCCAAGGCGGTTGCATGAGCAGCGCATCAGCCTCTCGCCGAGAAGCCACCCTGCGCCTGGCCTTGCCCGCGCTGGCGGCCGCATGCCTGCTGGGCGCGTGGCAAGCCTGGGTCACTTACTTTGAGGTGCCTGCCTACCTGGTGCCCTCGCCCTGGTTGGTTGGCCAGACGCTGGTGGCAGACTGGGACCTGCTGGGCGCGGCCTGGCTGGTGACCTTGAAGATCACCTTGCTGGCCTTTGCGGCGTCGATCGTGATCGGCAGCCTGATCGCCTTCGTGTTCGTGCAAAGCCGCTGGATCGAAGCCGCGTTTTTTCCGTACGCGGTGCTGCTGCAAGTCACGCCCATCGTGGCCATCGCCCCGCTGATCATCATCTGGGTGAAGGACCCGACCTTGTCGCTGGTGTTGTGCGCCACGCTGGTGGCCTTGTTCCCCATCATTGCCAACACCACCACCGGTTTGCGCAGCATCAACCCGGGCCTGGCCGACTATTTCAAGTTGCAGGGGGCCAGCCGCTGGCAACTGCTGCTGCGGCTGCGCATCCCCAGTGCCCTGCCCTTTTTCATGGCGGGGCTGCGCATCTCGGGCGGGTTGTCCTTGATCGGGGCGGTGGTGGCCGAGTTCGTGGCGGGCACCGGGGGCACGGGCACCGGGCTGGCCTACCAGATCCTGCAATCGGGCTACCAGCTCAACATCCCGCGCATGTTCGCCGCGCTGCTGCTGATCACCCTGACAGGCGTTGGCCTGTTTGCCATGCTGTCGGCCTTGAGCCGGGCGGTGCTGGGCGGCTGGCACGAGTCGGCCCGGCCACTACACTGAGCGCCTTGCCTTGAACTTTGTAGTTGCCCCATGAGCTGGCTTGGCCACCTGACCCTGGATTACCGCCTTGACGGCCAGCGCACGATCGCGCACGACCTGCACCACGGGCCGCTGCGCGTGTTGCAGCGCCTTTACCCGGAGGGCGACGCCGTGTGCCACCACGTGCTGGTGCACCCGCCTGGCGGCATCGCCGGTGGTGACGTGCTGGAGATTGAAGCGCAGTTGGCGCCTGGCAGCCACGCCTTGATCACCACACCTGGGGCCACGCGCTTTTACCGCAGCGCTGGCGAGTTGGCCCAGCAATCATTGATCGCCAAGGTGGCCGATGGCGCGCGGCTGGAATGGCTGCCGCTGGAAACCATCGCCTACCGTGGTTGCCGCGCCGAGAACCGCATGCGTTTTGAGTTGGCCCCTGGTGCCGAGATGATGGGCTGGGATGTGCTGGCCCTGGGCCTGCCGGCGGCGGGCGAGCTGTTCGACGATCCGGCCCATGCTGACGGCCACTACACGCAGAGCATCGACCTGCCGGGCGTGTGGCTGGAGCGCGGTACGGTCAGGGCCAATGACCATCGCTTGCTGGACAGCCCCTTGGGGTGGGCGGGGCACCGCGTGATGGCCACCTTGTGGTTTGCCACTGGCCGGGCCATGCCCAGCGCGCGTCGAGAGGCCTTGCTGGATGGTGCCCGGGCCTTGATCGAGGCGCATGCCTTGAAAGCGCAAGCCGGTTGCACCAGTCCACACGGTGAAGTGGTGGTGCTGCGCGTGCTGGCGAATCGCGTGGAGCCCGCCATGCAATTGCTCACCGAGGTGCGGGCCTGTTGGCGTGATGTGGCTTGGCAAATGGCGGCCTGCCCACCACGGGTCTGGCGGACCTGAACGCACACGGCCGCTCAGCCAATGCGCTCCAGGTCGCGGGGCATGGATGGTGCCTGGGCGCTGAAAAGACCGGCTGCTTTCTCGTCCATGTGACGCTCGCCTTGGGGTGCCAAGGGGTCATCCTCTTCCTCATCATCGCCCTCGGGGCCATTGCTGAGGCCCATCACCGGCAAGGGGTCGATGGAGCGCCAGGCCGGCGTGCTGATCATCAAACTGGCCAGCAGGCCTGACATGCGCGCGGCCCACCACACAGCCCCCACCGAGACGACCGCGCCCGAAGTCTGCACGGCCACTTTCTGCACCTTGACCAACTGGTCATCAGGCGTCTCTGCGAAGTTCAATGAGGCAGCGTGTGCGCCACCATGGTCGGAGCCGGCGTTCAAGGAGAGGTTCAGGCCCAGACCACCCGACCCGTCCTCAATGGGCTTCATGCCATTGATCGAAGCCATGAAAGCCCGACCCGCGTTGAATGCCAGGTCCAGCCCCCCGAGATCCAGGCGGAAATTAAAACTCTGTCCCTGATAAGCCCCATTGAACGACGAGGTGCCGGCATAGCGAGCCAGCGCGCCACCCGCCCCTGACGAGCCATTCGAGGAGCTGGAGGCGCCCGTGGGTGGCAACCCGGACAAGTCACCCTGATCACCGACGCTGTCGCCGGTGCCTTGCTCCGTGCCGGGGGGGGTCACCACAACCGGGTCAGGAATGGGATCCATCGTCGGCGGAGTGACAGGGGTTGATGCGTCAATCACCGGACCAGAATCGACAGGGGTTGATGGCGTCGTGGGGGTGCTGGTCCCCGTGCCCGGATTGACGATGATCACCTCGTCAACCGGCGGGCTCGCCACCGAGATCATCACTGTTCGCAGGCTGCTTTGCAGCTGGCCGTCAAACGCCACGTAGGTGAACTGGTCCATGCCCGAGAACCCGGCCGTCGCCTGGTAGTGCAGGCTGCCATCGCCCAGGATGGTCAGTTGGCCATGCGTCACGGTGTCCATGACTTGCACGGTCAAGGTGTCGCCGTCCAGGTCGGTCGCGGTACTCAGCAAGGTGCCGGTGTCAACGGTGACCGAAGGACTGGCCGCCATCAGCATGCTGCCCGCACCCAACAGCGGTGCGTCATTGACATTGGCCACGGTTGCGCTGGAAGCGCTGGTCATGGACTCGGCCGATCCATGCTGGTCCGTGTAGGTGGCCAGGACGCGGATCTGGGCGCCCACATCGGCTTGAGACAAGGCGTAGGTGGTGCCCGTGAGGCCCGTGTCCACGCCATTGCTCAGCCAATGGTAGGTGACGGTGCCCAAGCCATCGGCATCGGCCATGTTGCTGCTGGCGCTCAAGGTCTGGCCTTGGGCGGGTGTTCCGCCGATGGTCACTGCACCGGTGGGGTCGTCGTTGACATTGGCGGTGGCCCCGGTGGCGCTGCTGGCCACGCCTTCGTTGGCGCCATGGCCATCGGTGTAGGTGGCTTGAACCGTCATGCTCGAGCCCACATCCGCTTCGGTCAGGACGTAGGTGCTGCCCGTGCTGCCAGTGTCCACGCCATCGCGCAGCCAGTGGTAGGTGATGGCGCCCAGCCCATCGGCGTCGGCCAGGTTGTGGCTGGCGGTCAAAGTCTGGCCTTGAGCGGCCGTGCCGGTGATGGTCACGGCCCCGGTGGGCAGGTCATTGATGTTGGCCACGGCGGTTGTGGCACCGCTGGTGATGGTCTCTGCTGTGCCGTGAGCATCGGTGTAAGTGGCCACGGCCGTGATGGCTGTGCCCACATCCGATTCAGACAGCACGTAGGTGTTGCCCGTGCTGCCAGTGTCCACGCCACCGCGATACCAGTGGTAGGTGATGGAACCCACGCCGTCGATGTCGGCGATGTTGTTGCTGGCCGTCAGCGTTTGGCCTTGTGTGGCTGTGCCGCTGATGGTCACGCTTCCGGTTGGCGCGTCGTTGACATTGGCCACGGCCGACGTCGCCGAACTGGTCACCGATTCGGCGGTGCCATGCCCGTCCGTGTACGTGGCCACCGCCGTGATGGTGGCACCGACATCCGACTCACTCAGCACATAAGTCACGCCCACGCTGCCGGTGTCCACGCCACCACGGTACCAGTGGTAGGTGATCGCACCCAGGCCATCTATGTCGGCAATGTTGTTGCTCGCCGTCAGCGTCTGGCCTTGCGTGGCTGTGCCCCCGATCGTCACGCTTCCGGTCGGCACGTCGTTGACATTGGTCACCGCTGTGGCCGAGCTGGTCACCGATTCGGTCGAGCCATGGCCATCGGTGTAGGTGGCCACGGACGTGATGGCGGTGCCCACATCCGATTCAGACAGCACGTAGGTGGTGCCCGTGTTGCCGGTGTCCACGCCACCGCGATACCAGTGGTAGGTGATGGAACCCACGCCGTCGATGTCGGCGATGTTGTTGCTCGCGGTCAGCGTTTGGCCTTGCGTGGATGTGCCGCTGATGGTCACCGCGCCCGTGGGCGCATCGTTGACATTGGCCACCGCCGCCGTGGCCGCGCTGGTCACTGATTCACTCGCACCATGACCATCGGTGTAGGTGGCCACCGCCGTCATGATGGCGCCCACGTCGGACTCAGACAACACGTAGGTGGTGCCCGTGCTGCCCGTGTCCACACCACCACGGTACCAGTGATACGTGATGGTGCCCAGGCCATCGATGTCGGCAATGTTGTTGCTGGCCGTCAGCGTCTGGCCTTGTGTGGCCGTGCCGCTGATGGTCACCGCGCCCGTGGGCGCATCGTTCACATTGGCCACGGCCGCCGTGGCTGAGCTGGTCACTGATTCGGCCGTGCCGTGAGCATCGGTGTACGTAGCCACCGCCGTCATGACCGCGCCCACGTCAGATTCGCTCAGCACATAAGTCGTGCCCGTGGAGCCCGTGTCCACACCACCACGGTACCAGTGGTAGGTGATCGTGCCCAGGCCGTCGATGTCGGCGATGTTGTCACTGGCGGTCAAGGTTTGCCCTTGAGTGGCTGCGCCGCTGATGGTCACGCTGCCTGTGGGCGCATCGTTGACATTGGCCACGGCGGAAGTGGCCACGCTGGCCACCGATTCGGCCGTGCCATGGGCATCGGTGTAGGTGGCCACGGCCGTGATGACCGCACCCACGTCGGATTCGGACAGCCCATAGGTCGTGCCCGTGCTGCCGGTGTCCACGCCGCCACGGTACCAGTGGTAGGTGATGGTCCCCAAGCCATCGATGTCAACGATGTTGTGGCTGGCCGTCAAGGTCTGCCCCTGCGTGGCCGTGCCGCTGATGGTCACAGCGCCTGTCGGCACATCGTTGACATTGGCCACGGCCGAGGTGGCCGAACTGGTCACCGATTCGGCCGTGCCGTGCGAATCGGTGTACGCGGCCACCACTGTGATGGCCGAGCCAACATCGGATTCGTTCAACACGTAGGTGGATCCAGTCGATCCCGTGTCCACACCGCCCCGATACCAGTGGTACGTGATCGCGCCCAGGCCATCAATGTCGGCAACGCTGTTGCTGGCCGTCAGCGTCTGGCCTTGCGTGGCCGTGCCGGTGATGGCAACGCTTCCGGTGGGCGCATCGTTGATGTTGGCCACGGCAGCGGTGGCCGTGCTGGTCACTGACTCGGCCGTGCCGTGCGCATCGGTGTAGGTGGCCACGGCTGTGATGGCGGTGCCCACATCAGATTCAGACAGCACATAAGTCGTGCCGGTGCTGCCGGTGTCCACCCCACCACGGTACCAGTGGTAGGTGATGGCGCCCAGACCATCGATGTCAGCGAGATTGTTGCTGGCCGTCAGCGTTTGGCTTTGCGTGGCTGTGCCGCTGATGGTCACCGTGCCCGTGGGCACATCGTTGACGTTGGCCACGGCGGAAGTCACCGCACTGGTGACTGTCTCACTGGTGCCATGACCATCCGTGTACGTGGCCACCGCTGTCATGACTCCGCCCACGTCAGATTCAGACAGCAGGTAGGTCGTGCCAGTCAATCCAGTGTCCACGCCACCACGGTACCAGTGGTAGGTGATGGCCCCCAGGCCATCGATGTCGGCGATGTTGTCACTGGCCGTCAGGGTCTGGCCTTGTGTGGGCGTGCCGGTGATGGTCACGCTTCCGGTGGGTGCATCGTTGATGTTGGCCACGGCAGCGGTGGCCGTGCTGGTCACTGACTCGGCGGCGCCGTGCGCGTCGGTGTAGGTGGCCACCGCCGTCATGACTGCCCCCACGTCGGATTCGCTCAACACATGAGTGGCACCCGTCGATCCAGTGTCCACGCCACCACGGTACCAGTGGTAGGTGATCACCCCCAGGCCGTCGATGTCGGCCAGGTTGTTGCTGGCCGTCAGCGTTTGGCCTTGCGTGGCCGTGCCGCTGATCGTCACGCTGCCTGTGGGCGCATCATTGACGTTGGCCACGGCAGCGGTGGCTGCGCTGGTCACCGATTCAGCCGTGCCATGACCATCGGTGTACGTGGCCACTGCGGTGATGCCCGCACCCACGTCGGATTCGCTCAGCACGTAGGTGGTGCCTGTGCTGCCGGTGTCCACGCCTCCACGGTACCAGTGGTAGGTGATCGTGCCCAAGCCGTCGATATCGACCAGGTTGTTGCTGGCCGTCAAGGTTTGGCCTTGGGTAACCGTGCCGCTGATGGTGACGCTGCCTGTGGGTACATCGTTGACATTGGCCACGGCGGAGGTGGCCGAACTGGTCACCGATTCGGCGGTACCGTGCCCGTCCGTGTACGTGGCCACCGCCGTGATGACAGCCCCCACATCCGCCTGACCCAGAACATAGGTGGCGCCCGTGGATCCAGTGTCCACGCCACCACGGTACCAGTGGTAGGTGATCGCGCCCAGTGCATCCGCATCGGCCAGGTTGTCGCTGGCCGTCAAGGTCTGGCCTTGCGTGGCCGTGCCGCTGATGGTCACACCTCCAGTGGGCGTGTCGTTGATGTTGACCACCGCCGCCGTGGCCGCACTGGTCATCGATTCGGCCGTACCATGGCCATCGGTGTACGTGGCCACCGCCGTGATGACCTCACCGACGTCGGATTCAGACAGCACATAGGTGGTGCCCGTGCTGCCGGTGTCCACGCCACCACGGTACCAGTGGTAGGTGATGGTGCCCAGGCCATCCGCATCGGCCAGGTTGTCGCTGGCGGTCAATGTCTGGCCTTGGGTGGCCGCGCCCGTCACCGTCACGGTGCCGGTTGGCAGATCGTTCATGTCAAGCACTGCGGCTGTCGCTGCGCTCGTGACGACTTCATTGGCGCCATGCCCGTCCGTGTAGGTGGCTTGGACCGACATGGTCGCCCCCACATCGTCTTCGGTCAGTGCGTAGGTTGCGCCAGTGCTGCCAGTGTCCACGCCATCGCGCAGCCAGTGGTAGGTGATGGCCCCCAGACCATCCGCATCGGCAATGCTGTTGCTCGCGGTGAGGGTGTTGCCCTGCATGACCGTCCCTGCGATGGTCACGGAGCCCGTCGGACTGTCGTTGACATTGGCCACGCTGGCTGTCGCGCTGCTGGTCACCGTCTCCAATGTGCCATGGCCATCGGTGTAGCTGGCCTGAGCGGAAATGACCTTGCCCACATCCGCTTCGGTCAGCACGTAGGTGCCGCCAGTACTGCCGGTGTCCACGCCATCACGCAACCAGTGGTAGGTGATCGCCCCAAGGGCATCTGCATCGGCCAGGTTGTTGCCGGCGGTCAAGGTCTGGCCTTGGGTGGCCGTGCCCGTGACCGTGACCGTGCCGGTGGGCGCATCGTTGACGTTGGTCACGGCGGCGGTGGCCGTGCTGGTCACCGACTCGGCCGTGCTATGCCCGTCCGTGTACGTGGCCACGGCCGTGATGACGGCGCCCACGTCAGATTCAGACAGCACGTAGGTGGTGCCCGTACTGCCGGTGTCCACGCCCCCACGGTACCAGTGGTAGGTGATCGCGCCCAGGCCATCGATGTCGGCCAGGTTGTCACTGGCCGTCAAGGTCTGGCCTTGGGTTGCCGTACCGCTGATCGTCACCGTGCCAGTGGGCACATCATTGACATTGGCCACCGCCGATGTGGCCGCACTGGTCACCGACTCGGCGGCACCGTGTGCGTCGGTGTAGGTGGCCACGGCCGTCATGACGGCACCCACGTCGGACTCAGACAGCACGTAGGTGGCGCCCGTCGATCCCGTGTCGACACCGCCACGGTACCAGTGGTAGGTGATCGTGCCCAGGCCGTCAATGTCGCCAATGTTGTTGCTCGCCGTCAAGGTCTGGCCCTGCGTGGCCGTGCCACTGATGCTCACCGCGCCCGTGGGCGCATCGTTGACGTTGGCCACGGCGGCGGTGGCCGAACTGGTCACCGATTCGGCCGTGCCATGGGCATCGGTGTACGTGGCCACCGCCGTCATGACCGCGCCCACGTCAGATTCGCTCAGCACATAAGTCGTGCCCGTGGAGCCCGTGTCCACACCACCACGGTACCAGTGGTAGGTGATCGTGCCCAGGCCGTCGATGTCGGCGATGTTGTTGCTGGCCGTCAGCGTCTGGCCTTGTGTGGCCGTGCCGCTGATGG
>CAZKPN010000009.1:75151-77339 GCA_964554655.1 uncultured Aquabacterium sp. | reverse complement strand
GGTCTCAAGGCTGGCAGCTTGAAGGCTGTGGTGGCCACCTCCAGCCTGGACCTGGGCGTGGACTTCTCACCAGTGGAGCGCGTGCTGCAGATCGGCTCGGCCAAAGGCGTGGCGCGCCTGCTGCAACGCGCGGGCCGCTCAGGGCACGCGCCGGGGCAGCCTTCCCGCATCACGCTGGTGCCCACGCACAGCATCGAGTTGCTGGAAGCCGCCGCCGCGCGCCGCGCCGTGCAGCAAGGCCACATTGAAGCGCGCATCAGCCCGGACAAGCCTTTCGACGTGCTCATCCAGCACGTGGTCACCGTGGCCCTGGGCGGTGGCTTCGACAGCCAGGCGCTGTACAACGAGGTTCGAACCACGCACGCCTACCGCCACCTCACGCCAGAAGAGTGGACCTGGGTGCTGGACTTCGCCGGACGCGGTGGCGACTCGCTGCAGGCCTACCCGGACTACCGCCGCATCGAGGCCGACGAGCACGGCCGCTACCACCTCGTCAACGCCCAACTGGCGCGCCGCCACCGCATGTCGGTGGGCACGATCGTGAGCGACGCCAACCTCAAGGTGTCCTACCTGCGCGGCCCCGTGCTGGGCACCGTGGAAGAAAGCTTCATCGCCCGCCTGCGCCCGCGCGATTGCTTTTTGTTCGCGGGCCGCTTGCTGGAGCTGGTCAAGGTGCACGACATGACCGCCTACGTTCGCCTGGCCAAAGGACAGCGCGCCGCCGTGCCGCGCTGGAACGGCGGCAAGATGCCCATGTCCTCCGAGCTGGCGCACGCCATGCTGGAAGAGCTGGCCGAATTCGCCTCCAAGCCGGAAGAGGGCCCGCACCCGCCCGAGATGCAGGCCCTGCGGCCCTTGCTGGCCGTGCAACAAAGCTGGTCAGCCTTGCCGACACCCGACACCGTGCTGGTCGAAAGCCTGAAGTCACGCGAAGGCCATCACCTCTACATCTACCCCTTCGCCGGTCGGCAGGTGAACCTGGCCCTGGCCACGCTGTGGGCCTACCGCTTTGGCCAGATCGCACCACGCACTTTTTCAATCTCCTTCAACGACTACGGGATCGAACTGTTGAGCACCGAGCCGGTGGACGCGCAACTGCTGCCCTCCTTGCTCAGCACAGAGAACTTGCTGCCCGATGTGCTGGGCAGCCTGAACGCGGCCGAGTTGTCGCAGCGGCGCTTTCGCGAGATCGCCCGCGTGTCCGGCCTGGTCTTTCCAGGCTTTCCGGGCGCGCCCAAAAGCACCAAGCAGATCCAGGCCTCCAGCAGCCTGTTCTTCGAGGTGTTCCGAAAATACGACCCCGGCAATCTGTTGCTGAGCCAGGCCGAGCGCGAGGTGCTCAAGCAGGAGTACGAACTGGATCGCCTGGACGGCGTGCTGCGCGCACTGCAAGCCAAACGGTGGGAGGTGAAAGCCTTGAAGCGGTGGACGCCGTTCTCGTTTCCGCTGCTGGTGGAGCGCCTGCGCGAACGCCTGAGCACGCACAAACTGCAAGACCGCATCCAGCAATTGCTCACCGAGTTGAACGACAAGGCCAGCCAGGCCTGAACCCCATGGACCCACGCATGGACCACACGCTGAACTGGCCACCCAACTCACCAACGCTGCTCAGGCTGCAACTGATGCCCGAGCGCGCGGCCTTCCACCCTGACACCAGCACCCTGTTCGTCGCCGATGTGCACCTGGGCAAGGCCGCCGTGTTCCGCGCACGCGGCTTGCCCGTGCCACAAGGCACCACCACCGGCACGCTGGCCCGGCTGTCTCAAGCGATCGACCGCTGCCAGGCCCGACACCTGGTGGTGCTGGGCGATTTCCTGCATGCCAAAGAGAGCCACGCCAGCGGCACCCTGGCGGCCTTGTCCCACTGGCGCCAGCGTCATCCGCAGCTGCATTGCCTGGTGATCGAGGGCAACCATGATCTGCACGCCGGCCGCGTCCAGGCCTCATTCGGCATCCAGTCGATCACCGGGCCCTACGTTCAGGGCTGCTTGCGCGGTGTCCACCACCCGCCTGAACCAAATGGCGACCAGGCCCAAGGCACCCTGACCCTGGCCGGCCATGTGCACCCCGTGGTCCATCTGCGAAGCCGCACCGACCGCCTGCGTTTGCCCATCTTCTGGCTGCACCAGGGCGTGCTCACCCTGCCTGCCTTTGGCGAGTTCACCGGCGGCTTCGCGATCAACCCGGC
>CAZKPN010000009.1:46910-75051 GCA_964554655.1 uncultured Aquabacterium sp. | reverse complement strand
TGCTCACCCTGCCTGCCTTTGGCGAGTTCACCGGCGGCTTCGCGATCAACCCGGCGGTGCAGCCCGATGGTGAGGTGTTCGTGGTCAGCGAACAGGTGCGGCCGCTGGCCCGAAAAATCAAACACTAGGGATTGCCCGAATCGCGTTATATGACAACACACCAATCCACCCTACTCGAATGAGGGGGGTGGGGTGACCACAGGCCGACAACCCCACGCTTCCCGCCTTACGCCGCCCGTGGCGCTTGCCTAAAGTCAAAGCACCTCATGGCTGCTTTGCCGTACAAGCTCTAGGACCTCTCCATGCCCAACCCCCTTCGCCAAGCGCTGCGCAAGACCTTCCTGTTCTCCGTTCTGTCGACCGCGCTCTTGTGGTCTGGCGCTCAGGCCGCATCGCCCTCCTTCCTGGCTTTCGAAAGCGGCCATGTGCGCCCCCTGGCCCAATCGCCCGACGGCACGCGCCTGTTCGCGGTCAACACGCCCAACAACACGCTGGATGTCTTCAACATCACCAGCAGCGGCCTGCAACTGTTCGCCCGCATCCCCGTGGGGCTGGAACCCGTGGCCGTGGCCGCACGCAGCAACAACGAAGTCTGGGTGGTCAACCACCTGTCGGACAGCGTCAGCATCGTGAAGCTGGACGGTGCTCCCCGGGTCACACAGACCCTGCTGGTGGGCGACGAGCCCCGCGACATCGTCTTCGCCGGCTCGCCCGCCCGCGCCTTCATCACCACAGCCCACCGGGGCCAGCAGCGCACGGACCCTTCGCTGAAAAGCGTGCCGGGTGCTGGCGATCCCAAACTGACCACCGCCAGCATTGGCCGTGCCGACGTCTGGGTGTTCAACCCCGCCAGCGTGGGCAGCTACGCCGTGGGTGGCGTGCCCCTGCGCATCATGAGTTTCTTCGCCGACACGCCGCGCGCCCTGGCCGTCAGCCCGGACCGCAACACGGTGTACGTGGCCGCCTTCAAGTCGGGCAACGAAACCTCGTCGCTCAATGAAGAAGTGGTCTGCGACAGCTTCGACCTGAAGATGCCCTGCTTTGTCAAAGGCAAGCTCATGCCAGGCGGCCGCCTGGGCCCGCAAACCAATGCCGAAGGCAAGCCCGCCCCCAAGACGGGGATGCTGGTCAAGTACAACAACGCCACCAAGCGCTGGGAGGACGAGGTTGGCCGCAACTGGAACAGCGCGGTCGAGTTCACCCTGCCCGACAAGGACGTGTTCGCCGTCGATGCCAATGCACTGACCGAGAAGGTGGCCTTTCCCCACGTGGGCACCGTGCTGTTCAACATGGTGGCCAACCCCGTCACCGGCAAGCTGTACGTGAGCAACACCGAAGCCAACAACATGACCCGGTTTGAAGGCTCGGGCAAGTTTGGTGGCTCAACCGTTCAAGGCAAACTGGCCCTGGCACGCGTCACGGTGATCTCCGGCTCAACCGTGCTGCCCCGCCACCTCAACAAGCACATCGACTACAGCAAGCTGGTCACCAACCCCGGCTTCGATCCCACCACCAAGAACCACAGCCTGGCCAGCCCGCTGGAGATGGCCGTGACCAAGGATGGCCGCACCCTGTACGTCGCCGCTTATGGCTCCAGCCGCATCGGCGTGTTCGACACGGCCGAGCTGGAGGCCAACACCTTCAACCCACGCACGGCCAGTGCCAACTACATCAATGTGAGTGGCGGTGGCCCCAGCGGCGTGGTGCTCGACGAAGCACGTGGCCGCATGTACGTGATGACCCGCTTCGACAACGCCGTGAAGGTGGTGAACCTTGCCACGCGCACCGAGATTGCCCAGGCGCCTTTGCTCAACCCCGAACCCGCCAACATCATCGCCGGCCGCCCCTTCCTGTATGACGCCCAACGCTCGTCGGCCAATGGCGAGGCCTCCTGCGCCAGTTGCCACACCTTCGGTGATGCCGATGACCTGGCCTGGGACCTGGGTGATCCGGATGGCCTGGTCACGAAAAGCCCGATCCCTGGCAGGTTCACCTCAGACCTCGCCTTCCCGATCGCCAAGCTTGTTTTCGGCGTGAAGAACAAGATCAACGGCAGCGACGATCCGAAAGACTTCCACCCCATCAAGGGCCCCATGACCACGCAAACCCTGCGCGGCATGGTCAACGCGGGCGCCATGCACTGGCGTGGCGACCGCGCCGTGGGGGCCTTTGGCACCTCGGCCACGGACACCAACCTGTCGTTCAAGAACTTCTCGGTGGCGTTTGAAGGCCTGCTGGGCAACCCGGCCCCGATGAGCGAGGCAGAGATGCAGACCTTCGCGGACTTCCAGCTCGCGGTGCAACTGCCCCCCAACCCGATCCGCAACCTGGACAACTCGCTGACCCCGGCCCAGAAGCGTGGCTTTGACTTCTACTTCGGCGACCGCCCTTCGGATGGCTTCAAGATCCTGAGGGCCGACGGCACGTCCATCACGCCCAACAACAACTGCAATGGTTGCCACACCGTGGATCCGGCCAAGGGCATGTATGGCACGGGTGGCGATCAGAGTTTCGAGGGCAACTCGCAGATCTTCAAGATCCCGCACCTGCGCAACATGTACACCAAGGTGGGTCGCTTCGGCACACCCGCCGTGCCCTTCTCCACCGCGCCGGGTTCGGGCTTCATGGGCCCGCAGGTCCGTGGCTATGGCTTCATCAACGATGGCACGGTGGACCTGTTGGCGCACTTCTTCACGGTGCGCGTGTTCCAGCCCACCTTGAACTCGGGCTTCCCGCTCATCAATCCCGACGCCATGCGCCGTGATGTGGCTGACTACATGCACGTCATCGACAGTGACCTGGCGCCGATCGTGGGCCAGCAAGTCACGCTGGCGTCTTACAACACCACCGCCGTGAACCCGCGCATCGACCTGCTCATCCAGCGCGCCCGCACACCCTTCGTGTCCAAGGAGCTGGGTGGCAACGTGACCGAATGCGACCTGGTGGCCCAGGTGATTGAATCTGGCGCCAAGCGCGGTTACTTGTACGACGTGGCAGGCGCGGCCTTCGTGGCAGCCGACGGTGCGCGTCGCAGCGACGCGGCCTTGCGCTCACTGGCCGGCATCCCCGGCCAGGAAGTGACCTACACCTGCACGCCACCAGGATCGGGCAAGCGGATCGCGCACAGCAGCTGATGATCACCGGGTTGAGCGCATGATGCGGATTACCTCAGCAGCAAGAGAAGTTCGACCCGATGAAGAGTTTGAAGAACAAGGTCGCCGCCATCACAGGTGCGGCGTCCGGCATGGGGCGCACCTTGGCCTTGGAGCTGGCCCGACGAGGCTGCCATCTGGCGCTGAGCGACATCAACGAGGCGGGGCTGCTGGAGACCGCCAATCTGGCGTGCCACTTTGGCGTGAAGGTCACGACCACTCGGTTGGACGTGAGCAGCCGCGAAGCGGTGTTCGGCTGGGCCGACCAGGTCGTGGCTGACCACGGCCGGGTCAACCTGATCTTCAACAACGCCGGCGTGGCCATTGGCGCATTTGTTGAAACAGTGTCGGAGAAGGACTTCCACTGGATCATGGGCATCAACTTTTGGGGCGTCGTGTGGGGCACGCAGGCTTTCCTGCCGCATCTCAAAAGGGCCGGCGAAGGGCATGTGATCAACGTGTCCAGCCTTGCGGGGCTGATGGCCGCACCCAGCCAAGCCCCCTACAACGCCAGCAAGTTTGCGGTGCGAGGTTTCACCGAGTCCTTGCGACAGGAACTCGACCTGGAAGCTTGCGGCGTCAGCGCCACGTGCATTCACCCAGGTGGCATTCGCACGAGCATCGCGCACACGGCCCGCATTGACGAGAGCGTGACCTCTCGCTGCGGAGGCGATGTTGAGGAAGCGCGCGCCCGTTTCAACAAGGCATTGGGTGGCACCTCGGCCGAGAGCGCGGCCTTGCAGATTTTGCGCGCGGTCGAGCGCGACGAGCGCCGAGCATTGATCGGTGCCGACGCGAAGTTCATGGATTTGCTGGTGCGCATCGCGGGCTCGTGGTACCAGCCGGTGACGGTCTTCCTGGCCCGCAGAATGTTGGCCAGGGCCTAGCCAAGCCGCCACCAGGCGGGTAGCAAGCCGCGCACCTCGGGCCGGCCAAAGCGGTCGTCCATGAGGTGCACCACCCCCCGGTCGGTCTGCGTGCGGATCACGCGGCCCGCCGCCTGCACCACCTTCTGCAATCCGGGGTACAGGTAGGTGTAGGCGTAGCCATCGCCAAACAGATCGGCCATGCGCAGGCGGATCTGCTCGTTGACCGGGTTGACCTGGGGCAAGCCCAAGGTGGCGATGAAGGCACCGATCAGCCGTTGCCCGGCCAAGTCGATGCCCTCGGCGAACGAGCCGCCCAGCACCGCGAAGCCCATGCCTTGGCCCTGTTCAGTGAACCGCGCCAGGAACTGCGCCTGGTCGCCTTCACTCATGCGGCGCGACTGCTTCCAGGTGGTGACCTGCGGCATGCGCGCCGCCCACAAGGCGGCCACCTCGTCCAGGTAATCAAAGCTGCTGAAAAAGGCCAGGTAGTTGCCGGGCTGCTGTTCATACTGACGGGCCATCACGTCCACCACAGGGCCTAAGGACGCTTGCCGGTGCTGGTAACGGGTCGAGATGTGGGCCGCCACCTGCACACTCAATTGCTCGTGGCTGAACGGCGAGTCCACATCGATCCAGGCGGTGTTGTCGGGCAGGCCCAGCAAGTCGCCGTAGAACTGCTGGGGCCGCAAGGTGGCCGAGAACAGGGTGACCGAATGCGCGTTGGTGAACCGCGGCCTCAGGAAGCTGGCGGGCACCACGTTGCGGATGCACAAGGTGGACTGCTTGCCATGCCGGGTGATGTCGAACAGCGAATGCTCGCCAAAGGATTCGCTCAGGCGCGTGAAGTGCAAGGCCTCGAAGTAGAAGGCCTGCAAGGCTTCATCGACCAGGGTCGGGTGCTCGCTCAGGTGTTCGGTGATGGCGTTGGTGGCTTGCTGCAGCTTGAACATGAAGGCCTCGGGCAACTGCGCATGCACCTGGTAGTCATCCAGCTGCCCCTGGTGCGTGGCGTTCCAGCTTTTGTGCAAACGGTCGAGGGCTTTCTTGAGCGGGGCCGGGGCCGAGCGTCGCGCCGCGCCCAGACTGGCCTGGTCCAGCGCTGCCGTGTACATCTTGCGGGCCCGCTCGACCAGGTTGTGCGCCTCGTCCACCAACACGCTGACGCGCCATGGCTGGCCCACAGCCTGACCATGCAGCATGGCGTTCAGGTCGAAGTAGTGGTTGTAGTCGCCCACCACGGCATCGCTCCATTTCACCATCTCCTGGCCCAAGTAATAGGGGCAGACCTGGTGAGCCAGGGCCACGGTGCGCAAGGTGGCTTTGTCCAGGGTGCCTGCAGCGGCCGCCGCCGTGCGGGCCTGGGGCAGCCGATCATAAAAGCCTTGCGCCAAAGGGCATGAGGCGCCATGGCAAGCTTTGTCGGGGTGCTCGCAGGCCTTGTCCTTGGCCACCAGCTCGATGACGCGCAAGGGCAAGGCGGGGGCGCTGCGCTTGATCAGCGCCAACGCGTTCAAGGCCACGCCGCGCCCCGAGGTCTTGGCCGTCAGGAAGAAGACCTTGTCGAGCTTTTGCCCCGGACAGGCCTTGAGCAGCGGAAAGACCGTGCCAATGGTTTTGCCAATGCCGGTGGGCGCTTGCACCATCAGGCAACGGCCCGCGCTGTTGGCCTTGTAGACGGACTCGGCCAAAGCGCGCTGGCCGGTGCGGAACTCGGCGTGCGGGAACGGCAAGGCGGTGAGCGCCCAATCGCGCGCGGCGCGGTGCGCCAGTTCCTGATCGGCCCATGCCAGGAAGCGCTCGCATTGCGTTTCAAAGTGCTGTTGCAGCATCGCGGCGGTGCAATGCTGGCGCAGCACGGTTTCGTCTTGCGATCCGATGTCGAAATAGACCAAGGCCAGCTCCACCTCGCTCAGGCCGCGCGCCTGGCACAGCAGCCAGCCATAGACCATGAGCTGCGCCCAATGCAGGTGGCGGTGGTTGTCGGGCTGGCGGTCCAGCCGGCCGCGAAAGGTCTTGATCTCTTCCAGGCGATTCAGTGATGCGTCGTAGCCATCAGCACGGCCACGCACCAGCAGGTGCTGGTGTTCACCGCTCAAGGTGATCTCAGACTCGTAGGACGCGCCCCGCCGCGACGCCACCAGCAGGTGCCCTGCGATGCCCTCTTGCGCCGTGGGTGAAGGCGTGAAGCGCAGGTCCAGGTCGCCTTGCTTGGCCGTGAACTCGCACAGCGCCCGGACTGCCACCGTGTACTTCAATCGCCGGCCTCGTCCAAACTGGCTTGGGCGGGTTCATCGGCCTCCAGGCGCAGCGGCGTGGCTTTGGCCAGTGCCAGCCACACCGCGAAAGGCAGATCGCAAGGCACATGCCGTGCCGGACGAGCGAGCTCAAACTGGCCATCCTCCATGCCCCCATGCAACAGCCAAACGCCAAACTCCGGTGGAACCTCGTCGGGTTCGGCGATGCCCGCCGGGAACACGTAGTAGCACTCGCAGCACAGCCATTGGTAGGACTGCCGCTTGGCCTCGTGCCGAAGGTCGGACAACAGGTCCGCACGGCTGGCCTTGACCTCGTGGACCACCGGTTGCAGGTAGGCTTTCACCGAAGTATTGCGCACCGAGAAAACATCCGGGCGCGCCATGCGCCAGGAGGCCTTGCGCTCGATGGCGGCCTCGTCTTGCGGCCACAGGGCCACCGGCGATGCCTCCCCGTCACAAGGCATGGTCGACGCATCGGCTTCACCCTCCACCCCGGCGCGCAGGGACAACTCGCGCCACACCACCCGCCCTGCGGCCATCAACTGCAAGGCGACCTTCTCGGCCAAGCGATCGTGGGCACTCAAGGCTCGGCGATTTTGCTGGCGGGCCAGGGCCAGCCACTGGATGCCGGCCTCGGTCAGGTGCAGGGTTTCATGGCCTTGGGGCGTCGCTCGCAAAGACACCAGGCGAGCAGACAGCAGATCAATCTCGAGGGCATCGCGGCAGGGCCAACCGGCCGAGCGCCAGATCTGCATCAAGCGCGCTCGGTGCAGGCGGCCGAGGGGGACGGGGGCGGAATCCAAAAACATCCATGGACTGTATACCCATACAGCCATTCAACCAAAAACACGGCCAAGGATGCGCGCCAGATTCGCCCTGGCCTGACAGGGCAGGGCATCCGGCAGGTTTTTCCGAAAAAGTTACGCGGCTGGGGGCCTCGCGCCGGGCCACAGCCCAGGCGACCTCGGGAATGGCAGTTGCCCCAGACACAGGGCAGTTGTCCCCGTCAACCTGAGGAAACCAACATGACCATCCACCTGGAACAATCGATCGAAGTGAGCGCACCCGTTGAGGATGTCTACAACGTGTGGTCGCAGTTTTCCAACTTTCCCGATTTCATGGGCAACACCCACGACACCGAGATCACCGAGCAGGAGGAAAACAAATTCATTTCCTGGCAGACGCTGAAGGGCGTGCGAAGTACCGCCACCGTGCGCTTCACCCCCATTGACGATGCCCGCACCACCGTCACCGTCAACGTGCACTACCCCAACGGGGTGGGCACGCAGACCACGGTTCAGAATGTGACCCATGAAATCGAAGCCGACCTGAACCGCTTTGTCAAACTACTGCAAGGTCAGCCGCCGGCCGGGCTGCAGCACAGCGACGACGAGCAGCCGAGCTCCAACACCGACGTGGGGGCCGACTTGCTCGGCCCGGCTTACGCCATGGGCCAGCCGGACTCGCCACTGGCCGTCAACCGGGAATTTGCCCAAGCCCTGGAGAAGAACCTGGACCGCGCAGCCAGCGTCTGGATCAACTCCATGCTGAGTGCGTTTGTCACGCCGCTGAAGCAAATGCGACGCTTGACGGAGCAGTTCGATGCTGGCTTTGGCAGTTTCATGTGGGGCGGGCTTGAAAGGCGACGCATGCTGGTCCCCCAAGCCCAAAGTGATTGGACCCCGGACATCGACGTGTCGCGCGATGGCCAATCCGTTCAGGTCACTGTCCTGCTACCGGGCGCCACCGAGAACGACATCGAGGTGGAGATCCGCGACGGTCAACTGCTGATCTCGGGTGAATGCAACTTCTCGGAGGATTGGACCTCATCCACCCACTTCCAGGAATCGATTGACCTGCTCAACGCCGTCGATTCACGAAGCGTCGAGGCCCGCATCGATGAGCAAGGCCTGCTGGTGATTTCATTGAAACTGCACGAAGAAGAAGCCCACGCTTGACGGGTCGTCATCCGAGGCCGGCCCCGCCCTCACAAGGGCGGGGGCTCACCTCAGATCGCGCCCACACTGCCCGTGATGGGCAACACAATGCCGGTGATGTAGCCCGAGCACACCGGTGAGGCCAGGAACACATAGGCGGGCGAAATCTCTTCCGGCTGCGCGGCGCGCTTCATCTGGGTTTTCTTGCCAAAATCCTCGACCTGGTCCGCCGGCAGGTCAGCGGGATTCAGCGGTGTCCACACCGGGCCTGGCGCCACGGCATTCACACGGATGCCCTTGTCCAACAGGTTCTGCGCGAGTGATTTGGTGAAGGCGTGGATGGCCCCCTTGGTCGTGGAATAGTCCAGCAGATCGGCGCTGCCATTGAGGCCTGTCACCGAACCCGTGTTGATGATGGCCGCGCCTTCTTGCAAATACGGCACCGCCGCTTTGGCCATGTGGAAGTAGCCATACACATTGGTGCGCAAGGTCTCGTCAAAGCGCTCCTCGCTCAGCAACTCGATCGAATGCGTGTGCTGCTGAAAGGCGGCGTTGTTGACCAACACGTCCAGTTTGCCGAAGGTGTCCACCGTGTCTTCCACCGCGCGAACGCAAAAATCGGGGTCCTTCACATCCCCAGCGATCAGCAAGCTCTGCTGCCCTTCCCGCTCGATCAGGCGCGCGGTTTCCTGGGCGTCTTCGTGTTCGTTCAGGTAAATGATGGCCACGCTGGCGCCCTCGCGCGCGAACAGCACCGCCACGGCGCGCCCGATCCCAGAATCGCCCCCCGTGATCAAGGCCGTTTTACCGGCCAGCTTGTTGCTGCCTTGGTAGCCCGGTGCCAAAAATTGCGGCTGCAGTTGCAACTGCAGTTCCAGACCAGGCTGGTCGTTCAGGTGTTGTGCAGGCATGGTCTCTGGCTGCAAGCGATCGCCTGCCTGCACGGCGTCGCCGTCTTCCAGCGTGTCGGTGGTATCTGTGGACATGGCTTGCTCCTGGTTGCCAATGAGGGCGCCCTCAGGCGCTGTCGTCAACCAACAGGAGCAATCGTCATTCCTGTGTCAACGTTGAAATTCATTTCAAAGGTGCGGCAGGCACATCGATTGCTAAACCAAACGCATCTGAACAATTCATGCCCTGGGAGGCCCGCATGCACCACGACCTGATACCCGTCCTGACCGAGGACATCGCCGTCCTCAGAGACCTGGTGACCAAGGTACAAACTACCCGGGATTTCCGCAAGAAGCAACAGTTGACCAACGACCTTTACCTGTCCGTGAGCGGACACATGGCGATCGTTGAAAAAACCGTGCTGCCCATGTTGCGCACCTTCACCGGCGGCTCCTTGCCGGATACTTTTTCAGCGCACTACGAGCAGATCCGGGCCTTGCTGTCCGACCTGATGGCACACCGGGTGGACGTGGCTGGTCTGGACACCGCGCTGGGGGTGCTGTGCGCCACCTTGAACTTGCAAAACGAGCGTGAAAGACTGTTCCTGTTGCCGGCCATTGAGCGCGCCCTGGACACCGACGAGCGCGCTTACCTGGCCCTGGCTTCCTGCCATCAATTGACACGTGAAATGCGCAAGGGCAACAGCGCAAAGTGGCAGAATAACGCCCACCCGCCGCCCTGACGCGGCACCGGAGCCTTGATGACCTTTTGTCGCGCCAGACAGACCATGGCTTGCTGGTTGACCAGCATCATGGCAACCACAGCCATTGCCGCCGACCCCAACCCGTCTCACGAACACCGTGCCGCCTGCGTGGCGGCCTTGACCACCCAGGCCGAGCCCCTGGCGGCCCGACTCAAAGGCGGGGATCGCAGCGTGGAAGCCGAACTGCTCAAGCTGACGGAAAGCGGTTTCGCCATCATCGGCATCGCCTACCAGGATGGTCTGCGCAAGCCTGAAGCTGACCAGTTGCTGGACACCGCCAAGAAGGCCCAGAAATCCATGCCCGCGCCTGCGCTGAGCCAGTTGCAGGCCAGTTGCCGGATCGAAGGCGGCCAGGTCCTGGCCGATGCCAACGCCCTGGAGCGCTTTCTGGTGACCAGCGCCGCCGAACGCCGGGTCAAGCGCATCGCTGAAAAGTACAAGCCGCGTTGACCAATGACACGCACTGGGCCCACTTGGCGCAGTTCAGTCTGAGGCAGTTTTGGCCGGCAGGGCGAACTCTGCCAATTGGTAGTTGTTGCGCCCAGCCGCCTTGGCGGCGTACAAGGCCTGGTCGGCCAACTTGATCAGTCTGGCCGGCTCTTCAAGTTGGGGCTGGCCCAGGTAGGCCACGCCCACGCTGGTCGTCACCCGAAATGACTGCCCCGCGTAGACAAAATCACGCGCCATCGCCGCCACCACCTTGGCCGCGATCATCTTGGCCTCACCAGCCGAGTGCAGCTCTTCCAGGATGATGGTGAACTCGTCACCACCCAGGCGCGCCACAGTGTCGCTCAGCCGAACCGTTTCCAACAGCCGGCGCGCAAACTCCTGCAGCACGGCATCGCCCGCATCGTGCCCCAGGCTGTCGTTGATCTGCTTGAAGTAGTCGACGTCCAGCAGCAGCAAGGCCACGGACGATCCATGGCGGCGGCCACGTGCCAGCGCGCTGGTCAGCCGGTCGTTGAACAACGCCCGGTTGGGCAGCCCCGTCAGGATGTCCACCTCGGCCAAGCGCTGCAGTTGGGCCTCCAAGGCCTTTTGCTCGGTGATGTCCGCGTTGGTGCCCGACAAGCGGATGGCCCGGCCACGGGCATCCCGCTCCACCACCCGGCCTCGGCTCAGGATCCACAACCACTGGCCGGTGCTGGTGCGAACACGGTGCTCCGCACTGTAGAACGGGACGCTACCTTTGAGCGTGGCCAGGACCTTGGCCTTCACCACGGGCAGGTCATCGGGATGCACCAGCTTGCTCAGGATCGGCATGCTGATGGTGGACTCCTCCGCCGGGCCGCCCAGCATGCTGGACCAGTGGGCGCTGTGGAAGACCCGTTGCTGCTTCAGATCCCAGTCGAACAAAGCCAGGTGCGATCCCTCCAGGGCCAAGGTCAAACGTTCCTCGCTGCGGGCCGATTGCTTCTCGGCCTGCTTGAGCGCAGTGATGTCGTTCATCAGCACATACAAGCCCACGATCCTGCCGTCGTGGTTGCAGTGCGGGCTCATGGTGACCTGGACCTGGCGCACGCCATTCAGACACGGCAGGTCGCGCTCGTACAGCACCACTTCACCCGCCAGGGCGCGCTCCAGGTAGGAATGAATGCTCGCGTAGGCCGCCTCGCCGTACAACTCCAGCAAACTGCGCCCGATCAGGCCGGACGGATCCACGCCCAGCCACTCCTGGTAGGCCAGATTGGCAAAGCGGAAGCGGTGCTCGGCGTCGATGTAAGAGATCAGCGCCGGCACGTTGTCGGTCACTTCTTTCAAGCGCGCCTGGCTTGCCGCCAAGGCCTCTTCCATCTGCTTGCGGGCGGTGATGTCGTGTGTCAGCACGCACACATGCACTTCGCCATGCTCGTCCAGCCGTGGAAAGTAGCTGCTCTGCAAGTGCCGCACGCCATCGGCCCGCTTCAACTCACGCTCATAGGTCACAGCTTGCCCGGCTCGCACAGCAGCGATCTGGGCTTGCATGACCGCGTAATTCTGCGGCCCCACCACCTCCAGCACGGTCTTGCCGACGATGTCCTGCACGGGCAGGCCATACATCTCGGCGCCGCTCCGGTTGATGAACTGGAAGCGCTCATCGCCAGACAGGTAGGCGATCAGGGCGGGCACGTTGTCGGTGACCAGACGCAACAGCTCCTCGCTTTGGCGGATGGCCTCCTGGGCCTGCTTGCGCTCGGAGACATTGCGCGAAGTGATGGCAATGCTGTCATCGCCCATCCTGACCACCTGGTGGCTGATCCAACTGGCCAGCACCCCGGCCTGCTCGATGGGAAACTCCTCGGCCAGAGGGATGCCAGTCTCCACCACCGCCTTGTATTTGTCGAAGAAACCATGGGTGCGGTTGATGGGCAACAGCTCGCACAGCAACTGGCCTTCGACCTGCTCAGGCGGGAGCGAGATCAACGCGGCACCACGGGCCGTGGCATAGGTGAAGCGGAAGTCGACAATGTCGCCCTGCGCATTGCGTTCAGCACGAAGGATGTAGAACGCGTCCAGGCTGCTTTCCATCGCGGCCATGAAGCGCGCCTCGTTGGCCTGCGCGGTCTGGCGGGTCTGGATCAAGGCCTGCACCATGGGGCGCAGCCTCAGGCGCAATGCCCACAAGCCCGCCAACACGATCAACACGATCACCGGCAGCGCGATCATGAACTGCTGGCGCGGCGGCGCGTACAACTCGTCGGAATCAACCTTGAGCACCATGCCCAGACCGGAGTTGCCCACTGGCGCGTAGGCGGCCACCACCTGGTGCTGACGAAAATCCAGCCTGGCCGTCACTCCCGTCTGGCCGGCCAGAGCCAGGGCCATGGGCAGGGGCTGATCCTTCACGGCTTTGGGCACGTTGAACACCCCGGGCGACACCCTTTGGGGAAAACAGCTGATGCGCTCAGGACCACCGTCCGCACACAGGGCCATGTCGAAGGTGGTTCCCCAACGAGCCACCTCGGCGGACAGCAAGGACAGCGCCTTCAAGGGTTGCTCGGTGACCAGGTAGGCCACCTCTCCTTGGGCACCATGAATGGCCTGGCGGTGGCGAACGACGTACCCATCTCGCCAGGCCAGGCGGCCATCCAGGCGACCATGAATCGGCACCTCCAGAGCGGGCGTGCCCAAGGGCCGCCCTGCCAGCAACAACGTCCCCGCCGGGCTTTCAAAGGCGACATGAGAGAAGCCCTGGGGCAAGAGGCTTTCCGCGAGGAGCCTGAGACCGGCCACGGACGGATCTTTCGCCAGGGCACTGGTCACCACGGGGTTGGATCCCACCAGCAGGGCCTTGTCGGCCGCATTGTTCAAGGCCTCTTGCAGCACCAGGCGGCGGTCACCCAAGGCCCGGGTCAGCTGTTCGTGTGCCTTCTGCGTGACGCTGTTCAGCTGCAAGGCAAAACCCGCCACGCCGGTGATCGTGGCCACCACGGTCAGGGCCAGGGCTGCGGCGTTGAAGATGCGGCGACGGTGCGCCTGTGGCGTGTCCAAGAGCGCAGGATCGGGCCGCCAACGGGCCATGAAGCGGGCTAAGGCTCCACTGGCGCTGGACAAGGCGAAACGGCCGCGGGGCATGGGCATGGGTAAGGCAGAGACAAAAAATCAGACAGATTCAGGGTCCACTCTAAACAAGCGGCCTGTTCGATGAAGCCCGGAACAAAGCGCCATTCTCCCCCTGTAGCGTGGCTTCAGGATGCCCAGGTTTCAGTAGTGCGGCGGCAGCTCATCACGCAAGCTGCTGAAGCCTCCGGCCCCACCGTCGGGCTCCTGGCGCCTCAGGTGGCTCACCTCCGCCATCAACAGGTCGATCTGTTGCTGCTGTCGAACCACGATCTGGTTCAGGCTGTCCACCAGGTCCTCGGTGAAACTGGCCTTGATTTCCAGGTCCGTGAGGCGCTGTTCGGTGTCGTTCGGGTGTTCCATCCCTGTATTTGACACGAAGTCGGTGGATGATCACGGATCATCACCACTCAGGGAGCTCCACAAATGACCGAACACAACCACTACGCGCCACCCCGCACCGAAGTCCGCGACATCCCCGTCGGCGAGCCGCTGGGCGGCGACCAGTTCAACCCCGAGGGCCGCACTTGCCAGGCCGGGGCCGGCTGGCGTTGGTATGGCGTGGCCTGGCGCCTGTTCAAAGCCCAGCCTTTCGCCTGGTGGGGCGTTTTGCTGATGACCTTCATTCTGCTGGTGGTCCTGTCCATGGTCCCCCTGCTGAACCTGCTGACCTCGATCGTCTTCCCGATCGCCATGGCCGGATTGGGCTCCTGTGCCCTCAGCCAGATGCGCGATGGTCGCTTTGAAATCAGCCAAGTGTTCGATGGACTCAAGCGCCGCCCCGGCGCGCTGCTGATGGCCGGCTTGCTGTACCTGCTGATCACGATGCTGAGCATGGGCGTGGTCTTCCTGTTCAGCACCGCCAGCGTGACGACCGTCTTCCTGGGCAGCGTGACGGAGCGGGGAGCGGCCATGCAACAGGTGTTCTCGGCGGGAGGCCTGCTGGTGCTGGTCTACTTCGCAGCCATGGCCGTGGCCATGAGCACCATCCTGTTCGCGCCCTACCTGATCCACGAGAGGAATGTGCCCGCGCCACAAGCTTTGCTGATGAGTTGCAAGGCCACCTTCAGGAACATCCCGGCCTCGCTGGTCTGGCTCCTGAGCTACATCTTATGGGCCGTGGTGGCGACCATCCCCTTCGGCCTGGGTTGGCTGGCGCTGCTGCCCGTTCTGGTCATCACCGGATACGTTGGTTACCGCGACATCTTCTACGGATCAGGCCAGCAAGGCTGATCACTGCTGCCAGCAAGGACATTTCAATAAGACCACAATGGCGCCATGACTTCCAAAGTGCTCACCGTCAACCGCGTGCGTGATCTCACGATCACCGCAGCCCCCGCTTAGCCTTTCGAATCGTCATTCATTCGGAAGGCTGCGGCCTTCCGGCACCCACCCCGGTTGGCCTGAGCCCCCGGGGTTTTTTCATGGCCTGACGAGAAACGGATTCCCACCATGCGCACCTACGACAAGCTGATCGCCACGATTTCAACCGCCAAGGCATGCGGCTGCTTGCGCTCGTGCCTTGGTGACGCGTCCCTGCAAGCCCAGAGCTAGCCTGCCGCGCGGATCTTTCATCCTCGCGTGAAGGCTGGCACCAGTCTTCACGCATTGAATGAATGAAAGATCCACATGAACAAGCTCGACCACACCAAAACCGGCACCCTGCGCAACATCGGCGTCATCGCGCACGTCGACGCGGGCAAGACCACCACCACCGAACGCATCCTGTTCTACACGGGCGAAAGCCACCGTGTGGGTGAAGTGCATGACGGCACCACCACCATGGACTTCGACCCGCAAGAGCGCCAGCGCGGCATCACCATCAGCAGCGCGGCCACCACCGTGTTCTGGAAGGGTGCGCAGCTCAACCTCATCGACACGCCCGGGCACATCGACTTCAACATCGAGGTCAACCGTTCGCTGCGCGTGCTGGATGGCGCGGTCGTCGTCTTTGATGGCGTGGCCGGTGTGGAGCCGCAAACCGAGACCAACTGGCGCCTGGCGGACAAGTACCAGGTGCCCCGGCTCGCCTTCATCAACAAGCTCGACCGCGTGGGCGCCGACTTCGACCGCGTCGTGCGGATGATCGAACAGCGCCTGGGCGTCAAGACCGCCGTGCTGCATTGGCCCATCGGCAGCGAACACGATTTCAAAGGCGTGATCGACCTGCTGAACATGCGCGCCTTGCTGTGGCTGGGCGCGCACGCGGGCGACCCAGTGCAGATCACCGAGGTGCCCGAGGAACTGCTGGCGCCTGCGTTGGCGGCCCGCGCTCGCCTGATTGAGGCTGTGGTTGAACAAGACGAGCAAGCCCTGGCCACTTACGTGCGGGGCGAAGACGTCGCGGTCGAGCTGCTGCAAGCTTGCGTGCGCCACGGCACGCTGAGCGGCGCCTTCGTGCCCGTGCTCGCTGGCTCGGCCTTCAAGAACAAGGGCGTCGAGCCTTTGCTGGACGCGGTCGTGGACTACCTGCCCTCACCGTCCGAGCGGCAGGGCGCCAGCGTGGGCGACCACTTGTCGGCCCTGGCCTTCAAGCTGGTCGAAGGCGAGCATGGCTCGATGGTGTTCGTGCGCGTGTACGCAGGCCGCCTGCGCGCTAGCGACACCGTGCTCAACGCCAACACCGGCAAGAGGGAAAGGGTGTCCAGGTTGTATGAAGTGCATGCCGACAAACGCATCGAACGCGCGGAGATTGGCGCGGGCGACATCGCCGCGATCGTGGGCCTGAAGGACACGCTCACCGGCCACACGCTGTGCGATCCAGCCTACCCCGTGGTGCTGGAGAACATCGTGGTGCCTGAGCCCGTCATCGACATCGCGGTCGAGCCCAAGTCGCAAGCAGACCAGCAGGGCCTGAGCAAGGCCTTGCAGATGCTGGCGCGCGAAGACCCGAGCTTGCGTGTCAGGCAAGACGCCGAGTCAGGCCAGGTCATCCTGTCCGGCATGGGCGAGCTGCAACTGGAGGTGACGCTGGAAAACCTGCGCAGCCGCCACGGCGTGAACGTCAGCACCGGACGTCCGCAGGTGGCCTACCGAGAGACCATCACCAAGGCGTTTGAAGTGACCCACGTGCACAAGAAGCAAAGCGGCGGCCCCGGCCAGTTCGCAGAAGTCAAGCTGAGGCTGGCGCCCTTGCCTCGCGGCGAAGGCATCCAGTTCGAGAACCTGGTGACGGGTGGCGCGGTCCCGCGCGAGTTCATCCCGGCGGTGGAAGCCGGGGTGCGGCGTGCCGCGCTCTCGGGCGTGGTGGCTGGCCATGCCAGCGTGGACTTGAAGGCCACGCTGCTGGACGGCAGCTTCCACGAGAAGGACTCGTCGTCGATGGCTTTCGAGCTGGCGGCAGCGGCGGCCTTTCGCGAAGCCGCTGCCCAAGCCGGCCCCATCGTGCTGGAGCCCGTGATGGCGGTCGAGGTGCTGACCCCGGCCGACCACCTGGGCGACGTCATCGGCGACCTGTCGCGCCGGCGTGGTCATGTGCGTTCCCAAGATGCGCGGGGCCCTGCTTCGGTCATCGACGCGCACGTGCCATTGAGCGAGATGTTCGGCTACATCGGTCAGCTGCGTGCCCTGTCCTCAGGCCGTGCGCAGTACTCGATGCAGTTTGATCACTACGACGCGGTGCCCGCCCACCGGGTGTCCCACAGCTGACAGCCCGGGGCACCGGCCTGTTCAAATATCCGGGCAACACCCACGCACACTTTGATCACTCGGGCCGCATGCGCACCTACGTGGCCGAAGGCGCCACCATCCAGTCCGGTAAAACCGCCCGACTCGAGACCTTCACCGGCAAGAAAGTGCTGGCCGATGGCAAGCGCTCTGTCGAGATCTACCTGATCTCTGACAACAGCCACGTCAGTTGAAGCTGGACGTGGATCAGATCGCCCCCTTGCATGGCCCGCGCGTGGTCAAACTGGCCGACCTGAGGGCCGCCATGGGCCTCCAGGACACCGCCACAGCAGCGCCTTGAACAAGCCGCGAAAAGGTTAAGATCCGGCCATGTTTTCTGGCGGGTCGAGGTGGTAAAAATGGGCAGGCGCGTGTTGGTTGTGGATGATCATTCGGACACCGTCGATGCGCTGGTCGATCTGCTGGAGCTGGAAGGGCATGAGGTGCGATCCGCCGTGACGGCCGAACATGCCTTGGCGCTGGCCGAGCAGTTCGAGCCCCACGTGGTGGTGCTCGACATCGGGCTGCCCAACATGGATGGCTACGAGCTGGCCGCCCACTTGCGCTTCAAGGTTGAGCCCAGCTGCGTGTTCATTGCCGCCACCGGCAGCGGCGCCCACGCCGACATCCTGCGCAGCAAGAAGGCGGGCTTCGCCGCCCACCTCACCAAGCCAATCAACATCCCCGAGTTGCTGGCCCTGGTGGCCCCCAATGACCTGGTGATCGGCCCATAGTCAGGCCAGCACAAGCTGGCTTTTTCAAACCTCGGGTGTCGTCGGCACGTGCGCCAAGCCCCCACTGGTGCGCAACTTGGCAAGATGCCGTCCAATGGCGCTGTCCAAGGCGCGCGCCATCTTGCCAGACGCCCCATGCGTTGCCTGCGTCACATTGGCAGCATGGCCTGTCACGGCAATGGGCTGCTGCCCCACCAATCGAGCCTCGATCGTGCAACGTATGTCGTCGGCGCCGCCCTTGGCACCGTTCTCGTCGTCCAGGTGCACTTCAATGGTGGTCACGTGGTCCGAGAAGCGGCTCAAAGTGCGCTCAACCATGTCGGCCACTTCCGCCTTCAAGGATTCCTGGCTGGTGATCTGGTGGGTGGTGTTGACTTCAATGTGCATGGGTGTCTCCTGATGGCCTAGGTTTGCCTCCCATCTCTGGCAATTGGCATGCCCATTTAAAACAAAAAAACGCACCCTGTTACCAACGAATACAAACCATTGTCACAAGCGGCAAAATGCCCGGATGTGACCCCCTCATGTATGGGGAAATGGTCACAGTTGTGACGATCATCAAGGCACGTTCGCCACCCTTGGTTAGACTGCCATTACCTTTTCACATAGTGCAGGGTCTATAAATTGAAAACCAGGGTCAGCAAAAGAGCGCAGTTGATGGGCGCGGTGGCAATTCTCATTGCCTCGGCATCGGTTTCGGCCGCATTGCCCGTTTATCGAATCGTCGATCTCGGCGTCGTGGGTGGTCAATTCAGCCCGAATGGCGCCAGCGCGGCGGCCAGCATCAACAACGCAGGTCAGGTGGTGGGCTGGAGTCAGGTCACACCAGGCACCGCCCGGCGTGCCTCGGTCTGGCAAAACGGCGCGCCCGCTGAGCTGGGCTTGCCTGATTTCGAATACAACCGCTTTGCCACCGGCGTCAATGACTCGGGGGTCGTCGTCGGCTACAGCGATTTCAGCCCTTTGGGCAATGGCAGCCAGATGGAATCCTTTCACGCCAGGGCTTGGCATCAGGGGCAGGTCACTGACCTTGGGCAGGGCGTTGCCAAGGGTGTCAACAATGCCGGGCAGGTCGTGGGCCACAGCTATTCGGCCGGTGCTCAGGCGCCCAAAGCCACGATCTGGCAGAACGGCACGGCCACGCACTTGGCCGCCATCGGCACCGCACCCAGCGCCTTTGCCTACAGCTACGCCAATGCCATCAATGACGCTGGCCAGGTGGTCGGTTACAGCGCGGGCCCGGACTTTTCCGACCATGCCACGCTCTGGCAGAACGGCCAGGCCATCGACCTGGTCGATCCCATGGACTGGGGCTACAGCTACGCCTACGACATCAACAACCATGGCGCCGTGGTGGGCTCGAAAGATGATCAAGCCATCATTTGGCACGATGGCCTTGCGTTCAACCTGGGAACCTTGGCCGGCGTCGAGCCTGGTGCCCTGAGTTCGGCCAACGCGATCAATGACGCTGGTCAAGTCGTGGGCTGGATCGGTGGCAACGGAACGGAGCGTCGCCCTTTCCTGTGGACCGCCGAGTCAGGCATGGTCGCCATTGACAGCCTCATCGACCCCAACGATCCCCTCAGATCGCTGGTGAGTTTTGATTCGGTGCTGGACATCAACAACAAGGGCGAGATCGTCGGCGGCGCCCTGTTTCAACGCGATGGTGCCGAGTGGCATGCCTACATGCTCGCGCCTGTGCCTGAACCCACGACATGGGGCCTGATGCTCGCTGGACTGCTGACCCTGGGCATCGCTGCACGCCGCAAGCACGGCCGCTCCGCTCACATCACCGCTTTGTGCAGCCGGTCATTGAGCTGACGCAGCAACCATTCGCAAGGCCATGCCCACTTGCGCTGCAACCAGTGAAGCACCTGGATGTCGCGCGATGTGAAGATCATGAAGCGCCGGGCCTGGATGCCTTTGATGATGGCCGCAGCCGCCTGGTCCGGCGTGATGGCATGCCGCTGGAAGCGCTGCCGCAGCGCCACCACCGCCGGCTTGCTCGCATCGACCCCGATGATCTGAACCGTGTTGACCAGGCCGGTGTTGACGCCGCCCGGGCAGACCAGGCTGACCGCGATGCCGTGCCGCCTCAGGTCATGCCGCAGCACCTCGGACACCCCCCGCAAACCAAACTTGCTGGCGCTGTAGGCCGCGTGCCACGGAAAGCCGAACAGGCCCGCCGCCGATGACACATTGACCACCTGCCCGCCCCGTCCGGCTTCAATCATGGCGGGGACAAAGCTTTGCAACACATGGATCGGCCCCATCAGGTTCACGTCGATGGTGCGCCGCCAGTGCTCAGGCTCCAGGTTCTCGATGGCCCCCCAGATGGAGATGCCCGCGATGTTCATCACCACGTCCATGCTGCCAAACTGGGCTTGCAGCTCATCGGCCCATTGCCTGACGGCGGGGTAGCTGGCGACGTCCAGGGCCCGGTGGGCACGGACCTGGCCGCCCAGGTGGCGGATCCGCCCCACCACCAGCTCCAGCGCCGGGGCATGGATGTCGGTCAGGAACAGCTCGGCCCCTTGCGCCCCCAAGGCCAGGGCCATGGCCCGGCCAATGCCGCTGGCCGCGCCAGTGATGAAGCACCGCTTGTTCCTGAAACTGCGCATGATGGGCTGGCCCTCCGCCTGGATCTGAAAGGCTTCATGCTGAAGCACGGCACTGATGGCCAAGGTGTTCAAATCGGCCAGATTGGGCATCCAAAACGGCCAACATGAACACCCTGGCCGAGTTTGCTGCACCATGTTCACCATGAGCACACCCCAGCCCGCCAACGACCAGGCCCCCGCCGAGGGTTGGGTGTCGATGCGCCACTTGCAGCGCGCCACGGCCTCCGCCAAAGCCGCGGGCCTGGGGGTTGATGAGTTGCTGGCCCATGCCGGCCTGGCCCAGGCGCAGTTGGCAGACACGGAGCAGCTCGTGCCCCTGCACGCCATCGAAGCCATGCTGAACGCACTTCAGCGACAACAGGGCGACCGCTTGTTCGGACTGCACATGGCCACCAACATCCAACCCAGCACGCTGGGGGCCATCGGCCACATCCTGCAGGCTTGCGCCACCTTCGCCGACCTGATCGACGTGGTGGTGCGTTACAACGGCTTGCTGAGCAACATCGGGCGCACTTCGGTGATCCACGCCCCCGGCCTGGTCGAGTTGCGCTGGGAGTGTCTGGCCGGCAGCCCCTTGTTCCGCCGGCACGCCAGCGAGTACGTCATCGGCACCTTTGTCGTGCTGACCCGCCTGTTGTCACCGGGCACCGACTTTCCGGCCGCCGTTCATTTCACACACTCGCGCCCTGACCAGCCGGAGCACGCCAGGGCCTACTTCGCCTTCTTTCAATGCCCGGTTCATTTCGACAGCCCGCATGCCTCGATCACCGCGCCGGCCGCCTTGCTGCGCAGGCCATTGCCCCATGGCGACGCCACGCTGAAATCCCTGCTGGAGCAGCATGCCAGCCACCTCCTGAGCCAGCGCGTGCGGGCCTCATCCTCGCTGGCCAACGATGTGCGCCGCCTGATCACGGCGCTCGTCCTCGCGGGCAACGCCTCGAAGGAGGCCGTGGCGCTGCAACTGGGGACCAGTCCGCGCAGCCTGCACCGCCATCTGCAAGAGGCCGGCACCAGTTACCAGGAGTTGCTGAACAGCGTGCGCCTGGCGCTGGCCCGTGAACAACTGGCGAGCAGCGCAATCCCCATCGCCGAGATCACCGAGCAGCTTGGCTTCAGCTCCCGGCAGTCCTTCATGCGCTGGTTCCGGCAGATGACGGGCATCACACCCAGCCAGCACCGCGCTTTGAGCCCCACATGACGCCACGGCTTGACCTGCTGCACCCCAAGTCGGGCTGGGCCACCGCCTCGCCTGCCCGTTTGACCCCGCCGCCGCCCCACCGGCGTGGCCTCGCGCTGCGAAGCCTGTCGCTCATCTCCGGCTGGTTCGGCCGGCCCGAATTGCCCGACCTGTTCCCGGTACTGAACATCCACCGAGGCCTGTTCCTGCCCTGGCTGTGGTTCGCCTCACGCCTGATGCCCTTTGGCCGATTGCCCGCGCCCATGCGCGAAATGCTGATCCTGCGCACCGGGTGGAACTGCCGTTGCCGCTACGAATGGGGTCAGCATGTGGACCTGGCAACGCGTGCCGGGGTGAGCGATGAGGACATCGTGGGCATCACGGTGGGTGCGCAGGCCTTTCAGGACCACGTCAAGCGCAGCCTGATGCAGGCCTGTGATGACCTGTGCCGCGACAATGTCATCAGCAGCGAGGCTTGGCAAGAATTGCGTTGCCACTGGGACGAGCCCTGCCTGATCGAAATCAGCATGCTCGTTGGGCACTACCGCATGCTGGCCGGCGTCATCAACAGCGCGGGCCTGTTGCTCGAAGCGCCCACCGAGGCCAGCTTGCAGGCTTTTTACCTGCGCATCGCCGAGGCCGAAGCAGCTCAGGCGTCCAGCACCAGGTTGCGCGACGCCGGGTAAGCGGTGCACAGGTAGACCGCCTTGCCCAGCAAGTTGCCACTGACCTGACCTTCGTGCACGGTCAGCTTGCAGGTGCCGCACATGCCTTGGCAGCAGCCTGATTCCAGCAACACGCCGTGGTCCAGGCCCAGTTGCAGCAGCGTCTTGCCCTGGTCCTCCTGGGTCAGGGTGATGCGGGTGTTCAAGTGCTGAAAGAAAACTTCTGCCCCAGCGGTCTCGAACACCGCATCAGAAGATGCCGGCGGCTCGGCCACCACAAAGCGCTCGGTGTGCACCCGACCCAGGTCCACGTTCAGGCCGCGCAGGTGCTCGATCATCTGCGCCATGAAGCCCGTGGGGCCGCACAGGTAGATGTCGCGGTCCAGCAGGTCGGGGCAATGCTTTTGAAGCTGTGCCGCGTCCAGCCGTGGCGCCAGGTCGGGCAGGCACACCTGCTCTGCCGTCAGGCCACTCAGGGCGGTGGTGACCTTCACGCCATCCTGGGCCCATTGCTGCAGCGTCTCCCAGAAGATCACCTCGGAGGCCTGGCGGAACTGGGCCATCACCTGGATGTCGGGGCGTTCGGATTCGGGCTGTGTGAGCAAGGCGCTCACCATGGAATGGCAAGGCGTGATGCCCGAACCCGCGCACAGGAACAGCACCTTGGCCTGGCCCTGGTGGCAAAAATGCCCTTGGGGATGGCCGATCCGCAGGTTCATGCCCACGCGCAGTGCCTGGTGCATCCACCGGGAAGCCTGGCCGTGCTCGGTCTGCTTGACGGTGATGCTGAAGCGGCCCTTGGGCAGGGCCGACAGGCTGTAGTAGCGGCGAACCGTTTCCTCACCGATGGGCAGGAACACCTCCACGTGCTGGCCCGGCTGGAAACCACGCCAATGCTGGTTGGGGCGAAGCACGAAGGTCTTCACACCAGGGGCTTCGTCAATGACCTGCTCCACCAGCGCCTTGAGCTCGTAGGTCCACAAGAAACCATTGAACCAGCGGTTGAAGTCGGTCATGGTGTTGCTGACCACGTAATCCACCCACTGGGGTTGAACCGTGTCCAGTGCCCAGCCGTTGACGCGGGCCAGGGCGCGGTCAAGCATGGCGAGCCCCTTCGGTGGGCTGTGAGTTCGCATCGGCCTTGGGCGGGAAGGAGAACTTCCACATCACCGCCATGTAGTTGCGGATGGCGTGGAACCAGGTCGGATTGCACTTGTAGGGCAGGCCGTGGCGCTGGCAGACTTCCTGCACTTCCAGAGCGATGTCCGGGTAGTGACGCGAGGGGATGTCGGGAAACAGGTGGTGCTCGATCTGGTAGTTCAGGTGGCCCCACAGGATGCTCATGGTGCGGCTTCCCTTGAAGTTCACGCTCGAATCAAGCTGCGTCAGGTACCAGTGCCCCTTGTGCTTGAGGGCATCCTCGGGCTGCAGGGGCTCGGTCAGGTGCGTGGCCTGGATGGTCAGGCTGATCCAGTAGTTGTTGATGCCATCGACCAGCATGTTGCCCAGCATCACCTTCCAGAAGGAGAAGCCGGTGGCCAGCGCCAGCACGGGGAACAGCAGGTATTCCTTGAACATCACGCGGCTGATGGACAACCAGTGGCGGCGCTTGAGCTGCGCTTCGGTCACGCCCGGGTGGTGGACAGGCGCGTAGCCTTCGTTGCCCAAGGGGAAATTTTCAGCCCGGTAAGTCTGGCGAAAGCCCAGGTTCTGCGCGTTGAAGCCGTACAGCACGATGGGGTAGGCGACGAACAGGTACATGGGCACCTGCCAGCGGTGCATGCTGTTCCACGGCTGCTTGTCGTTCATGCGCAGGATGCCGTGGTTCAGGTCGGGGTCCATCTCGTACACATTGGTGTGCACGTGGTGCAGGCCGTTGTGCTCGCGGCGCCAGCCTTCTTCATCAACCGGCGCCTTCCACTTGAAGTTGTGCGAGTGAAACTGCGGGATCTCGGCAAAGCTGTCGTACTGCCCATGCAGCACGTTGTGCCCGATCTCGATCGATTCCAGGTTGCGGTGCAGCAAAGTGAAGGCCACCCCCAGGCTGAAGGTGATGGGCTCGGGGCTGATCCACAGCAGGCCTCGCCCCACCAGTTCGGCCAGGCGTGATTTCAGGCGCAAACCTTTGATGTAGGCGACATCGGCGGGGCCCAGCTTGGCACGGTAGCGCTGCTTGATGGCTTCAAATTCGGCTTCGATCTGGTCGTACAACGCGAGGCGTTCGGCGCAAGTGGGGTTCATGAATGACAGTAATGCGTGACTTGCGGGGAATGGTAACGATTTGCGTTCACCGATCGATGAGCACTTTCCCCACGAAAAGAGGCCAAATTGTCGCCGTGGGCATGGCGATTGCCCAAAAATGGCGATTTGGCCGGTGTTGGCCAGCCCTGACCCAGGAAATCGCGATTGTGCCTTCAGTTCTCGGTCCCCTGAGAACGCAAAAACTGGCGTTGAACCAGCCTGATCGGCGCTTCAGCTTGAATGCGAATGGCCCGAACTTTCCTGCTCCTGCAGGTACTCGTCGATGTCGTGGGCGTGATCTCCCACCTCGTCGATCGCGTTCTTCAGCACCTCGCGCGAGATGCCGAACTTGCGGGTCCAGTGGCTGACCTCGTAGTCTTCATTGAAGTTGATGCGCAGGCGGTCGCCGCCGCCCCGGCTGTGGGTGTTCTGGCTCATGAGGGTTCTCCGTTGGATCTCACTGGCGGGGCAAACCTCGTTCCCGCGTTACCACGTCCGCAGCCGCCAGGCGGCCATGAGGGCCAGGGCGAACAAAGCGCCTGCAAAGGCCACCACGGCAGGCCAGCCGCCTTCAACCCAAAACCAACCGCCCGCCGACCCCATCACGCTGGACCCCAGGTAGTACGCCAGCAGGTACAGCGAGGCCGCGTGGCCCTTGTGGCCCTGCGCCAGGCGCCCCACCCAACCACTGGCCACGGCATGCGCGATGAAGAAGCCGATCGTCAGGGCCACGATACCCCCAATCACACCCCAGAGCGAGTGTGACAAGGTCAGGGCCAGGCCCAAGGCGGCGATCACGATGCCGGCGGTCATGACCGGGCTGCGCCCCAAGCTGTCGGCCAGCGCGCCGGCGGTGGATGAAGCGACGATGCCAAACAGATAAGCCATGAAGACCAGGCTGATGGCCGTCTGGCTCAAGCCGAAAGGCGCCGCCATCAGGCGAAAGCCCACGTAGTTGTAGACCGTGACGAAGGCCCCCATCATCAGGAAGCCCACGCCAAACAGCAGCGGCAGACCGGGGTGGCTCAGGTGCCGGGCCCAGGCCCTGACGTGGTAGCCCGCTTCAAAACCGGGGCGGCGCACGAAGTGCCGAGATGGCGGCAGCAGCGCGATGAACCCCACCGCAGCCAGCAGACCGACCACGCCCACGGCGCCCAGCGCCACACGCCAGGAGGTCCATTCGGTGAGCACGCCCATGCCCACGCGACCGATCATGCCGCCAAAGGCCGTGCCGCTGACGTACAAGCCCATGGCCAGGCCCAGTCCCTTGGGGTGCATCTCTTCGGCCAGGTAGGCCATGGCCACGGCGGGCACTCCGCCCAGCAGCAGCCCTTCCAAAGCGCGGGCCACCAGCAAGGCGTGCCAATCGGGCACCAGGGCGGCCACGATGTTCAGGCAGGCCGCCGCGCACATGGACACGAACATCAGGCCCCGGCGCCCCAGCACCTCGGACACCGCGCCAGCACACAGGATGGCCACCGCCAGGAAACCGGTGGACAGGGACAAGGCCAGCGAGCTTTGCGCCGGGCTCACCCGGAAATCCTGGGCAAAGGCCGGCAGCAAAGGCTGCACACAGTAGAGCAAGGAGAAGGTCGCGAAGCCGGCCAGGAAGAGCGCCAGGCTGATCCTGCGGTAGGCGACCGAGCCGCGCTGGGCGCGCGTGTCCACGCCGCTCACCCTTGCACCGGCAAGGCCAGGCGGGCCTGCAAACCACCACCGGGCCGGTGGTGCAAACTCAAGGTCGCGCCCAGCGCGCCGCTCAAACGGTGCGCGATGGCCAGGCCCAGGCCGCTGCCCCCGGTCTCGCGGTTGCGGGATCCTTCCACGCGGTAAAAAGGCTGCAAGACGGCCAGCAACTGGTCTTCGGGCATGCCCGGCCCCCGGTCCAGAACTTCAATGATCAAGGCCGCGTCGGTCTGGCTCACCACCACCTGCGCTTCGCCCGCGAACTTCAAGGCGTTGTCCACCAGGTTCATGACGATGCGCTTGAGGGCTTGGGGGCGCGTGGTCAGGGTGATGTCAGTGGGGCCGAGCAGTTCAACCTGTCGACCCGCGTCCCGGTAGTCGCACACCAGGCCATCCAGCAAGGCATGCAGGTCAAGGGCTTGCATTTTCTCCAGGCTGGCATGGGCGGTGCGGGCGTAGGCCAGGCCCTCTTCGACCAGGTGCTGCATGTCGATCAGGTCGGCCTGCAGCTTGTCGCGCAGGGCCTCGTCGGCCAGCAGGTCGGTGCGCACGCGCATGCGGGTGATGGGGGTCTGCAAATCGTGCGAGACGGCCGCGAGGATCTGCAGGCGCTCGGCCAGGTGGGCCGCGATGCGCCGCTGCATGGTGTTGAAGGCGGCGATGGCGCGGCGCACTTCAGCGGGACCGCGCTCGAGCAACTCGGCCGCCTGGGGATCGTCGCCCAGGCGGGTGGCGGCGCTGGCCAGATCGCGCAAGGGCCGCGTGGCCACGCGCACGCCCCACCAGATGCACGCGCCCACCACGGCCAGTTGGAGTGCCAGCAGCAAGGCGGTGCCCGTGCTCACCATCTTGCGGGGCGTCATCAGGTGCAAGGTCAAAGGCGTGCCATCGGCCAGGCGCAGGCTGAACACCGTGCGCGAGGGGTCTTCCACGCCCACGCCCAACAGGCGGCCGGGGCCCAGTTCGGCATTCAGGCTGGTGGCCAGCCTGCGCGCCACGCCGACGGCATCGGAGGGTTGGCGCAAGGGCTGCTCGTCGAGCGTGAAGCGGTAGTTGGGGCGCTGCAGCTTGCGCAGCCAGGCCGCGCGCTCCGACGCGGGCAGGCGGTCGAGCATGGCCACCGACGAGACCACATCGCGGCCAACATAGGCCAGCATCATCGATTCGGCCAGGTCGGCGCGCTCGCGCATCACAGACCAGTACGACAGGGCATACGCCGCCGCCAAACCAGCCAGCAGGATGGCCGCCACCCGGCCAAACAAGGAGCTGGGCCACAGGCTCATGGCGCGCCTCCCGCGTGATCGCGCACTTCGGCGCAGAACACATAGCCTTCGCTGCGCACGGTCTTGATGTAGCGGGGCTCGCGTGAGCCATCGCGCAACCGCTGGCGCAGGCGGCTGATGAGCAGGTCGATGGAGCGGTCAAACGGGTCGGCATCGCGGCCCTGGGTGAGGTTCAGCAGTTGATCGCGGGTGAGTACGCGTTGGGCATGCTCCATCAGCACGCGCAGCAGGCGGTACTCACCGCCAGTCAACAAGACCAGGGTGCCTTGGTCGTCAACCAAGTGGCGGGCGGTGGTGTCGAGCAACCAGTCGCCAAAGGCCAGCCACCGGGCCTGCTGCACGGGGCGTAAATTGGGCGGCAACATGCGGGTGCGGCGCAGCACCGAGCGGATGCGCGCCAGCAACTCGCGCGTGGCGAAAGGCTTGGTCAGGTAGTCGTCCGCACCCATCTCCAGGCCCAGCACGCGGTCGGCCTCGTCGCTGCGCGCGGTCAGCATCAACACGGGGATCTGCACGGCATCGCGAGACCTCAGGTCGCGGCACAGTGACAGGCCATCTTCGCCGGGCAGCATCACGTCCAGCACGATCAGGTCGATGCGGGCACCAGCCAGCACCTGGCGCATCTCGCGCGCATCGCACGCCGTGCTGACGCGGTAGCCGC
>CAZKPN010000009.1:0-46810 GCA_964554655.1 uncultured Aquabacterium sp. | reverse complement strand
GCCAGCACCTGGCGCATCTCGCGCGCATCGCACGCCGTGCTGACGCGGTAGCCGCTGCCTTGCAGGTATTCGCTCAGCAGCATGAGCAACTGGCGGTCGTCATCCACCAGCAGCAAGTGATCTTGTTCGTCCATGGACCACACCATAAGGTCATTTCAGGCGGCGGGGCCCGGCTAACCGTCGAGAGTTTTGTATCGCAGTTTGTCTGCCAGGGGCGCTGGACAAGTTGGCTTGCAAATCGGGCGGCTCCAGACATGCCCCGACCAGCCAACCGACCTGTAATGAGGGTGTCATTCACACCACTGAAGTTTCCCCATGCCTTCATTCGCTTTTCAGAAACTACCCCGGCTTCGCGGCCTGCACCTGCTCGCGGCCGCCACACTGTGCCTGAGCACCTGGGCCGCCCACGCCACCACCCCCGACCCGCGTGGCCGCTGGATCACGGCCAGCGGCAACTTGGAGGTGGAGGTGGCGCCCTGCGGCCAGGCCTTGTGCGGCACCGCCACCCGCGTGCTGGCCAACCGGTCGATGAGTCCGGGCGGTGAAGTGATGACGCCCATGGATCCGCGCCCCGCACTGGGCATGACGATCCTGATCGACTTCCGGCCCGATGACGACGACGCCTCGCAGTGGCATGGCCAGATCTACAACCGCGAGAACGGCAAGACCTACCGCTGCCAGATGTCGCTGGGCCCGCAAGGTGAGCTGGTGCTGCGCCCTTACATCGGCCTGCCACTCTTCGGCAAGACGCAAGTCTGGCAACGGGTGCAACCATGATGGACGCTTCATCATGGCCACTGGCCTTCGCGGGGCTGGCCGGCGTAGCCACTGTGGCCAGCCCGTGCGTGCTGCCGGTGCTGCCCTTGCTGTTGGGCGTGTCGGCCGACCGCTCGGACCGCGCACGCCCTCTGTTCATCATCATCGGCTTCGTGCTGAGCTTTGTCGCGGTGGCTTTGCTCTTTGGCGCCTCCACCCGCGTGTTGGGGCTCACGCCCGAGTCGGTGCGGGTGGCCGCCGCCTGCGGCATGCTGCTCGCGGGCGTGCTGATGATCTGGCCATCGCTGGGCGAACGTGTCATGGCCCCGCTGGGCCGCCTCTCCAACCTGGCATTGGGTTGGGGCGGGCAGGCCACGCACACGCCCCTGGGTGGCCTGCTGCTAGGCGCCACGCTGGGAGCCTTGTGGACGCCCTGCGCTGGGCCGGTGCTGGCGTCTGTGCTGGCCCTGGTGGCCAGCCAGGCCTCCACCCAGCAGACCGCGCCACTGCTGCTGTCGTACGCCGCAGGGGCCGGGCTGCCGATGCTGGCCATCGCGTATGGCGGGCAAGCGATGACGGGGAAAGTGCGCGGCTTCAGCCGCCACGCGGCCCGCTTCAGGCAAGGCTGCGGTGTGCTCGTGGTGCTGTCGGCCATCGCCATGGCCAATCAGTTGGATGCACAAGCCAGTGCTTGGGTGAGCAGGGCCTGGTCATCAGAGGCGAGCCACCCACCGGGCACCACCGCCTTCAGGGCCGACGCAGCACGCAGCAACGTGACCGCGCCCGAGTTCTCCGGCATCGACCAATGGCTCAACAGCCCACCGCTCACCATGAAAGCGTTGCGCGGCCGGGTGGTGCTGGTCGACTTCTGGACCCACGCCTGCGTCAACTGCGTGCGCACCCTGCCGCACATCCAGCGCTGGCATGAACGCTACGCCGCGCAGGGGTTGGTGGTGGTGGGTGTGCACACGCCGGAGTTCGCGTTCGAGCGGTCCACCGACAGCGTGCGCCAGGCCATCCGCCGCCACGGCCTGAGCTACCCCGTGGCGCAGGACAACCGCTACCAGACCTGGAACGCCTACGCCAACCAGTACTGGCCCGCCGTCTACCTGGTGGACCGGCAAGGCCGCATCGTGTTCACCCATTTTGGCGAAGGCGATGAGGCCGCCATTGAACAGCGCATCCAGCAGCTGTTGGCGGCCCCGTGACAAAGCATCAGGGCTGGGTGGCTTGCTGGTGGTGGATGCCCACGGTGTCGTTGGCAATGACCTGTTCTTCGTCGGTGGGCAGGACCAGCACAGTGACCCGACTGTCTGGCGCACTGATCACGGCATCGTGACGGGCGTTGGCTTGCGAATCCAGCTGCACGCCCAGCCAAGCCAGGCGCTCACTCACCGCGGCTCGCACCTCGGGCTGGTGCTCGCCAATGCCGGCCGTGAACACCAGGGCATCCAGCCCGCCCAGCGAGGTCGCCAACCGGGCCACTTCACCGGCGATGCGCAGGGCGAACAAGTTCAGCGCCTCGCGCGCTTCAGGCCGGTCGCTGGCCTGAAGCGCGCGGGCGTCGGCACTGACGCCCGACAGGCCCAGCAAGCCCGACTGGTGGTAAAGCACATCCTCCACCTCGTCCAGGCTCAGGCCCAAGGGGCCCATCAGGTGCAGCACCACGCCGGGGTCGAGTGCCCCGCAACGTGTCGCCATGGGGATGCCATCCAGCGTGGAGAAGCCCATGCTGGTGTCCTGGCTGACGCCCCCGTGCAGCGCGCACAGGCTGGCGCCGCTGCCCAGGTGGGCCACCACCACCTTGCCACTCTTCAAGGCGGGAAAGCGGCGGGCCAGCTCACCCGCCACGTACTGGTACGACAAGCCATGGAAGCCATAGCGTTTGACCCCACGGTCAAAGAAAGCGCGCGGGATCGCGAAGCGGCGCACCAGGTCGGATTGCGAACGGTGAAACGCCGTGTCGAACGATGCGGTCTGCAGCAGGCGCGGCCGCAGGTGCCGGATGGCCTGGATCAGGCGCACGCCCTGCGGTTGGTGCAAAGGCGCCAGTGGCACCAGCTCGGTGATGGCGGCGAGCGTGTCATCGTCGATGGCCACGGACCCGTCGAAACGATCCCCACCATGCACCACGCGGTGGCCCACCGACATCAGGTCATCCAGCTTGAAATGCGAGGCGAACCAGCCCAAGGTTTCATCCAGCACCTCGTGCAGGTCCTCGGTGAGCTTGGCGTTCAGGGTGATGTCCTGGGACGTGCCGGAGCCGGAGACCTGAAGCTGCAGGGGGTGAGCGCGCAAGTCGATCGCGCCCTTGCCAACCTTGGTGGCTTGCCCGTTCACGACACTGAACAAGCCCATCTTGATGGACGACGAACCAGCGTTGAAGGTGAGGACCAAAGGGGGGCTGCTCATGCTCACACCACCTTGGCTTTTTTGCGCTCGGACACCAGCTTGGCCAGCGCCGCCGAGGCCAGCCGCACGCGCAGGCTGTCGGAGCGGCTGGTCAAGATGATGGGCAGGCGCGCGCCCAGCACCAACCCTGCGGCATCGGCACCCGCGAAGTACATCAACTGCTTGGCCAGCATGTTGCCGGCTTCCAGGTCAGGCACCAGCAGGATGTCGGCCTGGCCCGCCACCGGCGAGCTGATGCCCTTGGTGCGGGCGGCCGCCAGGCTGATGGCGTTGTCAAAGGCCAGCGGGCCATCCACCAAAGCGCCCGTGATCTGCCCGCGCGAGGCCATCACGGTCAAAGCGGCAGCGTCCAGCGTGGTGGGCATCTTGGGGTTGACGGTTTCCACCGCCGCCAGCACGGCCACGCGGGGTTGCTCAATGCCCAGCAGGTGCAGCAGGTCGATGGCGTTCTGGCAGATGTCGCGCTTTTGCTCCAGCGTCGGTGCGATGTTGATGGCCGCGTCGGTCAGGATCAAAGGCTTGTCGTAGGCGGGCACGTCCATGGCGTAGACGTGGCTGATGCGCCGGTCGGTGCGCAGGTTCGAGTTGACCCCGACCACGGCGCTCAGCAGTTCATCGGTGTGCAGGCTGCCTTTCATCAGGGCCGCCACCTTGCCGGCCGCGCCCCATTCCACCGCCAACGCCGCAGCGGCATGGCTGTGCTCGACCGACTGGATCTCGATGCCCTGCAGGCTGACCTGGGCCGCCTCGGCCGCCGCCCTGATCTTGGCCTCGGGGCCGAACAGCACCGGGTCCAGCAGCCCTTCGTCGCGCGCCTCGATCGCCGCCTTGATGGCGTCTGGCGAACAAGGGTGCACGATGGCCGTGCGCAGGGCTGGCAACTCTTGCGCCTGCTTGATGAACGCCTCGTAACGGTCATGGCGTCGAACCGAGACCTCGGGCGGCGTCATGGCCGGCCAGACGATGGGCACGGCTGGCGCAATCACCGTCGCGGTGCCCATCAACACTTCGTCGCCGTGCTGGTTGACGCAGCGGGTGTCCAGCAGCACCACGCGCCGGGCCGCGTGCTTCTCCTTGACGGTGACGGAGGCGGTGATGGTGTCGCCCGGCACCACCGGGTGGCGAAACTGCAGGTCCTGGCCCAGGTAGATGGTGCCCGGCCCCGGCAGGCGGGTGCCCAGCAAGGCGGAGATCAAGGCCCCCGTCCACATGCCATGGACGACCACGTGCCCAAACGGGTCGCTGGAGGCAAACGCCGCGTCCATGTGCGCCGGGTTCACATCACCCGACATCGCCGCGAACAGGTCGATGTCGTTCTGCCCCGCGATGCGCACCAGCGAGGCCGTCTCGCCGATGCTCAGTTCTTCGAAGGTCCGGTTGCGCAAAACAACGCCATCATTCATGGATCCGCCTTATGCTTGAAACGGGGACCAGTGTAAGCACAGGCACACGACCCGGCATGGCCTTTGCACGCAGTCTCGCCTGTGACCCGATCTGGGGCGCAATCATTGAGAGGTGCAACCGTGATCAATAAACCGGTGATGACCAGCGAAGACGCGTTCAAAGCCCTGCACGCAGCGCAGCAGGAGGCCCTGGCCCACCAGTGGGCCGTGTCGATCGCCGTGTGCGACGACGGCGGACACCTGCTGGGTTTTGTGCGCATGCCCGGGGCCAACATCGCCTCGGCCACCATTTCGCAGTCCAAAGCGGCCACGGCGGCCCACATGAAACGCGAGACCAAGGGCATCGAAGAAATGATCAATGGTGGTCGTTTCGCGTTCCTGTCCGCCCCAAAGCTGGAGGGCCTGCTGGAAGGCGGCGTGCCGGTGCTGGTGAATGGACAGTGCGTGGGCGCCGTGGGGGTCAGTGGCGTCAAGCCGGGCGAGGACGCCCAGATTGCCAAGGCGGCGGCTGACGCGGTGACCGCCGGCATGACCTGAGCACAACGGACGGTAGGCATGACGATTGCCCTGTGTGATGATTCCGAACCCGGATTCACAGGAGCATCGCATGACCGCACGCTTTCAAAAAACCTCATGGATCGCTGTACTTTCAGCGTGGGCCTTGCTGTTCTCCACCGCCCACGCCTGTGAAGGGCCGCGCGCCGCTTTGCCGGCCGAAAAAACCAGCATGGGCGTCAGCTACGTGAGCGGTGGGGTTGGCCTGGACGAGTCCGCCGCCTTGAAGGTGGCCAGAAAAGATTACTCGCTCGACATTGAAACTTTTCAATTGGCCAACGGCAAGAACGAGTACATCGCCGCCGTGCCCTTGACCGTCACGCGCCCCAATGGTGACGTGGTGTTCAAGGCGCCCAGCGATGGGCCGTTCACGCTGCTGCGGTTGCCGCCCGGCACCTATGTCGTCCAGGCCAGCCACCAAGGGCAGACCCTGCAGCGCCAGGTGCTGGTGGGCACGGGGCTGGGGGCCAAGGCTTCCTTTGTTTTCAAGCCAAGTTAACCATGATTTTTCGTCCCCATCACCTGGCCCTGGCCATCGCCCTGGGCACCGCCACGGCATCGGCCGCTGACCTGGCGCCGCTGCAAGCCGTGGAGTCGGTCAATCTGACCCGCTACCTCGGTCGCTGGTACCAGATTGCCCACTATCCCAATAAGTTCCAGGCGCAATGCGTGAGCGACACGATCGCCGACTATCGCCTGCTGCCCGAAGGACGCATTGAAGTGGTCAACCAGTGCCAGACCGCGACCGGGGCCACCGACAAGGCCGTGGGTGAAGCGCGCCTGGCCCAGCCCCGCTTCCTGGGCATCCCGGTGGGCAAGGTCGTCAGCACGTCCAAGCTGCAGGTGCGTTTTGCCCCCGCCCTGCTGGGCTGGCTGCCGGGCGTCTGGGCGCCTTATTGGGTGGTTCAACTGGCGCCCGACTACCGCTACGCGGTGGTGAGCGAACCGAGCCGCGACTACCTGTGGATCCTGTCGCGCACACCCACACTGGCCCCGCAAGACAGGGTGGCCATTGACAGCCTGCTGCAGCAGCAAGGCTTCGATGTGGCCCGACTGCAGGAAGATCCGCACACGGCCAAGCCCTGAGCGGTCTGTTCAGGGCCTGAGCAATTTGCTCGTCATGGGCCCCAGGTTGCCGGGGTAGCGCTCACCGTCATAGTGCAAGGTGGTCACGGTCTTCTTGCGGGTCGGTCGCGGGCCACTGCCCTGCTGGCCCGGACCACGCGACTGGATGCGGGCGGTCACGTTCAGGTCGCGCCAGCCATGGCTGCTGCCCGCCCCCAGTGTCAGGATCAGGTCGGCCTCGCTGACCGTGTCGATGGAGCACGCATCGATGTTGTCCGTCAGGTTCCACTTGGCCACGGTCCAGACGCGCAGGGGCTGACGTTTCAGCACGGGCCGCAAACTCTGGCCATCCGGCACCAGCAAAGTGAGGTAACGGCTGGTGCCGCCATCCGCGCACTTGGGGCTGTGGCCAATGTCCATGCGCACCCCGAAGGCGCGCACGTCCGGGGCCAGGTCGTAGCGCGCGGTGTCGATGGACAGGCTGGTGTCGGTGATGCGGATGCCGGGGTTCAGTTCCAGGGTTTCCTGGTACAGGTTCTTGATGATCGCCCGGCGGGCGTCCACCACGGCGGCCACGAAGCCTTTCTGGTCTGGCGCATACCCACCCGCTTCATCCTTGATGTCATGGAACAGGGCCACGATGGTCAGTTGCTTGTGCTCGGGATGGGCCTTGCACACCAGGTCGATCACCTCACCACGTTGGCCTGCGCGGGCAAACGCGTTGGGCAGGCGCTTTTGCAATGCCCGGGCCACGGCGGGCACATCGCAGTCCTGGGCTTCGCGAGCCCATGTGGGCATGGCGGACCACAGCCCCAGCGCAGCGATGAGCACGGTCAATGAAGTTCTCATCGCGTGGATCGTAGCGCCAAGTTGATCCGTTTGACTCACGGCCCGCGAACAAGTCGCCACGACGGCTGACACGCGGGCATTCAACACTGCACCCTGTTGTCAAACCATTTGAGGTCGTGATCCATGTCCGCTGCTGTCTCTACCCGCCGTGCTGTGCATTTGCTGAGCGCCATCGCGCTCGCCACCACCAGCCTGATGGCACAAGCCTCCACCAGCGGGGTGGTGATCAGCCAAATCTACGGCGGTGGCGGCAACAACGGCGCCACTTACACCAATGACTTCATCGAGCTGTTCAACGCCGGCACGGCCCCGGTCAGTCTGAGCGGCTGGTCGGTTCAGTATGGCTCTGCCACGGGCAGCACCTGGCAGAAGACGGATCTGGGCAATGTGATGCTGCAGCCCGGCCAGTACTACCTGGTACAGCAAGCCCAGGGTGCCGGCGGCAGCACGCCCTTGCCCACGGCCGACGCCACGGGCACGGTGGCCATGTCCGGCACCGCCGGCAAAGTGGCGCTGGTCAGCTCGACCACTTTCTTGGCCAGCACCGCATCAAGCGGCCCCACCATCGTCGACTACGTGGGCTTTGGCAGCGCGGCCAATGCGTCCGAGGGGAGCCCAACACCGCCGCCGTCGAACACCACCGCCGTGATCCGCCTTTTGGCCGGTTGCACCGACACCGACAACAACAACGCCAACTTCGTGGCGGGTGCGCCCACGCCGCGCAACACCACCAGCCCACTGAACGCGTGCAACGGCAGTGGTGGTGGCGGGACCGGTGGAGGCACGACCACCCCCACCGCCGTGAAAATCCACGACATTCAGGGCACGGGCAGCACCAGCCCGCTGGTCAACGCTTCCGTCATCACCAGCGGCGTGGTCACCAAGGTCAACAACAACGGCTTCTACCTGCAAGACCCGCTGGGCGACGGCAATGCCTTGACCTCGGACGGCATCTTCGTGTTCACCAGCACGGCCCCCACCGTGGTGGTCGGCAACCTCGTCCAGGTCAGCGGCAAGGTGACGGAGTTCAACGTGGGCTCGGCCAGCAACGCGCTGTCGCTGGCCCACACCGTGACCGAGATCACCGCACCCACCATCACCGTGCAAGGCAGCGGCCAAAGCATTTTGCCCACACCCCTCACCCTGCCCGTGTCCACCGACGCGGAGCTGGAACGTGTGGAAGGCATGCTGGTCACCATCAACAGCCAGTTGACCGCCTCGCAGAACTACTTCCAGGGCCGCTTTGGCCAGGTCACCCTGTCGGCCAATGGCCGGATGGAAACACCCACCAACCGCTTCCGCCCCGGTGCCAGCGCACAAGCCCTGGCTGAGCAGAATGCGCTGAGCCGAATCTTGCTGGACGACGGCACCACGCAACAGAACCCCAACCCCACGCCTTACTTCGGGGCCAGCAACACTTTGCGCGCAGGCGACACCGTGGACACGATCACCGGGGTGATCGACTATGGCCTGTCCACGACCACCACCGATGGCCTGGCCGACTACAAGGTCCATCCGACGCAGGCGGTGACCTTCACCCGTGCCAATGCCCGCACCGCCGAGCCTGAAGCCGTGGGCGGCAACATCAAGGTGGCCAGCGCCAATGTGCTGAACTTCTTCACCACCTTCACCGATGGCAACACGGCCGCCGGGGCCAGCGGCCAAGGCTGCACCCTGGGTGGCGCGGTATCGGCTTCCAACTGCCGTGGGGCCAACAACCTGGCCGAGTTCAACCGCCAGCGCGCCAAGATCGTGGAGTCCATCTCGGCCATCAATGCCGATGTGGTGGGCCTGATGGAGATTCAGAACAACGTGCCCAACACCAGCGGCTCGGGCACGAATGCGGACACCGCCGTGTTGAACCTGGTGGCCGCGCTGAACACCAAGGTCGGCGCCGGCACTTACGCCATCGCGCCCGCCCCCGCAGGCAGCACCGGTACCGACGCCATCCGCGTGGCCTTGATCTACAAACCCGGCCAACTGAGCCTGTGGGGCGCGGCCCTGTCGGACACCGATGCGGTCAACAACCGGCCCCCGCTGGCGCAGACCTTCGCCGCACCCAATGGCGAGAAGTTCTCGGTGATCGTGAACCACCTCAAGTCCAAGGGCAGCTGCCCCAGCAGTGCGTCGGACCCCGATGCGGACCAGGGTGATCTGCAAGGCTGCTGGAACGAGCAGCGCAAGCTGCAAGCCCAGCGCCTGCGCACCTTTGCGAGCACGGTGCAAGCCCACAGCGGCAACACCGACGTGATCATCATCGGCGACCTGAACGCCTACGCGCAGGAAGACCCGATTGAGGAGCTGACCAGCCACGGCTACGTGGACCAGATCGCGCGCTTCAACAGCTTTGGCTACTCCTACGTGTTTGATGGGGCCGCCGGCCGCCTGGACCACGCCATCACCACGCCCTCGCTGTCCACCAAGGTGACCCGCGCCATCGAATGGCACATCAACGCGGACGAGCCCTCGGTCATCGACTACAACACCGAGTTCAAGCAACCCGCTTGCGCCGCTTGCGGACCGGACTACTACAGCGCATCGCCTTACCGCTCTTCGGACCACGACCCCGTCATCGTTGGCCTGAACCTGCTCAAGTCCGTCAACGGCACGCCTGGACGTGACAGCCTCACCGGCACCGCCGGCGATGACGTGATCAGCGGCGGCGAAGGCAGCGACACCATCACCACGGGCGCGGGCCGGGACCTGTTGGTCTACACCAGCGTGCGCGATGGCCTGGACACCGTCACCGACTTCACGCCCGGCGCAGACCGCATCGACCTGAACGCCTTGCTGGCCTCGCTGGCCATGACACCAAGCCAGGCCATGGCGCTCGGCCACGTGCGCCTCGTGAACAGCAGCGTTGGCGTGCAAGTGCAACTGGACACCGATGGCAGCGCCGGCCCCGCCGTGCCCCGCGCCCTGATCGTGTTGCGCGGCGTGACCGCCAGCCAACTCCAAGCCGCCCGCGACCTCGGCCTGTGAACCCTGAAGTACCCAAGGAAACAACATGCACCATCGCCACCTCACCCGCCTCAGCGCCTTGCTGGGCAGCCTCCTGATCAGCAGCCTGGCCCAGGCCGGTATCAACAATGGCGACTTCGCCAACGGCCTGTCCGGCTGGCAAACCTTTGGCGACACCGCCACGCCCAACAGCACCCTGACGCTGACCACCGCCACCCTGGGCGCCGACGACCACCCCTTCCCAGATGGGCACTACAACGTCTCGGGCCAGGACGCCGGCGCCATCGGCATCGAAGGTGGACTGGAAGACTTTGTGGGTGTCGCCTTGGGATCACTCGACCCCGATCCCATCAACCACACCAGCGTTCTGTGGGAAGGCTCGGCCGCCCGGCAAAGCTTCGCCGTGCAGGCTGGCGACACCCTGCGCTTTGACTGGAACCTGTTGAGCGCGGACCGGGACTTCGCCGACCAGGCCTTTGTCGTGATCAACGCCTCATCGGGCGGCGGCCTGCAGGTGCTCGCGCTGGCCCATGCCGGCCTGGCCACCCATGTCGTGCCGACCAACGGCGATCTGCTGCAGACCGGCCTGAACCAGTTCACCCACACGTTCACCGGGTCGGGTCTGGTGACCCTGTCCTGGGTCGTGGCCGATCTGGACGACAGCGCCAAGACCTCGTTCTTGACGGTGGACAACGTGACCCTGACCAGCGCCGTTCCCGAGCCCACCATGGCCCTGCTGGCTTTACTCGGCCTGGGTGCATTCGGCGTGATGCGGCGTCGCCAAGGCTAGGTCGCGGCCTGGTTCACCCGCCGGCTCAAGGCTTCGGCCGATTCGCGCCGTTCGCTGTAGCGATCGACCAGGTGGCCGGCCACATCGCGCGTCAGCAAGGTGAACTTGACCAGCTCTTCCATCACGTCGACCACCCGCTCGTAGTAGGCGGAGGGCTTCATGCGCCCCGCCTCGTCGAACTCCCGGAAGGCCTTGGCCACCGAGGACTGATTCGGGATGGTGATCATGCGCATCCAGCGCCCCAAAATGCGCATCTGGTTGACGGCGTTGAACGACTGCGAGCCGCCCGACACTTCCATGACGGCCAGGGTCTTGCCCTGGGTCGGCCTGATGGACCCCATGCTCAAAGGGATCCAGTCGATCTGGGCTTTCATGATGCCGGTCATGGCGCCATGCCGCTCGGGCGAACACCACACCATGCCCTCGGCCCACTGCGCCAGGTCGCGCAACTCCTGCACCTTGGGATGCGTGTCCGGCACCGAGTCCGGCAAGGGTAAATCGGTGGGGTCAAACACCCGCACCTCGCCACCCATGGCCTCCAGCAAACGTGCTGCTTCCAGCGTCAGCAGCTTGCTGTAGGAGCGCTCGCGCAAGGAGCCATACAGCAAAAGGAAGCGCGGCGCATGCGTGGACCGGGCCCCGCCCTGCAAGGCCTCGTTGCTCGGCGCCTTGAACAGCAAGGCGTCGACGTTGGGCAGATCAGGATGCACGGTGGACACGGCGACCCTCCGCGTCAATCACCACCTCGCCATCCTCTTTGGTGAATGGCCCTTGCTGAGACGCCGGCAGGATGTCCAGCACGACCTCGGACGGGCGGCACAGCCTGGCCCCCAGCGGCGTCACCACCACCGGGCGGTTCATCAGGATGGGATGCGCCACCACGAAGTCGAGCAGTTGCTCATCGGTCCAATGGGGAGCGTCCAGCCCCAGCTCGTCATACGGTGTGCCCTTGCGGCGCAGCAACTCGCGAACGGGGATGGCCAAAGCGGCCAACAGCCCTTGCAAGTCTTCGCGACTTGGTGGCGTCTTCAGGTACTCGATCACCTGGGGCTCGACCCCGCTGTGGCGGATCAGGGCCAGGGTGTTGCGAGACGTGCCGCAGGCCGGGTTGTGGTAAATCTTGATCGTGCTCATGTGCTGTGTGCTCGTGTTGTTCCAGACTTCGGCTGCTTGACGCAAGGCTGCCCCTGGCAACAGTTGTCGCTCAGGTAGGACAGCAAACCGTTCATGCGCTCGAAGGCCGCGCGGTAAATCAAATGGCGGCCATCGCGCTCCTGGGTGACCAGCTCGGCATGCAACAACTCCTTGAGGTGGAAGGACAAAGCCGAGCCCGGCACGCCGAGCGATTCGCTCAAGGCAGAAGGCGTCAACCCCGCCGGGCCCGCCACCACCAAGGCACGGAACACCTGCAGGCGAACAGATTGGGCCAAGGCCGCCAGGGATTTCACAACGTCTTGTTCTTTCATATTTCAATTATCAATGAAATATCAATCAATTGCAAGCCGCATCCGCAGCTCAAGCAGGCTCATCCGGCACCAGCACGGTGAGCTTCAGATCGGGATGCTGCGCCACCCGCAAGGTGAACTGCTCGTACTCGCGCCGTCCTGAACGGGCATGCTCGAAAGCGCGTCGCCCGCCTTCTCGGCTCAACACTTTTTGAGATTTCCAGGCCGCGTCAAAGGCCCGGCTGGCGGAGCGCAATTCGTCGACCAAAGCCTGGCGCACCGGGTCATCCCGCCAGGCCGCCGTGTCCGATCGGTACTCGGCCACCAGGCGCTGCGCCCGCTCCGGCCAGTTGACGATGAAACTGGGCGCCTGCGGGTGCAAGAACACATAGCGCAGCAGATTGCGCGCCCCTCGTCCCCTGAGCCAATCTTGGAACAACAGGGCTGCCGGCTTGTTCCAGGCGATGGCATCCCAATGGCGATCCAGGATGTAGGCGGGCGTGCGGATCACCTTGACCAGGTCGGCCAATTGATGCGTTGCGGAGCCATCCTCTGACGGGTGCTCGGGGTCGGCCCGTGCCGCCAGTTGGAACAGGTAGGCGCGCTCGGCATTCGACAAATGCAGTCCGGTCGCGATCGCGCCCAAAGTATCGGTGGACACGGCCTGCGTGCGGCCCTGCTCGATCCAGGTGTACCAGGTGGGACTGATGTGGCACAGCGTGGCCACCTCTTCACGGCGCAAGCCTGGCGCGCGCCGCCTGAAGCCAGAGGGCAAGCCCACGTCCTCGGGGCGCAGCTGATCGCGCTTGGCGCGCAGAAACTCGCCCAGCGGGTTCTGGGACACGGGGGTGGTGCTGGGTGCCGAAGGTTGGCGATTCCGCATGCTCTGAGGGTCCTCAGCCTGTTGCTTATGATAATAGGATAAGGGCCTATCTTGTACCAGGATCTTGGCACGCCTAAGGTTGAGCCTCTACCCATCAAAACGGAGCCCGAGATGCGAACCCACCTTCAGACCAACCTCGACCAGTACAGCACGCAGGCCCAGGCTTACCTGGACAGCCCGGTTCATGCCCGAGGCCCGGACCTGGCCCAAGCGCAAGCCTTGGTGACGCAATCCGTCCCACCGAATGGCCAAGCGCTGGACGTGGGCTGTGGCGCCGGTCACCTCAGCTTCGCCTTGGCAACCCACGTGGCCCGCGTCATCGCGCTCGACCCCTCGCCCCAGATGCTGGCCACCGTCCAACAAGCCGCTCAGGCGCGAGGCCTTCGCCACATCGAGACCCTGCAGTCCAGCGCGGAGAGCCTGCCGTTTGCCGATGCCAGCTTCGACCTCGTCTGCTCACGCTACAGCGCCCACCACTGGACCCAACTGGAACAAGCCTTGAAAGAAATGCGGCGCGTGCTCAAGCCCGGTGGCCACTTGCTCATGATCGACGTGCAAGGCGAGGAAGACGCACTGGTCGACAGCCATTTGCAAGCCATCGAACTGCTCAGGGACCGCTCGCATGTGCGCAACCGCGCCGCCTCGCAATGGCGCGCCTTGCTGGCCGATGCGGGCTTTGCCAACGTCGCGCATGACAGCTGGCCCGTGCACATCGACTTCCCATCGTGGGTGGCCCGCATGCGAACACCGGCGTCCCGCATTGCCATGATCCGCGAAGTGCAAACCGATGCACCTCAGGAAGTGCACGAGGCGCTGGCCATCGAGCCCGACGGTTCATTCACGTTCACGACCGGGCTGTTCTGGGCGCGGGCCGATGTTTGATGCCAATCAACCCTGCCAGGCAAGGATGGTCAAGGCAGGACTACACTGGATCGAAACATCCTGAGGAAAGAAGGCCCCATGCAAGTCTTGCTGAACACCGATACCCACGTTGATGGCCGCCACGGCATGGCCGAGTTCCTCGAAGCCGAGGTGAAGGAAGCCCTGGGTCGCTTTGGTGACCACGTCACCCGCGTCGAAGCCCACGTCACCGACGCGGTCAGCCACGCCAAAGCCCACCCGGACGACATCCACTGCACGCTGGAGGCCCGGCTGATCGGACTGGAGCCCCTGATTGTCAAAGACCACGCGGCCTCTGCTCACCAGGCCATTCAAGGCGCCGTGGGCAAGCTCAAGCGCGCGGTGGGCACGGCCGTTGAAAAGCACGCTCCCCGGCGCGGCCCTGGTCTGTCTGACATTGCCGCATCTGACACGGCCAGCACCGACCAGGACTGAGCTGCCATGCCTGGCGCAAGCCGTCTCAAACGGCCAAGCGCCCGGCCTTGAAGTCTTCCACCGCCTGGAAGATTTCTTCCTGCCGGTTCATCACGAAGGGCCCGTACTGCGCGATGGGCTCTCTGAGTGGCTGGCCTGCGATCAGCAGCGCACGGGTGGCCGTCTTGGCCCGCAGCGCCACGCCATCGCGGTCGGCCTCGTTCTTCAGGATGGCCATGCGTTGCGCCGGCACCGTCGTGTCGCCCACCTCCAGCTCACCGCGATAAACATAGATGAAGGCGTTGTGCGCGGCCGCCAATGGCTGCCCGAAGCTGGCGCCTTCGGGCAGGTGCAGATCCAGGTACAAAGGTTGCGTGACCTCACGTTGCACCGCACCGACCACGCCATGGCTGATGCCTGCGATCACGCGCACAGTCACACCCTCTTCCGTGGTGAACTCGGGGATGTCCTGGCTCTGGATGTCGCGGTACCAGGGCGCCGTCATCTTGTCCTTGGCAGGCAGGTTCAGCCACAGTTGGAAGCCTTCCATGCGGCCCTCGTCTTGCTCGGGCAGCTCGGAATGGACCACACCGCGACCAGCGGTCATCCACTGCACACCACCGTTCTGCAACAAGCCTTCGTGGCCCGCGCTGTCGCGGTGGCGCATGCGGCCGGCGATCATGTAGGTCACCGTTTCAAAGCCACGGTGCGGGTGGTCGGGAAAGCCACCGATGTAGTCGTCGGGGTTGTCGGTGCCAAAGGCATCCAGCATCAGGAAGGGATCCAAACGCCGCTGCAAGGGCTGCGTGAGCACGCGGGTCAGCTTGACACCATCACCATCTGACGTGGCCTGGCCTGCGATCAGGCGCTCCACATCGCGGGGACGGGAAACAGCGGTGTCGTTCAACGTGGTGCTCATGCGGTGCTCCTTGAATCAAGCAGGGATGACTTCTTCGATCTGGGCCTGGGCCGAGGCCAAAGCCTCTTGCTCGGCCTGCGGGCCCATGGCAATGCCTTCGGCGTACACGAACTGCACGTCGGTCATGCCCAGGAAGGCCAGCACGGTCTTCAGGTAAGGCACTTGCGTGTCGGCCGGGGTGTTGCGGTACAAGCCGCCACGGGTCAGGGCCACATACACCTTCTTGCCGGTCAGCAGGCCCACCGGGCCCTTCTCCGTGTAGGTGAAGGTGACCTTGGCGCGGGCGATAGCGTCGATCCAGTTCTTGAGCTGGGCCGGCACGCCGAAGTTGTACATGGGCACGCCCAGCACCAGCACGTCGGCGGCCTGGATCTCGGCGATCACAGCGTCGTCCACGGCCACGCGGGCGGCTTGTTCGGCGCTGCGTTGCTCAGCGGGGGTGAACAGGGCTTGCAGCGCAGGTTCGTCCAGCTCACCCAAGGGTGCGCGGCCCAAATCACGCACGGTGACGGTGGCGTCAAGCTGTTTGGTGCGGACGCGCTCAACGATGGTGGCGGCCAGGCGGCTGGAGTGCGAGGCGTCAGGGCGCGAGCTGGAATTGATTTGCAGGATGTTCATGGCGAGTCCTTTGGAAAGAAGTGTTGAAGCGATGGACTCACTGTAATTATCCCCACAGCAATGCGGAAGACTTCGAATTGGATAACATTGTTCCATTGGCAGAACAATGGTGGCGACAATGAACGTGGAAGCGAACGACCTTTTGCTCTTTGCCCGGGTGGTGGACGAGCACAGTTTCACCCGCGCAGCCGAGCGCCTGGGCTTGCCCAAATCGACCGTGTCGCGCCGAGTGTCCGCCCTGGAAGCGCAACTGGGCGAGCGCCTGCTGCTGCGCACCACCCGCCAGCTCACCCTCACGGATTTTGGCCACAGCGTGCTGGAACACGCGCACCAGATCGCTTCAGAAGTGGATGCAGCTTCACTGCTGGCGCAGCACCGCCAAGTCCAGCCCAGCGGGCGGCTGCGGGTGTCGATGCCGGCGGACTTCGCCACCAATGTCCTGGCCCCGATGCTGGCCACCTTCGTGCAGAAGTACCCCGCCATCTCGCTGGAGCTGGACCTCACGCCACGCCGCGTTGACCTGATTGGCGAGAACTTCGACGTGGCCATCCGCATGGGCGACCTGCCCGACGACAGCACCCTGGCGGCACGGCGCCTCGCCACCTTCACGGCGGGTCTGTATGCCTCGCCCCGGTACCTGGCGCGGCGCGGCCAGCCTTCGGAGCCCGAAGCCTTGATGGAGCACGACGCCCTGCGCCTGCTGGGCCGCAGCGGCGACCCCGTGCCCTGGGTGCTGCACCGCGACCAAGCGCGCTGGGAGGGCATCCCGCCCGGCCGCGCCACCGCCAACTCGCCCGAGGTGCTGATGCGCATGGCCCTGTCGGACGCGGGCATTGCGCTGGTCGGCGATCACTTCGTCGAACCGCACCTTCGCAGTGGCGCGCTGGCGCCAGTGTTGCCCGATTGGCGCCCGCCCGCCACCGACGCCTGGGCCGTGTTCCCGGGCCGACGCTTGATGCCAGCCCGCACGCGGGTGCTGCTGGATGACATGCAAGCTGTTTTGTCGGGGCCCCAGTGTCAGGCCGAAGAAGCGCGGATCGAAAAAACCCTGCATCTTGCGAAGCTCACTGCACCGGGTAATTCGCCCTCACAAAAGGAATGACCTGGTTGGCGATGGTCTGGGCGGCCTTGGTCGTGGGGTGCAGCAAATCCCAGAACAGGTAGGTGTCGGCGTTGGTGCAGCCTGGGCGGATGCCTTGCGTCTGCGCGTAGTTCATCGAGTTGTCATCGTTGATGTCCAGGCAGGACTGCGTGGTGTTGGTGACGCCATAAGCCACCGGGTTGTTGAGCATGTCATCGACCAGGGTGCGGGTGTCGAACAAGCGGATGTTCACCGTGGGGTTCTGCGCTTTCAGCGTGGCCACCAGGGACGCCACATTGGTGTTGAGCTGGTTCACATTGGCGAACAGCGCATCGCGCTCAGCCTGCGTCTTGAACCCCATCGCGGCCGACATCTTGGGTGATTTGGACAAGTCAGGCACGTTCAGCACCAGGATGTGCTTGGCGCCCGAGGTGATCAGGCTTTGCAGGGCCGATTGCTCGTTGGCCACGATCGACTCCACCGTGCGGCCATAGTTGATCAGGTCATTGGCACCGATCAACATGGTGAACAGGGTATTGGCCGGTTTGTAGTTCTTCGCCCCCACCATGTAGTCCCGGTAAGACTGGACCTGCGAGACCACGCCGGGGATCACGTAGTAGTCATCGGCCGCCGCGCCACCCACGGCCCAGTTGTAGTTGGGCACGCCCAGGTTGTCGGTGAGGTATTCGTTCCAGACCTTGCCATTGGTGAAGCGGCCCGACACATAGCTGTGCGGGCTGGGCACTTCCCAGTGGGTGGCGTTGTACACATTCTGGTTGTCCGAGACGCTGTCGCCAAACACCACGACCTTGCTGATCTTGGCCGGCTGCGTGACGGGGTCATGCGTCCAGATGGTGTAGTTCAGGCCGACCGGCGTGTCGGCCGCAGCGATCATCAGCAGGGGCTGGCTCACGCCCATCAAGGTGAAGGTGTTCTGGCACACCGACTTCAGCGTGGCTTGCGCCGTGCTGGTGTAGAACATGTTCTTGATGCTCGTCACCCCATCCTTGAACCAGTTGCCGCTGACCTTGTAGACCGACAGGATCGAGCCGTTGCGCGCCCACACGTAGTTGGACTCAGGGTCGGTGGTGGTGGGGTTGGCCTTGTAGAAGCACTTCATCTGGGTCGTGGTGTTCACGCCCAGGGCCATAGCCTGGCCAGCGGCCAGCAGGGCCAGTGCGCCCAGCACGGGGCGCAGTGTTGATGTGTTCATGGAGTGGTCCTTGGTTGAATGGGGTTGGTGGCGCCATTGTTGAAGGCCACCCCAAAATCAACCACCCCGCGTTCAAGGCTGCCCTGACGGGGTATGTGAACTAACCCGAGCGGGTAGCTTCGTGCACGGCGAACAGCAGTTGCTCGCGGTCCACCGGCTTGTGCATCACGCGAATGCCCTGTTCGGCGGCCCGGGCCTGGATCTGCGGATCAAGGTCGCCGGTCACCAGGATGGCGGGGAACTCGTCGCCCAGTTCATGGCGCAGCTCGGCGATCGCATCGAAGCCGTTGTAAGAATGACCCAAACGGTAATCGCAGATGACGGCGCAAGGCCAAAGCTCCTGCTCGGCGGCTTGCCGCACCAATGCCATCGCGTTCTCGCCACCCAGGGCGCGGTAACCGCTGTGGTTGAGGACCGTCACCACGGCGTCCAGCACATTGGCCTGGTCTTCGATGACAAGCACGCAGTCGTGGTCGCCCAAAGCCATGGCGGCATCGGCTGGCACAGCGGTGGTGGCCATGGGCAGGGATGGCTGGGCTTGCCCTGGCTCAAACGCGATGTCAAAGCAGGAGCCCCGGCCCAGCCTGGAATGCAGCGCCACGCGGGTGCCTGTCAAGGCCACGAGCCTGCGCACCACGCCCAGGCCCAAGCCCAAGCCATCCTGGGCGCGCCGGGCGGTGTTCTGCACCTGGAAGTAATCATTGAACACCTTGGGCCGATCGGCCCGCGAGATGCCCATGCCGGTGTCCCACACCTGGCAGTGAACGAGGCCACCCCGGCGGCGCGCCCGCAAACGCACCTCGCCGTGCCGGGTGTAGCGCACCGCGTTCTCCAGCAGGTTGCGCAGCATGCGCTGGGCCAGCACGGCGTCGGTCCAGAGCCAGTCGTCGGTGGGGTGCACCGACCAGCGCAGGCCTTTCTCGCTGCAGGCCAGGGCAAACTCCTGGTCCAGCGAGGTGAACAGGTCGCGCACCGACACGTGCTGCGGCTGACAGGCCACCTTCTGCGCCTCAATGCGGGCCACGTCGAACATGCGCTCGAACAGGTGCCGCATGGAGGTCAGCGCACCGCCCAGCTTGTCGGCCACCTCGATCTGGTAAAGCGAGGTGAGCTGCTTGCGCAGGTGGTCGCTCAGCAGTTGCAGGCTGTACAGGGGTTGGCGCAGGTCGTGGCTGGCGGCGGCGAAGAACTCGCTCTTCTCGCGGTTGGCCTGGTCGGCCTGGGCCTTGGCCCGCGTGACCTCGTCGACCTCGCGGGCCAGCTCCTCGACCAGCACGGCGTTGCGCTGGCGCGTGCGCGCCGCCTCGAACAAGCGACGCGAGATGGCACGACCCGCCAACCAGCCATTGATGCAGGCGGCCACCAGCAGCACGGCGATGTAGTGGTCGGCCGAGCTGCCGTGCCACATCAAGGCCACCAGCAAGCTGAGCACGACGGGCGCGGTGCCCACCATGGCCAAGCCAAAATCTTCGATCGCGTAGAACGTCAGGCCGTAGGTGAACACCACCACGGTGATCAGCAAGGGCAGTTGCCACTCGGGCGTCAAGCCGCCATACAGCAGGGCGCACAGCACGCCGCCAGACACGCCGTGCACGGCGCGCCATCCCAGCAGCAGGATGCGCCAGCGTTGGTAGTTGCCAGCGTGCAGTTGAACCCGCCTGAAACGAAAGGCCAGCAGGGTCACCGCCGCGCACACCAGGATCATGCAAGCCCAAGGCAGCAGCCACTGCACCATGGGCAGGTTCGACTTGGTGATGAGCAAGCCCATCAGCAGCAGGCCCACGATCTGCATGGGCAAGGCCTTGGGGTGGTTGCGCCAGCCGTTGCCCACGATGTCGATCCAGATCGCAGCCTCTTGCTCGGGCAAGCCCCGCAGCGACAGGCACAGCAACCTGCCGTCGTGGCGCGAAGGCTTAAGCGGCATGCGGGTTCGCGCAGGCCAGGATCAAATGCACCCGGCTGCTGACCTTGTGGGCCCGCAACAAGGCACTGACGTGCAACTTGACCGTCTCCGAGCTGATGCCCAGTTCGTTGGAGATGACCTGGTTGGAAAAGCCCTTGAGCAACAGGCGCAGCACTTCGCTTTGGCGCGGCGTCAAGCGCACCGACGATGGGCTGGCGGCGGCGGGCGGCGCCACCACCGACAAACGGCCGGTGACCTGCCAGAGCAACTCACGCGGAAAGTAGATGCCACCGCTGGCCATGGCCGAGATGCCTTGCACGAACTGGTCGAGATCACCATGCTTGGGCACGAAGGCGGCGGCGCCTTGCTGCAGGCATTGCATGGCCAGGTCGTCGTCGTCGGTGCCCGAGACCACACCCACCACCACGCTGGGCGCCACGGCCTTGATCCTTTGCAGCGTCTCCAGACCACGGCTGTCCGGCAGGTGCAGATCCAGCAGCACCGTGTCGATGGATGGCCCATGCTCGCCTTGCAAGGTCTGGATGGCCTGCTGCAGGTTGCCCGCCTCGAACAGGCGCGCGGTGGGGCGGGTGTCGCTGAAGACCCGCACAATGCCTTCGCGGATCAAAGCGTGGTCATCCACGATCAGATAGGCGTCGCCGCGAGCAGCGGGGGGCTGCGTGCTCATGATGTCCCAATTTCCATGGGCTCAAGTGTACGGGCGCAGGGCGGTCGGCCAGCGGCTTGCTGGCATGATGCCCTGCAAATCCACCCCCTCATTTGAGTAGAACTGGAACAGGGACCTCCATGAACAATCGCTTCGGCCTGCTGGCCATCGTCTCCGCCCTCGCCCTGTCGGGCTGCACCCGCATCGAAACCGGCGAGGTCGGCTTGCGCATCAACTTCGACAAGACCACCGACCCGGTGGAGCGCCTGCCGGGCTCGTTCAACCAGACCCTGGTCGGCCGCATCCTCACCTTCAAGATCCAGGACGTGGCCGTGGGCGTGGACAACATGACGCCGCTGGCCTCGGACAACTCCACGGTCAAGGACTTCGACATGACGGTGGTCTACAACGTCAACCCCTCGGCCGTGTCCGAGCTGTGGACCACCAAGAACCGCACTTTTCACGGCATGGCGGAGCACAACGACGACATCCTGCTGATGCAGAACTACGTGGCACTGAGCGCCCGCAATGCCGCCTACAAGGTGGCCCGCGCCTACGAGTCGCTCAAGATGTCGGACAACCGCCCGCTGATCGAACAGCAGATCCGCGAGAACATCATCAAGACGCTGACCGAAGAAAAGCTGGCCGACAAGATCACGGTCTCGCAGGTGCAGGTGCGCGCGATCACGCCGGCCGATGTCATCGTCAACAGCGCCAACGAACTGGTCCGTGCGCAGAACGAACTCAAGACCAAGGAAGTGGAAGTGCAGACCGCCAAGAAAGAGGCGGAGCGCATCGCGGCCCTGAACGCCAACGCCGGCGCCATCGGCTACATGAACGCGATGGCCAACCTGAAGATCGCCGAAGGCGTGGCCTCCGGCAAGGTTCACACCATCGTCGTGCCCTACGACTTCAAGGGCATCGTCAACGCCAAGTAGTTGACCGTCGTCAATACCCCAGCGAGGCCAGGATGGGGTTGATCAAGCTGCCCCAGAAGCCGGGGAAGGCCTCTTGCTTGACCTGTGCCACCTCCACCACGCGCAAGGGCGTGCCGGTGCCATCGAGCAGGTTGTCGATGAAGCTGCTCACGTTCTTCAGGTTCGACTCCTTGATCGCCGTGCCCCCGAAGGTGAGCGTCGTCAGGCAGTGCGAGTTGATGATGTCGCGGGCGTAGGGCACGTAGTAGCCCACGTTCTGGTGCGGCTGGATGGCACCGATCCAGTGGCCGATGTCCTGCCGCCATTTGACGTTCAGCAACTGGGCCTTGGCATCCCCCGTGGCGGCGGCGATCTCGGGATTGAACTTGGTGTACGAGAAATCCGAGTACACGCCATCTTGCTGGAACAACGCATAGCCCAGGCGGTCCTGCGGGAAGATCTTGGCCAGGCCCGTGGTCATCGAGCCCAGGTTGTTGGCATCGCCCGCGTCCGGGTACTGCGTCAGCAGCTTGGTGACCAAACCATTGGGGCCGTCCAGGCCCCAGGCCACGCGGATCTTGTTCTGCAAAGGCAATGAGGGGTACTGCGCGGCGGTGCCGGCACGGGGCGCCGGGTAAAGCGGGCCCGAGTCGGCCAGCAAGGCGGACTTTTTCGGATTCAGCGCGTTGCGGATCACGCCGTAGTTGGCGGTGGCCCCCGCCCCGCCGGCTGAAAATCCGGCCACCAGCAATTGGTCCGGACGCGGCATGTTGGCCTTGAGCCACGCGGCCACGCCCTCGCTGTTGATCGAGCCCCGGTGCACATAGGCCAGGGGCTTGGTCGGATCCGCATCGGCGTACACCGCCGTGGCATTGCCGGTGTGCACGTCCCCGGTGCAGTAAGGCACGAACACGATGTTCCAGCCTTGCGTGCGCACCGTTTGCAGCGGGTTCACGCGAGCCGTGAAGGGCGTGGACAACTGGTGCGTCAACTCCGCCATGTAGTTGCTGGGCACGCCATTGGGGTTGGAGGCCGACAGCAGGTCACCGCCCAGGCAGGACTTCTGGTCCCAGCACGCGCCGCCGCCCTCGTAGATCACCACGGTGCGGTTGGTGAGCGGGGTGCGGTTCACGAAGAAACGGTAGGGCGTCCCATTGCCACACGCCGCGCCCGAGGCCACTGGCAGCTCGACGGTCTGCCAGGAAAAATAGCTGACCGCGTGGGCGGCAAAGGCCGTGCCGGCCAAAGCCAGGGTGGTCAGGCTCCGCGCCACTGACTGCTTGCTGATCATGGGTGTGCTCCGTTGTGACAAGTTCACGGATTGGATCAGGAACGAGCACGAATCCGTCTGCGGGTTTCTGCGCAATGGCGGCGATCAGCCCCTCAACGCTTGCGCTTGGACGCCTTGGCCAGTGGCTTGAGCGGCAGCCCCATGGCCGCGCGGGCCAAGGCATCGGCTTCCACATTGCGGTGCCTGGGTATCCACCGCAAGCTGGCTTGCTCAAACGACGCCAGCAGCGCCCGGGCCTCGTCAAACAGGGCGGCCAGCCGCGTGATGGGCTTGCTGCGCGCATCGGTGAGCTGTTCCACCAGCACGCTGTTGTCGCTGTAGGCACAGAGCTTGGTCACCCCGCGCAACTTCAACGCCTCCAGCGCCGCCATCAAGGCCCGCAATTCCGCCTCGTTGTTGCAACCAATCGCGTGGGTGGCCTGAGAAAAGGTGTGGCTCAGGCCATGAGGGTCGGTCATCACCACGCCCAGGCCCATGCGGCCGGGGTTGGGCACCGCGCTGCCGTCGCAGTGAACGGTCCACAAGTCAGGGGCGGGCAAAGCAAGGTCGGTCATGCCGGCACGCTATCAGAAAAGGGGATCACCGATAGGATGTCGCCATGAACCCCGCCCCTGCTTCGCGCCTGATCCGTTTCAACAAGCCCTATGGCGTCCTCAGCCAGTTCACCGACGAGGGACGCTGGCGCGGCCTGAAGGACTTCATCGACTTGCCCGGCGTGTACGTGGCCGGGCGGCTGGATGCCGACAGCGAAGGGCTGCTGCTGCTCACCGACGATGGCCAGCTGCAGGCGCGCATCGCCGACCCGCGCTTCAAGATGGAGAAAACCTATTGGGTGCAGGTTGAAGGGGTACCCGACGAAGCCGCCCTGGCGGCCCTTCGGCAAGGCGTGACACTGAAAGACGGCCTCACCCTGCCTGCAAGAGCCCGCTTGCTGGACGAGCCCCCGGCCATCTGGGACCGAGCCCCCCCCATCCGCGTGCGCCAGGCCATCCCCACGGCATGGGTGGAACTGGTGATCAGAGAAGGGCGCAACCGCCAGGTGCGGCGCATGACGGCCGCCGTGGGCTTCCCCACCCTGCGGTTGATCCGCGCAGCCATCGGCCCCTACGCGCTGGAGGGGCTGATGCCGGGGACCTGGCTGGACGCCGCCCCCATCGCTTGATTGGCAAGGGCCACGGGTATCCTCTTCGTTCAAACAGAAATCAAGGAGAGTCCCCCATGCCCGAGCTTGCTGCTTCCCTGGAGAACCTGGCCGACCTGAACATCGCCGACGTCGCCCGCATTCATCACCGCTGGCAACCCGCCGCCCGCCTCGTCGAACAAGGCGGCCTGCTCTGCCACCAAGGCACGGTGCCCATCCCCGCGCCTTTCCAGAACTGCGTGATGCGCACGGACACCGCCCTGCCAGCAAGCGAAGCCATGGACCGCGCGGAGACCTTCTTTGGTGGCGCCAGCAACCCCTATGCCGTTCACACCTTCAGCCGCCGGGATGCGGACCTGGAGCAGGTCTTGTCGCAACGAGGCTTCATCCGCCAGACCGACATGCCCGCCATGCTGGCCGACCAGCCTGTGACCGCGCCCACCATCGACGCATCCTGGCGCCTGGCGCTGGCCAATTCGGAAGACGACATCGCCGCGTTCATCCATGTCAGCGCGCAAGCCTATGCATCATTGGGATTGCCCAGCTTCCTGACACCGTCCTTCTTCGTCAATCAAGGGGCGTTGCTGGATCCGCAGGTGTCCATCGTGATCGCACGCGGGCAAGACGGCGCGCCCACAGCCGCCGCCATGGCCTTGCACACCGGCGAGATGGCTGGGCTGTACTGGGTGGGCACGCTGCCCGAAGCGCGAGGCGCCCGTCTGGCCGCAGCCTGCACCGCCATGGCCACCAACCTGGCCTTCGAACGCGGCGCGCGTGCCGTGACCTTGCAGGCCTCGCACATGGGCGAAGCCATCTACCGGCGGCTGGGCTACCGCGAATACGGCCGCACCGCCCGGTGGAGTCGCTGATGCAGTCAAGCCCCTCGGCCGCCGAAGACCCGCGCGCCAGGCCGCTGCGGCGCATGCAGGCCTTCGCGCTGGGCTTGCTGCTGCTGGCCATCGCCGGCCTGGTGCTCAGCCAGTGGATGGGCGGCCAAGGCGCCTGGGCGTGGGCCAAGGCCTTTTGCGAAGCCGCGGCCGTGGGCGCCCTGGCCGACTGGTTCGCGGTGGTCGCCCTGTTCAGGCGACCTCTGGGCCTGCCCATCCCCCACACAGCCATCATCCCGGCCAGCAAAGGCCGCATCGCCGACAGCCTGGCCGTGTTCGTGCGCGACCATTTCCTCGACCCCAAAACCCTGCTGTCCAAGCTGTCGGTGTTCGACCCGGCCGCCCGCCTGGGCCAGTGGATCAGCCAGCCAGACAACGCCCGACAGCTCAGCGGCTCGGCCCGCGCCATCGCGCTGGAAGCGCTCGACTTGCTGGACGAAACCGCCGTGCGGCAAGCGATCCACCAGTTCGTGGTGGCCAAGGTGCACACCTGGAACGCGGCCTCCTTGGGTGGTGATGTGCTGGGCCTGCTCACCAAAGATGGCCGGCACCATGAGCTGCTGGACGCCGCCTTGCTGAACCTGGGCAACTACCTCGACAACCCGGACACTCGGCAAAAGTTGTCAGGCCTGATGGTCAAGCACGCCCGCAGCGAATGGCCCAAGATCATCAAGGCCGTCAACCTCATCAAATCCGTCGACGACCTGGGCGACAACCTGGCAGATCGGCTGGCGGTGGCGATCATCAGCGAGATGCGGGAGGTGATGTCCGATCCGCAGCACCCGGTTCGCCTTCATTACGAAGACTGGTTGCAAGGCTTCATCGAACGACTCCGAAGCGACCCTTCGCTGATCGACCGCGTCAACGAGATCAAGATGAAGATCATCGACCACCCGGCCGTGCACGATTACGTCAACGGGCTGTGGGCCGAGATCCACGCCGCGCTCAAGCGGGACCTGGCCAAGGAGACGTCATCCATGGGACGCTACCTTGAGCGGGGCTTGCTGCGCATGGGCCAGAAGCTGGCCAATGACCAGGACTTGCGCGAAGCCATCAACACGCATGTGCTATCCGCCGCCGACAAACTGGCGGGCACCTTGCGCACCACCTTGACCGCGCACATCGCCACCACCGTCAAGGGCTGGGATGAACGCCAACTGGTGGACCAGATCGAGCTGAGCGTGGGCCGCGATCTGCAGTTCATCCGCATCAATGGCACCATCGTGGGCGGCCTGGTGGGACTGGCCCTGCACGCACTGATGCTGCTCATGCCGCCTTTGACCTGAAGGAAAACATGCTGGACCAACTTTCCACCCACGCCCGTCAGGCCGCGCCAGCAGGCGTCGATCATTGGGCCGTGCGGGGCGTGAGCGAACGCAGCCAGCGCCTGCTGGTCAGGCAGGACATTGCTCAATCGCCCGCCGTTCTGCGCGACGACGGCGCGATGGTGACCGTGATCGCGGGCGGTGGGCTGGGCTATGCCGCCACCAGCGACACCTCGGTGGCCAGCCTGAAGGCCGCCTTTGCCCGAGCCAAAGAATTGGCCCAAGCCACCGCCGGCCACACCGTGTTCGACACCAACCAGCTCCGCATGCCCCAGCCGCAAGGCCGCTACGACAGCGTGGTGGCCAAGGACAGTGCGCACATGAGCCTGCCCGACAAGATCGACCTGCTGCGCGCCGTCAGCAGTGCCACGCGGGTGGACGAGCGCATCGTCGATTGGCAAGCGAGCTTGTGGACGGTGCAGGTTGACCAGCTTCACCTCACCAGCGATGGTGCCCAGGCCGAACAGCATTGGCAGATGCTGACCCCGTCCATCCAGGCCACGGCGCAAGTCAAGGGCGTGACGCAAACCCGCTCGTCGGCCGGGCAGTACAACGGCTTTTGCCAGCAAGGCGGCATGGAAGTGATCGACCGATCAGGCTTTTGCACCGACGGCCCCCGCGTGGCGCAGCAAGCCATCGAGCTGACCATGGCCCCCACCTGCCCCAGTGGCCTCATGGACCTGGTCCTCATGCCCGACCAGATGATGCTGCAGATCCATGAATCCATCGGCCACCCGCTGGAGCTCGACCGCATCCTGGGCGACGAGCGCAACTTCGCGGGCACCAGCTTCGTCACGCTCGAAATGTTCGGCCACTACCGTTATGGCAGTGAGCTGCTCAACGTGTCGCACGATCCGCACCAGGCCCACGAGTTCGCCGGCTTCGCCTTCGACGACGATGGCACCCGCGCGCAAGGCCAGCGCATCATCGAGCGCGGCATCCTGAAGCAGCCGCTGGGTGGGGCCATCTCGCAATCGCGCGCACGTGCCTTGGGCTTTGACCTGGGCGGCCTGGCCACCACGCGAGCTTCGTCATGGAACCGCGCGCCCATTGACCGCATGAGCAATCTCAACGTTGAGCCCGGCGATGCCAGCCTGGCCCAGATCATCGCCTCGGTCGACCACGGCGTGCTGATGCACACCAACTGCTCCTGGAGCATCGACGACTCTCGCAACAAGTTCCAGTTTGGTTGCGAATACGGGCAAATGATCCGCCACGGCCAGCTGGCCGAGGTGGTCCGCAACCCCAACTACCGGGGCGTGTCGGCCACCTTCTGGCGGTCGCTGGCCATGGTGGGCGATGCCAGCACCTTCCAGGTCATGGGCACGCCGTTCTGCGGCAAGGGCGAGCCATCTCAGATCATCCGCGTGGGCCACGCCGCCCCCGTGTGCAAGTTCACCGACGTGTCGGTGTTTGGCGGCGCCTGAAGATGACCATGCCCATGAACCTGACCGACCGCCACTACCTCAACGCGCTGTCCGATGCCGTGCTCGAAGCCACACCAGCCAGCCTGCACTGCAGCCTGCACATCACCGCGGAAGACAGCACCTTCATCCGCTTCAACCACGCGCAGGTTCGCCAAGCCACGCAAGTCAGCCAAGCCCATGCCACCTTGACCTTGACGCAAGGCACGCGCTGCGCCGAAAGCACCTTGAGCCTGACGGGCGATCTGCAAGGCGACACCGCCCTGTTGCTGGCCGAGCAATCCGAGCTGAACCGCGACCTGCCCTTCCTGCCGGAAGACCCCCACCTGTTGCGGCCCAACGTGGTCGCCAACACCGCCCGCGATGACCCAGGCACCCTGCCCACCGCCAGCGACGTGATCGACGCTGTGGCCACGCACGCCCAAAGCCTGGACCTGGTGGGCTTCCTCGCCAGCGGCCCCGTGGTGCGCGCTTATGCCGACAGCCGAGGGCAACGCAACTGGCACCGCGTGGACACCTTCAGCTTCGACTGGTGCCTCTACCACTCCACCGACAAAGCCGCCAAAGCACTGCACGCCGGCCAGCACTGGTCCCGCGATGCGTGGGCGAGCCAGCTCCAGCAAAGTGCCGCCCAGTTGCAACTGCTCGGCCTGCCGCCCCACACCCTGAAGCCCGGCCGCTACCGCGCCTACTTCGCGCCCTCGGCCGTGTCCGACCTGCTGGCCACACTGGCCTGGGGCGGCTTCAGCCAGAAGGAGCAAGCCGTGGGCACCTCACCGCTGATGCGCCTGCTGCAAGGCGACGCTGCCTTGCATGCCAGCGTGCAACTGACGGAAGACACCGGCCGCAGCATCGCCCCAGCCTTCACACCCGAAGGTTTCACCGGCCCCGGGCAAGTGCCCCTGGTGGTCAACGGCCGGCACGCCCACAGCCTGTGCTCGCCCCGCTCGGCCCGCGAGTTCGGCTTGCCCACCAATGGCGCGCTGGCCGGCGAGAACCCGCAGGCCCTGAGCCTGGCCCCCGGCACCCTGCCCGAGGCCGATGTGCTCAAGGCCCTGGGCACCGGCCTGTACATCAGCAACCTGCACTACCTGAACTACAGCGACCGCCAGCACTGCCGCGTCACCGGCATGACGCGCTTCGCCTGCTTCTGGGTGGAAAACGGCGAGCTGGTGGCCCCGCTGCAGGTCATGCGCTTTGACGATGACTTGCTGGACCTGCTCGGCCCACGCCTGATCGCGCTGACGGATCGGGCCGAGCTGCACCAGGACACCGCCACATATGGGCAACGGCAGTTGGGCTCCATCACCACGCCGGGCGTGCTGGTGGAGGGTTTTGAGTTGACCTTGTGATGCCCATCGCGATAATCATTGACCACCCCACCACTCATCCATCAACGGATCGAACCCTATGAAGCTCATGGACTACGGCCGCAAGGCCATCGACTTCCAAAACCCACCGGCCGCCATGCCTGAATCCAGTGGCGTCTCGCGCCGTGGTTTCGTGGTGACCTCTCTGGCCACCGGTTTCGCCTTGGCATCCGAACCGCTGCTGGCCCAGGCCGTCAGCACCGACACCCAAGGCCTGGTCGTCAAGGAGGTGCAAGTGCCCACCGCCGACGGCAAGGTCCCGGCCTATGTGGCGCGCCCCGCCAAGGCCGGCAAGCACCCTGTGATTCTGGTGGTTCAAGAAATCTTCGGCGTGCACGAGCACATCAAGGACATGTGCCGCCGCTTCGCCAAGCTGGGTTACTACGCCATCGCACCCGAGATGTTCGCGCGCCAGGGCGATGTGTCCAAGATGACCGACATTGGCGCCATCCTGGGCGAGGTCGTGTCCAAGGTGCCTGATGCGCAGGTCTGCGCCGACCTGGATGCCGCCGTGGCTTTCGCGAAGGCCAGCGGCCACGCCAACGCCGACAAGGTGGGCCTGGTGGGCTACTGCTGGGGCGGCCGCACAGCCTGGGTCTATGCGCTGCACAACCCCAAGCTCAAGGCGGCAGTGGCCTACTACGGTCTGCTTGAAGGCATGAAGTCGCCCATCAAACCGCGCGATCCCATCGAGTTCGGTGCCGAAATCAAAGTACCCGTGCTGGGCTTGTACGCCGGCAAGGACACCTTCGTGAAGCCCGAGACGGTCGCCAAGATGCGTGACGGCATCGCCAAGTCCGGCAGTGGCTCAGAGATCGTGGTCTTCCCCACGGTGAACCACGGCTTCAACGCCGACTACCGGCCCACCTACGACAAGATCGCGGCCACCTACGCCTGGACGCTCACACAGGACTGGTTGAAGGACCACGGCGTTTGATGAGCGACAAGCCTCAGCGGAGACAATGATCGGTGAGGCTTTGAACTGTCACCAAGCTGACGCCAATTTTTGGTCTGATGGGGCATGACCAAAGCAATGATCCTGGCGGCCGGACAGGGAACACGCATCCGGCCCTTGACCAAGCGGACACCCAAGCCCATGGTCCCCATTCTGGGCAAGCCGGTCCTCGAATACCTCATCGAGTTGCTGGCCCGCCATGGGGTCAAGGAAATCATGGTGAACGTGTCTTCCAACCATTGGAAGATCGAAAATTATTTCGGTGATGGGCACCGCTGGGGCGTCGAGATCGGCTACTCCTACGAAGGGGTGCGTGAGCATGGCGAGATCATGCCCAAACCCCTGGGCTCGGCGGGCGGCATGCGCAAGATCCAGGACTTCAGTGGCTTCTTTGACGAGACCACCATCGTGCTGTGTGGCGATGCCATCATCGATCTGGACATCCATGCGGCGCTGATCGAGCATCACGCCAAAAAGGCGATGGCCAGTGTGGTGACCCTGGAGGTGCCGGATGATCAGGTCAGCAACTACGGCATCGTGGTGGCCGATCGCGAAGGCAAGGTCACCTCCTTTCAAGAAAAGCCCAAGGCCGGCAAAGCCAAATCGAACCTGGCCAGCACCGGCATCTACATTTTCGAGCCCGCCATTCTGGAGATCGTGCCGCCTGGCGTGGAGTTCGACATTGGCAGCCAGTTGTTTCCCTTGATGGCTGAACAAGGCTTGCCGTTTTACGCGCAGCGTCAAACCTTCAACTGGATCGACATCGGCCGCGTCAGTGACTACTGGTCGGTGTGCCAGCGCGTGCTGCGCGGAGAAATAGCCGACATGCGCATGCCAGGCACAGAGGTCAAGCCGGGCGTGTGGGTGGGTCTGAACACGCGCATCGACTGGAGCACCGTCAACATCACCGGGCCGGTGTACATCGGCGCCGGGTCTTGCATTGAATCAGGTGTGACCATCGAGGGGCCAAGCTGGATTGGGCACGGCTGCACCTTGCGCAAGAACAGCAACGTGGTGAGAAGCACCTTGTTTGAGTACACGCGTTTGAGCGAAGGCGCCGCCTTCAATGAAGTGATTGCCTCGCCTCAATACTGCGTGGACCGCCATGGCCACACCACCTACCACGGCGATGAAAGCACCACCTTGCGTTGGGGAGACGCGCGCGCTTAAAGCGGCTTCGAGGCGCTAGGCCCAGAACCTGTCCGAGTTGCTGATCTGCCTCAAGGCTTGGCGACAACTTTCTGCCGTGTGGATCTGGTTGGCGGACAGCCAACCCACCGCAAACCATGCCCCCGCATCCGTGGGCGGATGGCGTTGCCAGGCTTCAAGGGCGACCGCATCGTCGTTGTGCGCCCCCAGGGCATCCTGGGCAGGGCGAAGGCGTTCAAGGTAACGCTCCACCTTGCCTTGCTTGAACAGCGGTTTGGCAAACTCCGACAGATAGCGCAGCCTCTTCAAAAGCTTTCGCACGCGGTGCTGCTGCTCGATGGGCAATTTGGTGAAGCGGCGACCATCAGACACCACCTTGTCGTGAAGCTTGTTGAGCTTCTTCTCGAACAGCTGACGGGGTGACGGGCACTTTCCAAGCTGATCCAGCTTCCGCCGAAGGCTGAAAGCCAACACGCCCAGCAGCGCCGTTTGAAAACCTGGATCGCGGACCGTCAGGCTGGGCGCCACGGCCGCCGTGATCGGTGGCGGCCACGAGGCCACTTCGGGCGCCCCGGCGGCCAGCAAGCGTGGCTGCAGGTTCTTGGCCATGGACTCCTGATCTCGACACACCCCCAGCTGGCGGAAGGTGCCCGACAAAGGCGTTTCCCACGAGGGATCCACATCTGGCGCCAAGCCCCCCACTTCTCGCAGCACGGTGCGCAGGCGCCGCAAGCCCACGCGCAACTGGTGCACCTGCTCCGAGTCCTCACTGCCTGCAGCCACTTTGCTAGCGTTCGGCAAAATCTGCCAAAGGCAGTTTCTGACCATCGCCCGCAGTTGCTGATCGCCCGCATCATCAGGATCAAAATTGACCTTCAACGCTTTGGCGACTGACGTGGCCTGGGGAGACGCCAACAGGGCCGCACCCCGGGCAGACTTGGACTCGAGACTCAGCCAAAGATGGTGCTCGTGGACCAGGCGCTTCGCCAATTCGAACATGTGCTCGGAACTGCCGCCGGATTTGAGCTCGATCTCCAGCTCGCAGATCGAAATCTTTTTTCCTGCCGCCTCCATGGTGCCCACGTCGAAAGCGATTTCCAGGTGTTCATCGGCCAACTCGATGTGTCGTGCGCGGCGTGAAACCTTCACCAGAAAGCGCTCCACCAGCACGGGCCATTCGGGCGAATCCTGGGATGTGAGCGCGCGCTCCAAGGCTTCACGCGCCCCGGGTGAGCAGTGCCTGTCAAGGTCGACGGAGGGGGTGCCTTTGGGGGCACGCACCGCGACGCTGTCTTCCAGGCGGTGCACCGGGCTGTCCCCGCTGGCCTTCAAGGTCTGAACCCATCGCCGGCCTTCGCGGCGCAATCGCAGCGACAAGCCACTGGCCGCCAAACGCCCGTCCTCGGTGTCGAAGTAATGAGCCGAACGGCTCACGGCGGGTGTTTGCGTCAGCTCCAAAGCGCTCAGCACTTCAGCTTTTCGGACGGGCGGCACTTCCAACTTCAGCTCAAATTCAACCATGTCAATATCTTGACACAAGCACTTGCAGACTGCTCTTCATCGCGCGCTCGTACAACTCGTCAGCCGCGAGTGGGGATGGTCGCGGCTCCACCGCCTGGGCACCAAAGCGCTCGCCGAATCGGTGGCGCAAAGCGCCCACCAGGACCATGCGGTCGGCACCCTGCCCCATTGCCAGTCCGACCAGGCGCCCACCCTGGTCATACACCGGGCCGCCGCGCGGACCACGGCCGGGCAACTCGACACCAAGGCGCCGCAGGCCCGCCACTGGCCCCTGCACAGGCGTGCCCAGAAAACCCGGCCGCATCACAGGCCAGGCAGGCAAGCCACTGGCATCGTTCGGGTAGTCCATGGCGAAGGCGGGCGAGCCAGGGAACGCGTCTCGCGGCGGCACGAGCTCCCCACCAGCCACAGGCAGGGGCACCGACAAGGTCAGCAGCACCAGTCCCAGAGATTCGTCCTGTTGATCCACCAAGGCCGCCACTGTCTGCCCCAAGCCATTGCGCAACCAGATCGATCCAGCAGGCGGCAAGGCGGCACGCGGTGCCAGCGCGTGCCGCCCATCGGCCAGCAGCAAGGCCGTGCCCGCCGCCCTGGCATCACGGCCCACCGTCACGCCCGTGGCGAAAGGCGCCAACCGGGCTGGCAGGGACAGCAAAGCGCCCTCCGCCAACAACGCACCGGTGTCAAAGCGTTGGCGCGCCGCCTTCACCATCGGGTGATCAGGCGCGCTGGCTTCGGCTTGCTGGAGGGTCTGCTCGGCCATGGCCACCTGGCCACCCAGGTTCAACAGCCAGGCGTAGAACACCCTGCCCTCCACCTCATCAGCATGAACGCCCGCGGTGTGGGCCGCAAAGGCCAGTGCTGGCCGGTACTCCCCCGCTTGCATGTGGGTGCGCAGGATGCCCAGCTCGATGTGGGCGGCATGGGCCTGAAGCGCAGCCTGCTCGAAGGCCTGCCGCGCGCCCTCCACGTCACCGGTGTGAAGGCTGCTCTCGCCCTTGACCAGCAGGCGCTCACGCTCGGCCAGTGACTGTGGCGTGCTGCCCGCCTCATCATCATGGTGATGAAGATGCGGAGGGTGCTGGGCAGAGGATGCCCCGGTTGGCGCGGGGCCGGCCACCACCAAGGATGACGCCACGCTCAGCGCGACGGCCCACCCCAGGGGCCAGAGGCGAGCGATGATCACTGCCGCGTGATCCGAGGCTTGGCCAGCACGGCGCTCAAGGGGTTGTAGGCCAGGTTGGGGCTCTTGAAGGCAACCAGGTAGGCCGTCAGCGCATCAATGTCTTGGGCGCCACCCAACTGGGCCGCCCCACCCAGGAAGACGCTGTAGCCGTCACCGCCGGTGGCCATGAAGTTGTTCACGGTCACGCGGTAGGTCTTGGCGGGACTGTGCACCACACCCCCCAGGACCAGAACCTCGGTGGGGCCGGTCACCCCCGGCGGAGTCACCGTGACATCCGTCGGGGTGAGCGTCACCTCGGTGATGCGGGTGCCGCAGGTGCCGGCCGAGTTCCAGGTGTACTTCAGGCCATTGGAGACCTGCATGATGCGGTTGGCCGTCTGGCCATTGCAGCCACTGAACTGCTGCTCCAGCACATCCTTGATCTGCTGGGCCGTCAGCGTCAACGTCACCAGGCTGTTGCCGAAGGGCTGGGTGGTGAAGGCATCGCCGTAGGTCAGGTTGTAGGGATAGGTGCCCGCGGTGTTGACGAGGCCGGGGTTGCGCACGCCACCGGCGTTCATGAAGGCGATGACGGCACCGCCCAGGCCGGCCGGCTGCGTCGCGGCCAGTTGGGCATCCGCGATCAGGTCACCCGCCTCCATCTCACCGGCGATGTTCGCGCCGTTGGTCATGGGGGCTGTGATGGTGGCGATGACCGCATTGGCCAGCGGCGAGGCGGCGGCCTTGTAGGCGCTCACCACGTCCTTGACCTCGGGGTGGGCGGCAATGGCGTTGTTGATCGCGGCATCGGTGCGGTCCACCAACACATTGCGCGGGCTCACGGCCACGATGTCGCGCGTGGCGGGATGGATGGTCACGTCCACCTCGGTCAGCACGCGGCCAAAGGCGCTGGAGCTGGTCACAGGCACCAGGCGGCCAACCTTGTTGGGCAAGCCAGCCGAGCGGGCCGTGGTCACGGCATTGCTCAGCGAGGTCCCACGCACGTCGAGGGTGTTGGCCGAGCAGTTGTAGGCCGCGTGCGTGTGGCCGCTGATCACCAGGTCCACCGCATTGTCCAGCCGCTTGACGATGGCGCGCAGGTCGGAATCGGTGCCGTCTGCATTCTTCAGATCACCCGTGCAGCCATTGATGTCGCTGGTGATGGCTTGGTTTGGCAGGCCCGTGATCTGGTTCTGAAAACCACCCTGGTGCAACAACACCACGATGGATTCGATGCCCTGGGCACGCAAGCGAGGGACCAGGGCGTTGACGGTGTCAGCTTCGTCCTGAAAACTCAGCCCGGCCACGCCGGTGGGTGTGACGATGCCGGGGGTGCCCTTGAGGGTCATGCCGATGAAAGCCACCTTCACGCCGTTGAACGTCTTCACACCATAAGCCGGCAGCAAGGGCTTGCCAGTGGCCGTGTCCAACACATTGGCCGACAGCCACTTGAACCTGGCCCCGTCGAAGCTGCCCGGGACGGCAGAGCCGAAGCCCTTGCAGCTGTTGGGCTCTTGCACGCTGCCATTGAACTTGCAGCCACCGCTTTGCAGTCGCTTGAGTTCGTCCTTGCCCTTGTCGAACTCGTGGTTGCCGACCGCGTTGAACTCCACTCCGATCTTGTTGAGCGTTTCCACGGCGGGCTCGTCAAAGAACAAGGCCGAGATCAAAGGCGTGGCGCCAATGTAGTCACCCGCACCCACGACCACGTTCAAGGGGTTGGTCGCCTTCATGCGTGCCACGTAGGCCGCGAGGAACTCGGCACCACCAACTGCCGGACGGCTGGCCGTGGGCACCAAGGTGTTGACACCGAAGGTGCCCGGCGTTTCCAGGTTGCCGTGGTAATCATTGAAGCCAATGATCTTGACGGCGAAGGGGGGCTTGGGGGCGGTGGTCTGGGCGATGACACCGGCTGAGAAAGCCAGTGCCAGGCTGGCGCACAAGGTACGAACGATCATGTGGAAACTCCCGAATGGATGTGGATCAGCGCGAAGGGGTCAGCGCAACGAGGTGCGGCGCGACGAGACCAGCCAGGCCAGGCCCAGCACGGCGAACACCAGCGTCGAAGGTTCGGGAACGGCGCTCACGCTCAGCTTCAGGGCACCTGAGGTGGCATTGATCGGGCTGAGGCCACCGGCGCCGTCGTCCAGCATCAGGGACTGCGCCAGCACACCGCTGATGCTGTAGTGGCCCGCACCCAAGGTGAACACGCCATGACTGAAGGCGCTGTTCAGCAAAGCTGCGTCATGGTCATCGCCGATGTCGGGGGCGCTGCCATACAGCTGAACGGGCACGCTGCTGGTGGCGCCCAGCAGGCTGCCATGGTTGAACACATTGAAGACGTCACCCGCCAGGCTGGCATCCACCACGGTCAACTGGCCCACAAAGCCCGCGTCGATGGTGAAGGTGAAATCCAGCGCCGTGCCGTAGCCGAAGGCATTGGTGTCATCGTTGTCGATCCACTCTGTGCCACCGGACACAGCGGCAAAGCTGTCGACACCGAATGCCTGCCATTGGCCATCAGCGGCCAAGGGCGTGGAGGTGGAGGTGGCATTGGCGACCAGAGCCAAAGTGCTCAGTGCTGCCAGCAGGGCGGATTTGAGGGACGACATGACACGCTCCAGTTTGGGTGAAAGACTTGCGGTGCATCAGACCAAGGCGGGATGACGCCTTGATGGATGACGCATGATCCGATCGATGCACCTTGCTTGGGTCAGGACTGCGCCTCGCCATGGGCACGGCGCTGGCGGGTGATGCTCGCCGCCACGGCCAAGCCCGCCAGGCACAGCAGGGTGGCCCCTGGCTCAGGCACGGCCGAGCGCGCGGCCACGCCGGTGGCGGTGAAGTCCGTGAACACGCCGTCCACACCCAGCTTCAGGTAAGTCGCGATCTCCAAGGCGGGATCGGTGACGCCGTACTTTCCGGCATCGTCCCGGAACGTGTAGGCATGCACCAGCAAGCCAGCCTCATGGGCCGCTTCGATCACGCCCGTGCTGCCATCGATGCGCCGATCAGAAGCGGTGATCACACCATCGCCATCGCGGTCAACCCCATCGTCCACCGTCTTCAGCAAGTAAGGCTTCCACGGGCCAATGCCATCCGCGTACGTGGCAATCTCCGCCAGGCCTGTCTTTGTGAGCAAGTCCGCGAAGGTCCTGGGGTCACCACCCAGCACGAAGTCGTAAGGCTGGGCGTAGGGCGCCACCAGGCTCAGTGAACCATCCGGCTTGACGTCATCGGCATCAACCAACTGCACCAGGCGGATGTTGGTTTGGCCATTGAGGTACTTCAGGTTGCTGACCTCGAACGACTGGATGAACACCGGCGCGGCGGCACTGTTTCCATAGGCGGCATGCAAGGTGCTCACCAGCTTGTCTTCCAGAACCTTGGCACCAAAGATGGCCGAATGGAAGGCCGAATGCTTGACCTCCGGGTAGATGCCGATGGAGCGCCCTGTCTGCAATGACTTGGCCTTGGCCAGGTTCACCACTTCCTGCAAGGTCGGGATCTCGTACAAACCGTTGAAGCTTTGGTCACGCGAAGCGCGAGGCTGGATGGTGCGCAGGGTCTTGATCTCGGCCAAGGTGAAATCGCTGGCGAAATACGCTTTGGTGGACACGCCGTCCAGCACCCGGGTGGTTTGGCGATCAGCGCCAAACTTGCTCGCCACGTCGGTGGTGCCATCCAGAACGGGTTCGTGGCGCGCGATCATGACGCCGTCCTTGGTCAGCACCACGTCAGGCTCGATGAAGTCCGCGCCTTGCTCGATGGCTTTGGCATAGGCCGCCAAGGTGTGCTCGGGCAGCAGACCACTGGCGCCCCGGTGCGCAATGATGATGGGCGCTGCACCGCCCAGGGTGTTCCAGGTCTGCGCCTGGGCTTGACCCATCAACCCCACCGTGGCCAATGCGGCGATGACTGTCGGCTTGAAGATGTTCATGCTGGTGGTTCCATAAAAGCAAGCGCCGGATGGCCTGATCTGGCTTTTATAGAGACGCGAGATGTCAAACCTTTGACATTGCCCGCAGCAAGGTCAAGCAGCCACAGGGGGCAGGTACGCCAACTGCTGACAGCCCTTGCATGCACCCATCCACTGTCAACTCACGCACCAGCCTTTCGCCCCGCAGGCCCTGGAACCCCTTGTGCGAAGACCATCAAGCGGCCAGGCTCAGCAGCTACCTGGGCTTGGTGGCGGGCGAAGTCAAGCCCATCCTGCACCGTTCCAGGGGCTGCAGCGATCAGGAACTGGCCTTGCAAACCGCGCTCCAGGACAAGATCCTCGGGCCAGGTTTTCCTTGCGTTGCCGCACGTTCTGCGTTCAGCCGTAAAAGCTATCGATTCGGCCTGTACCCGGCCCTCGGCTCGCACGACGCCGCACTGGCCCTGTGCCATGACTTGTACGAGTTCTCACACGAGCTTCGCCACAGCCACGAACAGTTCACCAGCTTCATCGCGGCTTTCAGCGCCCCCCGTGGCGTGGACGAGGTGGCCTTCGAAGCCTTGCTGTGGCGTCAACTCCAACTGATCCATGAGATTGATGCCCAGTACTTTTCTTGGGATGCGTCCGTCAGCAAGGACCCTGACGACCCCAACTTCTCGTTCAGCGTGGGTGGCCGGGCTTTCTTCATCATTGGGTTGAACCAGTCGGCCTCCCGGCTGGCTCGGGTCATGGACCAGCCTTGCATTGTTTTCAACCCGCATGAACAATTTGAAGCGCTGCGTGCAAGCGGCAAGTACGAGAAACTGCAGCAATCCATCCGACAACGCGACATGGCATTTCAAGGCTCCATCAACCCGGTCCTGGCCAACTTCGGACAGCAGGCCGAGTCAAGACAGTACTCTGGCAGAGCCGTGCCCAGCCACTGGAAATGTCCCTTCCAACATCGTCAAGCATGAACCAACACCATTGCGACCACTCTCGAATCGCGCCTCAAAGCGGCACGTCCTTTCGGCTGAAAAAAGGCCAGGTTCTGCGGATCATTGACCCGATGGGACAGCAAGTGGCCGACCTGTTCTCGGTGAACGAGCACGACCACCGCTGCACGCTGTCTTCCGGCCGAAGCCTTGACTATGCGGGCAAGATTTACCTCAGCCAGGGCGACCTGCTCTATGCCAACGACAGCCTGGTGATGTTCACCATCCTGGCCGACAGCGTGGGCAAGCATGACTTTCTGCTCACGCCTTGCAGCCAGGAAATGTTCGAGATTCTCTACAAGCACGTGGGCCACCACCCCAGCTGCTTTGAGAATTTGCGCAATGCCCTGGCGCCCTTCGGCATTGAAGGGCATCAGATCTCCACCACCTTCAATGTGTTCATGAACGTCAACATCCATGATGGCGGCCGCATGACGGTGGATGCCCCGACGTCAACAGCCGGGGATTTCATCGACCTGCGGGCCGAGATGGACATGGTGTGTGGCTTGACCGCCTGCTCGGCCGAGGGCTCGAACAATGGCACGTTCAAACCCATCGATTTCCTCATCCTGGATGGTCCGGCGTAAAGCCTGTCGTGCGCGGCGCACCCCACCCATCAATACTTCTCAGGCACTTCGCGCAAGCGCATCAGCCCTTCCTGCGCCACGGTGGCGACGAGCGCGCCGCCCTGCGTGAAGATGCGCCCGAAGTTCATGCCCCGCGAGGCTGACGCGTTGGGCGCGTCCATGTCGTAGAGCAGCCATTCATCGACCCGGAAATCGCGGTGGAACCACATGGCATGGTCCAAGCTGGCCGACTGCATGTTCGACTGAACATAAGAGACCCCGTGGGGCAACATGGCCGTGCTCATCAACACAAAATCCGAGGCAAAGGCCAGGATGCACATGTGCAGCAGCGGGTCATCCGGCAGGCGGCTCTGCGCCTTCATCCAGTGGCAGCGCTTAGGCTCTTTCTTCACGGGCGCGAAGGGATTGACCGGGTCGATGGGCCGGATCTCGATGGGCCGCTCGCGCTCGAACACCGCGCGGATCTTTTCCGGGATCATGGGCGCGATCACCTTGCGCAGTTCGTACTCGCTGGGGATGCCTTCGGGCCCCTCCACCTTCGGCATGGGCATCTGGTGCTCCAGCCCATCTTCGTGGACCGCAAAGGACGCCGACATCAGGAAGATGTTCTCGCCGTGCTGGATGCCCTTCACGTTGCGCGTGCAAAAGCTCTTGCCATCGCGGATGTTCTCCACCTGGTAGACGATGGGCGCGGTGACATCGCCCGCGCGCAAGAAGTAACCGTGCATGGAGTGGGGCAGGCGGCCTTCCACGGTGCGCCCGGCGGCCATCAGGGCCTGGCCCAGCACCTGGCCCCCGAAGACGTTCTTGCCAAAGAAATTGCGGCTGGTGCCACGGTAAATGCCCTGCTCGATGGTTTCCAGATCGAGGAGGTCCAGCACTTCCTGCATCACGTTGCTCATGTCATTCCTTTCGGAGCACTGAAAGATTCGAAGGTTGATTATCAGGGTGGCAGACCGAGCACGGCCCTCATGACAAGGACTCAGCCCCGTGACGACGTGCGGGCCGCGATCACCCGCACGACCTCCGCCCCAGCGTCGGCAGGCATCTGATGGCTGGGCAACACCGCTGCCGGCCTCAAGGCCTGGGCGGTGCTGAACCCCGCGCGCAGCAGTGCCTCGGTGGCTTGCTCAGGCTGATCAAAGTGCCACTGCACACGGCCGCCCACAAAGATGGACAGCATGGGCTTCAAGGCCGCCATGAACAGGCCGTGGTCCAGTCCGGTCGCGTGAAGGTCAGACAGGTACAGGCCATGCGGAAAGCGCTGCAGCACCTTGGCAAAGCGCACCCACATGCCCAAGACATCCTCCTTGTCCAAATACATCAGCAGGCCCTCGGTGATGATGGCGACACCACGCTGCGGATCCAGGGTCGAGGCCAGCGCCTCGATTGACAAGGGGCCCTCCTCGGCCAAGGCATCAAGGGACACCACCTCATGCCCGGGCGAACTCAAACCAGCCCGAAGCAACAGATCCCGCTTGAGCGAGGCCATGTCGGGCAGATCGGCTTCAACATAACGCAAGGCCGATCCATGGGCTTGCTTGAATCGCCATCCACGCGGGCTCAATCCGGCCGCCACTTCGATGACCTGGCTGACCTCACCCTTCTCGATGGCACTGTGCAAGAGCGTGTCAATGGCGCGGTGGCGTGCCAGCAGCAGCCCTTCCACCGTTGGCCCACCCGTCAGGCGGGCCAGCATGTACAGAGGGCTGGCAAGGGCATGCAAGCTGGCGCCTTCGAGTGTCGAAAACGCCGGGTGAGACAGGCCATGCCTGACCCAGGTCTGGCCCGTGTAATGCGCGGTTGAACTGACCTTGACTGCGTTGCTTTGTGTCATGCGGTGATGCCCTCCGGGCCCGTGGCCATTGCACGGAGTTCATGGTACCCCTCAAGGCCGGGGAGTGATTTCCCTAGCCGCTCAAGCCAACACTTGGCCGCTCCGGCCATTGAGGACGAAGCCTCAATCTCCAAGAATCCAAGGTAGTGCATAGACATTGAAGGATTGAGCATGGACGGATTGAATCGGCGTAAATTCCTGGGCGGCGCCGCCGCCGCAGTGGCGGGCGCCTCACTGCCGAACGCTGCCAACGCAAGCATCCCCGTGACGACCTCGCAAGAACGCGTCGTGGTGATCGGCTCGGGTTTCGGTGGCGGCGTCTCGGCGCTGCGCCTGGCCCAGGCGGGCATCAAGGTGCTGGTGCTGGAGCGCGGCCGTTGGTGGAAGACGGGCCCCAATGCCGAGACCTTCCCCCATGCCACCACGCTGGACAAGCGCGATCTCTTCTACACCGCGTGGCCGGAAGTGAACGGCAAGCGCATCGGCTGGAACCCTTACGCGGGTCTGCTGGAACCCTTCGTCGGCCAGGGCATCATCGCGGTCACCCCTGCCGGCGTGGGCGGTGGTTCGCTGATGTACCAGGGCATGACGCTGCAGCCGTCGGAGGCCCTGTTCAAGGCCTGCTTCCCATCGATCGACTATGCGGAGATGGCCTCCGTCTTCTACCCGCGCGTGGCCCAGATGCTGCAGCTCCAGACGGCACCTGATGCCCTGGTCAACAGCCCGAACTACCAGGCCGCACGGCTGTTCGCCACCAAGGTGCAAGCCGCCGGCTACGACCTGCAGAAGATCCCGATGCCGATCGACTGGAACTACGCGCTGGCCGAGCTGAGGGGCGAGATGAAGCCCTCGTACACCAACGGCGATTGCGCCCTCGGCGTCAACAACGGCGGCAAGCACTCGGTCGATGTGACGTACATCGAGCAGGCCATCGCCACGGGCAACGTCACCGTCTCGGCGCTGCACAACGTCACCAGCATTGCCCGTGCGCGCAATGGCTCATGGACGATCTACGCCGACTGCACTGATGAGGCCGGCACGGTGCTTGAACGCAAGGTCATCACGGCCAAGAGCCTGATCCTGTCCGCTGGCACCATCAACACGTCGAAGCTGCTGGTGCGCGCCAAGGCCCGTGGTGACATCACCGGTTTGCCCGCTGGCGTGGGCCAGGGCTACGGCACCAATGCCGATCAGATCTACGTCTGGGCGAACGACAACGAAGACTTCGGCACCGTGCAGGGCGGCCCGGTGGTCTACGGCAGCAAGGAGTGGAACAACCCCAACCAGCCCGCGAACACGGTGATCCAGGCATCCTTGCCGCCGCCCAGCAAGAGCAGCAGCACGAGCTCAATGCCATCCGCGCTGTTGCCTGCCACGGGTTCGGTGTCGACCACCACCTCGGGGACCACGTCAACGATGCTCGTGGGTTATGGCATGAGCGACAGCCGGGGCAAGTTCGTCTACAACTGGTTGACCGACAAGGTGGAGTTGAAGTGGCCCTCTGGTGGCGATGCTGCGGTGAACAAGCGCATCAAGGAGCGGCTCACCACCATCGCCGGCCCCGGCGCCAAGTTGACCAACACCAACGACCTGGTCAACACCACCTGGCACTCGCTGGGGGGCGCTTGCATCGGTGTTGTTTGTGATCTGGAAGGGCGGGTGAAGGGGCAGCGCGGGCTGTATGTGCTGGACGGGGCCTTGATGCCGGGGGCCACGTGTGCGTGCAATCCGTCGATGACGATTGCGGCGATTGTGGAGCGGGCCCTTGACCGGATTGTGCAGAACGACATCGGCACGATCATTTGATGAGGGGGCCTGTGTGAGGGCCACTACTGAGCCCAGATATTTCATCGCTGGGCTGCGAGCGGTACTCGACGCGCCCATCGGCGGCCATGGTGGGATGGCCATTGGCGCCTTCCCTTCAATTGTCGCGATTGGCGGATGCATGTGCGTCGCCAATCCGACAAACAAGCGCACTGATCAAAGTCGCTTGAGCCCTTCTTCGTAGCTGATGACTTCGTAAGTCTGGCTGTACTTGAGCGCGCCATCGGCAATGGTGTCGACCTTCTCGGCCGTGTCCATCTTCTTCATCTTGGTCTTGTCCAGATAAAGAAAGTCGATCAGTTCGTTGTAGACCGACGTGTCGTCAATCGGCAGGACGTAAAGCGACACGCCCTTGAATTCGATCTGATAGCGCGAGGCCCGATCGAGGTCAGGCACATAGATGAAGTACTTGCCACCAGCCTGAATGCGGGGGCCCAGCGCCTCGACCAGCGCGGGAAGATCCTTGAAGGTCGACAAGGAGCCAGCGAGAAAAGACAGCATCGCTTCTGCGTCGTCGGCCGTGGCGATGGCCTCTTTGAGCGTCACCGGCGGATCCATCGTCAGGGCGATTTCACCGCGAAATCCGAAGCGACCAGGATGGCGCGTTGGTCCATTGAGCGCGGGCTTCAACAAGCGGCCTTCAGCTTCAAGGCGCTGAAAAGCCGGGGATTCGAGGGCGGTGGTCATGGCATGTCCTGATGATCGTGGTTGAAAGCGGAAGGCTCTACACCACCAGCAACGCATTAATCAGGCCACAACTTGTGTGAGCCAGGCTGATGGGCTCAGCCTTGGGGGGTTTCGGCGCTCGCGACGTCTGTGAGATAGCTCTTACCGTCTGCTGCCGACAATTTCAGTCGGTGACAGCTTGTCACCGACTGCGTGCCTTCTTTTTTCAGCCGCCGCTTGAGCTGGTTCCAGTGGAACACGCGGCACCTTGGGGCTGAGGCTCGCCGCAGCAACTCTTCACGCGGCCCACACTGGTCCACCTCGCAATCCTGCCAAAGCCAGCCATTCTTACTGCATGATGGTCAGCTGACAAAATCGTGATGCCGGGGAGTACTGATGGCCGTCTTGATTCCTGCACTCAGCAGTTGTGCCGCCCGCATGACCAGTGGCGAGCGCCGCCTGGCCGAGCGGCTTGAGCAAAAGCTGGATGCTGACTACCTGCTTTGGTACGACGTGCCCATCGGCCCCAAGCAATCGCAGCCCGACTTCGTGATCATTCACCCCCGGCGCGGCCTGCTGATCCTGGAAACCAAAGACTGGCGGCTGGACACCATCAAGCAAGCCTCGCGGCAAGCGTGGGAGATCATCCCCGATGGCCACCTGAAGATTGTCATTAACCCACTGGCCCAGGCCCGCCACGGCGCTATCCAGGTGGTCAACGCGTTGGAACGTGACGCGCAACTGGTGCAAGCCGCTGGGCCCCACCAAGGCAAGCTGGCCTTTCCCTGGGGCCATGGCGTGGTGTTCACGCGCATCACGCGCAAGCAGTTTGACGATGCAGGTTTGCACGAGGCCATTGAGCCGCACCACGTGATCTGCTCAGACGAAATGCTGGAGGCGGTGGACGCCGAAGCCTTCCAGCAAAGACTGTGGGACATGTTCCCGCACTCATTCGGTGGCGCGATGTCACTGCCGCAGCTGGACCGCGTGCGTTGGATCATGTTCCCCGAGGTGCGCGTTCAAACGCAAGGCGCCTTGTTCAACGACCAGGATGCCGATGCCGAGCTGCCCGACATCATGAGCGTGATGGACCTGCAGCAAGAGCAACTGGCGCGCAGCCTGGGCGATGGGCACCGCGTGATCCATGGCGTGGCCGGCTCGGGCAAGACCATGATCTTGGGCTACCGCGCCGAATACCTCGCCAAGGCGCACACGCCCACGTCCAAGCCGATATTGGTGCTGTGTTTCAACGAGCCCTTGGCCGTGAAGCTGGATGCCGTGTTTACCGCCAAGGGGCTGGCTGACCGCGTGCATGCGCGTAACTTCCACAAGTGGTGCCGGCAGCAGTTGGTGGCCTTTGGGCAGGATGTGCCCGTGGGCCACCCTTCCAAGGTCTTCGACCAGATGGTGGACAAGGTGATCCGCGCGGTGGAGCACCAACACATCCCTTCGGGCCAATACCAGGCCATCCTGATTGACGAAGGCCATGACTTTCAGCCCGCATGGCTCAAGCTGGTGACGCAGATGGTGGACCCGACCACCAACAGCCTCTTGCTGTTGTATGACGATGCGCAGAGCATTTACGAACGCCAGCGCAACAAGCAGTTCAGCTTTAAGAGCGTGGGGGTGCAGGCGCAAGGGCGCACCACCATCTTGAAGATCAACTACCGCAACACCAAGCAGATCTTGCAAACCGCCAACTTGATCGCAGCCGACTTGCTGACGCCCGAAGACAAGGACGACGACGGCATCCCGCTGATCCGGCCCATCAGCTATGGGCGCGAAGGCCAGGCGCCAATGGTGATCCGCTTGCCCAGCCTGCGCGATGAGGCCTTCAAGGTGGCCGAACTGTTGCAGGCCGCGCATGAGGAAGGGCACGCCTGGGGCGACATGGCCATCCTTTGCCGGGACTATGCGGTGATGGATGAATGCGCTTCTGCTTTGAAGCAAAAGCGGCTGCCTTACCAGGTGCGCAAGGCGTCTGGCGACTACAAGCCCAATGCGGACTCGATCAAGGTGATGACGATGAAGGTGAGCAAGGGGCTGGAGTTTGCAGTCGTGGCCATGCCGGGGGTGGGCTTGATGCCGACGGCGGGGGAGGAAGAGATGGATGAGGCGAGGTTGTTTTATGTGGCGGCCACGCGAGCGACGCAGAAGTTGGTGATTACTGTGAGTGGGGATGGGCGGTTTGCGCAGCGGTTGGGGGCTTGAGAGTTGAAGCAGGCTTGCTTTCGTCCCTCTGCTGCCCTTGGGCGCATTCCGAGCCAATGACCGGTTCGCCCATGAACCTGGCTCTCGCTTCTTCAATCAAGCCAGCACATCCAGCACGACAGCATCAACGACTGAGAAAGAACCTGTCGATCACACGCGCAACTGGAAGGCTCGGCTGGCATTTGGCTCCCGAGGAGAGTGATTGCGGCCAACATGCTTCCTCCCTTGCTATTGCCGAAACTTCCCGTAGAGTGAGCTGACTACAAGCTAAGGGAGAGTTCGCATGAAGTTTAAGTTCAATCACGTTGTCAGATTCTTGCCTCTGTTGTTCGCAACGTCGTGTGGCATGGCACAAGCGGCGCTTCCTTTGCAGGGGCGTGATATCGACGGCAATGCAGTCGATGCAAGTGCATCAAACGCTGTCTTCGAGTACGACGTCAATCTCAACGTCACATGGGTTCTGAGCGCGAACGCATTTGGTCCAATGACTTGGAATCAGGCCATGACATGGGCCTCAACGCTCAAGGTAGGCTCTTTTGAAGGCTGGTCTTTGCCTTCTGCACTGAATCAAGACGGCAGCGGGCCTTGCGAAGGCTTCAACTGCGTCGGCAGCCAGTTGGGCTACTTGATCAATGTTGAAAAATACCTCAGCGCTGACACTTACAGGATTCTCCTGAACACTTCGCAGGGATCGAATTTCTATTGGACTTCCACCCATCACGAACTGCTGAGCGACTTCGTTTACGGCATGCGCCGCAATTCAGGAGAGCAGCTCCTGCTCTTAGAGCGCGG
>CAZKPN010000008.1:23839-78424 GCA_964554655.1 uncultured Aquabacterium sp. | reverse complement strand
TTGACCGGCACGCCGAGAACGAGTCTGCGGCTGTCGAATGATGGTGCCCTGACCTCGACAGCGACATTTCGCAGCCTTCGGATGCAGTCGTCCGGAAGTTGTCCGGCGGCATCGGCAAGCCTGCCGCCTCAATGAACCCGCAGCACCTCAAACTGCTGTCGGATTGGAGCGACCTGTATCGACACCTCATCACCCTCGCATTTACCCAGCATGGCCCTGCCCAATGGGGCTTCGCTGCTGATGACCTGAACGAGCTGATTGCCGCTGACCAACTTCATGCTGCCCCCATCCGGGCCGAGAAAGAGCTGTTGCTGCTTGTCGTCGGAACCGACCAGGCAGACCAGCGCGCCGAGCTGTATACCTTTGCTGGCGTCGTAGGGGCCCGGGCGGAATTGGCGCCAATGGGCCATCGCCTGGCGGATGGCTTCGGCGCGACGAGCTTGGCCGATGGCCAGGTAGGCGGCTTCGAGTCCCAATGTGTCGTATTTGTTTTCCGCGATATTTTCTTCGTGAGTCGCCGTTTCATGGGCCGCCCGCGCTGCCTGTTCGGCTTGCAGCAGGTCTTCGGCGAGCCGTTCCAGCACCTGCTGCTGCAGCAAGAATTTATCCATGATGAAAGGTAGGCATCTCGAACAAGCGGGGGTCAGATCTTGATTATGAAGAGGAGCGACAACATGCTGGGTAGCTTGCCGCCATTGACCAGTCTCAGCCGGTTTGGCTCAAGAGAAGCTGGCCCAAGATCAGCCGTTGACTGACGTTCTCCAGATCACTCAAGCGGTCTGCCTGCCCATCTTCGATCTTGAACAGGATCAATTCGTTGATGCCGGCCACGATCGCCAAGACCAATTCGGGATCCAGGGGCGGTAGCGATGGCACCAGCGCGCGTTCCGCGTCGTAGGAGGCCAGCAGCACGTCCGCAAACTGTTGCAGCACCTCTCGCTTGGCCTTCATGCCCTCCGTGCCCAGGTACAGGATGTCGATGTACAGCCGCTTCATCAACGCAGACTGTCCCTGCATGAACGACAGGTAAGCCTTAGCCCCCAGCTGGATGCGCTCCAGCGCTGAGAGCCCGGGGGTGCCGGAGGCCTCCTTGAGGACGCCCAGCACCCGAGCACTGTTCTCGCGGTACAGCGCCAGGAAGCAGTCTTCCTTGTTGGCAAAGTGTTGGTAGAAGGTCCGCTTGGACACCCCGGCCTCTTTCACCACATCGTCAGCGTAGAGCTCAGACAGCGCACGTTGCTCCAACACTTTCGCCATGCCAGCGATCAGGCGACTGCGCGGTGAAATGCCATCTTTCGTCAAGGCCATGAATGAGTGGGGAAACGCTAAATCGGTCTTTGGATTATTGCGGTACACTTTTGTACCACCTTTCCCGAGTCGTTTCTCCATGGCTTTGCAAAACGTTTTCCCCACATTAAACGCTCGCGTTTCCACCCAGGTCGCCATCGTCGGTTCGGGCTTCGGCGGATTGGCCACTGCCCATTACTTGAAGCAGGCGGGGGTTGATGACTTCATCATCCTTGAGCGCGCAGGCGATGTCGGTGGGGTGTGGCGCGACAACAGCTACCCGGGGTGCGCCTGCGATGTGCAGTCCCATCTGTATTCGTTCTCCTTCGCGCCCAACCCGGACTGGAGTCGGTCTTTTTCGCCTCAAGGCGAAATCCTGAGCTACCTGAAGCGCTGCGTGCAGGAGCTGGGTCTGATGCCCCACGTGCGACTCAACCACGAGGTCCATCAGGCCGCGTGGGACGAGGCCAGCGCCACCTGGTGCATCCAGACCAGTCAAGGTGAAGTGCGCGCCCAGCACCTCGTTGGCGCTTTCGGCTCACTGAGCGACCCTTTGACGCCGAAACTTCCAGGTCTGGAGGCGTTCAAGGGAGACGTCTTCCATTCGGCCAACTGGCCCACAAGCTTCAAGCCAAAGGGCAAACGCATCGCTGTCATGGGCACCGGGGCGTCTGCCTTGCAGTTCATTCCGGCCATCCAGCCGGACGTGGCGCAAATGCATGTTTTCCAACGCACGCCTCCATGGGTTTTGCCTCGCCACGACGGGCCGATTTCGCCGTTCGCTCGGTCGCTGTTTCGCAAGCTGCCCTGGCTCCAAAAGCTGGCGCGCGCGCAAGTCTATGTGCATCGCGAAGCCTTGGCCCTGGGCTTCCTGCACCCCTGGCTCATGGCGCGCACACAAGCCAAGGCGCTCAGGCACCTGCATGCAGCGGTGAAAGACCCTGCCTTGCGCAAGAAGCTGACGCCTGACTACACCTTGGGGTGCAAGCGGATTCTGATCTCGAACACCTACTACCCAGCGCTGGCGCAAGCCAACGTCGAAGTCATCACCGATGGCGTCAAGCAGGTCTTGCCAGATGGCGTCGTCGGGCAGGACGGTGTCTTCAGGCCGGTGGACACGATCATCTACGGCACCGGTTTCCAGACCAAGGATTTGCCTTTTGCCCACCTGATCCATGATGGCAAGGGCCGCACGCTGGCATCGTCCTGGAAGGGCAGTCCTCAGGCCTACATGGGCACCACGGTTCACGGTTTTCCCAACCTGTATCTGCTGCACGGCCCCAACATCGGGCTGGGGCACACCTCCGTGATTTACATGCTGGAAGCGCAGGCCCGACACATCGTGGGCGTGATCAAACTGGCGCAGGCCAATGGTTACGACGCGGTGGAGCCCACAGCTTCGGCGCAGCAGCGCTTCCTGGCCCGGATCGAGAAAATGATGCGTGGCACCGTGTGGGTGGCTGGCGGCTGCGAAAGTTGGTATCTGGACGACACCGGTCGCAATTCCAGCATCTGGCCTGGCTTCACCTTCAGCTATGCGCAGGCCGCGAACAAAGTCGCAGAGCAGGACTATGCGTGGCGACGCCTTGTGTCAACAACGGCCTCATCCCGCAGCGCCAAGGCCCCCACATGAAGGCGTCCCTAGTCAAAGGGCGATTCCTGCGTGGCTTGGACCGCTTGCTGGATACCGGCGCCCACCCGGCCACGCCACGTTGGCGGTTCGGCTTTATCGCCCCAGTTCGCCAGCTGGCCTGGCGCCACTGACCGTGTTCTTCCACGGCGGGGGGTTCATCATGGGCGATCTGGACACCCACGACGATGCCTGCCGCTTGTTGTGTGAAGGCAGCGGCATGCCTTTGCTATCGGTGGCCTACCGACTTGCACCAGAGGCGCCGTTTCCTGCGGCAGTCGACGACGCACTGGCCAGCGCACATTGGGCACTCAAGCAGCTTGACGCCATCGGGGCGACAGGCCTGGCATTGGGCGGAGACAGCGCAGGCGCCAACCTGGCTGCCGTGGCGGCGGCGCGCCTCGCCCAGGAAGGTCAGCATGTCGTCGCACAGCTGTTGATTTACCCGGGAACCGACCTGTCGGAAACACGGCCATCGCACGCACAGTTCGGTGCGGGCTACTTCCTTGACCGCGCCGAAAGAGAAACGTTCTACGGTGCTTACCTGGGAGACATCCGGGCGCTCGCCACGGACCAGCGGGTGTCCCCCATGCTCGCCAGCGTGCCGCCTGGGATGGCGCCGGCGCTGGTCGTCACCGCCGGCTACGACATGCTGAAGGACGAAGGTCAGGCCTATGTCCACCACCTCCGGCGAGCAGACATCCCCGTTCAGCACTTGCACTTTCCCCGCCTGGGCCATGCCTTCATCAACCTGGCCAGCGTTCACCGTGAATCGCGTGCAGCGGTGGCGAAAATCGCCCGCCAATGGCGCGCACTGGCATTGAAATCACCAAGGAATTGACCATGAAGCCACAAGGACAGCGCGTGCTGATCACGGGAGCAGCCCGAGGCATCGGTGCAGAGACCGCGCGACAACTCGCCGCGCAGGGGGCCACCTTGGCGCTGGTGGGCCTGGAGGCCGATCGGCTGGCCGCCCTGGCGAACGAACTGGGCCCCTGCCACTGCTGGGCTGAATGCGACGTGACCGATCAGGGCTCGGTGCAGCGCGCCGTGGCCGCAGCCCTGGCCCACCTGGGCGGGCTCGATGCGGTGATCGCCAACGCCGGCATTGCCAGCAATGGCACGGTGGCCGTCAGCCCTGTCGAGGCCCTCGTCAAGACGGTGGAGGTCAACCTGATCGGCGTCATTCGAACGGTGAGTGCCACCTTGCCCGCCATCACGGACAGCCAGGGCTATTTCCTGTTGGTCTCGTCGGCCGCGGCGCTCAAGTCCATGCCGGGCACCTCAGCCTATGCCGCCTCCAAGAGTGGCGTGGACCATTTCGCCAACGCCTTGCGCCTGGAAGTGGCCCACAAAGGGGTGGATGTCGGGGTGGTCTACCCCGCGTGGATCGACACCGACCTGGTGCGTGACCAGCGACGCGAACTGGCCTCGTTCAACGATGCCCTCAAGCAGCTGCCCTGGCCCTTCAATGTGGTCACCTCGGTGGAGGATTGCTCGAAGTCGATGGTCAACGCCGTGAACCGGCGACAACGCAAAACCTATGTGCCCGCAGCCTTGGCCCCACTCGGTGCGATACGCCAGTTGTTCATGAGCCCCCTGTGGGAGTTCTTCGTCAAACGCAAGGCCCGCGTGGCCGTGCCCAAGGTCGAGGCCGAAGTCGTGGCGATGGGCCGCTCTTTTGGCACCAGCAGCATGGGCCACGCCTTGATCGCCAAGAAAAAAGAGGACTGACATGGCAAGCACCTCATTTGCGAACCAGGTCGTCTGGATCACCGGGGCCTCTCGCGGCATCGGTGCCGAGTTGGCCAAAACCTTTGCGGCACAAGGCGCTCAACTCATTCTGTCCGCACCCGAATCCGAGCGGCCAGGTTTGGACAAGACGGTGGCCATGTGCCAGAGCCTGAACGTCAAAGGCCAGTACCGCATCGAGACATTTGACCTCACCTCCACCGAAGAAGTTGAGCAGGCTGACGCCCGCATCAAGTCAAGCGGATGGCAGGTGGATGTGCTGGTGCACAACGCGGGCATCACACACCGCTCCATGGCCCTTGAAACGAGCCTGGATGTCGATCGCAAGATCATGGCGGTGAACTACTTCGGGCCGCTGCAGCTGACCAAGCTCGTCGCGCCGGACATGATCTGCCGCGGGCGCGGCAGCATCGTCGCAGTGGCCAGCGTGCTGGGCCTGATCGCCACGCCGCATCGCTCGGCCTACATTGCCGCCAAGCATGCCATGCACGGCTTTTTCGAAGCCCTGCGCACCGAGACCATGGATCAAGGCCTGCACGTGATGCTGGCCTACCCCGGCTTTGTGAACACGGACATCTCGGTGCATGCCCTCACGGCGCAGGGTGGCACCCATGGCAAGCAGGACCCAGGGCAGTCCAAGGCCATGCCGCCGCAGCGCGTGGCCCAAGCGATTGTCGACGGACTCGTTCAACGCCAGCCCAGGTTGTTGATCGCGGGCAAAGAAGGCTGGTTGGTGCGCCTTCAACGCCTGGCCCCCAGCCTGGTCACACGAATCGTTCGACGCGTTGCCACCACCTGATCACACCGACTTTACTCCTGCGATGACATGATGACTAAGCCGTTCCTGACATCTGCCGCACTGGCCATCGTTGCCCTGGTGGGCTACCTGCTTTTCTGGCCAACCGGTGTCCACCCGGTGGCCTGGCAGCCTCAGCCTTCACCGGGCTACAGTGGCCCCTGCACACGCAATGAGCGCTTGGCCGACTTGCGCCTGTTGCCACTGACCTCGGGGGTCGGCCCCGAACATGTGGCCCAAGGCCCCGACGGTTTGATGTACACCGCACTGAGCAATGGCCACATCGTGCGCCTGCAGCGCGATGGCAGCCACCTTGAGCTCGTGGCAGACACCGGTGGTCGCGTGTTGGGCTTTGACTTCGACCGCGACGGCAACATCATCGCCGCCGATGCCTACAAGGGCCTGCTTCGCGTGACGCCCAGCGGCAAGGTCAGCCTGATCACCAATCGGGTGTCGGACACCGATGCCATTGTCTTTGCCGATGCCGTGGCCGTCGCACCGGATGGGCGCATCTATTTCACCGAGGCCAGCCACCGCTTTCAACCCGGCCCCTGGGGTGACCCGATGGCAGTCAGCCTGGCCGAGATCCTGGAGCAGCGGGGCAACGGCCGGGTGCTCGTGCACGACCCAGCCACGCACACCACGGAGGTCATCGCCACAGGGCTGGTGTTCGCCAATGGCATCGTGCTGGCCGAGGATGGCCAATCACTGCTGGTGGCAGAGACCGGACGCTATCGCATCTGGCGCATCCCCATGTCAGCCAGGCAACTTGATGTCCGTTTGCCGGGCAACACGGCCCGCGTGATCCTGGACAACCTGCCGGCCTTTCCCGACAACCTGACCAAGGGCGAATCAGGCCGCTACTGGGTGGGCCTGCCCAAAGCCCGCAGCGTGCTGGCCGATGCCCTGGCGCCCTGGCCCTTCTTGCGCGCCGCTTCATTCCGCTTGCCACATTTCTTGTTGCCTGTGCCCAAGCCCTATGGCCACGCGCTGGCCTTCAATGAGCAAGGCCAGATCCTCGCTGACCTGCAAGACCCCAGCGGTCGCTACCCGGAAGTGACGGGCATCACCGAAGTGAAGGGCACCTTGTATGTCCACAGTCTGGTGGCACCAGCGTTTGGCATGGTCAAGGTGGCCACGGGTGGGCTGCCTAGGTGATTTCAGCCCTTCTCTGACACGGCGTCGTGGCGCCCTTGCATCCATGCTTCAGCCAGCTTGAACTGGTCGCTGCCGGCGTCCGGGTGGGTCACGATGCTGACGTGGTTGTAGTCATGCTTCGCGCCGCCCAACTTTGACAGCACGTGGACCCGGGACAGGTGCGGGCCGGACTCCGCACGAAAGCGCTTCACGTCCTCGGGGTTCCCCCGACAAGGATCGTCGATGGCCGCCAGATAAAGGGTGGGCGGCAGCTTGACGTGCTGCGCAGCAAGGCCATAGTCAAAGCCGTCGTCATCGTCCACCCAACGGTCTGCGTCGACCCATGCCTGAATCTGGCGACGCGTCTTGTGGGTCTCGTTGTCTGAACCGATGCCCAGTTGCCTGGCAGGCAAGTAGCCCATCCAACGCGTCACCCTCTTCAGGACCCCGTTCCACATCAGGTCGATTTCTATCCGGCGCTGCATGTTGCGAACCTTCACGCTGCGCTTGGCGGCGAAGTGCACCACACTGGCCACCTGGGCAATGAGGGCTGGATGGCGCAGCAGGCAGCTGTTCATCACCACACCGCCCCATGAGTGAGACACCCAGTGCACTTGACTGGCCTGCGCGTGGTGCAGGACAGCAGCGTGCAGGGCCGGCAGGTCGACGCCAATCATCTCGCTCTGACCATGCCGCGCATGCCGGTCGATGAGCGGCAGGCTGCCGCCTTTGCCGCGGAGGTCCGCCACAAACACATCGTAGCCACGCTCGGCCAGCCATGGCGCGAGGCCCTTGCCCGAATGGCTGTAGAAGACCCGTCCGTTGGACATCATGCCGTGCAGCATCAACACCGCCGGGCCGCGACCATCAGGTCGCCTGAACCGGTGCAGGCACAGGTTGGCATCGTCCACAAGGACGGAAATGCGCGTTGGTTGAATCTTCATGGAACTGCTTGGGGCCCAAAACAGGCTCGCTCTTGAACTTGAGCCATGTCAAAGCCATGTAGTGTTGTGATTGGTACATTTTTGTACCACAGATTTAGATTGCAAATCTGGGCACACCCATAGGAGTCAAGAGAGTGCAGACCTACACGGCCATCATCGGCAGCGGCTTTGTCGGAATGACCGCCGCCTCTTCATTGGCAACTCAGGGTCGGTTCCGACCCGAAGCGAACACTCTTCATTGTCTAAAATCTGTCATGGACCAGGGCATACGTTGCCGCGCAGGCGCAGGTCCAGACGACGATGACGAACGCCATGCCTATTCGGCTGCGCGGCTTTCCTCTCTCCATGCGCATCCACTCGTCTGCTTGATGACGGCATGATTGCAGCACTTCAACGGGAAGCAGCTTCACCGCCAGCCATATCAGCGCGGGCAACAACAGCATGTCGTCCAGATATCCAAGAACAGGGATGAAGTCCGGGATGAGGTCAATCGGGCTGAGCGCATAGGCCACAACAAAGATCCCGAGCGCCTTGGCGTACCAGGGCGCGTCCCTGGATGCTTTCCGGCGAACCACAAGGTAACGCCGTCGCGCTTCATGCGCCACGCCCACGCCTTCAACTTCGCGCCAATCGACATGCGTCCTCGCTCCGTCATCCACGCAGGATATGCCAATAGCCCATGTCCTCTTCAGAGTTACCCCCCCCGGAAGACGCCGTTCAATTCAAACGCCACGGGAGGCTACAGCATCATTCAGCCCCCTCACCTCACCCGCGGAGAGCCCCCGCAATCACCGGCCACAACACCTGGTGCGAAGCCCGAAACCAATCAATGTGCCCAATGCTTTTCAAGCCATGCTGTGCAGGCTTGATGCGCAGCGACTGCTTGTGCGCCGCCGGGAAAGTGCGCAGCAGATCGGCCACGGTGGCCGGTGTGGCGATGTCGTCGTCGGCCGCGTGCAGCACCGTCATGGGCGTGCGCACCTGCGCATGAAAATCGCGCTCGGGGTGTTGGCGGATGGCGTTGGTGGCATAGCCGCCCGCCGCGCACCATTGCCCCCATTGGCGGGCCACACCGGCTGGCAGGTTCTCACCCAGGCCCAGCACCGATGACACGCCATAGCCCTTGAACAAAATGCTCAAAGGCATGGCCAGCCGCAAGCCAAAGCGGGCCTTGAGCCGGAAGCCCAGGCGCATGCCGCTGAACCAGCCGGTGGACGCCGACACCCCCACCAGCCTGGCCACCTTGCCATGGTTGGGCAGCAAGCCGATCATCTGGCCGCCTGCGCTGTGCCCCAGCATCAGCACTTGCTCGCAGGCCGTGCGGTGCAGCAGCCAATCCAGCGCGGCCACCTGGTCCAGCTGACCCCAATCCTGCAATCTGGCCTGGCTGGCGCGCAAGGGGCCGTGCAAGGACAAGCCAATGCCACGGTAGTCAAACACGAGCACATCGTGCCCCTGCTGGGCCAGCCAGGTGGCAAAGCGCAAATAGAAGTGCTGGCGCACGCCAGTGGCCGGGCACAAGAGCACCGGCAGGCCGGGCGTGCCGCCACTGGCGGGCAGGAAGTGGCCCTGCAGGCGCGCACCATCGGCGCAGGTGATCTCAATGCGCTCGGCAGCGCCGTCGCGTTTGCTGGGATGGGCTTGTTCAGTCATGGTGGGATCCGGATGAAGGGGGCGAATCAAGGTGCTGCACATGCGTCAGCCAGCGGGCCACGGTTTGCAACTCGGCCTCGGTGAAGCCCGCCGTGAGCCGGGCATTGATGCGGGCCATGGCCTCGCGCAATGGCTGCTGCTGGGCCAGTCCGGCGGGGCGCAGCCACACACGCTGAGTGCGCCCGTCTTGCGGGCAAGGGTGGCGGGCCACCCAATCCAAAGCCTCCATGCGCTGGATCAGGCCCGAGACGGCCGAGGGAGCCAGGTCCAGGGTCTCGGCCAGTTGCCCCATGGTGGCGCCGTCTTCACGGGCCAGGCAGAACAGCACGCCACCCTGGGCAGGCGTGGGCGCCGTGATGCCATCACGTGCAACCTCGGCCTGTTGCACGCCGATCCACTGTTGCAGGCGGCGCTGTGCACTGTTGAGCAAGAAGATGAGGCGGGGACGTTGGGCCATGGTGGGGGTTGCGAATTTATTTCGCATGCGAAGTATATCGCGCACCCCCAAAGAAAAAACCGGCACAAAGGCCGGTTTGGTCATCGCACCGGTCCGCAGACCGGTTCACCTCAATGGCGGAAGTGGCGCGTGCCCGTGAACACCATGGCGATGCCACGCTCGTTGGCCGCCGCGATCACTTCGTCGTCACGCATGCTGCCACCGGGGTGGATCACGCAGGTCGCGCCCGCATCCACCACCACGTCCAGGCCATCTCGGAAGGGGAAGAAGGCGTCCGACGCCACGGCCGAGCCCTGCAGGCTCAAGCCAGCATGGCCAGCCTTGATCGACGCGATGCGGGCCGAATCCAGGCGGCTCATCTGGCCAGCCCCCACGCCCATGGTCATGCCATCCTTGCAGAACACGATGGCATTGCTCTTGACGAAGCGGGCCACGGTCCACGCGAACAGCATGTCCTTCATCTGCTGTGCGGTGGGCTGCACTTCGCTCACCACCTTCACCTCACCGACCAGGTCGATGTTGTCGGCCGATTGCAGCAACATGCCGCCACCCACGCGCTTGAAGTCCAGCGCGTTGCTCAAGCGGCTAATGGGCACTTCCAGCAGGCGCACGTTCTGCTTGGCGGCGTAGGCAGCGCGGGCAGCGGGGGTGATGGCCGGGGCGATGGCCACTTCCACAAACTGCTTGTTGGCGTTGATGGCCTCAACGACGTCAGCGTCGATGGGGCGGTTGAAGGCCATGATGCCGCCGAAGGCGCTGGTGGGATCGGTCTTCAAGGCCTTTTGGTAGGCTTCCAAAGGCGTCGCACCCACGGCCACGCCGCAGGGGTTGGCGTGCTTGACGATCACGCAGGCGCATTCTTCAAAGGCCTTCACGCATTCCCAGGCGGCATCGGCATCAGCGATGTTGTTGAAGCTCAACTCCTTGCCCTGGATCTGAGTCCACTGCGACAGCGTGCCTTCAACGGCTTGCGCTTCTTTGTAGAAGGCAGCCGACTGATGCGGGTTCTCGCCGTAGCGCATGCCCTGCACCTTTTGAAGTTGCAGGTTGTAGACGGCGGGGTACGCCTCGCGCACCGGCACGGCTTCGGTCTTCAACTCGCTGCCCGCTTCCAACGCCGTCAGGTAGTTGGTGATCATGCCGTCGTAGGCGGCGGTGTGGGCAAACACCTTCTTGGCCAGCATGAACTTGGTGGCGCGGGTCAGGCCCTCGCCCTTCAACTCGCTCAGCACTTGCGTGTAATCAACCGGGTCGATGATCACGGCCACGTCTTGCCAGTTCTTGGCGGCGGCGCGCAGCATGGTGGGGCCGCCAATGTCGATGTTCTCGATGGCGTTTTCCAGCGTGCAGTCGGCCTTGGCCGTGGCTTGTGCAAACGGGTAGAGGTTGACCACCAGGATGTCGATGGTGTTGATGCCGTGCTCTTTCAAGGCGGCCATGTGCTCAGGAAAATCGCGGCGGGCCAGCAGGCCACCATGCACGCGCGGGTGCAGGGTCTTCACGCGGCCATCCAGCATCTCCGGGAAGCCTGTCACCTCGGACACTTCGGTCACCGGCAGGCCCTTGTCGGCCAGCAGCTTGGCGGTGCCGCCGGTGGAGAGCAGCTTGACGCCCTGGGCGTGCAGCGCTTGCGCGAATTCAACAATGCCAGTCTTGTCGGAGACGGACAACAGCGCGGTGAGGGTTTGGCTCATGGGGTGTTTTCAGGTCAAAGAGAAAATAAAAATCACTTGATGAGCTTGTGCTCGATCAACTTGCGGCGCAGGGTGTTGCGGTTGATGCCCAGCCATTCGGCGGCGCGCGACTGGTTGCCCTCGGCGCGTTGCATCACCACTTCAAGCATCGGGCGTTCCACCGCGTTGACGACCATGTCGTACACGGCAAACGGCTCGGCGCCCCGCAGGTCATGGAAGTAGCCTTCCAGGTTGTCTTTGATGCAGTCTTGGATGTTCTTTTTGCTACTCATGGTGCTTCAGTTCGCCATGCACAGCGCCTGCTCGGCAGGCAGCGTGGCGTCGTCATCGTCTTCGCTGAGAACGGCATTCACGCTCGGCAAGCGAACGTGTTCCAAGCTCAGCTGGTCAAAAAAATCTGTCACGGCCTGCACTTGGGCCGAGCAGACGTCCAGGGTGTTCATGTGATCGCGGAAGGCTTCGCCACCAGGCAATGCGCGCACGGCCCAGCCGATGTGCTTGCGCGCGGTGCGCACGCCGGCGAATTCACCGTACAGGCCATAGTGGTCATCCAGGTGCTCCAGCAGCCATTGTTTGACCTGTTCGGTCAAAGGCTGGGCGCGGTGCTCACCGGTGGCCAGAAAGTGTGCAATGTCACCGAAGATCCAGGGGCGGCCTTGCGCAGCGCGGCCCACCATGATGGCGTCAGCGCCGGTGTAGCGCAGCACTTGCAGGGCCTTTTCGGGGCTGACGATGTCGCCATTGGCCACCACAGGCACTTTGACAGCGGCCTTGACGGCGGCGATGGTGTCGTATTCGGCCAGGCCCTTGTAGCCTTGCTCGCGGGTGCGGCCGTGCACCGTCAGCATGGCAATGCCAGCGCTTTCAGCCAGGCGCGCAATGCGCTCTGCATTTTTGTTCAGGGCCGACCAGCCGGTGCGCATCTTCAAGGTCACAGGCACGTTGTGCGGCGCGCAGGCGGCCACCACGGCTTCCACAATCTGCAAGGCCAGGGCTTCGTCTTGCATCAGGGCCGAGCCAGCCCACTTGTTGCACACCTTCTTGGCCGGGCAACCCATGTTGATGTCGATGATCTGGGCGCCCCGGTCGATGTTGTAGGCGGCGGCCTCGGCCATCATGGCCGCATCGGTGCCCGCGATCTGCACGGCAATCGGCGCGGTCTCGCCTTCGTGGTTGGAACGGCGCGAAGTCTTCAGCGTGTTCCACAACTCTTTGCGGCTGGTCACCATTTCGCTCACGGCGTAACCGGCGCCCAACCGCTTGCACAGTTGGCGAAACGGCCGGTCCGTCACCCCGGCCATGGGGGCCACGAACAGGCGATTCGGCAGGGAGATGGGACCAATGTGCATTGAAATGGCGTGAAACAGCGGGCCAGACAAGACGACGCAGCCCCGGCGCTTGCAACGTTGCAGGGGCGGCCAGGGCTGCTTAAAAAGGAGGCAGAGTATAGCCTCGGGCCGCCCGATCGGGCAAGCCCCTAAGGTGAAGATCAGGCGGCTTCGGCCACCTTTCGCCGGGCTACCCAGATCAAGCCTGCCAGGCCCAGCCCAAGGCTCAAGGCGGTGCTTGGCTCAGGCACGGGCGCGGCGGTCACCGTGCCAAGGTAAGACTTGCCCTCACCGCCGTAGGACATTTGAGCCGTCTCCGCGCCCGTGACGCGCAACTGGTACTGCCCGGCTTGCAAGTCATTGGCTGCCAGCTTGATGGTGTATGACCGGTAGGTGTCGGTGCAGTTGACCTGCTGCCCCTGGACGACCTGGCAGCTGCCTCCTGTCGTGGTCACCGGAATGGGGTTCAGAACCCCCGTCGCCAACACATTCAACTGCGCATCAACCAGCGAATAGTTCAGTTGCCAATTGAGGATACCGCCCATGCCGGAGACCGTGGTCATGGACAGGCTTGCATTCAGGGCACTCTTGGTGCTCACCGTGAAGTTGTAGGTGTCGTCGATGTCAACGCTGCGGAGGTCTCTGTTTTCAAAGGTCAGCGCCGGCAGCGCTGGCGTGGCCGAAAAAGAGGTGGGGGTCGTGGAAACCGTGCCCAGGTTGAAGCTGGTGGGCGCAGCGTGGGCCGCCCCCAAGGCAAGCATGGCCACAGTCAACCCAAAAGCTTTGAAGGCGCTTTTCTTCATTGAATTCAATGTCTTCTCCCTGTGACGCCACAGCATCAAAAATTTAAAAAGGCGTTCATTGAACGCCTCATCTATGCTTGCATGTCCTTGGCGGGTGTCAATGCGCGTCAACACCCAGGGCCCGACCACATCAGAGCGGCGGAGCTGATCCCTGCTCGCTCTGCTGCAAGCGCCACATTTGCGCGTATCGCCCATTGGCCGCTGATAAATGCGCGTGCGTGCCGCGTTCGATGATGCGCCCGGCCTCCATCACCAGGATCTCATGCGCATGCACCACGGTGGACAAGCGGTGCGCAATGATCAGCACCGTCTTGCCCTGCGCCACGGCGGCCAGTTCAGCCTGAATGGCCCGCTCGTTGGCCGAATCTAGCGCCGAGGTGGCCTCGTCGAACACCAGGATCGGCGGATCTTTCAGCAAGGTGCGGGCAATGGCCACGCGCTGCTTTTCACCACCTGATAATTTCAAACCACGCTCCCCCACCACCGTGTCGTAAGCCTTGGGCACATTGACGATGAAGTCGTGGATGCGAGCCGAGCGGGCCGCCGCCTCCACCTCTTCGCGCGTGGCCTCGGGCCGACCATAGGCGATGTTGTAGGCCACGGTGTCGTTGAAGAGCACGGTGTCTTGCGGCACGATGCCGATGCTGCGGCGCAGGCTGTCTTGCGTCAGGCCACGCACATCATGGCCGTTGACGGAGATGCGGCCCTGGCCCGGCGGGATGTCGTAGAAGCGGTAGAGCAGGCGCGCCAGGGTGGACTTGCCCGAGCCGGAAGGGCCCACCACCGCCACCGTCTGCCCGGCAGGGATCTCGAAGCTCAGGTCGTGCAGGATCGGCCGGTCGGCATCGTAGGCAAAGTTGACATGGTCAAACCGGACCGAAGGCGGGCCTTTGAGCAGCAGCGGCTTGGCATCCGGCGCGTCGGCCACTTCGCGTTCGCGCTCCATCAGGTTGAACATCTTGTCCAGGTCGGTGAGCGATTGCTTGATCTCGCGGTAGATCACGCCCAAGAAGTTCAGCGGGATGTAGAGCTGGATCATGAAGGCGTTGACCATGACCAGGTCGCCCACCGTCATGCGGCCTTCCACCACGCCCTCGGTGGCGCGCCACAGCATCACGATCAAGCCGGTGGCGATGATGGTTTGCTGGCCCGCGTTCAGGAACGACAGGCTGCGCTGCGCCTTCACGGCCACGCTGCGCAGGCGGTCCAGGCTTTCGTCATAACGGCGCGTCTCGAACGCCTCGTTGTTGAAGTACTTCACCGTCTCGAAGTTCAGCAGCGAGTCGATGGCGCGCGTGTGCGCTTTCGAATCCAGCTCGTTCATCTCGCGCCTGAAACGCGTGCGCCAATGCGTCACCGTCACCGTGAAAGTCACGTAGACCACCAGCGCCACCAGCGTGATCCAAGCAAAGGCCACGTCGAACTTGGTGGCCAGCAAGGTGAGCACCAACGCCACTTCGATCAGCGTGGGGATGATGCTGTACAGCGAGTACGAGATCAGCGAATGCACGGCGCGGGTGCCGCGCTCGATGTCGCGGGTCATGCCGCCGGTCTGGCGCTCCAGGTGGAAGCGCAGGCTGAGCGCGTGCAGGTGCGCGAACACCTGCAATGAGATGCGCCGCGCCGCACCTTCGGTGGCCTTGGCGAACACCAGTTCGCGCAGTTCGGTGAACAACGAGGTGGACAGGCGCAGCAGGCCATAGGCCAGCAGCAAACCCAAGGGCACCACCATCAGGGCCTGCGCGCTGCCTGCGCTGGGCGCCAGGCGATCGACGAGGTTTTTGAGCAGCAGGGGCACGCCAACGTTGGCCAGCTTGGCGCCCAGCATGAACGCCAACGCCAGCACCACACGGACCTTGTATTCCCACAAATACGGCCACAGGCGCGACAGGGTGGACCAATCGGAACGACGGATTTCCGTTTGCGTGGCAGATGGGGAATTTTCAGGGGCCGTGGCGGTCGGGGTGCGTCGCATTCTGGAACAATGGTTTCTACTGATTTGCTGTGACGTCGATTGTCGACCGGAATCCCCATGACTGCTGCCACCTTCCGCAATACCCTGCTGACCCCGCCCGACCTGGCCCCCGACATGGAGCTCGTGATGCGCGTGCCGCCCATGCCGCGCGACTCCAACGGCAATGGCGACATCTTCGGCGGTTGGATCATGTCGCAGGTGGATCTGGCGGGCTCGGTGCTGCCAGCGCGCATCGCCAGGGGCCGCATCGCCACGGTGGCAGTGAAGGAGTTCGTGTTCCGCTCAGCCGTGTCGGTGGGCGATCTGCTGTCCTTCTATTGCCGCGTGGAGGCGATCGGCAACACCTCGATCACGGTGCACGTGGAGGTGTGGGCCGAGCGCCGCCCGTCCGATCCGCACCTGGTCAAGGTGACCGAGGCGCGGGTAACTTATGTGGCCACGGACAGCGAGGGCAGGCCCCGCCCGATTCCCAAGGACTGAGGCCTGGCACAGCGCCGCCTGCCTTCAAGGCAGGATGACGCCATTGGAGAAGACCCGAAACCCGGGGGCGGTGTGCTGTCGCAACCCAGGCCCAAGCAAGATTGGCCGCCGAGGTCTAAACTGGCTTTTCACCCCTGAGGAGACAAGCATGAAAAATGTCCTTAAAACCAAGGCCTTGCCAGACCAGAAGCGCCTGATGCGCACGATGGGCTGGCTGGTCGGCGCGGCACTGTTGGTGGGCGGCCTGGGCGTCGGCCTGCGCGCCGAAGCTGCCACGTCCAGCAGTGTGAAATGCACCCCAGCCACCTGCGGCGAAGTCACCTCCGTCAATGTGCAGCAGGTCAAGGGCGAAGGCTCGGGCGTGGGTGTTGTCGGGGGCGCCGTGCTGGGCGGTCTGGTCGGCAACCAGTTGGGCGGTGGCTCGGGCAAGACCCTCCTGACCGTGGGTGGCGCTGTGGCCGGTGGCTTTGCGGGCAACGAGGTCGAGAAGAACGTGAAGAAGCACAACGTCTTCAAGACCAAGGTGCGCATGGGCAATGGCACGGTTCATGAATACACCTTGAAAACCCAATATGCGGTGGGCGACAAGGTGTCCGTCGTCGAGGGGCGCGTGAGGGCCCGTTAGTCCGTCAACCCTGGAAAGCAGCACCTCGCTCATGAGCGACCAGAAAATCGACGTCTACCCCTACCCCGCCGGTGGCTGGGGGGCCTTGCGCAGCGTAGCGCACCAGCTGAAAGAGCAAGGCATCGCCGCCAAGGGCGCGCGCACCTTGCTGCACGCCAACCAGCCCGATGGTTTTGACTGCCCCGGCTGCGCCTGGCCTGACCGCAACCACGGTTCATCCTTCGAGTTCTGCGAGAACGGCGCCAAGGCCGTGGCCGCCGAAGCCACCGCGCGCCGCTGCACGCCCGAGGTGCTGGCCCAGTACACCGTGCGCGAGCTGGCCGCGCAGTCCGATTACTTCCTGGAAGGCCTGGGCCGCTTGACGCACCCCATGGCTTACGACGCGGCCAGCGACCGCTATCGGCCCATCGAATGGGGCGCGGCGTTTGAGCTGATCGCACAGCACCTGAAGGCGCTGCCCAGCCCCAACCAGGCGGTGTTCTACACCTCGGGCCGCACCAGCAACGAAGCGGCTTTTCTGTACCAGTGGTTCGTGCGCGAGTACGGCACCAACAACTTCCCTGATTGCTCCAACATGTGCCACGAGCCCAGCGGCGTGGGCCTGAAAGGCAGCATCGGCGTGGGCAAGGGCACGGTCACGCTGGACGACTTCACGCTGGCCGACACCATCTTCATCTTTGGCCAGAACCCGGGCACCAACCACCCCCGCATGCTGGCCGAGTTGCGTGCCGCGTCCAAACGCGGTGCCCGCATTGTCAGCTTCAATCCCTTGCGCGAACGCGGGCTGGAGCGCTTCGCCGATCCGCAAAGCCCGATCGAGATGAGCACGGGGGGCGCCACGCGCATCAGCTCGCATTACTTCCAGCCCCGCATCGGGGGCGACCTGGCCGTCGTCAAGGGCCTGCTCAAACAACTGCTGGCCTGGGATGACGACGCCCGCCTGCACGGGGCACCGCCAGTGCTGGACCATGCCTTCATCGCCGAGCACACGCAGGGGTTCGAAGCCCTGGCATCGGACCTGCGGGCCGAGGACTGGTCGGTGATCGAACTCGAATCGGGGTTGAGCCGCGCGCAATTGCTGGAGGCCGCCACCGTGGCGTGCCATGCCAAGGCCATGATCGTGTGCTGGGGCATGGGCATCACCCAGCATCCCCACGCGGTCGGCACCATCCAGATGCTCAGCAACCTCTTGCTGGTAGGTGGGCACATGGGCAAACCGGGTGCGGGCGCTTGCCCGGTGCGCGGCCACAGCAATGTGCAGGGCGACCGCACCATGGGCATCTACGAGAAGCCCAGTGCGGCGTTCCTGGACCGCATGGAACAGGTGCTGGGCTTCACACCACCGCGCCAGCACGGCTTCGACACCGTCGAGGCCATCGCGGCCATGGCCGATGGGCGTGCCAAGGTCTTCTTCGGCATGGGCGGCAACTTCGCGGCTGCCACGCCCGACACGCCACGCACCTGGGCCGCGCTGCGCCGCTGTGATTTGACCGTGCAGGTGTCCACCAAGCTGAACCGCAGCCACATGGTGCATGGCCGCGCCGCGCTGATCCTGCCCTGCCTGGGCCGCACCGAGGCCGACGAGCAAGCCGGTGGGCCGCAAAGCGTGACGGTGGAAGACTCGATGAGCATGGTCCACCTGTCGCGCGGCACCAATGCCCCGGCCAGCGAACACTTGTTGTCCGAGCCAGCCATCGTGGCCCGCCTGGCCGAAGCCACACTGGGCCCCAGGCAGCGCTGGCAATGGATGGTGGAAGACTACGACCGCATCCGCGAACGCATCGAGGCCACGCTGGATGACTTCGCGGGCTTCAACCAGCGGGTGCGCACACCAGGTGGCTTCCGTTTGCGCAACACCGCCAGTGAACGCCTGTGGGCCACGGATTCAGGCAAGGCCCAGCTGCACGTTCACCCCATTTCGCAAGACACCGTGGTGCACCGCGCCCGCCTGCAAAGCCCGATGGCCACGGTGTTCACGCTGGCCACCATGCGCTCGCACGACCAGTACAACACCACGCTGTATGGCCTGGACGATCGTTACCGGGGCGTGTGGGGGCAGCGCCGCGTGGTCTTCATCCACGCCGACGACATCCAGGCCCTGGGCTTCAAGGCGGGCGACTGGGTGGACCTGCACACGATCAGCGACGATGGCATTGACCGCAGCGCAGCGCAGTTCAAGCTGGTGGCCTACGACATCCCACGCGGTTGCCTGGCCGCCTACTACCCCGAGACCAACCCGCTGGTGCCCTTGCACAGCGTGGCCGAAGGCGCGGGCACGCCCACGTCCAAATACATCCCCGTGCGCTTGACGGCCAGCCAAGCGCCCCTGGATGCGCCCGCCGACCACTGCGGCCTGCCCGAGAACGCGGCCTCTGAAGGCACGGCCGCATGAGTGAGCCTGGCTGGTCTGCGCGGCCGGTGCTGCGCTCAAGCCCCGATGGCGCGGCCACGCCTGGCGAAGAAGCCGTGGCCGTGGAAGCCCCCGTGGCCCTGCTGTTCAACGGCGTGTCGCACGTGGTGATGATGGCCACCCCTTTGAACCTGGCCGAACTGGGCCTGGGGTTTGCCTTGAGTGAAGGCTTGCTGGACGACGCGGCGCAGTGCTACGGCATTGACGTGGTATCGACCCCGTTGGGTTGGGAAGTGCGACTGGAGGTGGCCACGCGCAGCTTTGCCCGCCTTCAGGAACGCCGTCGGCAGATGGCTGGCCGCACGGGTTGCGGCGTGTGCGGCATTGAAAGCCTGCAGCAGTGGGCGCAGGCACCTGCGCGCCCGGCCAAGTGGCCCGTGCCCGATTGGCTGAGCTCGTGGCGCGCTGACGATGCGCCAGCCCAATCCGCCGTGCAAACCGCCTTGCTTGATCTGCCCGGTCGGCAAGTCCTCAACGCCCAAACTGGCGCCCTGCACGCCGCCGCCTGGGTCACGCCACAAGGCCAGCTCCTGCAAGTGTTTGAAGATGTGGGCCGACACAACGCGCTCGACAAATTGTTGGGCCACCTGGCGCGATCTGGTGCGCCCATGAGCGAAGGCTGGGTGCTGATGACCAGCCGCGCCAGCCACGAGCTGGTGCACAAGTGCATCCGCGCGGGCGTGCCTTTGCTGGCCGCGGTGTCGGCACCCACCTCATTGGCCATCGATGCCGCGCACGCGGGCCAGTTGCGCCTGTGGGCCTGGTGCCGCGACGACCGTTTCAGCACCTTCGCCTGAGCCCCGCACCTCGCAAACATGCGACCATTGGCGCATGAACGCCGTCACGCCCACCCCACTCGCGGACCTGCCCGCCCAACTGCACACCCAAGGCTGGGCCTTGCTGAGCCCCGCCGACCTGCTGCCCGCCTTGCACCTGCGTGAAGCCGACCTGGAACCCCTGCGAGCCACCTGGCACCAGTTGCCCGCCGACCCGCATTTGCGCGATGGCGGCCACTACCGCTTTCGCCGCCACAGCTGCTACGTGCTGGACAACGTCCAAGGCGAGCTGATCCAGGCGCCGCACCGCGCCCACTGGCAACCTGTCACGTACAACGCGCTGCACGGTGGCTTCGAGCGTTGGTTCGACCCCATCGAAGCCGAGGTGAGCCAGCACCCCGCCTGGCGCCACCTGTTGACCTTGCTGGGCCAGCAGTTCAACACCGCCAAGCCAGTGGCCCAATGGTTCATCGAGGCGCACCAGTTCCGGGTGGACACCGCCGGCGGCATCGGACGCCCCACCCCCGAAGGCGCCCACCGCGATGGCGTGGATTTTGTGGCGGTCGTGATGGTGGGGCGCCACCAGGTCAAGGGGGGTGAGACGCGCGTGTTCGAGGCCGATGGCCCGCACGGCGTGCGCTTCACCCTGAACGAACCCTGGAGCGTGCTGCTGCTGGACGACGCCCGCGTGATCCACGAATCCACCCCCATCCAGCCCCTGGGCGAACACGGCTGGCGCGACACCCTGGTGCTGACCTACCGCGCGGGCGGCTTCCAAGGGCCCAGCGCGTACACTTGAGGCCCATGGTCTTCACACGCCTTCACCGCCGCTGGACTGCCTGGCTCGCCCTCTGCGCGATCCTGCTGGGTGCGCTCGCGCCCACGGTGTCGCATGGCTTGCGGGCCTGGTCGCACTCGCCCATCACCTGGGTCGAGGTGTGCTCCAGCACGGGCAACAAGCTGATCGCCGTGGCCTTGGGCAAGGATGCCAGCGTGGCCGCCAAGGCCTTCGCCCAGCAAGCCGATGGTGGTGGTGGCCTGCCCAGTGGCGAGCACGCCGGTGAGCATTGCCCCTTCTGCCTGGTGCATGCGCACGATGCCGCCATGTTGCCGTCTTCGCCACCCATGATGGCCTTGAGCACGACGGTCACCGACGAGCTGCCTTTCCTGTTCCTGCACGCCCCACGCAGCCTGTTCGCGTGGGCACCCTCACAAGCGCGCGCGCCGCCCACTTCAGTCTGATCCGCCCCTGAGCACCGCCCGGCCTTGGCCCGGGCGAACCCGATCCGACCTGGAGTTTCAAACATGTTTGCATTCAACGTGCGCCTGCACGCTTTGGCGCTGGCCTGCGCCGCCAGTTGCGCCTCCCTCGCCCACGCCCAAGGCGTGGCCACCGACACCGAACTGGCCCCGGTGGTCGTCACCGGCCAAAGCAGCGGCGCCAGAGGCGGCCTGCAAAAGTTGGCACCGGGCCTGCCAGGCTCGACCGCCAGCAAGACGGCCGAACAACTGCGCGACCAGAACCTCTTCAACCCCGAAGATGCGCTGCAATACGCCCCCAACACCACGGTGCGCAAGCGCTACATCGGTGACCGCAACGCCCTGATCGCCGGGCGCAGCTTCGGCACCCTGCAACCTTCGCGCGCGCTGGTCTACCTGGATGGCTACCTGATTTCGAACTTCCTGGGCCGCTTTGATGCGCCGCGCTGGAACATGATCTCGCCCGAGGCCATGGAGCGCGTGGATGTGCTCTACGGGCCGTATTCAGCGCTGCTGCCGGGCAACTCCATCGGCACCACGGTGTCCGTGAGCCAACGCGTGCCCAAGGGCCTGGAGGCCTCGGGGCGCGTGATCGCGGCCCGCCAAAGCTTTGAGCAGTATGGGCAAAAGGACCACTACGACGCCCAGCAGATGTCACTGCACCTGGGGCAAAAGCTGGACACCGGCCTGTGGTTCACCGCCGATGTGAACCACCAGGATTCGACCTCGCAGCCGATGCAGTACGGGGCGGTGTCGGCGGATGCCAACGGCGTGTTCACGCCGCCGTCCAGCCCGACGGCGGTCATCCCCGTGACAGGCGTGGTCTATGACACGGACCCCAGAGGACGGAAGCGCGCCATCTTCGGCACCAATGCTGGGGCGATCGACCACACGGTGCAGGACACGGTGAACCTGCGGGCAGGCTACCGCTTCACGCCCACAGTGGAAGGCAGCGTCATGGCCTCGTGGTGGGGTAACCAATCGGAGACCCGCAACGTCACCTTTTTGCGCGATGCCAGCGGCAACCCCGTTTGGAAGGATGACGTCAGCAACAACGGCAACATCTTCAGAATCGCCGACTCGTCATTCGCCCCCTCAACCCGCGACGAATCGCACCAGCAACTCGGCGCCACTTTGAAGACGCGCAACGCCAGCGGCTGGAACGGCTCGGTGGTGATCTCCGACTACCGCGTCCTGAACGACGAAGCCCGCCAAGCCAGCAAGCCGGACCCGGAGGCTTTCAGCAGTGGCGGCACAGGCACCCTGACCCGCCGCGACGGCACCGGCTGGAACACCTTCGAAATGCAAGGCACCTGGACGCCCAGCCCTGGCGATTGGACCGATGGCCGCCACGCGCTGGCGTTTGGCCTGCACCGCAATGCCTACAAGCTGGACAACACCGTGACCGAGCCCTCCGACTGGCGTCAAGGTGAGGGCGCCCTGGCCCAGTACTACCGGGGCAAGACCGAAGTGATCGCCCTGTATGCCCAGGATGCCTGGCGCCTGCAAGACGACCTCAAGCTGACCCTGGGCTGGCGTGAAGAACAGTTCCGTGCGTTTGACGGCCATCAGCGGGGCGGAACCGTCGTCGCGCCCAACATCGTGCCACCCTACCCCAGCCGCACCTTGCGCGGCCATTCACCCAAGGCCGCCTTGGCCTGGAACCTGCACGATGACCTGATCCTCAAGCTTAGCGCCGGACGCGGTGTGCGCTTCCCGAATGTTGAAGAGCTCTACAACGGCACGGTCACAGCCACGTCGCAAACCTTGTCCGACCCCAACTTGCGGCCCGAGACCTCGGACGCGGTCGAGTTGAGCGCCGAGCAAACCTGGGATAACCAACGCCTGCGCGTCTCGCTGTTCCACGACGACATCAAGGATGCGATCCTGCGCCAGAACGACATCTCGACCACGCCCATGGTCAGCCGGGTCTCCAACGTGGACCGCGTGAAGACCACCGGCATCGAGTTCGCCTGGCAGGCCAAGGATCTGTTCATCAGTGGCTTGTCGTTGGACGCCACCTTGGCCTTCACCCACTCCAAAGTCGCGGCCAATGCCAGGGACCCCAGCTCGGTGGGCAAGTGGTGGGTGCGCGTGCCGCGCGACCGCAGTACCGTGCAAGCCAGCTACCAGCTCAACGCCGATTGGCGCTTCAGCGCTGGCTACCGCCACGAAGGCCGCGCCTACAACGATGTCTACAACCTGGACATCAACCCCGATGTCTACGGCGGCGTCTCCAGCGTCAACCAGCTGGACCTGCGCGGCAGTTACCAGCTGACGAAACAACTGGAACTGGCGTTGGGCGTGAACAATGCGCTGGACGCCCACGCCTACCAATCCCACCCCTACCCCGGGCGCACGCTGTTCGCTGAACTGCGCTTCAAGCTTTGACCAGGCCCCGACCATGAACCACACCCTTCACCGCCTGTTCTGGCGCATCCACTTCTGGGCCGGGCTGATCAGCGCACCCATCGTGATTTTTGCCGCGCTGACCGGCCTGCTCTATGCCCTGTCACCGCAGATCGAGGCCCGGCTGTACGCGGACCTGGACCACGTCACCGTGCCGGCCAACCCGACCGCGAAGGCATCGCTGGACCAGCAAGTGGCCGCCGCCCTGGCCGAGCATCCGCACGAGGCCTTGCGCCACGTGGTGCCCGCGCATGGCACCACCGACAGCACGCAGATCTACCTCCAGGCGGCTCACGCCCACCACCAGGCCAAGGGTGAGCACGACCATGGCCTGCCCACGGGCAGCATCGTCTACGTCAATCCGTACAGCGCCCAGGTGCTGGGCCAGTTGCCCGAGCTGCAGCGCTTCAAGACCTGGTCCAAGAAGCTGCATTCCAGCGCGCTGCAAGGCGATGGCTGGCGCTGGCTGATCGAGCTGGGCGCCAGCTGGATGCTGGTGCTGTTCGCCACGGGCCTGGTCCTGTGGTGGCCCAAGTCCCAAGCCCAAGGTGGCCCAGGCTGGCGTGCCTTGTGGCCACGCCGGGGTGCCTCACCACGGCTGACCTGGCGCGACCTGCACGCCAGCATCGCCATCGCGCTGGGCCTGGTGACGGTCACCGTGCTGGTCACCGGCCTGACCTGGGCAGAGCACAGCGGTGACAACTTCCGCGCCGCGCAGCAGGCCCTGGGCCAAGGCACACCCAAAGCGCCCAAGGGCTTGCGCTCGCAGCCTGCCGCCAGCAGCAGCACGCCCCTGAACTGGCAAGCGGTGCATGAGCAAGTGCGCGCCCAGGCGCCCGACATCGCCGTTCAGTTGACACCACCGAGCAGTGCCGACGGCGTCTGGCGCGCCGAGAACTTCGACCGCTCTCAGCCCACCAAGCGCTTCACGCGCGTGATCGATGCCTACTCGGGCCAAACCTTGTTCCGCAGCGGCTGGGACCAGTTGCCCGCGCTGTCCAAAGCCACCGCCGTGGGCATCCCGTTTCACCGGGGCGAGTTCGGTGGGTGGAACCAGGTGCTGCTCATCCTGGTCGCATTGGCCGCCGTTTTCTCAGTGGTATCGGGCTTGATGATGTGGTGGCTGCGCCGCCCACGCGGCGGTCTGGCCGCACCCCAGGTCAGCCGCCAGGCCTTGCGCCAGTTGCCACCCCGAACCTGGTGGTGGCTGCTGCCCCTGGCGGGCGCCTTGAGCCTGGCCTTGCCGGTGTTTGGCTGGAGCCTGGCCCTGTTCACCGCCATCGAAGTAGCGCGCCTTTGCCTTGAGCGGCAAGCGCCACTCAGCGCCTCGTGAACGGCACCGCCTCGTGCCCCAAGGGCCGGCCCATGGAGGCGCTCATTGCCCGACCGACGCATCCACCCAGCAGCCCCGTGCGTAGAGGACGGAACGCCATCACCAGAAAGCCTTGACATGACCGTCCCATTCACCCACACCTGCCTGGCCAGCGCCCTGGCTTTGAGCACCGCCTGGTCATGGGCCCAGACCACCGAGCTGGAACCCACCGTGGTGCGCGGCAACTACAACAACGCGGTCGGCACGTCTGATGCGGCCAGCCAGGGCGTGGTCACCTCCAAGCTGATCGAGAACCGGTCCACCCTGCGCCCGGCCGAGGTGCTGGAGTTCGTGCCCGGCATCATCGTCACGCAGCACAGCGGCGACGGCAAAGCCAACCAGTATTTCTTGCGCGGCTTCAACCTGGACCATGGCACCGACTTCGCCACCTTCGTGGACGGCATGCCGGTGAACATGCCCACGCACGCCCACGGCCAGGGCTACAGCGACCTCAACTGGTTGATCCCCGAACTGGTCGATCGCCTGAGCTACCGCAAAGGCCCCTATGGCGCCGAAGAAGGCGACTTCGCCTCGGCCGGCGTGGCCCGCATCCGCTTGTTCGACAGCCTGCCGCGCGGCCTGGCCTCGGTCACGGTGGGCGAGAACAACTACCGGCGCGCCCTGCTGGCCAATTCGACCAAGCTGACCACCGGCCAATGGCTGTACGCCCTGGAAGCCGCTCAGAACGACGGCCCTTGGGAACACCCTGAAAAATTCCACCGCCTGAATGGCGTACTCCGCTACAGCCTGGCCAAAGGCAACACCAAGTCCACGCTGACCGCGATGGCCTACGCGGCGCACTGGAACTCCAGCGACTAGGTGCCGCAAAGCGCGGTCGACAGCGGCCTGATCGGGCGCTTCGGCACCCTCGACCCCAGCGATCAAGGCCGCACCAAGCGCTTCAGCCTGTCTTATGACTTGCTGCACGCGATGGACGATGGCGACTTCAAACTCAACGCCTACGCCATCCAGTCGGAGCTCAAACTGGTCTCCAACTTCACCTACTTTCTGGACGACACCGTCAATGGTGACCAGTTCGAACAGGCCGAGCAACGCAAGGTGGTCGGCCTGAACACCAGCCGCAGCTGGAACACCACCCTGGCCGGCCACGACAGCACCCACACCCTGGGCTTGCAGGTGCGCCACGACCGCCTCAACCCCGTGGGCCTGTACGCCGCCAAAGATGGCCAACGCCTGCACACCAATGACAGGCAAGCCACTGTGCACCAGACCAGCCTGGGCTTGTTCGCCGAGAACGCCACCCGCTGGACGCCCTGGTTCAAAAGCGTGGTCGGTTGGCGCGCAGACCAGCTCAGCGCCGTTGTCAGCCAAACCACCAACATGAGCGCTGGCGAGAAAACCGCCAGCATCGCCACACCCAAGCTGTCGCTCATCTTCGGCCCTTGGGACAAGACCGAGTACTTCGTGAACTACGGCCAGGGCTTTCACAGCAATGACGCGCGCGGCGTGGTCAGCACCGTGGCCCCAGCCCCCGCCCTGGTCCGCTCCAAAGGCTTTGAAGTAGGCCTGCGCAGCGAGCTGATCCCCGGCCTGCAAACATCACTGGCCCTGTGGCAACTCAAGCTGGGCTCGGAGCTGGTCTTCGTGGGCGATGCGGGCGTGACCGCACCCACCGGCGCCAGCCAGCGCCATGGCATCGAGCTGAACAACCACTACGTGGCCACCCCGTGGCTGCTGTTCGACCTGGACCTGGCCGCCTCGCACGCGCGCTTCAAGGACATGCAAGGCGATGCGCCCCATTCAGGCCGGTACATCCCCGGTTCGGTGGACACGGTAGCCTCCTTGGGTGCCACCGTGTCCGACCTGGGTGCCTGGTCCGGCCAGTTGCAGCTGCGCTACTTCGGGCCCCGTGCCTTGATCGAGGACAACAGCCAGCGCTCCAAGTCCACCATGCTGGCCTACGCCCGCGTGGGCTACAAGATCACCAAGGACCTGAAGCTGTCAATCGATGTCTTCAACCTGTTCGACCGACAGGCCAGCGACATCGACTACTACTACGAGTCACGCGTGAGCCCCACGGCCGATGCCATCAGCGACATCCACTTTCACCCCGTGGAGCCCCGCACCTTCCGGGTCACGCTGAGCGCGAACTTCTGAGCCGCCGCGCCAAATTCACCCAGGCCCGGGTACCAAGGGCAACCTGAGCGTGAAGCGAGAGCCTTTGCCGCTTTCGCTGTGCACCTGGATGCTGCCGCTCATGCGCTCCACCAGTTGCTTGACGATGTACAGCCCCAGGCCGGTGCCCTCGATGGTCTCCGCCATGGGTGCCAGGCGCTTGAACGGTTGGAACAGCTGCGCCAGGTCTTCGGCCGACATGCCAATGCCATCGTCCGACAGCTCCAGCACCACGAAGGCTTCTTCAATCCAGCCTTCGACCACCACATGGCCGCCCGGCTGGTTGTACTTGCAGGCATTGGTCAACAAGTTGATGAACACCTGCACCAGGCGCTGCGGATCGGCGTTGGCCCACAAAGGCTGCGGGGGCAAGCGATCGACGAAGGTCACCCCATGGCGCTCGCGCACCCCTTCGATCATGGCCGCGCTGGAGCGCCACAAGGGGGCCAGCTCGACAGGTTGCAAGGCGATGGTGATCTCGCCCGCATCGACCTTGGTCAGGTCGAGCACATCTTCAATCATGCGCAACAACTGCTGGCCCGCCTCCAGCATCATGCTGACGCGCTGGGACTGAGCCGGGTTCAGCGCATTGGTCTTGTCCAGCAGCAGCAGTTGCGCAAAGCCCAGGATGGCGTTCAGCGGGGTGCGCAGTTCATGGCTCAAGCGCGACAGGAATCTGCGCTGGGATTCGGCCACCCGCTCAGCCGCGTCGCTCTGCATGGCCCGCTCGGCCCGCAGCCGCTCTTCCGTGACATCGCGCATCACGCCCACCAGCCGCCCCTGCGTGGACGACTCGCCATCAATCTGCTGCCCTGTCGATTCAAAATAGCGCACCACACCATCGGGCCGGCGAATCCGGTAAGTGGTCTTGAAGGGCTGGCCGGACTGCATCGCCGACACGAAGGCCGCCTGCACGGACTCCTGGTCATCAACGACGATGAGTTGGCGCAGCTGGACGCGAGGCACCAGCATCTCGGTCGAACCCACGCCATACAAGGAGGCCGCCTTGGCGTCCAACATGATGTGGTCCGAGCCGATGTCCATCTCGAACATGCCCAACTCGGCAGCGACGGCGGCCAGCATCCAGGGCTCGTTGGCCGAGACCAACGCCTGCCGGTGGGCCTCCTGACGCCGCAGGGCAAGCCGAACCAGCCAGAGCGTGCTCAACGCCAACACCACGGCGGCCAACAAGGTGCTGCCGATCAAGACCTTCTCGGTCAGGCGCGAGACCTCGGCCAGGCTGGCACTGAAACGTTTTTCGGCCAGCACCAGTTCATCGCTGAGTTCGCGCACTTCTTCCAGAGAAGCCAGCACCATCACCCCATCGGCTGGCGCGTGCACGTGGTGGCGCAGCCGCTGCGCCTCCACCCTCAACTGCGCCAGCAAGGCATCGCCATGCGTCCACGCGGTCAGCGCTTCTTGCAAGGCCGGCTGGTCGCCAAAGCGGCGGAACAGGGTGATCATGCCGTCCACATCATCGGGGTGGTTGCCGCCGGCGATCAGGCCTTGCCGCACCACGGTCAGGTCGGGCTCGCTGCGCAACATCTCTTCGCGGGCCTGCTGGTCGCCCAGGGGCAGTTTAAGCGCTGCCTCGAAAGCCGCGAAATCGGCCTGGTTGCGGGTGACCGCGAAATCACGTAAATGCTGCACGGCGTCGTTGCGGGCCTTGGACCACAGGCTTTCGCCGCCCACATAGGCCCGCAAGGCCCCCAACACATTGACGCTGGTCACCGCCATGGTGGCCAGCAGGCTGATCACCACCAATGACAGCGACACGAACGCGACGTAGGGCTGCCACAACTCGCGCGGGTGCGGCTTCAGCAACTGGCGGCGGTTGGTGGACTCCTCAACGCTCGACTCGGAGACCTTCATCTTGGTCGGTCCTCATCCCATATTATTTTGTGCAGCCATCGTAGGTGACATTGCACCCATGACGGGCGAATTTTTACCGCCGCGCGAATCTTCAGGCGCCCGGGCCACAGTCCAGACAACGCGCCACCGGGCGTGGACCCATGCGCAAATGCCGGTTCAGCTCGCGCAGGGCCGTGCGCACGCCCTCTTCGACCACCGGGTGGTAGAACGGGCTGTCCAGCATCTGCTGCACCGTCAACTGGTGCTGCACGGCCCAGGACAGCAGGTGCCCGATGTGCTCGGCAGCGGGGCCGATCATCTCTGCGCCCAGGAAGCGGCCGGTGTGCCGCTCCCCATACACCCGAAGCAACCCCCGGTTCTGTCCCATCACACGGCTGCGCCCCTGGTCGTCAAAGTTGACCGCGCCCACCTCGAAGTCCTGGCCCGAGGCCTGCAAGGCCTTGAAGCTGGCGCCCGCGAGCATCATTTGCGGATCGGTGAACACCACGCCCAGCGGCGCGCGCCGGGGGTGCACCCGCACGTCCGGGAAGCGCCCGGCGTTGTCGCCCGCGATCTTGCCGTCGTCGGCCGCTTCGTGCAGCAAGGGGTGGGCGTTGCTCACATCGCCGGCGATGAACACGTGGGTGTCGCCGATTTGGCCGGTCTCGATGTCAAAGGCCGGCAGGCCCCGGTCGTTCAAGGCGATGCCTGCGGCGGCCAGGTCCAGGCTGGCCAGGTTGGGACGCCGGCCTGCGGCCACCAGCACCTGCTCGAAAGCCTCGGTGTGTTCGACCCCATCGACGCTGTACGTGACCTGGGCTTGGTCGCCTTGACGGCTGACCTGGCGCACCTCGGCGGGCGCGGCGATGGCCAGCTCGGCCGACAGGATGGCGTAGGCCTGGGCGCTGACCTCCGGGTCGGTCAAAGGGCCCAGCCTGGTCCCCTTGCTGAACAGCTTGACGCGCACGCCCAGGCGCGTGAGGGCCTGGGCCAGCTCCAGCCCGACCACGCCGCCGCCCACCACGGCCAGGGACTGGGGCAAAGTCTGCCAGTCGAACACCTCGTCGTTGGTGACCAGCCGGTCGCCCAGGGCTTCACGCCAGCCAGGCGGGATCGTCGGCGATGAGCCGGTGGCGATGACCACGCGTTGCGCGGTGACGCGGGTGTGGTCGTCCACCATCAAATCATGGGTCGAGACAAAACGGGCGCGGCCCAGCACGCGCTGCTCGACGGGCCAGTCGTTGACGGTGTCCAGCACGAAGCCCACGAAGCGATCGCGCTCCGAGCGCACCCGTTGCATCACCGCTGGGCCATCGACCTTCACCGTGCCCGCGTGCACGCCGAACATCGGGGCCTGCGCGATGGCGTGGGCGCTGTCAGCCGCCGCGATCAGCAGCTTGCTGGGCATGCAGCCCACGCGCGCGCAAGTGGTGCCATAAGGGCCGGACTGGATGACCACAATGCGCTCGGTGTGGTTTTTGGCGGCGCGGTAGGCCCCCATGCCCGCCGTGCCAAAGCCAATGATCGCGACGTCTGCCTGGAAGGTTTTCATGGTGGATTGAGCCCGGGCTAGTCTTCTGTCTCGTTATTTTGCACTTCACCCCGACCTATCGCTCGTGGCTCAATCAGGTCGAACGATTCTTTGCCTTGATCACCGACAAGGCCATTCGGCGAGGCTCTTTCACAAGCGTCAAACAAATCGTGCAACGCATCGACCACTTCGTCACAGCGCACAACGCAAACTGCCAGCCGTTCAAGTGGACCGCCACCGCCGATTCATACTCGAAAAATTGCACCGACTTTGTTCACGTATGAGCGGGATGGAACACCAGAGGCCAAGGTCATTTGGCATGAATTCATCAGCCAGCCGGTAGTGCGATCAACGGGTCAGCACAGGCCACACCCAGTGGCTGGAAGTGCTTGAGGTTGCAGGTCAGCAAGAGCAGGCCCGCGTGTTGGGCCAGCGCCGCTATCGCAACATCAGCAAAACCGGGGTGGCAGCCCTGTGCCATGGCGGCATCAGACATTTGCCCCGCCAGTCGGGCGGCACGCGCATCCAGGGGCAAGATGCGATCTGCATAGGCGGCCAACAAGCCGTCGAGCCAGCGGTCAAGGCGATCAGCCCGCTCTGCGCCACCGGCACGGCGCAATTTGCCAATGCCTTGCGCCATTTCTGCCACGGCAATGGCAGGCAGGAAAAGTTGTTGGTGATGCGCTTGCAGCCATTCGCCCAGGGCGGTTGGCACAAAGGCCTCTCGCCCTGGGGCCAACACGGACACCACACTGGTGTCCAGCAGATAGCCGTTAAACAAAATCAATGCCCTGCAGCGGCGTGGTGTCGCGCTCGGTCTCGAATGGCTCGGGCAGCGCCAGCAGGTAGTTGGCCAGGTTGGGCATCTCCAGCGGATAAAGGCGTGCGCCATCGGCCACCGGCACCATCATGGCGCAGGGTTGGCCGTGGCGGCTGATGAGGGTGGGATGCCCTTTTTCAGCGGCGGCCACCAGCGCCGAAAAGTTGGCCTTGGCTTCACGAATTTGCAATATGTCCATGATGAACCCACTTGTGACTACATGAGGTCATTTTATGCGGGTTTGGCCTCACAGCGCAAGTGAGAGCCACGGTCATGCTGCCCGAAGAGGCCGGTCAGTAGCTGACGCCGTAGCGGTAGCCTTTGTACTTGAGCACAGCAGACTTGAGCCTGATCTCTTGCAGCACCAGATCCGAGGTCAGTTTGTCACCTTCGTGAAAGACCTGGCTGTTGATGATGAGCATGCGGTTGGCCCGGGTCTCGGAGTACATCGCGCCGCCGATCACCAGCTTGGGCAGATCGCGCTGGATGTTGGCGGGCAGTTCGCTGGGGGTGTAGATGCGGGTGTCGGCTTCGGCGGTGGGGGCTGGTGTGGGCGCAGGGGTCGCGGAGATGGCAACACGCGGGGCAGGCGCGGGTCGCGGTGGCACGGACAGGATGGGCGCGGCCCCCATGGGCGCCTGGGCCTGGGGTGGCGGCGATGGCCGTTGGGCGGGAGGAGCCGGCACGGGTGCTGGCGCAGCGGGCACGGCGGCCTGCACGGGCGGCGCTTCCTCCGCAGGCTGATCGGCGGCGGGTGCAGGTTCAGCCACCACCACCGGGACCGCCCCCTTGCCACTCATCAGGTGCCAGGCCAGCAGACCGGCCAGGGCCAGCAACAAGACCACGATGACCCCGACCAGCACCAAAGACTGGCTGCCACGTGGCGGCCTGGGATCATCGGCCAGCGGTGGCACCGGCGGTGAATGGATGCTCGGCACGGCGCCGCGTTCACGCTCCGAGTCCGCGCGTCTGAGGGCGTCAAGTATGTAAGACATCGCCTTATCCTCCTGCCCGCAGGCGTGGTTCGTCCACGCCCGTGACACGATTGAGCTGCATGAAGGTGGTGGGCCCCGCCACACCGTCGGGCCTCAGGCCGTGGGCTTGCTGAAAAGCAGCCACCTTGGCCTTGAGGGCCGCGTCGTAGGTGCGCTTGTCGGCGGTCACGGGCTCGCCCTGGGCGATGGCCAGGCGCGTGACCAGGTTGTCCACCAGCGGGCCCACATTGCCATCGACGAGGGATTGAAGGTAGCCCGGTGGCGCGCGCCAAAAGGTCGCGAAATCACCGCGCCAGACCTTCAGCAAGGTGGACACCGGCACCGTCCTGGACACGCCCCCCATGCTCAAGGTGGCCCTGTCATTGTTCAGAGCCGTCAGCAAGGCGTAGGTGGCGCGGCCGCTTTCGTCGTTCAGCGTGAGGATGCCGGGGCGGTCCAGCTGGCGGATCAGTCCCAGCCCACGGCTGCTGCGGAAGCAATGAACATGGGCTTGCTGGGCCTGGGTGCACGGGTCGCCCTCGGCCAGGCTCAGCTTCCACAAGGGCGCCAGCTCCAGCCAGGCCTTGCGCTCATTGCCCTGCTTGCTGCTGAACAGCGAAGCGATCTCCGGACTGGCTTTCAGCACCGGCGCCGCCACCACGATGGGCGCCGAGGAAGGCGCCACGACGGGGGTGGCCTGGCTGGCGGCGGCCACCGGTGCAGCGGCAGGACGGGACGCGGCCACCGGGGCCGATCCCGCCTTGGCCACCACCACGGGTTCTGCGGCGCCCGGGTTGGCACGGTGCTGCAACCAGGCCACGCTGGCCATGCCCGCCACGCCCAACACCGTCGTGCTGGCCACCAGGCCCCAGCCCCAGGCTGGCATGCGCCCGGCCGGTTCGCGCGGTGGTGCCAACACCCGGGTGATGTCAAACACCTCGCTGGCCGCTTTCTCGATGATGTCGCTGTCCACGCGGCTTTTGCCCTCGGCATAGGCGCCCAGCAAGGCACGATCGCACAGCAGGTTGATGCGGCGCGGGATGCCGCGCGACAACTGGTGCACCCGCGCCACGGCCTGGCTGTCGAACAACTTGCCCCGGGCCAAACCAGCCACCGCCAGACGGTGCCGGATGTACTGCGCGGTTTCGGCCTCGGACAGGGCGTCCAGGTGAAAGCGCGCGATCACGCGTTGCGCCAGCTGTTCCAGCTCGGGCTGGGCCAACATCGTGCGCAACTCAGGCTGGCCGATCAGGATGATCTGCAGCAGCTTGCGCTCGGTGGTTTCCAGGTTGGTCAGCAGGCGCAACTGCTCCAGCACATCGGCGGACAGGTTCTGCGCCTCGTCGATGATGAGCACGTTGTTCTGCCCGACCGAGTGGGTCTTGAGCAGGAACTCGTTGAGCGGGTCGAGGTAGTCCTTGACCGTCTCAACCCCCGGCCCCTGGTGCTGGTAGGGGATGCGAAACTCGTCGCACACCGACTTGAGCAGCTCCTGCACCGTCAACTTGGGGTTGAAGATGTAGGCCACATTGCAACGCCGGGGGATTTGCTCCAGAAAGCAGCGGCACACCGTGGTCTTGCCGGCGCCGATTTCGCCCGTGAGCAACACGAAGCCACCCCCACCGCCCACGCCATACAGCAGGTGGGCCAGCGCCTCGCGGTGCCGGTCGCTCATGAACAGGTAGCGCGGGTCAGGGGCGATCGAGAAGGGCTCGTGCTTCAGTCCGAAGAATTTGGCGTACATGGCGACAGAATACCCTCCCGCCGTCTGCAACCTCCTTGCTGCACGCTCGGGGTCCGCCCGCAAAATTCCCATAAAGCGAAATGGCGCGGATAATCCGCCCATAAATGCAAACAGCAGGGCGGGCGACCATGGCGATCTTGATAGACACGCAGACGCGGTCGTCCCACGTCCTCAAGCCCTACCATGTGTTTGGCCGGTCTGTACAGCACGCGGACTGCCTGCTCCCTGCCGTCAACATTTCCTTGATCCACGCCTGTGCGCGGTGGAGCGATCAACAGTGGACACTGACTGATCAAAGCCGCAATGGCTGCTTCGTCAACGGCCATCGCCTGACCAAGGACCATCCCACGCCTTTGAACGTTGGCGATGAAATCCGCTTTGGCAATCTGGACGCAGACCCTTGGCGCGTGGACGATCTGGCGGCGCCAGCGGACCTGTTGCTGCCTTTGTGCCTGGGCTTGAAAACCATCACGCTCAAAGCCTTCCAGAACCTGCCTGACGACGAGCACCCCAAAGCCTGCCTCTACCGCGCACCCAATCGGCAATGGGTGAAAGAAACCAGTGACGGTGTCGTGCCCCTCAATGACGGTGACGTGGTCAACGTTGACGGTGCCGCGTGGCGCCTGGTGTGCTCACTGGAGCCGCCCGACACGCTCGCCCCTTCTGCCTTGGTCACCTGCATGAAGTTCCAGACGAGCCTGGACGAGGAGCATGTCTTTCTGACGCTCACCCGTGGCCGTTCGACGCTGGAGTTGGGTGAGCGCACGCACCACTATCTTCTGATGCTGTTGGCCAGGCAGCGGCTGGCAGACATCGCGCTGGGGTTTGATTCCAACTCCCAGGGCTGGATTGATTTCGATCAACTGGTCAGCATGCTGCGCCTGGACAAGGCGCACCTCAACATCCAGATCTTCAGGCTTCGCAAACAGTTCGAACCGGCGGTATCGCAAGGCCTGATTGATCAGGATTTCATTGAACGGCGCCGAGGAAGTGTGCGTCTGGGCAAGGTCGGCATCGAGATCGTGAAGGGCTCTCAGGTGGAGGGCTGCTGGAAGCCAGAAATCATGGGCCGGACTCATGGTTGATGCCTCGCCCCATCTGAAGATGAGGCCGCTTCCGATTGGGCGATGGATCGCGCGCTGGGTCTGCGGCCTGGGACTGGTCGCCCCTGTCTTGGCGCTGGCGCCTCCAGCCTGCGCCGCAGAGGCACTGGCCACCGTCACGGTCCAGCAGGGCAAGGCCTCCGTCATTCGTGGCACCACCAGGCTGGAATCCTTGCCCGGCGCCCGCTTGGCGGCCGAGGACATTGTCGAGACGGCGCCGACAGCTTCGCTGGTGCGCATCGAATTTGACAAGGGCAGCCTGCTCGACATGGGGCCCTCCACCCGCGTGATGCTCATGCCGGGCAATTCGCTGGCCTATGTGCTCCAAGGCTGGGTCAAACTGACCACCGGCCCTGCCTCGCCAAGCGCAAGCCTGGGGCTGGCGACGGCCGCGATGGATGTGTCCACCGTCGGTCGTGCCGTGGTCTTGCATGTTCAGGGCACGGATGCCGAGGCCTTCGCCGAATCAGGTGCCGTGGCGGTGCTGATCAACGGCCAAACCAAGCCGCCGGTGAACGGGGAACTGCAGTTGGCGCCTGGCCACTTCCTGGCCCGGCATGGCGATGCGCCTGCCAGCGTCATGGCCCGGCCTTCAGCGGCCTTCATCCAAAGCGTGCCGGGCGCCTTCATGGACACCTTGCCCGCGCGAGCACCCTTGTACAAAGGCAAGGATGCGGCGATGAGCCCCGGCAAAAGCCTGAACCATGCCGAGGTGCAGCCCTGGCTGGAGGCCGAACCGCGCATCCGCCAGCGTTTCACCACGCGCTGGCGACCGCTGCTGCAAGACCTCGAATTCAAGCGGGCCCTGGCTGCGCACCTGAACGCGCATCCGGAGTGGCGTCCGATCCTGCATCCACCCCGTCCTGTCCACCAACGCACCTCACCATGAAACTGCTGATCAAGTTCAACCTGGCATTCCTGTTCGTTTTCCTGCTCGGTCTGGGGGCATCGGCTTACGTCGCCCGCGATCTGCTGCAACGCAATGCCCAGCAAGAGGTACTCGACACCGCGCGCCTGATGATGGAGAACGCAGCGGCCGTGCGCGATTACACGGGCGAACAGTTGGCGCCTTTGCTCCAAACGCAAATGCAGTACAAGTTCTTGCCTCAATCCGTGCCGTCTTTCGCGGCCAATGAAGTGCTCAAACGGATCAACGAGAAGCGCCCGGAGTTCGTGTACAAGCAAGCCATGTTGAACCCGACCAATCCGCGCAATCGGGCGTCCGACTGGGAGGCCGACCTGGTCACGCAGTTCAAGCAGGTGCCCTCCAGCAAAGAGTTCATCGGCCAGCGCGACACGCCCACCGGCCCGGCGCTCTACATCGCGCGGCCCATTCAGATCTCCAAGCCCGCTTGCCTGCAATGCCACAGCACGGCCTCGGCGGCGCCGACCACGTTGATTGAGAAGTACGGCCCATCCAACGGCTTTGGCTGGAACCTCCACGAAACCCTTGGGGTGCAGGTGGTGTCGGTGCCACTGGCCGTGCCCTTGCAGCGCGCTGACAGGGCCTGGGGCGTCGTCATGGGCTTGCTGGCCGGGGTATTTTTGCTGGTGGGCCTGGTGCTCAACGTGATGCTTTGGAAGCTGGTGATCCAGCCGGTGACGCGACTGTCCACCCTGGCCGATCGCGTCAGCATGGGCGACATGGACGCGCCCGAGTTTGCCGTGAAGAGCGCTGACGAAATCGGCGTGCTGTCGGAGTCGTTTTCGCGCATGCGCAAGAGCCTGACGCACGCCATGAAACTGCTGAACGCCTGAGCACCGTGGCCCATCCTGACAAGCTTGGCAAATACACCATCCAGGGCGTCTTGGGGGCGGGCGCCATGGGCGTGGTCTACCAAGGCACGGACCCGGGCATCGGGCGCCAGGTGGCCTTGAAAACCATCCAGCGTGCGCTGGTTCATGACAACGACGCGGCGGGCGATTTTGCGGCGCGCTTTCGCAACGAGGCGCAGGCGGCGGGCCGGCTGTCGCACCCGGGCATCGTGTCCATCTACGAGTATGGCGAAGACGGTGACACCGCTTTCATCGCCATGGAATACGTGCAAGGGCAGGACCTGGCCAAGGTGCTGGCATCCAACCCCTTGCTGCCCGAACCCACCTTGCTGCGCATCATGGACCAGTTGCTGGACGCGCTTCACCACGCGCATCAGCAGGGCGTGTGGCACCGCGACATCAAGCCGGCCAACCTGATCCTGACGCGGACGGGGCAGCTCAAGGTCACGGACTTCGGCATTGCGCGCATCCAGGGCGCTGCGCTGACCAAGATCACCTCGGCCATTGGTACGCATGGCTACATGGCGCCCGAGCAGTACACCGGCCAAGGCATCGACCACCGGGTAGACATTTTTGCGTCGGGCGTGCTGTTGTACGCCCTGCTAACGGGGCACGCGGCGTTTGCCGGGTCGTCGCCCGAAGCGACCATGTACAAGGTGCTGCACGAGGTGCCGCAGCCGCCCAGTGCGCGCGCACATGTGCCCCGCACCTTGCAGCTGGATGCCGTGGTGGCCAAGGCCATGGCCAAGGCGGCGTATGACCGGTATGACAGCGCGCAGGCGTTTCGCGATGCGATCAGGCAGGACGTGGCGAATTTCGCGAAGACGGTTCCGGATGGGGATGTGACGGTCGTTGAGGCGCCTCGTTCATCGTTGCCTTTGCCCTTGTCCACGGGTGCTTTGGTCTCGGGGTTGGATGGCGAGGCCGTGAGCCGACTTGAACGCACGTTGACCAGCTTTGTGGGGCCGCTGGCCAAGCTGCTGGTCAAACAGGCAGCAGCCTCCTGCCAAGACTACGGCAGCTTGGTGCAGGCCTTGGCCCAGCATGTGCCTGCCGATGGTGAGCGCGCGCGCTTCATTGCTCGGGCGACTGGCGGCTTAACAACCACGGCACCGCCCCGCACATCGAACGCGACGACGGGCGGCACGCTGCCTGGGTTGAGCGATGAACTGGTGGCCCACGCCACGCGGGTGTTGACCGCGCACATGGGGCCGATGGCCAGGTTCGTGGTCAAGCAGGCTGCGGCGCAGTCGCGGGATCAGGTGGGGTTCTTGGAGGCGGTGCTGGCCCATTGCGCCGAAGGCGTTGACCGGGAGCGCTTGTTGCGGGAATTGCACGGGCGGTAATGCGCGGTAATCGGCTGTAATGGTTTGAAGTTGCCGTCGCGGCGATAGTTTCTGGGTGGGATCAAACAAATGAATCCCCAAACGTCTGGCAGAGATGCCTCATTTAACTCAGGAGAAATACCATGGCCGCTGACATGTTCATCAAAATTGGCTCGATCGAAGGCGAATCGATTTCTGATGGTCACAAGAAAGATATTGATGTGCTAGGTTGGAGTTGGGGAATGAGCAACTCCGGATCAGCGCATACTGGGGGCGGCGCGGGAGCCGGGAAGGTAAGCGTACAAGATTTGTCATTTGTTAAATACATTGATAAAGCATCAACCAATTTGATCGTAGGCTGCTGCAAAGGGACACATTACCCAGAGGCAACTTTGGTAGTAAGAAAAGCCGGCGGCACGCCATTAGAATATATGAAAATCATAATGACAGAGGTTCTCATTACCTCCGTCAGCACTGGAGGGGGAGGGGGAGAAGATCGTTTGACCGAAAATATTTCTCTAAATTTTGCAAAATTCAAAGTCATTTATCAGCCTCAAGACTCCAAAGGCGCCAAGGACGGCGGCGAAGTTTTTGCTGTTTACAACATCGCGGAAAATACGGAAGCATAGTTCATTAACTCTGGTTAAAGCCGTCAATACGGAAATATTTCCAAAACTTGGATTACACACCATGTCAGCAGCAGCAGCAGCAAACTACGCCAGCCTTGCAAAAGCCAATCTAGTAGGGTTAATATACACGGCCATAAAAAGTGCAGCCGACATCCCCCAACCATTGACACCCGCAACGCTTAAAGCTCTAATCTCGTCCGCGGAAAAAATAAAATATTTTCCAATGGGGAATGCCAAAACGGGAATGTCCTGGGGATACGTGGAAGGCTCAGTCCAGAGAAAAGCGACCGGCCTTGTCAAACCCAAAAATACGGAATGCTCAGAAACCGCCATTCCAAATGAAGAAATTAACGCTATCCGCACAGCGGATATTGCCATCCGTCAGGGAAAAGCCCCTTGTGCCGCTTGTCGGGGATTCTATCAAGGCTGGGCAAAAAAAATTAACCAAACAATTATCGTACTTAGCGATGTTAGTGATGGAAGATTTTTTAAAGCAGATTGTATCTGTATTTTCCCGTCTCAAGGGGGGGTATACCTTCTTTTATCGGACGACATCAAAAATGTTTGCCCGTAATTGCGCGATGGAAATCGATATCAAACCTTACAACCGCAGCCATTTGGCAGGACTGCTGGCCATACTCATAGATACCAGAACTACCCTCCCGTATTTTGGCAAGAAGGTTTGCCCTTTGAGGATAGATCAATACTTGAAAGCACAATGGTACCCAGAAGATATGCCAAACTTCGATCGGAAATTTGTCGCCACTGATCGCTTGACGAACCATATTATTGGGGCAGGCAAGGTGCGAACAAATGAAATTTCTTATTTTGTTTCTCCGGATTTTTGGCGCCTGGGCGTGGCCTCAAAATTGATGACGAATCTTCTTAACCGTGAGGAAATCTTGACAAAGGACACCTGCTTATTCGCTCTTGTAGCTCGAGATAATTTTGCATCAACTAAGTTGATAGAAAAATTTGGATTTCGCTTTGCTGGCATTCAGAAAAATTCGGACAGATCTGTTTCTGAAACAATGTTGAAGTACATCGAATGCCCCACGAGATCCATAGACCAGTTTGCCACTCCCCAACAATCGCCATAGGTCGAGTGAAGTTGGCAAGCGCCTCGGGTCTTTCTATTTTCCTAGCAAATCCCTCTATTTTTCCCAATAACGGCTAGCCTTTATAGCGCTTAGAATGAGGCCATTTACCCTATTACGTCCTTGACGGTCCGCCTGCTCGGCGCAGCCACCTGTAGCGGGGCCGAGAGTGGAGCGCCACCCATGGATATTCGCGCATCTTGGACCCAAGCGCCGCGAGCCTCAAAGCAATACCATGTAGTCGGCCTTGCAAAACTTCCACACCCCCGATGGATACAGGGTGAGTCGCGCAATTGGGAATGATTAGGAATCTCGGTTTTCGGTTCAATGACGCTCAGTTTCTGGGAGTTTTGAGGATCTGAACAGATGAGCACGCCCGACTTCTTTCGCGCCCGGCTGGACACCATGATCGACCTGCGCCACCCGCTGGCCGTGCTGGCCACACGGATGCCGTGGGCCGAGATCGGCAAGTCCCCGGCCCCGCTGTTTGCACGCAAGGCGCGCATGGGCAGCATGAAGCTGGACGCCGACATGTTTGGCCCCACCGCCGCGTCGTGGTTGCCGGTGGACTAGAACTGCGTATGGCAGTTCTTCAGCGGCCAGCAGTACTTCGAGCCTCGCATGCCCTGTGACCCCAGCCAGATCGGGCGCTTCAGGCGTGTGCTCGGTGAGGCCGGGGTCGAGCAATTGCTCAAGATGGAGCACACGGGCATGAAGACCGCCGGTATACATGCGGGACCTACCTAACTCGTTGTGATGAGTGTGGAACACGGTAAGCCCGGCGCACCGCCGGCAACGGCAGACCAACAGCAAGGAAGGCTGATGGCGCAGCGGGTAAAGGAATGCGGAGAAAGCGAACGCCACTCTGTAATCGAGTGGATACGGGTTGAGACATCACCCGGCGCGAAAGCGAGCCCACTTCCGCGCGGTCTTCCTAGCTGACACTGAACGGCATCAGTCCGACGCCCACAGTGATGGAAGAAGACCCAGTCTTGTTGAGTCGTGTCTTGCTATTTGAGGAATTGCCCATACAGTGCATTCACTTACAACTGAAGGGGGAAATTCCACATGAAGTCCATACTCAACCACGGCGTCAGACTGCTGCCTTTGCTGCTCGCCGCCGCCTTGGGCACAGCGCAGGCGGCGCTGCCTTTGCAAGGCCGTGACATCAATGGCAAGGCGGTCGATGCGCTGTCGCAAGACGCAGTCTTCGAATACGACCCCAATCTCAACGTCACATGGGTTTTAAGCGCGAACACATTCGGCCCAATGACTTGGGGTCAGGCCATGACATGGGCCTCAACGCTAGAGGTTGGCTCTTTCAAGGATTGGGCCTTGCCTTCTGCCTTGAATCAAGATGGCAGCGGGCCTTGCGACGGCTTCAACTGCGTCGGCAGCCAGTTGGGCTACTTGATCAATGTTGAAAAGTACCTCAGCGCTGACACTTACAGGCTTCTTCAGAAGACCTCGCAAGGCTCGAATTTCTATTGGACTGCCACCCATCACGAACTGCTGAGCGACTTCGTTTACGGCATGTTTCGCGATTCAGGGGAGCAGTTCCGGTTTTTGGAGCGCGGTCGTGATCTGGGGGATGTCATCGCTGTGCGTGCTGGCGATGTGGCGACAGCGGTGCCCGAGCCCTATGCCTTGTCGCTGGCGCTCGCTGGTTTGGCTGTGGCGGCACTGATGCCCGTGCTGCCTGGGCGTAGACGCAAGAACCAACTTGTGACTCACCAGTAAGCACAGGAACGCCAGCACCGTTCAACGAATGGTGCTGGCGTCCGTCGGGTCATTTTTCTGAACTGGCGGAAAGGCTTGATGGCCCAATGGTCAGGCGCTTGCACCTGAAGCCCGGCGACGGTTGCGCGCAAGGCGCACACCCGATGCTAACAAGCCAACGCACATCAGGGCAAAGGTGCTGGGTTCCGGCACCGCGGCAACCGTCACCTTGAAGGAGGCCAGTTCGCCGCCCATGCCACCCAACCTGCCCACCACAGGCACAAAGTGATAGTCGAGGGTCCCGGCTTCTGCAATGAAGTATTCACCTGGCAAGGTTGGCGCCTTGGTGGTCCAGGTGAATGTCTGCTTCGGGATATCTTGAAGAAATTGGTCGTTGAACAAATTGATCTGTTGCGGGGTTGCGCCTGCTGTCAGCGCTGGCCCTGTCCATGCAAGGTATTCCTGCATGATGCAGCCAGGGCAATAGGCCAGCGATGTCACGCTCACCCCGGCATCGAAACTGAGCGTGATTTCTGCGCCCGGCGCCACAACCGCCTGGTTTTGAAGAAATGAACCCGAACTGACGCCCAGGATCGTTGGATTGCTGACCGTCATATGGCCATGAATATTTCCATAGTCAATGGAGCTCGACGCGCCGGGCACGGTTGCCAGGGCTTGGGTGCTGACGCTCAGGCAGGTCAGTGCCACGAGCAAAACGGAGAGGTGTTGGCTTTTCATGTTCATCCTTGAATTAATGAGTTGGTTGGTTGGTGATGCACTGGCTGCGCCAAAGACATCACCAACAACTTTATTGATTCAAGGACACGAAATCCATGACGCGCCATTACACGAGGGCATGGGGCGATCCGTGCTGAGACGACTGGGCCGCTGCGGCCCAGTCACTTCAAGCCGCGCTGCGCAACAGGCCGTCGATGGTGTTGAGCAGCAGGTCTTCCGAGTACGGTTTGGTCAGGAAGGCATTGACGCCCGCGTCGTTGGCCAACTGGCGGTGCTTGTCGGTGAAACGCGAGGTGATCATCACCACCGGGGTGGTTTTGGTGGCACTGCGGTTGCGCAAGGCGCTGGTCAGTTCCAAGCCGTTCATGCGGGGCATTTCCAGGTCGACCAGGACGATGTCGGGGGCGCGCAACTGCACAGCACCCAGGGCATCGACCCCATCGCGCGCAGTGACGACTTCGTAGCCGGAGTCCTGCATCAGTTGTTCCATGGTGCGGCGCACGCTCACCGAATCATCCACCACCAGGCACAGCGGCAGTTTGTGGCGCGTGGTCACCACCGCGTCGTCCACCCCGGGCATCTGGCCAGCGGTGAAATCGCGCAGCAGGTCGGGCAAGTCGATCACCGTGGCCACCGAGCCATCGCCCAGCACCGTGGCGCCGTCGATGCCCAGGGCGTGCGGCATCATGGGGTTGAAGGGCTTGACGACCACGGTGCGCGCATCGCTCAGCTCGGGCACGATGATGGCCAGGCGTTGGCGGAACTCGTCGCGCACGATCATGGCCACTTCCATCACGCCGGGCTGCTTGAGCGCCTCGTGCGGCAGGCCCATCAGTTTTTCCAGGCGGATGGCGTTGAGTTGCTCGCCTTGCAGGGCGTAGGTCAGGCCGCCCTGCGCATCAACGCCGACTTCTTCGCGGGCGGGCAGGATCTGCTCCACACCCCGCACCGAGATGCCCAGCAGGTGGTGTTCAGAGCGGCTGAGCATGACCTGGATGGTGCTCATGCGCACCGGGAAGTGCAGGTCAAAGCGCGAGCCTTGGCCCGATTGCGAATCCATGTCCAGCGTGCCGCGCAGGTCCACCACCGCGCGCTGCACCACGTCCATGCCGATGCCTCGGCCGGACAGCTGCGTGGTTTGCCCGCGGGTCGAGAAACCGGGCAGCACGATCAGGCGCATGACCTGGGCTTCGGTCAAGGTGGCATCGGGGGCGATCAGGCCCCGGGACAAGGCGCGGTGGCGGATGGCCCCCAGGTCCAGGCCGCAACCATCGTCTTCGCAGCGCACGGCCACGTTGTTGCCTTCGGTGCTGAAGCTCAGGGTGATGGTGCCGGTGGAGGGCTTGCCCAAGGTCTCGCGCACCTCGGGCGACTCGATGCCGTGGTCGACGGCATTGCGCAGCAGGTGCATCAGCGGGTCGATGATGCGGTCGAGCAGCTGGGTGTCGACCATGGTGGCTTCGCCTTGGATGCGCAGGTCGACCGAGCGGTTGAGCACGCGGGCGGCCTGGCGCACGGTGCGTTGCAGGCGCGGCGAGATCGAGGCGACTTCAACCATGCGGGTGCGCTGGATGCTGCGCTGGATCTCCAGCTGCAGTCGTTCCTTCTCGGCCATCAGGTCGCGCAGGCTGGCCAGTTCGCGCTCGAAGGATCGCGAGAACTCGCGGCTGTCGGCGCCCGACTCCACGATGCGGCGCGACAGCATGTGCAGCTCGTTGTACTGGTCCATCTCGAGCGCGTCCAGCTCGCCGGTGTGGCCGCCCAGCATGGCCAGGCCGCGCACGTCCACCAGCTGCTCCAGCTCGGCCGACAACTGGCCGAATTGGCGCGAACCCGTGCGCAATGCGTTGATGTTGTCGCTCAGGCGCGTGACGCGGTCCTGGATTTGCGAGGTGACGATGCTGTTCTCGCCGGCCAGCTTGAGCAGCGAGTCGATGAGGGACGCGGGCACGCGCAGGTAGGTTTCGGCTTGGGCGTCTTCGTCGAGGGCTGGGGCACTGCTGGCAGCCGGAGCGTCGTCAACGGTGAGTGCCACGGCTGTCGGCGACACCGTGCTGGCCAGGGGCTCGATGCTGTCGGCGCTGTCAGCCTGGTCATCAGGCAGGCCATCGCGGTCAATGCGGTTGGCCCAGTCCAGCACCATCTGGTGCACCGCCAGGCTTTCAGGCGGCGTGCCGGCGTTGGCCACCAGCGCTTCGCTCATGGCCTCCAGGCAATCGGACGCTTCCAGCAGCATGTCCAGCAGTTCGCGGGTGGGCAGGCGCTCTTCGCGGCCCAAGGCCACCAGGATGTCTTCGAGCGCATGGGTGAGGTTGGCCACGCCCTTGATGCCCACCGTGTTGGCCGCGCCCTTGAGCGTGTGGGCTACGCGGCGGGCCTGGTCCAGGTCGTCCAGCGTGCCACCTTGCGACAGTCGCTGCACCAGGGCGGAGAACTCTTGCGCATGCGGTGGCAACTCGACCAGCAGGCTGTCCAGCACCTTGCGGTCGATGTCGGCTGGCACGCTCAGGTCCACATGCGCGGGCAAGGCCTTGGCGGGGCGGTCTTGCGAGGGCCGTGCGCGCACCAAGCTCACCGAGGTCATTGCCTTGACCCACTCGGACAAGGTTTCCGTGTCGGCGGGGTAAGGCCAGTCGGAGCCGGCCACACAGTCGGCCAGGGCTTGCGCGGGCGTCGGCTCACCAGGGGCTTGCAGGTGCGCCATCGCCAGGACGGGCCAGGCTTGCAAGACCGCGCGGTGTTGATCGCTCAGGGCCTCGGGGTCAGCTTGCAAGGCCGCCGTGTTGATCAGGATGACTTCCAGCACCTGCTGAAAGCCGGCCAGGCCCAGCAGGTTGGCGGCATTGACGAGGTTGTGCAACTGCTCCAGGTGGTTGTCGAAGAGGGCGTCACGCTCGTCCCGGGTCAGGTCTGCTGCAGCCAGGGCGGCCAGGTCGGACTGCAAGGCCAGCAGGGCATCGCCCAGCATGGCCAGTTCTTCCAGGGTCACGGCCGGGGCGGCAGCGGCCTGCGTTTCACCAATGCCGATGTCAAAGATCGTGTCGGATTCCGTGTCCGGCTCAAGCTCATCGTCCAGTTCGATCTCTTCGCCCATGCGCATGTCGGGCTCGGTCTCGGGATCGGGCTCAGCAGCCAGCTCAGCCTCAACCTGCGGAGGCGCTTCCTCCACCTCGACCAGCTTGCCCGCATCCTCGGCCAAGCGCCGTTCAATCAAGGCCACATTGGCCGCCGAAATGGCGGGAAACCACGGCTGGCTGCGCAACTCATGCAGCACGGCCCACGGCGCGGCGCCGTCATCCATCGCTGGACTCATCAGCTCGCCCAGCACCAGCGCCGGCCACGCGGCCAGCGCGGCGCACTCCCCGGCCGCCACGGGGCGGTCCAGCGTGATCAGCTTGGTCAAGCCACTTTCCACCAGCATGCCCACATAGCTCAGGCCCAACAGCTGGTGCTGCTTGGCCGCCAGCTGCAAAGCCGTGACCCGTTGCAGGTAGGCCCGCAGGCAAGGCACGCTGCCTTGGTCCTGCAGCTGGGCCGCCTGGTCGAACAGCTCGAACAGGAGCGGCTCCAGCGTTTCACGCAAGTGGGTGGCGGTCATCAGGGGTGCTCCAGCAAGGGGACGGTGGTCAGCGTGGCTCAGGACTGCTCGGCCACCACCAGGCGGCGCGGCAGCTTGAACACCGCCACCTCGCGCACCAGGGCCTGGGCGTAACCCACCAGCTTGTTGGTCACCTCGTTCTGCTGGGTGAGCTGCTTGGTCGTGTCACGGCTGGTCTGCTGGATGGTCAATGCGCGTGCCTGCAAGGTCTGTCCCGAACGCGCCTGCTCGATCGACGCGGCCGCGATGCCGCGCACGCTGAAGGCCAGCGCATCGGTGGCCTGCTGCGTGCCCTTCATCTCCGAGCCGGCCTGGTCGGCCAGGCGGGACACGTCCACCACGCGGGTGATGGCGTTGTTCATGGCCAGCACCGTTTCCGAGGTTTCCGACTGGATGGACAGCACCAGGGTCGAGATCTCGCGGGTGGCTTCACGCGCGTTTTCCGACATGCGCTTGACTTCGTCGGCCACGATGGCGAAGCCGCGCCCCGCATCCCCAGCGGCCGTGGCCTGCATGGAAGCGTTCAAGGCCAGGATGCCCGTGCGCTCGGCGATCGAGTTGATCAAACCCACGACCTGCGAGATCTCTTGCGAGCGTTCGCCCAGGCGCTTGATGCGCTTTTCCGTTTCGCGGATCAAGTCGCGCGATTCGTTGATGCCCACCACGGTCTTGTCCACCGTGGCCAGGGCCTGGCGCGTGGTGCGCACGGCGGCTTCGGCCGACTCGTTGGCCTTGGCGGCCATCTGGGCCATGTCGGTCAGGGTCAGGGCTGCTTGCGACAATTCGCGGGCGGCCGATTCGACCTCGCTCTGGCCATGCGCGGCCGAGGCCATCGCGGTGTCCGTGCTTTGCTTGACCGCCATCGTGGCGCGCGACACATGGTGCGACACATCGCTCACGTTGTTCAGCACCTTGGCGGTCTCACTCGTCAGCATGTTCATGGCATCGCCAATGGCGCCGGTCACGTCTTCGGTCACGGGCACCTGGATCGACAGGTCCTTGGTGGTGGCGACCTGGCCCATGGCCTGCATGATCTCCACCACGGAGTTGCTGATCTGCTCGCTTTCCTTGGCCTGTTGGCTCAGGCCTTCCAGGCGCTCATCGAGCAGGCGGTCCAGGGCGGAACCCAAGCGGCCCAACTCGTCCTTGCTCTTCAGATCAGCGCGTGCGGTGTAGTCACCAGCGGTGAGCTTGGCCAGCGCGCCCAGCAGCTTGTTGATCGGCAGCATCAGCGAGCGCACCACGAAGAACGCGGCAAACAAACCCACCAAGGCGGCAACACCCGCGATGCCCGCCATCCACTGCTTGGCCACGGCGATTTCCTGGAACTGCATCTCGCGCTTGACCGAGTCATTGCGGACCGTGGTCTCCAGCAGCTTGCCGAAGGCCTTGATGGTGGCCGCGCCCGTGGGCGTGGTGTATTTTTTGCGCCAGGCGGCGGCTTCTTCAAACTGGTTGTTCACGACCAGCTTGAACCACTCGGTGCGGTGCACCTTGTAGGCGGGGAAACTGCCCACCAGGGACTTGTGCTGCGCGCGCTCTTCGCTAGATAAGCCCTGGCTTTCACCATAGACCTTGAGGTTGTCTTCCACCACTTTCCACAGCCCGGGCTGCTCGTCGATGAGCTTCTGGCGCGCGGCCTGGTCTTCCAAGGCCAGGTACTGCGGCAAGCTGTAACGCAAGCTCCACAGCGCCGAATTGGCCCGGCCCAGCAGCGCTTCCTTGCCCTGGGTCATCCGGATCGTCTGCTCCAGCTGGTTGAGCTGCACGATGGCATAGCCGCCCACCGCGAACAAGGCGGACAGCAGCAGCGCAAAGCCGAGCAAGAGCTTCTGGCGGATGTTGAGTTTCATGGGAGTACCTCTTCTGGGGTGGATGCAGGATGGGCGCCACGCGCCAGGGATTCAAAAGCGGCCCGGTGGTTGAACTCCCACCAGATCTGGTCGGGCTGGTCGGCTTGCGCCCAGGCCCTGACCAGGTAGGCGCTCAACTTCGTGCCAGGTCGCGTGGTGCCTTCGGGGGCAGGCACCAGGCTCAACAACTCGGGGGCCGCGTCCAGCAGCAGGCCGACGCGCTGCTCTTCACGGTCGAACACCAGCACGCGGTGTTGAAAAGGGCGGATGTCGGGGCTGCCCCGCCGAACCTCGCGCCGGTCCAGCAAGGGCACGATGGTGCCGCGCAGATTGGTCACGCCGGCCAGCGCCGACGCCGATTTGGGCACGGGGAAGATCTTCGCCTCGGCGATCATCTCGGTCAGCACCCGCGCCGCCGGCACCAGCCGCAAACCCGCGACCCGAAAGCCGTAGCGCAACTCACCAGCGGCAGGGGCCACACCACGCGCCAGGGCAGCGATGTCCATGGTGCTGCGCCGCTCAGGCCGCGAACTTCAGCGCGTCGACGATCTGGTCGGCGCTGAAGGGTTTGCCGATCAGCATCTTGCCGCCCTGCGCCTTGGCCCAGACCTGGTCGGCGCGCGTGTTCTTGGTCGACACGAAGACCACGGGGATGCCTTTGGTGGCCGGGTCATCGGCCAATGCTCGGCTGGTGCCGTAGCCGTCCAGCTGGGGCATCACGATGTCCAGGAAGATGATGCTGGGGCGGTCGTTCTTGGCGCGCTCCAGGGCCTGCATGCCATTGCTGGCGGTGTTCACCAGCCAGCCCGCGTCCTGCAGGATGGTCTTCAAATTCGACAGGTCGGTGGACGAGTCATCAACGACAAGGGCTTTGTTGGCGGTCATGCCAGATCTCCGGATTGAATGATGGGAAGGACTCAGGCGTGTGCCCGGGCCTTGGCCTGCGTCGGATCGGTGATCCAGTCGCTCAGGTCGTCCACGGCCATGGATTTGCGCAAGGCTTTGGTGGTGGCGGCGTAGAACTGTTTCAGGCCCACGGGTTTGGTCAGGAAGATGTCGCAGCCGGCCAGGGCGCCGCGAGCGCGGTCAAAGGGCGAGGACTGGCTGGTCAGAATGATCACCGGCGCCTTGTTGCTGCGGTTGCGCTTGATCTCGCGGGTCAGCGTGTAGCCGTCCATGTCGGGCATCATCACGTCAACGTAGATCAGGTCGTACTGGCGGTTGGCCAGTTGGGCCAAGGCCCCCTTGGCGCCATCGGCAACGTCGCAAGCCATGCCGATGTTGGACATGACATTGGCCAGTTGCGTGCGCACCGTCTGGCTGTCGTCCACCACCAGCGCGCGCAGTCTGTTGCGCGTGGGCGGCAGGGTCGTCACGGTGCTGGTGCTGGTGCTGACTGGGGCCACCGGCGCGGCGGGTGGCTGGTTGGCCAAGCTGTGGAGCAGGCGCTCCAAGGTGGGCAGCAACTGCATCATCAACTGGCTGGACGAGAGTTCGCACTGGGCACCGGCCTGTCCGGTTTCGGCCACCAGGTGCACCACCGGCAAAGCCGGGTTGCTCGCCAGCACCGTCGCCAAGCGCTTGCGCATCTCGGGATCGCTGTCGTCCACCAGGGCGATGTCTACCGTGGCCGAGGGCGTCCGCTCGGCCACACTGAACTCGTATTTGGCGCTCTTGAGGTGGGTGAGCACGATGCCGATCACCCGCATGTCTCGCTGCTGTGAAGTGAACACCGCAACTTTGAGTTCCTGCTTTTTCATAATACCCTTCGGCGCTCAAATAACTGGCATACATGGCCCTGGATCCGAGTTTGCATTATTCAAACCGGGCGTGGCAGGTACCGCCGGCATGAAATCACACAGCTCACCGGTGTTGCACAAACCAACCTTCAGTTACATGAGTAATAAACTCGCGCACCTTTTTGGACGCAGCTAGACTGTTTTCAACCAAGGAGTTGTTGTGAAAGCAGTATTGAATAACCTGTGCAAAATCACCGCTTTGACGATGATATTCGCGAGTTACGGCCCAATCGCCCAGGCGGCCGACATACCCACACCATTGCACATTGAAAAAACCGTTGAAAAGCTCACGAACCAGCTGAAACAACTTTGCCCACTGGCCGATCCCGCCAGCCAAAGCGCGTTTGACCAGTGCCGCCAAGCCCTGTTCACCGATTCGCTGCTCAAACAGGCCATGGTCAAACCGGTGGTTTTGTGGGGGCGCCAGAAAGACGCCGAATCACACTTGAAAGAAACTCACCTGACCGAATTTGATCCCAGTATATTGACCGGCCTTTATATACCTTTGTTCATGTTTGACGGCAAATACAATATCACCTACGTCGCGCGTGAGAAATTATTCCTGGCCACCCTGGGGGTGGGTTTCAGAAACCGGCTGCAACCCGGTCAATTTCCATATCCATTCTGGCACGACGCCAATAAGTGGGAAATGTATGAAAATGCCCGCTCCCTTTACCTGTGGATGGATCCACGAACCGGTTTGATTCGTTTCGCCCAATTTTCAAACCGAGGCCATCAGGCCGAGGGCCACGTGGTGAACAAAGCCACCTTGCCGGCTTTCGATGGGAAATGGCTCTGGACCGATGCACAAGGCAAAACGCAACCCGCCGTCACCCTGTTCGATGGCCTGTACCGCGAAGACAACCCCTACAAGGCGCAATTGGACAAGTCTTACCGCGAGTTCGCCACATCACTGCGCGATTCGCAGTGCCTGAACTGCCACGTGCCCAACAACCCGGAAAAGATGAAGCGCCTGGTGCTGCTGCAATCCCCGGCCCACGCCTCGGGCGAGATCCACCGGGTTTTGAAATCGGTGCGCGAACGCAAGATGCCGCTGGACGAGCAAGGCATCGAGAAAACGCTCGACCCGGCCATGGAAAAAACACTGCTGGAAAAAGGCGGCGCCTTCGAGAAGTTCGTCGATGCCGCCATCGAATGGGAGCGCACGCAAGCGCCCCGCCCCATCAAGTAACCGAGGGCTCTGAAGATGCGCTGCGCTTCTTTGCTGGTGGCCGTGTTGCTGGCCCTGCCCTGGTCGGCACAAGCCCAATTCGTGCGCCTGAACGACGCGGTGAAGTACCGCCAGGCGGCCTTCCAGGTGCTGAGCACGCATGTGCAACGCGCGGGGGCCATGGCCAAGGGCGAAGTCCCTTTTGACAAGCCCGCCGCCGAGACCAACGCCACCCTCATCGAAATGCTGTCGCGCCAACTGGCCACGGCGTTCCCGCCGGGGTCGGACATGGCGCCCTCCAAGGCCAAGCCCGAGGTCTGGCAAGAGGTCGCCCAGTTCAAGACCCACAGCGACCAATGGCAAGGCGCGGCCGCCAAGCTGTCTGGCGCCGCCCGGTCCGGCGATGCGAACGCGTTCAAGACGGCCTTCAATGCCCTGGCCCAGACCTGCAAGTCCTGCCACGACAGCTACCGCAACCGCTGAGGAGCCCCTCATGAAAACGATCAGGGTGTGGGACCTGCCCACGCGAGTCTTCCATTGGGCACTGGTGGTGATCATCGCGGGCGCGTTCATCACCCAGTACCTGGGCGGCACGGCCATGGACTGGCATTTCCGATTTGGCTACGCGGCCTTGGCACTGGTGCTGTTCCGCGTGCTGTGGGGCCTGATCGGCCCCCGGTATGCGCGCTTTGCCAGCTTCCTGCGCTCGCCCGCCACCATCGTGGCCTACCTGCGTGGTCGTGCGGGAGGGCAGCACTCGGGCCACAACCCGCTGGGCGGCCTGTCGGTGCTGGCCATGCTCGCGGTGATCCTGCTGCAGGCCGGTTCAGGCCTGTTCACCAACGATGACATCGCCAGCGAAGGCCCGCTGGCCCACCTCATCGACAAGGACCTGTCGGACCAGGTGAGCTGGCTGCACGCCCAGGTCACCAGCAAGCTCATCTATGGCTTGGTCGGGCTGCACCTGGTGGCCATCGCCCTCCACCGCGTGCTCAAGAAGCGGGACCTGGTCACGCCCATGATCACGGGCGACCAGGTGGTGGAAGGCGACGCCCTGCCCGCCAACGATGGCGCGCCCGTGCGCACCGCCGCCCTGGTGCTCATGAGCGTGTGCGCCATGGGTGTCTACGGCGTGGTTCATTGGTGAGCTGACAAACTAGGGATGGCGGGCCCCAACCAGACTCCTATGCTGACGCCAAGCGTTTCGCCACCTTCGTCTTCAGCCCAGGAGCCCACCATGCCCGCACCCAAATGCTGCTTCGACCACATCCTTCCCCGTGACCTGCTGCGCCCCCGCACCATGATGGCCGGCCCTGGCGGGCGCATGCGTGCCATCAACCCCAAAGGCAAAAGCTGGGTGAATGGCTCCACATTGCAGGTGCGCTTCATGGGCGGCACCAGCTCGCAACAGGCCAAGGCGCGCGAGCAGGCCGCGTGGTGGTCCAACGTGTGCAACCTCCAGTTCGACTTCAACAATGCGCCGCAGGCCGACCTGCGCATCACCTTCGATGACAACGATGGCGCCTGGTCCACCGTGGGCACCGATGCGCGCAGCGTGCCCTTCAACCAGGCCACCATGAACCTGGGCTTCCTGGACGGGGGCACCGCCGCGCACGAATTCGGCCACGCCATCGGCCTGGCACACGAGCATTCCAGCCCGGCTGGCGGCATCCAGTGGAACGAAGCCGCCGTGCTAAAGGCCCTGGCCGGCCCGCCCAACTTCTGGGACGCCGAGACCACGCGCCACAACGTGTTCTTCAGGTACTCGGCCGATCAGATCAACGGCACCACTTTTGATCCCGAGTCCATCATGCTGTACGCCTTCCCGGCCGAATGGACGACCAACGGCGTGGCCACGCACGCCAACGACGTGCTGTCATCCCTGGACAAGGAGTTCGTGGCCGGCGCCAAGATGTACCCCAAGGCCAACCCGGGCCTGCCCGGCGCCACGGCCTTGACCGTGGGTGCACCGCGCCTGCAAGCCAACATTGGGCAGGCTGGTGAAGAAGACCTCTACCGCTTCCACGCCGACACCGAGGGGGTCTACGTGATCGACACGCGCGGCCAAACCGACGTCTACCTCAAGCTGTTCGGCCCCCACAGCGCCACCGCCCTGATCGACGAGGACGACGACAGCGGCTACGGCCTGAACCCGCGCATCTCGACGCCCTTGATGGCTGGCGACTACTTCGTGCAGGTGCGGCATTACGACCGCACGGCAGGCACCGGCCAATACAGCATCGGCGTGGTCAAGCGCTGACCACGCGTGCGCCTCACAACTTCGAGAAATCGGGCCGGCGCTTTTCCATCACGGCGCTGATGGCTTCCTTGGCGGCCGGCCCACGCAACAGTTCGCCAAAGTGCTTGAACTCCTGCTGCATCATGGCCGACAGGCCGGTGTGCGCCTGCTTCATCAGCGCTTTGGTGATGCGCACCGATTCGGGCGGCTTGGCCGCCAGCTTCAGCGCCTGGGCCTGGGCATAGCCCGCCACTTCATGCGGTGGCAGGATGCGGTTGACCAGGCCCATGTCCATGGCCTCTTCGGCATAGAAGGCTTCGCCCAGCAGCAGCTTTTCAGCAGCGCGCGGGTAGCCCACCAGGGCGGGCAGCAGCAGGCTGGCACCGGCTTCGGGGCACAGCCCCAGGTTCACGAAAGGCAGGCTGAAGGCCGCGTTGTCGCCCGCGTAGACCAGGTCGCAGTGCAACAGCAAGGTCGTGCCAATGCCCACTGCCGGGCCGCTGACCGCCGCCACCACGGGCTTGGGGAAGGTGCGCAAGGCCTCCAGGAAGCGGAACACCGGCACGGGCTTGTCCGCCTCGGTGGAGGGCGGATTATTCCTGAAATCGGCCAGGTCGTTGCCAGCGGTGAAGATCTGCTCGTGGCCCTGGATCACCACCGCACGCACGGCGCTGTCGGTGGCGGCCTCGGTCAAGGCATCGGCCAGCGAGGTGTACATGGCCGTGGTGATGGCGTTCTTCTTGTCCAGGCGGTTGAAAGTCAGCGTCAGCACGCCAGCTTCGACATGGGCCAGGATGGCTTGGGCTTCGGTCATGAGGGGTCTCCTAGTGTGAGGGGGGCAAGGGGTCAGTCGGCGATCCAGGTCAGGGCCAAAGGCCACAGCGTGCTCGCCGACTGGGGTTTGAACAAGCCGAAATGCCCCAGGCGCTTGAGGCCATGGGCATGCGGCCGCAAGGATTCAAAGCGTGTGGGCGCATTCGGGTAAAGGCGGTAAAGACGGCGGATGCCCTCGGGGCTGATCAACTCGTCGTCTTCGATCAAGGCCGCCGTGATGGGCGTGCGCACCTGCGCATAGCGGGCGCGCAATTCATTGCCTTCGGAGCCGATGTAGTCAGGACTCAGGCACCAACGGCGCCACTGCCACATCGCCTGCTTGGGGATGGTGCCCAGCACACCCAGGCGCTCGCCCGGAAAGTGCCCGAACAAGGTCACCGCCACGGGCGCCAGGAACCACCACAACAGGTGCACCGAAAAGCGCAGCTGCGGCGCGTTGTAGCGCCAATAGCCGCTGCCACTGGCCACCGTCACCATGCGGTCGAAATGCTCGCGGCCATCCAGCCAGCCGAAGATCTGGCCACCCAGGCTGTGGCCCAGGTAGGTGCGCGGCACGCCGGGCCAGCGCCTCAAAAGCTCGGCCAAGGCGGCCGGGTGATCCTGCTTGACCCAATCGGTGATGCTGGCCACATAGCCGCGCCAGGATGCCGGGGCCGACTCGCCCATGCCGCGGCAATCAAAGGTCAGGACCGCGATGCCTTGCTGGGCCAGCCAGGTGGCAAAAGGGCGGTAGAAAATTTGTGGCACGCCCATGGCCGATGACAGCAGCACGGCGCGCCGCACTTCGCCCTCGGGTTGGTAGGCGCGCGCCACCACCGTGCGGCCGTCCTCGGTGATCAGGTGCAAGGTGGCTTCCATCA
>CAZKPN010000008.1:0-23739 GCA_964554655.1 uncultured Aquabacterium sp. | reverse complement strand
CGCGCCACCACCGTGCGGCCGTCCTCGGTGATCAGGTGCAAGGTGGCTTCCATCAATGGGCTCCCGCCAAAGCGTCGCTCAGACCCAGCCATTCACGGCTCAAGCCCCAGACCTTGGGCCCCGTGCGGGCATGGAAGAAATTGAAATGGCCGATGGCCCGCACCCCATGGTCTTTGGGTTTGACCAGCACGTGCGTGACCGGCGCGTTGCGGTAGTGCGCATGCTGCGCCCGCACGCCTTCATGGCTGGCGAACACATCGTCGTCGATCATCACGGCGGTGATCGGCTGCGTCACGCGCGCATAAGCCTGGCGCGCATGCTCGCCATCGCTGAGCACGAAATCAGGGTGCTGGCTCCAGCGCTTCCACTGCGCCACCACGCCGCGCGGCACATCGCCCACGGCCTGCAGGCGGCGGCCCGCGAAGTAGCCATGGCGCGCCACGCTCAGCGGCACCATCACGTGCCAAAACACGCTGATGACATACCGCAATGGCCGCGCCAGGTGCGCGCCATAACCACTGCCACTGGCCAAGGTGGTCACATGGTCGATGCGCGGGTGCTGCGGCATCAGGCCATACAAAATGCCGCCCATGCTGTGGCCGAACCAGCTGATGGGCAACTCAGGATGGCGCTGCGCCACCGCGTTCATCACAGCAGGCGCATCGTGCAAAGCCCAGTCGCTCAAGCGGGCTCGGTAGCCCAGCAAACTGGCCGGGGCCGAACGCCCCATGCCGCGCCAATCAAAGGTGTAGACCACGCACCCCTGCTCCACCAGCCACACCGCATAGCGCTGGTAAAACGATTGGGGCACCCCCAACGCCGTGGCGATGATCACGGCGCGGCGCACCGGCACACCCTGCGGCCGGTAATGCTGCACGGCCAAGTGTTGGCCGTCGTCGGTGGTGATGGTCAAAGACTCCAGAGCGATCTCCCAAAAAAAGCCCGCACGGTGGCGGGCTTTTTCACAGGCTTCAACGACAGTGAACCGTCAAAGGATCACAGACGCTCGATGATGCCGGCAGCACCTTGGCCGGTGCCGATGCACATCGTCACCATGCCGTACTTGCCGCCCGTGCGGTGCAGGCCATGCACCACGGTGGCTGCACGGATCGCGCCGGTCGCGCCCAGCGGGTGGCCCAAGGCAATCGCGCCGCCCATGGGGTTGACCTTGGCGCGGTCGAGCACGTGGCCCTTGGCGTCCAGGTCCTTCAGCACGGCCAGCGATTGCGCGGCGAAGGCTTCATTCAGCTCGATCCAGTCCAGATCGGAGGCCTTCAAACCAGCGTACTTCAGCGCCAATGGGATCGCTTCGATCGGGCCGATGCCCATGATTTCAGGCGGCACACCCTTGACGGCGAAGCTCACGAAACGGGCCAGGGGCTTCAAGCCATACTTCTCACAGGCTTCCTTCGAAGCCAGGATCAGGCAGCCAGCGCCATCCGACGTTTGCGAGCTGTTGCCCGCTGTGACGCTGCCCTTGGCGGCGAACACGGGGCGCAGCTTGGCCAGGCCTTCCAGGCTGGTCTCAGGGCGAGCACCTTCGTCTTGCGAGATCGTCTTCTTGGTGATCGTCACTTCGCCTGTTTCCAGGTTGGGTGTGCGCACTTCGATCTCGATGGGCGTGGTCTCGGCCTTGAAGAAGCCAGCTTGTTGGGCAGCCACGGCACGGCGGTGGGATTCGACCGCAAAAGCGTCTTGCTCTTCGCGGGTCACCTTCCACTGGTCGGCGACCTTTTCAGCGGTCATGCCCATGCCGTAGGCGATGCCCACGTTCTCGTCGTTGTTCACGATCTCGGGGTTGAAGGATGGCTTGTTGCCACCCATCGGCACCATCGACATCGATTCGACACCACCGGCGATCATGACCTCGGCCTCCCCCACGCGGATGCGGTCGGCGGCCATGGAGATGGCGGTGATGCCAGCGGCGCAGAAACGGTTGACGGTGGCACCGGCCACGGTCTTGGGCAAGCCCGACAGCAGCACGGCGATCTTGGCCACGTTCATGCCTTGTTCGGCCTCGGGCATCGCGCAGCCGATGATGGCGTCTTCGATGGCAGCGGGGTCGAGCGTGGGCACTTGCGACAGCGCGCTCTTGATCACGGCCACCAGCAGGTCGTCAGGGCGGGTGTTCTTGAACACGCCACGACCAGACTTGCCGATCGGGGTGCGGGTGGCGGCGACGATGTAGGCGTCACGAAGTTGAGTCATTTGGATGCTCCGATCGATCAGTTGCGGACGGGCTTGCCGGTGGACAGCATGCCCATGATGCGCTCTTGCGTCTTGGGGTTGTCCAGCAGCGAGCAGAAGTGCTTGCGCTCCAGGGCGTGCAGGTATTCCTCGGTCACTTGCGTGCCGTAATCGACGTCGCCGCCGGTCAGGACATCGGCGATGGCCGAGCTGATCAGGTAGTCGTGGGCGCTGATGAAGCCACCGTCACGCATGTTGATCAGCGAGGATTGCAGCGTGGCCTTGACGTTGCGGCCGGCGACCGGGAAGGTGCGCTTGGCCGGGGCACGGTAGCCCGACTCGAACATGGCCTTGACCTGGGCGATCGCCACGTACAGCAGTTCGTCCTTGTTGGGGACGATCACGTCGCCGTCCAGCAGGTAGCCGAACTTCTTCGCTTCCACCGCAGACGTTGCCACCTTGGCCATCGCGGCCGCCTGGAAGGCTTCCTTGATGAAACCGATCAGGTCGCCACCGATCTGGCCGGACACGCCCTTGGACGGCTCCAGCAGTTCGGCCGCGCGGCGGGCCAGGTAAGCCAGGCCGCCGCCGCCGGGGATCAGGCCCACGCCGACTTCAACCAGGCCGACATAGCTTTCCATGGCAGCGACGCGCTTGGCGGCGTGCACCGCCAGCTCGCAACCACCACCCAGGGCCAGGCCATGCATGGCCGCCACGGAAGGCACGTTGCTGTAGCGCAGGCTCAGCATGAAGTCTTGCAGTTCTTTCTCGAACGGGGCAATGGCCTTGCCGCCGCCGGACATGAAGGCGGGCATCATCGACTGCAGGTCGGCACCGGCCGAGAACGGGCCGTCTTGCGACCAGATCACCAGGCCCTTGTAGCTGTCTTCGGCCAGCTTCAAGCCCTTGGCCAAGCCAGCGGTGACTTCGGCCGAGATGGTGTGCATCTTGGACTTGATCGAAGCGATGACCACGTCGTCGTCCAGCGTCCACAGGCGGATGGCGGCGTCTTCATGCAGCGTCTTGCCAGCCGTGTCGGCCGACTTGGCGCCCGAACCCAGCACGTCCTCGCGGAAGAACTGGCGGTCGTACACGGGCAGCTTGCGCTGGGGCACGTAGGTCTTCTTGGCGGGGCTCCACGAACCTTCGGGCGTGTGCACGCCGTCACGGCCGTCGAACACCCAGGCGGGCAGCGGCGTCTTGGTGATGGCCTTGCCAGCGTCGATGTCGGCCTTGACCCACTCGGCTACTTGCTTCCAGCCGGCTTCTTGCCAGATCTCGAAGGGACCTTGCTTCATGCCATAGCCCCAGCGCAGGGCCAGGTCCACGTCGCGGCAGGTGTCGGCGATGCTTTCACCGGACACCGCAGCGTAGTGGAAGCCGTTGCGCAGCATGGCCCACAGGAACTGGGCCTGCGTGTTGCTGGACTCGCGCAGGGCCTTCAGGCGCTCGGCGGCGGGCTTGCGCAGGATGTCGGTGACTTCCTTGTCGGCCTTGTTGCCAGCGGGCACGTACTCGCCGGTCTTCACGTCGAATTGCGTGATGACCTTGCCGTCCTTCTTGAAGAAGCCGGCCTTGGTCTTCTGGCCAAAGTTGCCCTTGTCCAGCAGCGCTTGCACATCGGCAGGCGTGGCGAAAGCGGCGGCGAAAGGATCAGCCGCACAACCCACTTGCAGGGTCTTGATCACGTGGGCCATCGTGTCGATGCCGACCACGTCGCAGGTGCGGTAGGTGCCCGACGAGGCGCGGCCCATGCGCTTGCCGGTCAGGTCGTCGACGATGTCGTAGCCCAGGCCGAAGTTCTTCACTTCGATCATGGTGAACAACAAGCCGGCCACACCCACGCGGTTGGCGATGAAGTTGGGGCTGTCTTCGCAGCGCACAACGCCCTTGCCCACGGCGGTGGTGACAAAAGCTTCGAGCTGGTCGACCACCACGGCATTGGTGTAAGAGGTCGGGATCAGCTCGACCAGGTACATGTAGCGCGGGGGGTTGAAGAAGTGGATGCCCAGGAAGCGCGAACGCAGCTGTTCGGGCAACACATTGGCCATGGCCGTGATCGACAGGCCCGACGTGTTGGTGGCCAGGATCGCGTGGTCATTGACGAAAGGCGCGATCTTCTTGTACAGATCTTCCTTCCAGTCCAGGCGCTCGGCGATGGCTTCGATGATCAGGTCGCAACCGCGCAGCTCTTCGAGGTGCTCTTCGTAGTTGGCTTGCTGGATCAGCACCGCGTCGTCGGTCACGCCCAGGGGCGAGGGCTTCAGCTTCTTCAGGCCTTCGACGGCCTTGGTGACGATCCCGTTCTTGGGGCCTTCCTTGGCGGGCAGGTCGAACAGCACGACCGGCACCTTGCAATTGACCAGATGGGCAGCGATCTGCGCACCCATCACGCCGGCGCCGAGCACGGCGACCTTGCGGACATTGAATCGACTCATTGTTCTCTCCTAGCGGAACACTCTGTGGATGTGGAGATGGTGATGAGGAAGCGGCATCAAACGACCCGCTTCCCCGCAAAGCCCGTTGATTAGAACAGGGCTTCGTCCATTTCCGTCAGGGGCTTCAGACCGGCCTTGGCCGTGATCATCAGGGTTTCGACTTCAGGCAGCAGCTTGGCGAAGTAGAAGCGGGCGGTGGCCAGCTTGGCGATGTAGAACTTGTCGCCCGAGCTTTGCTTTTCCAGCGCGATCTTGGCCATGCGGGCGAAGAAGTACGAGTACACCAGGTGGCCGACCACGCGCAGGTAGTCAACGGCAGCGGCGCCCACTTCGTCGGGGTTCTGCATGCCCTTCATGCCGATTTCCATCGTGAAGGCTTGCACCTTCGTGCCCAGCTCAGCCAGGGGCTTGGTGAACTCTTGCATGGCCTCGTTGTCAGCGTTTTCCTTGACAAAACGGCCCACGGTCTTGCCAAACTTGGTCAGCTTGGCGCCACCGTCGCCCAGCACCTTGCGGCCCAACAGGTCCAGCGACTGGATGGTGTTGGTGCCTTCGTAGATCATGTTGATGCGGGCGTCGCGCACGAACTGCTCCATGCCCCACTCGTGGATGAAGCCGTGCCCGCCGTATACCTGCTGGCAATGCGTGGTTGCAATCCAGGCGTTGTCGGTGATGAAGGCTTTGACGATCGGGGTCAGCAGGGCCACGATGTCGTCCGATTCCTTGCGGACGGCTTCATCGGGGTGGTTGTGCGACTTGTCCAGCTCGATGGCGGTGTAGTACACCAGGGCGCGGGCGCCTTCAGCGTAGGCACGGGCGGTCAGCAGCATCTTGCGCACATCGGGGTGCACGATGATGGGGTCGGCGGCCAGGTCGGTGCGCTTGGGGCCCGACAGGGCACGCATCTGCACGCGGTCCTTGGCGTACACCACGGCGTTTTCATAGGCCACTTGCGTCAGGCCCAGGGACTGGTTGCCCACGCCCAGGCGGGCGCCGTTCATCATCACGAACATGGCGGGCAGGCCACGGTGGGGCTTGCCCACCAGGGTGCCATTGGCTTGATCCAAGACAATTTGCGCCGTGGCGTTGCCATGGATGCCCATCTTGTGTTCCAGGCCACCGCAGTAGATGCCGTTGCGCGAACCCAGCGAACCGTCGGCGTTCACGTTGAACTTGGGCACCACGAACAGCGAGATGCCCTTCGAGCCTTCAGGGGCGTCGGGAAGGCGGGCCAGCACCAGGTGGACGATGTTCTCGGCCATGTCGTGTTCACCGGCCGAGATGAAGATCTTGGCGCCGGTGATCTTGTAGCTGCCGTCGGCTTGGGGTTCTGCCTTCGTGCGCAGCAGGCCCAGGTCGGTGCCGCAATGGGGTTCGGTCAGGCACATCGTGCCGGTCCACTGGCCACTGGTCAGCTTGGGCAGGTACAGGGCCTTTTGCTCAGACGTGCCGTGGGCTTCCAGGGCGGCGTGCGCACCGTGGCTCAGACCGGGGTACATGGTCCAGGCCTGGTTGGCCGAGTTCATCATTTCGTAGACAGCCTGGTTCACCAGCTGAGGCATGCCTTGGCCGCCCCATTCCGGATCGGCGCTCAGGCCAGACCAGCCGTTTTCGGTGTACGTCTTGTAGGCTTCCTTGAAGCCGTCGGCCGTCTTGACTTCGTGGGTGGTCTTGTCCAGCACGCAGCCTTGCACGTCACCGATCAGGTTCAGCGGGGCCAGCACCTTGGAGGCGAACTTGCCGCCTTCTTCCAGCACGGCATTGACCGTGTCGGCGTCCAGGTCGGCGTAGGCGGGAATGGTCTTCAATTCATCAACCGCGCCCAGCAGCTCATGAATCACGAACTGCATGTCGCGCAGTGGGGGGTTGTAAGTAGGCATCGTGGCGCTCCTCGGTCACAAAAACACGGTTAATGAGAAAGACCTGATCACGCTTTTGAAGTCGGTGATTTCAGGGTGGGACGGGTCAAACAGCTGCCAGGGGTGCCGAAGCAAACCCGGCTTTGGCAGCGTCAGACGCCACCATTCCAGACGGTGTCGATGGTGCGCCCAGTGCATAAAACTGGACAACACGCTCAAACGCCGCACGGGCCCGATCCTCTGCCCCCTTCGAGCGCAAAAAGCGCGCATCGTGGTGGAGCGACAGGATCAGACCATGGATTTCGAACAACATTTGCATCGGGTCGGTGTCTTCGCGCAGGTGGCCCATGTCCATGGCCATGCGGATGGCGCGCCCCAGGGCACCATGCCAGGTCAGCACCATGCCGGCCAAGGCGTCGCGCACCGGGCCGGGGCGGTCGTCGAACTCGACGGCGCCGCTGATGTAGATGCAACCCGAATCGATTTCGGTGGCGACCATGGCCACCCAGCCCTCGAACATGGCGCGCAGCCGTGGCAGGCCACGTTCTTCACGGATGGCGGGCAGGAAGACCTCGGCGGAAAAGCGCTCGTGGTATTCGCGGATGACGGAAATTTGCAGTTCTTCACGCGAGCCGAAGTGGGCAAACACGCCTGACTTGCTCATGCCAGTGACCTCGGCCAGCGCACCAATCGACAAGCCCTCGATGCCCATTTGCGAAGCCAGGTTCAGCGCGGCCTCCAGGATGGTGGCGCGGGTTTGCTGGCCCTTGGCCACGCCCTGACTGACACGCCCACGCTCACGCGCCGCGTCTGCGGTCTGTTTGGCGTCAAGGGGCAGGGATTCAGACAAGGAGGCTCCCGGGGAATAAAACGAACGATCGTGCTATTTTGCAGAAAACCGGGCGGTGTGTGTGCGTTCTACTCAACTTTTTTTGAGGATTTTTAGACAATCGATCTGTTCAGATCCCATTCGGCCCGGGTCCACCCTTGGTTTTAAGGTCGTTTAGGCACGGTTCTGTCGCCAAAGTGGCGCGATCTTTGCCCAGAGTGTTGAGAATGTCATACAAGGTGATCTATCCTGTAGCCAGCAATCCCCCCTTTGGAGACTTTGTGGAGAGGCTGTATGGACGTGCTGCAACTTGACGTGTCAGGCCGTCCGCAGGCTTGGCTGTCGGCCAAGGAAGCGGCGGTTTTGTATGCCAGTGACGGTGTCGCGTGGACACTGGGCGAGCCTTGCATGGTCTTGCGCGGTGGCGTTCAGCGGCGCACCGGCCTGCAGTCACGGCTGGAGCTGCACCCGATCATCGCGGTGCACGGCAGCGTCCCCAGCCGGGCCTGGCGCCAGGAGCCGGCCTTGTCCAACCCCAAGTTGTTCACCCGCGACCGCCAGGTCTGCGCTTACTGCGGCCACCGCTTTCAGCTTGACGACCTGACCCGCGAGCACATCGTGCCCACCTCACGCGGCGGCATCGACTCCTGGAAGAACTGCATCACCGCCTGCCGCAACTGCAATGGCCGCAAGGGCAACCGCACCTTGAACGAGCTGGCCTGGCAGCTCTATTACCTGCCCTACGTGCCCAGCCTGCATGAAGACATGATCCTGCGCGGGCGCCGCATCCTGGCCGACCAGATGGAGTTTTTGCTGGCCAGCGTGCCAGCGCACAGCCGATTGCGGGCCTGACCGAGCCCTCTGCCAAGCGCCTTAACATGGCGGCTTGTTCAGGGAGAACTCATGCCCGTTAGAAGAAAACTGCTGATCGGTCTGCTGGCCTTGGTCATCGCGGCTTGCGCGGTGTACTTGCTGCAAGCCAAAAACATCAAGGAATACCAGCTCTACCTGACCGAGGATCGCCCTGGCCTGACGCTCAGCTTTGACGAGCTCTCCGAGGCGTGGTCCGAAGCAGACTTGAAGGCGCGGTTTCACAACGTGCGTGTCGATTGTCATCAGGGGAGCCCCAACGCCAGCATGGGCGAGCGCACTTGCTTCATCGACATCCAGCGCCTGAACGGCCATGCCGCCATGATGGCGGCGTTTCACTTCAAGGGTGGCCAGCTCAACACGGCATCATTCAACACGCCCTGGTGGTCGCACGCACCTTCGCGCGACGCCCTTGAGCAGCAATATGGCAGCCCCACTGGTTCGCAGAACTTCTTTTATTCGGGCGTGCGGCTGGAGGGATGGCAACTGAAGAATGGCAGCGCCGTGTTCTACAACCGAGAACGCCCGATCAACCCCCTTGGCTACAACAGCGTGTTCTGGCAAAGCGCCAGGCAGTGCGAGCAGCGCCGGTGTTTTTCAAGCCGCTCCGAGCGGCCGACCTGAGGCTATTCAGACCAAGGGCCTTTTCGGTGGTCGCCCGTCGCCATACAAATCGGCCAGGCGCGCCAGGGCCTTCACGTCGCGCATGTACAAGCGCCCGTCGGCAATGCGGTGCAAGCCGCGCCGCTCCAGTTTGCGCAGGGTCTTGTTGGTGTGCACCAGCGACAGGCCCAGGCCATCGGCGATGTGCTGCTGGGTCAAGGGAAAGCGCACGCCATCGGCCCCGCCATCGGCCTGCAGTGCCGCAGCGCGTTTGAAAAGCAGGATCAGCAGCATGGCAATGCGCTCCTCGGCACTGCGCCTGCCCACGGACAGCAAGGTGTCGTCGACCAAAGACTCTTCGTGGGCGGTCAGCCAGGTGATGTTGAAGCCCATCGAGGGCGAGCGTCGGTGCAACTCCCACAGAGCGTCGCGCTGAAAGACGCAGAAGACGGCGTCGGTCAGGCTGTCGACCCCATGAGCCGCCGCATCACCCATTTTCTGCTGCACCCCGATGAAATCACCCGGCAGTAAAAATGTGAGGATCTGGCGGCGACCGTCGCTCAAGGTCTTGTAGCGAAAGGCCCACCCTTCCAGCAGGGTGTAGAGCGGCGAATCGGTCTGCCCTTCGTGGATCAGCGTCTCGTCTGCCTTCAGACTGACCTCGCGTTTTTTCAAGGACTGGACCAACGCATGCTCGTCGGAGGTCTGCTCAATGAAGAGTGGCAAGGGTCTCAGAGGACAAGTGGCGCACGGCACGTCGGGCATGTGAGTTCATCCGGTTGAACATGTCAAATGACACATCAGCCACGTGCCACTCTGCCTACATTGTCGCGAATGTTTCAATGAACTGACCCCGGAGCGGGCCCAGATGATCACCATTTCACCCGAGACCACCTTGCAGGCCCACGGCGACCGTGTCGAGGCAGGCGACTGGGACCTCCTGTTTCGCGCTGTGCAGACCAGGCTGAGGCGAGCCGCCGACAGCTTGGCCGACCGCCGGCCCCTTCAGGACTGCCTGGTGGAATGCCTGGACGCCTTCGAGCACCTGCGCGCCACGGCGCTGCGCGAATGGCAACGCCCCGCCGAACGGATCGGCAGCACACTCAGCCTGGAGCGCCAAGCCCGCCAGTCAGCACTGCACGACAGCCTGACCTCGCTGCCCAATCGGGGTTTTTTCCGCACCCTGCTGGACCAGGCCTTGACCCACATTCAGGCCGAGCGCAGCGTGCTGGCCGTGCTGTACCTTGATCTGGATGGCTTCAAGGCGATCAATCAGGCCCACGGCCATGCCATCGGCGATGAACTGCTCAAGCTGGTGGGCGCACGGCTCAGCCGAACGGTGCGCGCCGGTGACATGGTGAGCCGCCTGGGCGACGATGAATTCGCCTGCCTGCCTGCCGACCCCATGGACCCGGATCAATTGAGCCGACTGGCCCGCAAGCTGTTCGACGCGGTGTCGGTGCCGTTCAGGATCGGCGTGCTGGAGATCACCGTGCGGCCCAGCATCGGCATTGCCATCAGCCCGGCCCATGGCACCACCACCCAGGTCCTGCTGGAGCGGGCGGAAGACGCGATGTACCGGGCCAAGGAAAATCAAGCCGGGTTCGCCTTCTTTGATTGAAGCCAAAGCACCAGCAAGCCGGCCAGCAAGATCGCCCACGCAGCAGGCTCGGGGAGTTGCGTGGTGTTGACCACCGAGTAATCCGTCCCGGAATCGGCGCTGATCACCCAGCCCGCCACCGGCTTGCCAGTGGCGTCCAGCACCTGCTGCACGCCACCCCAGCGCAGCGTGTGGGAAAAGTTCCCATGGGCCTCGGCGCTGCGCAACTGAAGAAAGGTCGGATCGGTGGGAGCCATGAAATCATTGCCGGCAAAAGCACTCGTGCTGATGCTCAAACGAGCCTCTATTCCGATCGGCATGCCGAAAATGATCGGAATGCTGGCCCAGATGGCCGGCATGGTGGCGCTTTCGGCATAGCTGTCCTGCACGAAGGGCTGGTTTCCAAGCTGGTGCTCGGACAGCACCGAGGCATCGACACGGCCTTCGTCAGCCCGCAATTCGCCCAAAACATGCGTGGCGCCGAGTGCGCTTTGACCATTGTCCGAGTCGATCCCCGAAGCGACCCGGAAAGACCACTCCATTTCTGACCCCTGGTCTGGCCGGGGGAAGGGACCGGTCAGGCCCCCACCCCAACCTCCGGAAAGCTTCCAGGGCACGACCAAGGTGCCAGGCTGGCCCGCAAGTCCCGGCACATCCACATGCAGAACATCAAAAAAAACGGCCCCGGCCCGGGAGCTCCCCGACGCGGAGGTGACCTGCAAGCTCGACACCGGCTGACTGATGATCGTGGTGTTGGCCGACATGCCCAGCACACCGTAGCCCGCGTAAGCGCTGGCGTTGGCACTGCGCGCCGGGACCAGCAGCGCATGGCTGTCGCTGCGCAAGGTGCCGGAGTTCGGGCCGTCCCACCATGCTTCCCGGGTGTAGCCATCCTCGTCCTCGCTGGCCGAATCGAACAGCGTCGTTTCAGCCCACACACTCAAGTGTGGCAGCTCGATGGCCGCTCTGGCCGGGCTGTTCGCCAAGCAGTTCAAGACGACAAAGACCAAGGCCAGCATCGGCACCCTGGCCAGGCTGATGGCAAAACGTGCGATGTGAAGGTGAGTCATGACGATCCTCGCGAGAACAGGGAACAGTGATGGCCTGGGCGCTGGCTTGTTTTCACTATACGGATCACCCGCGCCGCCCGCCAGCACCACCTGTCCCTTGAAAAGGGTACACGCCTCCTCTCAAACCCCAAACAGAGCCTCCCTAGCCGCCTGTGTGATGGCCACCACGCAAGGGTGCGTGATCCGCCGCTCCACCGAGATGGCGTAGAACTCTTCCACCAACTCCGACGTGCGACCCAGCACCTGCACCCCGTGCTGGGCGCAGGTTTCGTCTTCCAGCACCGTTGGCGCCATGAACACGCCGCGCCCCTCGCCGCCAAACGCCTTCATCAACGCGGCGTCGTCGAACTCGCCGATGGCGCGCGGGTGCAGCTGGTGCTCGGCCAGCCAGACATCCAACCGTTGCCGCATGGCGGACGCCGCCCCTTGCAGCAGCATCGGCGCGCCATCCAGGCACTGCGGAAAAACGCGTCCCCCCAGCTCCAGCTTCGCTTTCAACACCGGCGTGGCAAAAAAGCTCATGGCCGTGGTGCCCAGTGCATGGCTGAAGGCCTTGACGCTGACCTGCTTGCCCATGGGCTCGTCGGCGATCACCAGGTCCAGCCGGTGCACCGCGATCTGCCCCAACAGGTTGTGAAAATCGCCTTCATGGCAGATCAGCCGCACAGGTTCGGCCAGGCCCAGGGCAGGTTCCAGCAAGCGGTAGGCGATGGCCTTGGGCACCGAATCGGCAATGCCCACCCGAAAATCCAGCACGGGCTGACCACGGCGCGCCTTGCCCACGGCCGCCTCCAGCTGGGTGCCCAAGGCAAAGATCTGGTCCGCGTAACCCAGCGCCACCCGCCCCTCGTTGGTCAACTCCAGCCGGCGCCCCACCTTGTGGAACAAGGCGCAACCCAACTGGGCTTCCAGCAGCTTGATTTGCCCGGACAGGGTCTGCGGCGTCGTGTGGAGTTGCTCGCCGGCCTTCATGACGCCACCAGATTTGGCCGTCGCCCAGAAGTAATAGAGGTGCTTGAAGTTCATGAACTGCGACTTTCTCGAAGTGATGCTTCAGAAAATTCGACTTTACGCGAAGTGTCGCTTCCTCTAAATTCAAGGCTCGCTTAACTTTGATCAAATCGTGGACTTCCTGCTCGACCCCAACATCTGGATCGCTTTTGCGATGCTCACCGCCCTCGAAATCGTCCTGGGCGTGGACAACATCATCTTCATTTCCATCCTGGTGGGGCGCTTGCCGCCCGAACAGCGTGATCAGGCCCGTCGCTTGGGCCTGGGCTTCGCGATGTTCTCGCGACTGGCCTTGCTGTTCTCGCTGAGCTGGGTCATGGGCCTGACCGCCGAGGTGTTCAACGTGGCAGGCAACAGCATCAGTGGGCGCGACATTGTGTTGCTGCTGGGCGGCCTGTTCCTGTTGTACAAGGCCTCGCACGAGATCTTCGTCGAGGTGGAAGCCCGCGAACAAGATGGCCCACCCACCACGGATGCTGTGGCATTGACAGCCGCCGGCAAGAAAATGATGTGGGCCATCATCGGACAAATCGCTGTGATCGACATCGTGTTCTCGCTGGACTCGGTCATCACGGCAGTCGGTATGGTCGACGAGATCGGTGTGATGGTGGCGGCTGTGATCTGCGCTGTTGGCGTGATGATGATCGCGGCCAAGCCCATCGGCGATTTCGTTGACCGCCATCCTTCGGTCAAGGTGCTGGCCCTGGCCTTCCTGGTGATGGTGGGCATGGCGCTCACCGCCGAGGCCTTCGACGTCCATGTGCCCAAGGGTTACCTGTATGCCGCCATGGCCTTCTCGCTCGGGGTGGAAGCCCTGAACATCCGCGCCCGCAACAAGCGCTTGTTGGCCAAGTCGGCCGCCTGATCTGTCCCACATTTTTGTTTTTGACTGGAGGTTCACCATGAATCAAACGCTTCAAACCATCGACCAAGCCTATGGCACCACCGTCGCCCAACGCAACCGCGTGTTGCGCAACACCTATGCCTTGCTGGCGCTGTCGATGATCCCGACGGTGCTGGGCGCCTGGATCGGCGTGGCCTCCGGCATCGCCAGCATGATGACCCCCGGCGTGGGCGCCATCGTGTTCCTGGCCGGTGCCTTCGGCTTCATGTTTGCCATCGAGAAGACGAAGAACTCGTCGGCCGGTGTGCCCATGCTGCTGGCCTTCACCTTCTTCATGGGCCTGATGCTGGCCCGCCTGATTGGCACCGTGCTGGGCCTGGCCAACGGCGCCAGCCTGGTGATGACGGCGTTTGCCGGCACCGGCGCAATCTTCCTGGGCATGGCGTCCTTGTCCACGATCATCAAGCGTGATTTGAGCTCGATGGGCAAGTTCCTGTTCATCGGCATGATCATGTTGCTGGTGGCTGGCATTGCCAACATCTTCATCCAGTCCAGCGCCTTGATGATCACGCTGTCGGTGATCTCGATCGGCATCTTCTCGGCCTTCATCCTGCACGATCTGAAGCGCGTGCAAGATGGCCTCGAGACCAACTACATCACGGCCACGCTGGGTGTCTACCTGAGCATCTACAACGTGTTCCAGTCGTTGCTGGCACTGTTGGGCATCTTTGGTGGCCGCGACGAGTAAGTCAGTCACCCCATCAAGCAAAAGCCGGGGTCATGCCCCGGCTTTTTTCATGGGCGCTGGGCCAGGCCTGAAAAGCAACTCTCGATCAGCCACGCGATGATCTGCTCATGCGCGTGGCCACCCGCCTTGAGCACGCCCAGCACCGGGTCGCAAGCGCGGGCGAACAGCGTGTACAGGATCACCTCGGGGGGCAGGTTCTGGCTGAGCTGGCCATCGGCCTGGGCCTGCACGATCCATTCGCCCAGTTTTTCGCTCACGGCCATCAGCAGGTTCATGTAGTCGGCATCGGCCATCAGCTCGGCGCGCAGGCTGGAGTTTTGCGCGGGCAAGGAGGGCATCTCGCCAGCCAGCTGCACCTCCATGGTCCAGCGCGCCACGGCCTTCAGGCGCTCGACCGGGTCGGCAGGGCCTGGCGGTTGTTCCAACTCGGTCAGGTAATCCATGGACCGGCGCAGGATGCGGTTCATGGCGGCGGCGGCGAGCGCTTCTTTCGAGGCGAAGTGCTTGTACAGGCTGGCCTTGGCGATGCCCACATCCGCGGCCACTTCGTCCATCGTCATCAGGTCAAAGCCCTTGTCGGCCAGCAAGCGGTTGACCGAGGCCACGATGGCCTCTTCGCGCGCCTTGAGCTGCTGCTGCTTGAACGAGACTTTGGGATTGGCCATGCCGCTGATTGTAGGCAGGCTCACACGGGGCGGGGTCCGGGCACGCCCCGGTCGATGACGTAGCGGGCCTGCGTGTGCAGGCGCGAGTCGGCGCGCACGGGGTGCGGCGTGGCGCGGAACTCGCACGCCACCTGTTGAGGGGTCACGTCCAGCAGCACAAAGCCGCGCTCGTCGCTGCGCAGGTGCAGCAAGTCCGGGTTGACCGCTTTCATCCATTGCGTGATGAGTTCGCTCAGGCCCGGGCTGGTGATGGACGAGGTGACGATTTCGCTGGCGACGATGGGTGATTGCAGGTCGGACGGTTGCAAGCGCAAGTTGGCGGCCACGTGGCGGTGCACGTCACCGCCCAGGCAGACCACGTCGGGCACGCGCGGCTGGGCAATGGCGGCCATCAGGCGTTCGCGCGCGGCGGGAAAGGCGTCCCAGCCATCGCCATACAGAAGTTTGCCAAAGCGGCCGGTCAGGCCGGATGGGCTGATCTGCGTGCTCTGGACGATGAACTTCCAGGCGCGTGTGCTGGCGGCCAGGCCATCGGCCAGCCAGAGTTCCTGGTCCTGGCCCAGCATGCTGCGCTCGGGCTTGAGGGCATCGGGGCAGCGCCACAACATGCGCCCATTGCGCGGGCCGCGCCAGGTACTGCACACATGCTCGCTGCGGAACTGGCGCGTGTCCAGGGTCCACAGTTCAGCCAATTGGCCCCACTCGTAGCGGTCGTGCATGCGCATGCTGGCGGCCACCGGCGCGCGTTTGGGCGAGATCGGCAGGTGCTCGAAATACGCCTGGTAGGCGGCCGTGCGCAATGCGACGAACTGCGCTTGTTTCAACTCGTCGTCAGGCTCGGTCAGCCCCGCGTAGTCGTTGAGCACATCGTGGTCGTCCCACACCATCAACCACGGGTGGGCGGCATGGCAGGCGCGCAGGTCAGCCTCCTGCCGGTAGGCCGCGTGGTGCTGGCGGTAGTGCCCCAAGGTGAACTTGGCCTTGCTGCGCGGAAACTGGTGCGAGTGCTGCCGCACGCGCAGGTAGCCGGGCAACTGGTTGTCGTAAAAGTAATCGCCCACGAACAGCACCAGGTCCACATCACTGGCGGCGATGTCGCGGTGCACGCTGAAATACCCGGCCTCGAAGTGCTGACACGAGGCCAAGGCAATGCGCAAACGCGGGTTGGCTTCGGAAGGATCGGGGGCGGTGCGCGTGCGGCCAATGGTGCTGACCTGGCCGGCGGCCTGGAAGCGGTAGAAGTATTCCCGGCCGGGCAGCAAACCCGACACTTCGACATGGACGCTGTGCGCGCGCGCGCCGTCAGCCAACTCTGAACCGCGGCGGACGATGTGGTCAAAGCGGGAGTCACTGGCCACTTCCCACTGCACCGCCACGGACTGCGAGGGCATGCCGCCATCGGCCCGGTCAGGTTTGGGGGCCAGGCGGGTCCACAGCACCACCGAGGTGGGCCGGGGTTCGCCGCTGGCCACGCCCAAGGTGAAAACCTCGGCGCTTTCACGCCAGTTGTCCAGTGTCGGGGCCTGCGCCCGCGCCAGCGGCGAGAACATCTGCTGCCACGCCAGTGCAGCGGCGGTTCGACTGAGGTGACGTAGGAGATCTCGGCGTTGCATGAAGCTGGTGATTATGCGGTGGCTTGGGGGCACAATGAGCTGCCGATTGCTTCAGGAGCCTTGCCCATGCCCACCCGCCCGACCAGTCCCGATCCCAGCAACGCATCCGGTGGCGATGCTTCGCCTGCTTTCAGCGGGCTGGGGGCCGGCATGTCCTTCTTTCAAGACTGGATGAAAGCTGCGGGCAGCGCGCTGCCCAACCTCCAGGCAGCCCAAGGCATGGGTGGCAAAAGTGCCACACCGTGGAGCCTGCCCACCCTGGACCCGGAAGAGCTGGACAAGCGCATCCAGGATCTCAAGACCGTGCAGTTCTGGCTGGAACAGAACTCGCGCCTGATCGGCATGACGATCCAGGGCCTGGAAGTGCAACGCATGACCTTGACCACGCTGCGCGGCATGAATGTGTCGATGGACGCGGTGCGCGAATCGCTCAAGGCGCGTACCGCCTCGCCCGCCCCCGCAGCCCCTGCCGCAGAACCCGAGCCAGAACCGGCCGCCCCCACGGCCAGCGCCGATGAGCCGGCCGACCAGCCCGCCGTGAACCCGCTGCGCTGGTGGGACACGCTGACCCAGCAGTTCAGCAACCTGGCCAACCAAGCCGTGCAGGTGGCCCAGGCCAGCGCGCAGGGCATGGAGGCCGCAGCAGCCAGTGCGCCGTCAGCGCCTGCCCAGGGAGAACCTGCGTCGCCCGCCCGAGCCACCAAGGCCACGGGCACCAGCAAAGTGGCGGCCAAAACCACCACACGCCCCACCCGCAAAACCTCCGCCGCCAACGTTCGCCAGCGCGCCACGGACAGCGGCTCGTCAGACTGACCGATTGCCATGCCTGCCGCCTCCACCCTGACCATGGCGCCGCGCTTTTTGCACGCGCACGCCACGCATCCGCAGGCGGACCTGGCCTTGTCACTGGTGTGGGCGCAATTGGAGTCGCAAGGTGCCGCCACCATGGGCGCCACGCTGGGCTGGTGTTACCTGACCGACGCGCTGGCGCCCCAGGCCGAAGCCATCCTGCATGGCCTGCGCGAGCGCCTGCCCGGGGTGGCCTGGGTCGGTGGCGTGGGGGTGGGCGTGTTGGCCAGTGGGGTCGAATACATCGACGAGCCGGCGCTGGCGGTGATGGTGTCCACCTTGCCCAGCGAGGACTTTCGGGTGTACTCGGGCCAACAGCCCTTGCCCGCCCTGCCCCGCGTTGGTTTGACGGCGCTGTCGATGTCGTCCAGCGTGGGCTTCGTGCCGCACGTGGCGCAGGTTCACGCCGACGCCCACACGCCAGACCTGCAGGAGTTGATCACGGAGCTGGCGGGGCGCACGCGCACCGGCTACCTCTTCGGCGGCTTGAGCACCGGGCGCACCCGCAGCGTTCACTTGGCGCTGGACCCGCTGGCCGAGCATGGCGAGCAAGCCCAGGGCGTGTGGTCAGGTGGTGTCTCGGGCGTGGCGTTCTCGGACCGCGTGCACCTGGTGTCGCGCGTGACCCAGGGCTGCCAGCCCATCGGCCAGGCCCGCCAGATCACCGCCGCCGAGCGCAATGTGGTTTATGAACTGGATGGCGAACCCGCCTTGAATTGCCTGCTGCGCGACCTGAACCTGACCGCTTCGGTGACCGCCAATGGCCTGCCACGCGAGGCCCTGCCCAAGGTGCGGGCCACGCTGGTGGGCCTCACCGACGCCGCCAGTGACCTGCTGGAGCACCGGCACACCTTTGGCGCCGACACCCGCGTGCGCCACCTGGTGGGCCTGGACCCGCAGCGCCAGGGCGTGGCCGTGAGCGACCTGGTCGAAGTGGGCATGCAACTGGCGTTTTGCCAGCGCAACGCGACCGCCGCGCGGCGGGACCTGGTGCGGGCCTGCGCCGAGATCCGCGAAGAATTCGATCCGCAAGACGGCCCCAGCCGAACCCCTGCCGGGGCCATTTACATCAGCTGCGCGGGGCGTGGCGGCCCCCACTTTGGCGGCCCCGACGCCGAGATGCAGATCATCCGGCACGCGCTGGGCGACATCCCCCTGGTGGGCATGTTCGCGGGTGGCGAGATCGCCCGCCATCACCTGTATGGCTACACGGGTGTGCTGACGGTCTGGGCCTGAGCAGGCACCCCCTTTTGGGTTCCCCACCCAAGGGGATAGGCACCGAGAGGGCCCCCGAGCACACTTCCGCCTGTCGGCCGCGCTGGGCCATTCAATCCACAGGATGTTGCCATGATTGCTCGCGTTTACACCAAGACCCAACCCATCCCCTTCAACACCCAGTCCCTGTCGGACGACGCCCAGCCCGAACAGCGCACGGCCGTGCCGCTGGCCACCGTGTCGTGGGCCCGCCCGGCGCTGGGCACGCACAAGATCACCACCACCGTGCGGCGCACGGCCCTGAGCAGCAGCCATGCCGCCGAGCCAGCGCGTGCCGCGACCAGTCATTCCACCAACCATTCCAGCATCGGCCACAGTGCGCCCGCCCCCACCGCGCGCCGCACCACGCAGCTGAGCGCCAAGTACCTGGGTGGCGGCAACCTGAGCGTGCGCTCGTCGGTCACCGGCCGGCACTACCGCTTTGAAGGCCACGGCGCCACCCTGGCCATCGACAGCCGCGACCAACTCATGCTGGGCCGCATCACGGAGCTGCTGATCGCCTGAGTGCCTTACAGTGGGGCGATGGACACCCAACGCACCCAACGCCAACGCGACGTGGTCGCCGCCCTGCACCGCGTGCTGCCTGCGCGCAGCGTGCTCTGGCACGATGAAGCCGTCGCCCCTTTTGAATGTGATGGCCTGAGCGCCTACCGCCAGCGCCCTTTGGCCGTGGCCATGCCCGAGACCCACGAAGAAGTGGGCGCCGTGCTGAAAGCCTGCCATGCCTTGCAAGTGCCCGTGGTGGCACGCGGCGCGGGCACCGGCCTGTCGGGGGGGGCCTTGCCCGATGCCCTGGGCGTGACCTTGTCGCTGGCCCGCCTGACCAGCATCGTTCTGATCGACCCTTTGGCGCGCACCGCCATCGTCCAGTGCGGCGTGCGCAACCTGGCGATCAGCGAAGCGGCCGCACCGCATGGCCTGTACTACGCCCCCGACCCCAGCAGCCAGATCGCCTGCACCATTGGCGGCAACGTGGCCGAGAACGCGGGCGGCGTGCATTGCCTGAAATACGGACTGACGGTGCACAACGTGTTGCGCGTGCGCGGCTTCACGGTCGAAGGCGAGCTGCTTGAGTTAGGCAGCGAGGCCTTGGATTGCGCCGGACTGGACCTGCTGGCCGCCTTCATCGGCAGCGAAGGCCTGCTGGGCGTGGCCACCGAAGTGACCGTGCGCCTGCTGCCCAAACCCCAAGTGGCCTGTTGCCTGCTGGCCAGCTTCGACGAGGTGGGCAAGGCCGGTGACGCCGTGGCCGCCATCATCGGCGCGGGCCTGATCCCCGCTGGCCTGGAGATGATGGACGGCCCCATGACGGTGGCGGTGGAAGACTTCGTGCGCGCGGGCTACGACCTGAGCGCCGCCGCCATCCTGCTGGTCGAAAGCGATGGCACGCAGGAAGAAGTCGACGAAGAGATCGCGCGCCTGACCGCCGTGCTGCAGTACGCGGGCGCCACGCGCATTGACTGCAGCCAGGATGAAGCGCAACGCCTGCGCTTCTGGAGCGGCCGCAAAAATGCCTTCCCGGCCACGGGCCGCATCAGCCCCGACTACCTGTGCATGGACGCCTCCATCCCGCGCCGCTGTTTGGCCGAGATGCTGCACGCCATCGGCGCCATGGCCATCACCCATGGGCTGCGCTGCGTCAACGTCTTCCACGCGGGCGATGGCAACCTGCACCCGCTGATTTTGTTCGATGCCAACGACCCGGATCAGTTGAAACGCGCCGAGGCGTTTGGCAACGACATCCTGTGCACGGCGGTGAGGCTGGGCGGCACCATCACGGGTGAGCACGGCGTGGGCGTTGAAAAGCTGGACGCCATGTGCGTGCAGTTCAGCGATGCCGAACGGGCGCAGATGCTGGCCTTCAAGGCCGCGTTCGATCCGAAGGGTTTGCTCAACCCCGGCAAGGCGATCCCGATGCTGGCGCGTTGCGGCGAGTTGCGCGGCGTGGTCAAGTCCAGTGCTTTGAGCATCGCTTTGAGCGACCTGCCGCGCTTGTAGGCTCAGCTGCGGCGGGCCTGGTAGAGCATGTCCAGCGTGATGTGCCGTACCTCCAGCTTGCTCTGCTCAATGTGCGCGCGCAGCAAACGCTGGGCTTCATCGCTGCGCCTTTGCGTGATGGCGCGGATGATGCGCGCGTGCTCCTGGTAGGTGGCTTCCACGCGGGCGGGCTTGGTGAAGTCCAGGCGGCGGATGATGCGGATGCGCTCGGTGATGTCGTCGTGCACGCGCGCCATTTCGGCATTGCCGGTGGCATGCACCAGCGATGAGTGAAAGGCCTCGTCCAGCATGTCGACCATGCTGGTCACCGGGTGGCGCTCATCGGCCTTGACCAGCCAGGTGTCGGCCAGGGTCTTGAGGATGGGCCGGTCTTCGGCCTCGCACAGCTTGACCACCGCGTGGGTTTCCATCAGCACGCGGAAATCGTACAACTGGTCGAAGACTTCGAAGTTGAGCGGCTCGACCTGCCAGCCGCTTTTGGGGAACACCTGCAAAAAGCCTTCACTTTGCAAGCGCTGCAAAGCCTGGCGCAAGGGCGTGCGGCTGACCTGCACGCGGCCCGCCATGTCGCTCTCCGAAAAGCGATCACCCGGCAGCAGCACGAAGTCAAAGATGAGCTGCTTGATCTGCGCGTACGCCCGTTCGGCCAGTGTCGCGGGCGACGAGGTGTTGAAGGGCGGCGCGATCAGGCTCACGGTGTCATCCAGGGGTGAAGGGGATCATGCTGACGTGGGCCGAGACGATTTTCCAACCATCGGAGAACCGCACCCAGGTCTGGGTCTGGAAGCCGCGCAAGGTGGTGTCGCTGCGGGTGAACTCGGTCATGGCCACGGCCATGTCGGGCCCGAAGGCGGTGATGCGCACCTCGTGCAACTGGCGGGTGAAGTTGGGCGGCGGCACGGTCTGGCGGTAGGCCACCAGGGCTTCGTGGCCCAACTGCTTGTCGCCAATGCCGTAGCGGGTGGTGCAGGGGCTGGCCCAGAAGTAGGCGTTGAGCGCGTCCACATCGTTGGCCACCAAGGCGTCTTCGTAACGCAGGAAGACGGCGGTGACTTCCTGCAGCACCTCGGGGTGGTTGAGCTGGCTGGTGGACAGGGTCATGAGATCTTCCTGGTCATGTAGGCGCGCCAGCCGCCGTACTGGCTGATGTCGTCGGCACCGAGCAGGCCGCAGGGCTCACAGATGAAGCCCTTGACCCAACTGCCGTCTTCCAGCTCGACCGAGCCCAGGCCCAGTGGTGGCGGGATCAGGGCCAGGAAAGAACCGATGCTGGCCTGCGGCATGGCGTAGACCTCGACGGCGATGGCGTGGCCCTCGGTGGGTGACGCATCGGCCGAGACGCGGACCAGGCCGGGCTTGGGCGGCACGGTGCCCGGCAAGGCGAACAGGCGGTAGTTGGGGGACGTGCGGGTGCTGGACACCAGGCGGGCCTGGCGCTCGGTGAGTTGCTTGTGCAGGGGCATGCCGCTCAGGTGCGCACCCACCACCGACACCATCAAGCTGGGCGCGGCCGAGGCCTGCACGCCGCAAGGCCAAGTCAGCTCGGCATCGGTGGGCGTGTTCAGGCCGTGGCCCAACGGGGTGGTGGTGCTGCGGGCCATGGCCTGTTGCCACAGGGCGCCCACGTCCAGCAAGGCCGCATCACTGCCACCCGGGGCGATCAGGGTGATGCCGAAAGGCAGGCCGGTGGCCGTGAAGCCGCTGGGCAAGGCCAGTGCCGCCAGGCCCAACAGGTTGACGAAGTTGGTGTAAGTGCCGAGCTGGCTGTTGCGGCCCACTGGGTCGGCCTGCACGCTGGCCAGCGTGGGCATGGTGGGCGCCGTGGGCACCATCATCACGTCGATGTGCTGCCAGGTGGGCAAGGTGGCCTGGGCCAGTTCGCGCAGGCGGTACTGGCCCTTGAAGGCGGACACCGCGTTGTGATTCTTGGCACCTTCAATGATGCCGCGCACCACCGGGTTGATGTCATCGGCGTGCGACTCGATGAAGTCGCTGATGGCGGCGTAGCGCTCGGCCACCCAAGGGCCTTCGTACAGCAGGCGGGCCACGGCCATGAAGGGGCTCAGGTCCACGGGCACCAGCTCGACAGGCCAGGGCTGGCCATCGACATCGCGCAAACCAGCCCATTGCGCCTGAGCGCGGTCGAAGGCCCCGGCGTACTCGGCATCGCCAAAGAACTCGGCATCGCCAAAGAACTCGGGTGCGATGGGCACGCCTACGCGCAGCTTGGCGGGCAGTCGAGGTGCCTGCAAGCTCACCTGGTTGAACACCGGTTCGCCCGCTTGCGGGCCTTCCATGACGGACAGCACGCGCGCGGCATCGGAGGCGGTGAGCGCGAAGATGGAAACGCAATCCAGCGACTTGCACGCGGGCACGACACCGCCCGTGGGCACCAGGCCCGGCGTGGGTTTGACGCCGACCAGGTTGTTGAACCCTGCAGGCACGCGGCCTGAACCAGCTGTGTCGGTGCCCAAGGCAAAGGCCACTTCGCCACGCGCCACCACCACCGCCGAACCCGAGCTGGAGCCGCCGCTGACGTGTTCATCGCTGAAGGTGGACGCGGGGATGCCGTAAGGCGAGCGGGCGCCGACCAAGCCGGTGGCGAACTGGTCGAGGTTGGTCTTGCCCACCACGATGGCACCGGCCTTCATCAGGCGCTGGACCACGGTGGCCGACTGATCGGGCGTGTAGGCAAAGGCCGGGCAGGCGGCGGTGGTGGGCAAGCCCGCCACGTCGATGTTGTCCTTCACGCCGAAGGGGATGCCGAACAGGGGCAAGGTCGCGGGGCTTTGGCCGGCCAGGGCGTCCAGCTGCGCCTGGATGAAGGCGGCGGGCGCGCGGTGAATCCACGCGGGATCCTCCGGCGTGGCGGGTGGCGCGGTGAGGAAGCTGGCGAACACCTGCGCAGGCGTCAAAGTGCCTTCGCGGTAAGCGGTCAACAGGCCCGAGATGGTGTGGGGAATGGACATGGTGGTCAACAAGATCGATCAGGAGGGCAGGACCGCCAACAGGGATGCGCTGGGCGCCGTCCAGCCCACGATGGCGCCTTGCGCGCGGATCATGGCCAGGGCGGCTTCCTTGAACGCGGGGAAATAACTCTCGGTGCCGTCTTCGACCAGCAGGCAGTCGTAGCCACGGTCATTGGCCTCGCGCATGGTGGTCTGCACGCAAACTTCGGTGGTCACGCCCATGACGATGAGGTGGGTGATGCCGCGTGTCTTGAGCACCTCGCCCAGGGCGGTGTCGTAGAAGGCGCCTTTGCCGGGCTTGTCGATGACCA
>CAZKPN010000007.1:5672-82484 GCA_964554655.1 uncultured Aquabacterium sp. | reverse complement strand
TCGACGCCTCGTCGCGCAAGATCGTGGACATCATTGGCGTGATCGATGGCATCGCCTTCCAGACCAACATCCTGGCGCTGAACGCCGCCGTGGAAGCGGCGCGGGCGGGCGAACAAGGCCGCGGCTTCGCGGTGGTGGCAGGCGAAGTGCGTTCGCTGGCGCAGCGCTCGGCCACGGCCGCCAAAGAGATCAAGAGCCTGATCGGCGAGTCTGTCGAGCAGGTGGCCCTGGGCAGCAAGCTGGTGAGCCAGGCGGGCACCACCATGGATGGCGTGGTCGCCAGCGTCAAGCGCGTGACCGACATCATGGGCGAGATCACCGCCGCCAGCCAATCGCAAAGCCATGGCATCGAATCGGTCAACCAATCCATCCACCAGATGGACGGGGTGACGCAACAAAACGCCGCCTTGGTCGAACAAGCGGCGGCCGCCGCGGAGTCCATGCAAAACCAGGCCAGCCATCTGGCCAAGGTGGTCAGCGTTTTCAAGCTTGAAGACGCGGCCGCTTAACCCCAACCGGAAACTGACACCACCATGAAACGATTCACCTCATCCCTCATCGCCGCCGCCGTCCTGGGCCTGGCCGTCCATGCACCTGTTCAAGCCATGGACGTCGCTGGTGTGCAACTGGAAGACACCGCCAAGGTGGGCGGCAAGGACCTGGTGCTCAGCAACGCTGGCGTGCGCATCAAGGTGCTGTTCAAGGTCTACGCCTTGGGCATCTACCTGAATGAAAAGAAGACCACGGTGGCCGACATCCTGGGCGCGCCCGGCCCCAAGCGCTTCAAGCTGGTGATGATGCGCGACGTGAGCGGCGAAGAGTTCGGCTCCAGCTTCATGGGCGCGATCAACAAGAACCTGGACAAGGATGAGAAGTCCAAGTTCGTCAACCAGTTGCTGAAGTTTGGCGAGATGTTCGAAACCATCGGCGCCTTGAAAAAGGGCGATGTGATCCTGTCCGACTGGGTTCCGGGCACTGGCACCGTGCTGCTGCTCAATGGCAAGCCCATCGTCGAGCCTCTGCCCGATTCGCAGTTCTACAGCGCGCTGCTGAAGATCTGGCTGGGCGACAAGCCGGTGGACACGTCGTTGAAGCCCGTGTTGCTGGGCGAAAAACACGGCTGAGCCGCGTCGTCGTCAGGCCTGATCGGCTGACCAAAAGAAATCGGGCGCCTTGAAGGCGCCCGTTTTTCATGCGTGACCAAGGGGATCAACCGCCCTTTTTTGCACGCTTGCCCGGGTTCTTCTTGCTGCGGGTGGCGGCGCCACGTTCCCGGCTGCGCTTTTGGCCCTTGCCCGTGGTGGGGGTCACGCCAGGGATGGCGGCGGGACGGGGGGTGGCCTTGCGGTCGGCTTCGGTGACGATTTTGTTGCCCATGAATGGCTCCGGTGATGACTGATTAACCCTCTATTAGGCCACAAAGCGCGGCACCCATAATCACGCCATGTGGAACATGCGCACGTTTTGGGTCACCCTGTTGGCCACTTTCCTGACTTTGCCCTGCGTGGCAGCCCCTTCGGCCCAGGACGACTGGAAGCTGCACAAGGACACGCAAGGCATCCAGCTGTACACCCGCGAGGTGCCCGGCCGGGTGCTGAAGAGCTTTCGGGGCGTGATGCAGATCAAGGCGCCCCTGCGGCAAGTGGCGGCCATGCTGGCCGATGTCCCGGCCATGCCCGAGTGGTTCTTCTTGCTGGAAGAATCGCGCTTCATCAAGGGCGAGCACGTGGAAGACTCGTACGTGTACCTGGCCATGAAAGGCATCTGGCCCGTCAGCCGGCGTGATGCCGTGGCCCACATCCTGGTCCGGCAGGACCCCATCACCTTGAGCATCCACGTCAACGTGAGCAGCGAGGAGGGCATCATGCCCAGGAAGGATGGCTTCGTGCGCATCCCCACCCTGCAGGCCTCCTGGCGGCTGACCCCGGTCACGCCCACCCACACCGAGGTCGAGATCATGGGCAGCGCCGACCCGGGCGGCATGATCCCCACCGCCCTGGCCAATTTCCTGGTCACCACCCTGCCTGAACAAACGCTCAAGAAAATGCGCGAGCAGATCGCCAAACCTGAATATCAGGACCTGAACATCATTTACAACAAGAACCCGAAGCTGCGAGAATTGGCCAACAAAATGCAATTTCCTCAGTAACCCTCGTCATTCGCCGCGCTCATGTCCGCAATCATTGGTTATTCAAACAGCAGGAAGCGGCCGTGAAACTCTTGACGGCGCTGATGTCCTTGGTTGCCGCGCCACTCTCTGCATTTAACAGAGAGACGATATTGCTCAGTCATTTAAGGCGAGCCTCCCAAACCATCAGCGAGATATCCAACTTACCTTCGATTTCGATTGATTTGATGATGGCCGAAACCCGGAGCAATCATCCCTTTTATCGCGATGTGACCCGGCAGTTTCATGAAAACGCCACGCGCCGTCATGCCAAGTTTCCGCTGATTCGCCGATTTGAATATGGTGTCGCGGTGTCCGTGTTGAAAAGCGTCCCGCAGCCTTATTCGGAAAGGGTGGGATCGGCCGCCAGAAGAAATCTGAAAAAAGCGCTGCGCCTGGGCTATCGATTCGAGCGCATCGACTACAACCAGCACCTGGACGATGTCACGGCCATCCACCGTTCAACCAGAACAAGACAAGGGCGAGAAATGCCCAAGCGGTTCTTCACCGCCCAAGCCCCGTCCATCATCGATCCCCCATCGGCCAACCCCACGCACGATTACCCCTATTTCGGCGTTTTCAAAGGCCGTACCCTGGTGGCCTACGCTTCGTGCTTGATCGCAGGCGAGTTGTGCACCATTGAAACCATTTATGGCCACGATGACCACCACGCTGATGGCGTGATCCCCTTGCTGCTCGTGTCCACGGCGGACCACTTGATCGCCCACCACCCCCAGGTTAAGTACTACGTGTACGACACCTATTTTGGCGCTTCAGAGACCATGCGGCGCTTCAAGCGCAAGTTCCTGTTTCACCCCCACCGCGTCACCTGGCGGTGCGTCGATTGACTACATTTCGTAACGATTGAGGCCTCAACCTCGCGGCGGTGCGGCCGAACTAATGGCGAAGACCATCTTCAGGAGATCCGCCATGAACACCCCCGCCCGCGTCGCCAGCTTTTCGACCGCCAATCCCCACGCCCTGGCCACCATCCTGGAAGCCAGCGAGACCAAAAGCATCATTGCCTCCCACGACATCTTCGACATGACGGGGATCAAGCTGTGGGCGCGCAACCAGCCGGTGTCGCAAGAATTGCAGCGAAAATTGCTGGACCGCCAGTTGCGCCAGCCGCTGGAAAGCTGCCTGATGGTGGAAGACGGCGTGACGCCGCACTCGCTGGTGCAGTCGATCAAAAGCCTGATGCTGCACGACACGCCGCTGACCACCCTGCTGCTGAGGCACTCTGAAAAGCTGGTGCGCGAAGCCGCCCACATCCCCCTGCATTCGGTGGCCCAGTTGCTGCTGACGGCCGCGCAGGAATCCCGCCCCGCCACCTACGAACACGCCGTGCAAGCCATGGCCCTGAACGGCGCGCTGATGATCGAGCACGGCGGCAGCGTCCATGACCTGCGCCTGGCCATGCTGTGCGGCCTGCTGCACGACCTGGGCGAGATGTACATCGCCCCGCAATTCAACGAGGCCGACGCCGACCGCACTCTGGATTTCCAGAGCTACCTGCAACTGGTGGTGCACCCGCACATTGGCTACCTGCTGATCACCCAGTTGACCAACTACCCGCCCATCGTGGCCCGCGCCGTGGCCGAGCACCACGAGCACCTGGATGGATCGGGCTACCCGCACGCCTTGCAACGCGGCCAGATCTCGCCCCAAGGCATGCTGCTGGCCGTGACCGAGCATGCCCTGAACGTGTTGCGCGGCCAACAACCGCACCTGGCCCGCGCCAGCGTGGCCCTGCGCGTGGTGCCCGGCGAGTTCGATTTGCAGTGGGTGGGCCTGATCTCCAAGGCGGCACAAACCCAGCAGGCCCTGCCCGCCCACCTCAGCGACGAGCAGATCCGCCTGAACCTGGCCAAGCTGGACCAGGCCATGCTGACCGCGCAAGACCATGCCAGCGCCTTGCTGACCATCGCCGAATCGCCCGCCTTGAAAGACGCCCTGGGCTTGGCACAGCACCTGATGAGCCGCCTGCGCCTGGGCTGGAACGCCAGCGGCCTGTGGAGCAAGGAAGCCGTGGACCACCAGGACGCGGGTGAGCTGGAAGCGATTGAAAACGAGCTGCAGTTCCGCCTGCGCTCCATCCAGCGCGCCATCATGCTGCGCGCCGGCAACCTGCCCGACAGCGACATGCACCGCCTGCGCCTGCTGTGCGAGAACCTGATCGATTGAGTCGGCCTGGATTTCCGCCGGTGAAACCACAGGGACATTGATCCGTCCCTAGAATGCTTGCGCCACTGCCCCCGCAGTCTTCCTTAGCGCAAGGTTCTCTTCATGTCGTCATTGATCCGCATCCGCGGTGCCCGCCAGCACAACCTCAAGAACCTTGACCTGGACATCCGCACGGGTGAGCTGACGGTCGTCACCGGCCCCAGCGGCTCGGGTAAATCCTCGCTTGTGTTCGACACGCTGTACGCCGAAGGCCAGCGGCGGTATGTGGAGACCTTCAGCGCCTACGCGCGCCAGTTCCTGGACCGGATGGACCGGCCTGCGGTCGATCGGGTGGACGGCGTGCCGCCTGCGATTGCCATCGACCAGAGCAACCCGGTGCGCACCTCGCGCTCCACCGTGGGCACGATGACGGAGCTGAACGACCACCTGAAGTTGTTGTTCGCCCGCGCCGCCCAGTTGTTCGACCAGGACACGGGCCAATTGGTGTCCGAAGACTCGCCTCAGTCGGTGTTCGAAACCTTGCTGGCGCGCTGCGCCTTGACCCCGGGCGGCCGCCGCCTCGTCATCACCTTCGCGGCCGAGCTGCCCGCCAACACCAGCACCGAGCAGATGCAGGAGTGGCTGTCGTCCAGCGGCTTCACGCGCATCCAGGCGCAACGTGTGGTGAAGACGCCCGTGGCCGAGCCTGCGAGCACCGACGCCAAGACCGGCAAGCCTGCCAAGAAGACCAAAACCGCCAAGGCCGCCGCATTGGAAGCGCAAGCGGGTGAGCGCCTGGTGCTGGACGTGGTCGCCGACCGCTTCCGCCTGGGCGCTGATCCCAGCGGAGCCGACCTGGACCTGCCCCGCGTCATGGAGGCGCTGGAAGTGGCCTTCAAACGCGGCGGTGGCCATGTCACCGTCTATGCCCTGCCCGACGCCTCCGAGGACAGCGCCGAGCCCGAGCTGTGGCGCTTTTCCAGCGGCCTGCATTGCCCCGACAGCAACCGCCGCTACAGCACGCCCACGCCCGGCACTTTCTCCTTCAACTCCGCCGCCGGTGCTTGCCCCACCTGCCGGGGCTTTGGGCGCGTCATCGGCGTGGACTGGGGCCTGGTCATCCCCGACAAGCACAAGACCCTGCGCTCGGGCGCCATCAAGGTCATCCAGACCCCGGCCTGGCAAGAGAACCAGGACGACCTGCTCAAGTACGCAGGCGAGCTTGGCATCCCGCGCGACACGCCCTGGTCGCAGCTCAGCCACGAGCACCAGCAATGGGTGATCAATGGCGACCCGGCCTGGGCTGGCAAGTGGACCAAGCAGTGGTACGGCATGAAGCGCTTCTTCGAGTACCTGGAGAGCAAGGCCTACAAGATGCACATCCGCGTGCTCTTGTCCAAGTACCGCAGCTACACCACCTGCCCCACCTGCGATGGCGCGCGCCTGCAGCTGGAATCGATGTTGTGGCGCCTGGGCAGCGTGGAAGATGCCAACGCCGTGATGCCACCGGCCAAGCGCTTTTCGCCCTTTGGTGCCGCCTTGCCACGCGCCACGCTGGAAGCCTTGCCCGGTCTGAATTTGCAAGACGTGATGCTGCTGCCCATCCAGCAACTGCAGCGTTTTTTCTCATTCGTGACCCTGCCCACGCGCGGCCATGGCGAGGCCTTGCAACTGCTGCTCGACGAAGTGCGCAACCGCCTGAAGTACCTGGTCGATGTCGGCCTGGGCTACCTCACGCTGGACCGGCAAAGCCGCACGCTGTCGGGCGGCGAAGTGCAGCGCATCAACTTGACCACCGCGCTGGGCACCTCGCTGGTCAACACCCTGTTCGTGCTGGACGAGCCCAGCATCGGCCTGCACCCGCGCGACATGAACCGCATCAACGAGGCCATGCAGCGCCTGGTCGATGCAGGCAACACCTTGGTCGTGGTCGAGCACGATCCCGCGGTGATGCTGGCCGCCGACCGCATCATCGACATGGGCCCCGGCCCGGGTCACCAAGGCGGCCGCATCGTCTTCGATGGCACGCCCGACCAGTTGAAAGATGCCGACACCTTGACCGGTGCCTACCTGGGTGGGCGCCGTGGCATCAGCCTGGGTCTGCGACGCCCTGTGGCGGCCAACACGCCCAAGCTGATCCTGCAGGGTGCTCGCGAGCACAACCTCAAGAACCTGACGGTGGAGTTCCCACTGCAACGCCTGGTGGGTGTGACAGGGGTTTCGGGCTCAGGCAAATCCACCTTGATCCAGGACATCCTGCACCCGGCCTTGCTGCGCCACTTTGGCCAGGCCACGGAAAGCCCTGGCGAGCACGACGAACTGCTGGGTGCCGACTGGCTCAGCGCCGTCAGCTTTGTGGATCAATCGCCCATTGGCAAAACGGCGCGCTCCAACCCCGCCAGCTATGTGGGCGCTTTTGATGCTGTGCGCACCATCTTCGCCGTGACGGAACTGGCGCGAGAACGCAAGTACACCGCTGGCACCTTCAGCTTCAACGCGGGCACGGGCCGTTGCCCCACCTGCGGCGGCTCGGGCTTCGAGCACGTCGAGATGCAGTTCTTGAGCGACGTGTACCTGCGCTGCCCCGATTGCGATGGCACGCGTTTCCGCGCCGAGGTGCGCGAGGTCACGATCGAGCGCTTGAACAAGAAGCTCAGCATCTCCGACGTGCTGGAGCTCACCGTGGCCGAGGCCGCGCGCCTGTTCGCGCAAGATGTGGACGTGGTGCGCACCTTGCAACCTCTGGTGGACGTGGGCCTGGACTACGTCAAGCTCGGCCAACCCGTGCCGACCTTGTCCGGTGGCGAGGCGCAACGCCTGAAGCTGGCTGGCCACCTGGTCGAAGCGGCCAAGCAAGCCTCCAGCAGTGGCCAGCGCACGGCGCGCAAAGGCACGCTGTTCATGTTCGACGAGCCCACCACCGGCTTGCATTTTGACGACATCGCCAAGCTGATGCGGGCTTTCGCCAAGCTGCTGGACGCGGGCAACTCCATCATCCTGATCGAGCACAACCTGGACGTGATCCGGGCCTGCGACTGGTTGATCGAGCTGGGCCCCGAAGGCGGTGAGGCGGGTGGCCAACTGGTGGTCACGGGGGCGCCCGATGACTTGAAACAGCACCCCAGTTCGCACACCGCCTTGGCCTTGCGCGAGTATGAAGATGCCATGGGCATGAGCGGCGCCGCCCTGATCGCAGCCGAACGCCTGGCCGGCTACCACGTGGACCTGCCCTCCAACGCGTCCGACCCCGATGGCGCCTCGCTGCAATCGCTCATCAAGGCGCGGCGCGACAAGCGCCGCGAAGACCGCCGCGAGCGCGCTTTGCACGCGCCCGGCGCCACCAGCATTGAGGTCGTCAACGCGCACGAGAACAACCTGAAGGGCCTGAGCGTGCACATCCCGCGCGGCCAGTTCAACGTGGTCACCGGCGTGTCGGGCTCGGGCAAATCCACGCTGGCGTTTGACATCCTGTTCAACGAAGGCCAGCGCCGCTACCTGGAGTCGCTGAACGCCTACGCACGATCGCTGGTGCAGCCCGCTGGCCGACCCGAGGTCGATGCGGTTTACGGCATCCCGCCCACCGTGGCCATCGAGCAGCGCCTGTCGCGCGGCGGCCGCAAGAGCACCGTCGGCACCACCACCGAGGTACACCACTTCCTACGCCTGCTGTATGTGAAGCTGGGCGTGCAGCATTGCACCAATCCAAACTGCGTGGACGACCACGGCCACGCCATCCCCGTGCTGCCGCAAACGCCCGAGGCCATCGCCGCACAATGGCTGCGCGACTACAAGGGCCAGCATGTGGGCCTGCTGGCGCCCCTGGTGGTCAACCGCAAGGGCATCTACACGGAGCTGGCCAAGTGGGCGGCTGCGCGCGGCTTCACCCACCTGCGCGTTGATGGTGAATTCGTACCCACCGCCGGCTGGGGCCGCACCGAGGCGTCCAAGCTTGACCGTTACCGCGAGCACACCATCGAGCTGCCCGTGGGCGACATCGTGGTGTCCTCAAGCAACGAAGCGCAGTTGCGCGAACTGCTGGCCAAGGCGCTGGAGCACGGCAAGGGCGTGGTCCATTTGCTGACCCCTTTGACGGGCCTGTCGGAAGCCTTGACCCGTGGGCACTCCACCCTGCACATCGGCCGCATCAAGGTGTTCTCCACCGAACGCGCCTGCCCATCGTGCGGCACCAGCTACCCCGAGCTGGACCCGCGCCTTTTCTCGTACAACAGCAAACACGGCTGGTGCCCCGATTGCGTGGGCACGGGCCTGGAGCTGACCCGCGAACAACGCACTGTGCTCGATGACTCACCGCAAGACGAGAACAAGGGCCGCGAGCAAACCTTCGCCGAACCCGACATCGAAGACGTGGAAGACGCCGCCTGCAGCACCTGCCATGGCGCACGCCTGAACCCCATCGCGCGGGCCGTGCAACTGCGAGGCCAGTCCATCGCCGAGCTGTCAGCACTGTCCGTCAAAGACGCGCGCGGCTGGGGTGAGCACCTCAAGCTCGATGGCCGCGAAGCCACCATCGCCCGCGACATCGTCAGCGAGATCAAGTCACGCCTCAGCTTCATGGAACAAGTCGGCCTGGGCTACCTCAGCCTGGACCGCGCTGCACCCACTTTGTCCGGCGGCGAAGCGCAACGCATCCGCCTGGCCGCACAACTGGGCTCCAACCTGCAAGGCGTCTGCTACGTGCTGGACGAGCCCACCATCGGCCTGCACCCGCGCGACAACCAGTTGTTGCTTGACGCCCTGCACACACTGGGCCAGGAAGGCAACACCCTGGTCGTGGTCGAGCATGACGAGGACACCATCCGCCGCGCCGACCACATCATCGACATCGGCCCCGGCGCGGGCCAGCGTGGCGGCACCGTCGTGGCCCAAGGCTCGGTCCAGCAACTCATGGACACGCCCGACTCGGTCACCGGCCGCTGCCTGCGCGAACCCATGCAACATCCGCTGGGCACACGCCGCGATGTCGACAAGGACACGCCGCAGCTCACCGTCAAGCGCGCGCGCCTGCACAACCTGCAAGACCTGACCGCCTCCGTGCCCTTGACCCGCCTGGTTGCCATCACCGGCGTCAGCGGCTCGGGCAAATCCACCTTCGCCCGCGATGTGCTGCTGGCCAATGTGCAAGCCGCGGTCGCCATCAACCCCCGCGACCGCGCCACCGTGGCCCCCTTGTGGACAGGCTGCTCGGGTGTGGATGGCTGGGGCGCGGTCGACCGCGTGCTGGAGGTTGATCAAACCCCCATCGGCAAAACGCCCCGTTCCTGCCCCGCCACCTACATCGGCTTTTGGGACACCATCCGCAAGCTCTTCGCCGACACGCTGGAAGCGCGCGCCCGCGGCTGGCCCGCCGCCCGTTTCAGCTTCAACACGGGCGACGGCCGCTGCCCCGAGTGCGAAGGCCAAGGCGTGCGGACCATCGAGATGGCCTTCCTGCCTGATGTGAAGGTGCACTGCGACGCCTGCAACGGCATGCGCTTCAACGCCGAAACGCTCACCGCCACCTGGCGCGGCAAGCACATCGGCGACATCCTCAAGATGGAGGTCGACGAGGCCGTCGAGTTCTTCGGCACCATGCCGTCCATCTCGCACCCGCTCAAGCTCTTGCAGGACGTGGGCCTGGGCTACCTGACCTTGGGCCAGCCCTCACCCACGCTGTCTGGCGGCGAAGCACAGCGGCTCAAACTCGTGACCGAACTCACCAAGGTGCGCGACGACATCACCCGCCGTGGCCAGAAAGCGCCGCACACCCTGTACGTGCTGGACGAACCCACCGTGGGCCTGCACCTGGCCGACGTGGCCAAGCTGATCCACGTGTTGCACCGCCTGGTGGAGGGTGGCCACAGCGTCATCGTGATCGAACACGACCTGGACGTGATCGCCGAAGCCGACTGGGTGCTGGACCTGGGCCCAGAAGGCGGCACTGGTGGCGGCCGCGTGGTGGCCGAAGGCCCGCCAGAAGCACTCGTGAAAGCGCGCACCCACACCGGTGTGGCCTTGAAGGGCGTGTTGACGCGGCGCAGCAGCAAAGCGGCCTGATTAAAGTTTGGGCCGGAAGGGGTCGATATCCGAGGACGATGTCGATCCCCTCTGTCACCACCCCGGTCAAGAACAGCCCCCGCGACACCTCGCGCTCGTTCTGGAAATTGATGTACCAGGTGAGTGTGGTCGCGGCGGTCACCCACCTGCTGTTCGCCGGCCTGTTTTACTGGCTGGGTGCCACCACCATGGCGTGGGTCAACCTGGGCAGCGTGACCTTGTTCACGATCAGCTATGGCTGCCTGAAAACCCGGCGCAACCTGCTGGCCTCGATCCTCATCGTGTCCGAGATCCTGGTTCACGCCGCCCTGGCCGTGCGCTCCATCGGCTGGGACAGCGGCTTTCACTACTACCTGCTGGTGATGGTGCCCGTGGTGGTGATCAGCACCATGAAGCACCGCTCATACAAATACCTGCTGTCGTGCCTGGTGTTTGTGCTGTACATGGTTCTGGACCACACCATGCGCAACACCGCGCCTTTCCATGTGCTGAGTTCAGAAACCCTGTCATGGCTGAGAGGCTTCAACATCGCTGTGACTTTCTCACTGTTGTTCTACCTGTCCAGCCTGTACCTGAAACTGGTCAACAAGGCAGAAAAGCAACTGCGCATCCTGGCCACCACCGACCCGCTCACGCAATTGCTCAACCGCCGCAGCTTCCTGGAGTTGGCCGACTACGAGCTGACGCAACGCAAGCGGCACCTGGCCCCACTGGCCTTCGTGCTGGCCGACATCGACCACTTCAAATCCATCAACGACCAGCATGGCCACGCCGTTGGCGACGCCGTGCTCAAAGCCGTCAGCCAGGTGCTGAGCCAAGCCGTGCGCGAGCAAGACAGCGTGGCCCGCTGGGGTGGCGAAGAATTCCTGATCCTGATGCCCAATGCCACGCTGGAGGCCGCCAGCATGGTGGCCGAGCGTTTGCGCGAGAAGGTGTCCGCCGTTGAAGTCAGCGTGGGCGCGCAGACCATCAAGGTCAGCATGACCTTTGGGGTGAGCAGCCATCGGCTGGAAGAGCCGGTGGATGGGCCGGTGAACCGGGCGGACAGTGCGCTGTACCAGGGCAAGGCGCGGGGGCGCAATCAGGTGGTGGCCGAGGTGGTTTGACGCCAGGCGCGCGCATCAAAGCTGGGCACGGCGGTGCTCGGTGGCCTGCGAAGTGATCGCGTCACGCGCCGGCCCGTCCAGGCGCGCCAGGTTTTTAAGCTGCATGGCCATGCGTTGATTGTTCTTCAGCAGGGCCTCATGACGGATCAAGAAATCCCAGTAGAGCGTGGTGTAAGGGCAAGCTTGCGCCCCGGTGGACTGAGCCGGATCGTACTGGCAGCCCTTGCAATGGTTGCTCATGCGCTGGATGTACTTGCCACTGGCCACATAAGGCTTGCTGGCCATCAGCCCGCCATCGCCAAACTGGCTCATGCCGAGTGTGTTGGGCAGCTCCACCCACTCGACCGCGTCCACGTACACGCTGAGGTACCAGGCGTGGACAGCCTGCGGCTTCACGCCCAACAACAAGGCATACAAGCCCGTCACCATCAGACGCTGGATGTGGTGGGCATAGCCGTGCGCCAGGGTCTGGCCAATCGCGTCGCGCAGGCAGGCCATGTTGGTGTCGCCCGTCCAGTACCAGGTTGGTAGCTCGGCTTGTGCATCCAGTGCATTGCGCTCCAGGTAGCCGGGCATTTGCGTCCAGTAAATGCCGCGCACATACTCGCGCCAGCCCAGAATTTGCCGGATGAAACCCTCTGCCGCCGCCAAAGGTGCATGGCCAGCGCGGTAGGCGTCCTCAGCGGCCTGAACCACCTCGCGCGGGTTCAACAGTTTGAGGTTGAGGGCACAGCTCAGGTGCGAGTGGTAAAGCCAGGCCTCGCCCGACCACATGGCATCCTCGTACTGGCCAAACAGCGGTAGGCGCTGCGCCACGAACATCTGCAGGGCCTGCAGCGCTTGAGGCCGCGTTACCGGCCAGCCAAAACTGGTCAAGCTGCCAGGATGGCTGGGAAAGCGTGTGTTGACCAGCGCGATGACCTCTTGGGTGATGGCATCGGGGGCAAAACGGGTGGGCGGCGGCACATTTTGCGGCCCCCCTTTGCCAAAGGATTCGCGGTTGTCCGCATCAAAATTCCACTGCCCACCGACCGGGTCTTTGCCCTCCATCAGGATGCCGTGCTTGTGGCGCAACTCGCGGTACCAGTACTCCAGGCGCAGTTGCTTGCGACCTTTGGCATGCGCCGCAAATTCACGCACCGTGCTGAAGAAGTGCGTGTCGTCACGCAGGTCCAGGGGCAAGTGGTGCTGCGCCGCCACGGCACGCAGATTTTGCAACACGCGCCAGTCGCCAGGCACAGTCAGGATCAGTGCGGCCGGTTGCAGTTGGGTGATGGCCTTGCCGAGTTCCTGGTGCAGCGTGCCCGTGTTGTCAGCATCGTCCAGCCGCGTGTAGCGCAGTGGCAGGCCCTGCGCGCGCAACTCTTGCGCAAAGTGGCGCATGGCACTGAGGAACATCGCGATGCGCTGCTTGGCCGACCACACGTGGGTGGATTCTTCCGCCACCTCGGCCATCCACACCACGTCTTGGGCGGCATCGAAGCCCTGCAGGGCAGAGGACTGTGGATCGAGCTGATCGCCCAGCACGATGACAAGGTGGCGGACTTTGCTAGCCATGGGATTTGATGCCTGATTTTTTGGCGCGGCAGGCATCAGAGCAATACAGCACCGACACCCAGTTCTTGGCCCAGGCCTTGCGCCAGGTCATGGTGCGGCCGCACACGGCGCACAGCTTGCTCGGCAGGGATTGCTTGTTGCCTTTGAAGTCAGTTTTCATAGGTTGGATGTTGGAATCAGAGACATGCCTAGCTGCGACCCCATTGGGCCTTGCTCCCCATCACGTTCTGTAAAAATCCACGCCTGCTGGTTGATGCTTGGACTTGCCCGTTCCAGCATGGGGTTTGGCAAATGCTGCCCCGGTTTCGACAAGTTTGATGACCACTGGTTCTGACCTGGAAACGGACTCGCTGAATGAAGAACGGGAAGGAGATGTAGTTTGGTTAGTCACAGCTTTGTGAGAGGTCACTGATGAGCCAGGTTCCCGCCACCCTCCTCAACTCAATTGAGCGAATGCACGCCTCATTGACCCAATAGCTGACAAAAAACCGCTGAAAATCTCGATTCGCAGCAGCGTTCCAAGCACTTTGCTTGGCCATAAGGGGGATCGCGGGTTCGTCTGCTCCCCTAACAATGCGTCGCACTCTCTTTGTACTGTGCTGTTCGACAAACTTCGTCGCCATTGACGATTCGGAGCATAGCGCTGCGAAAACAATCGGCCAAGCAGCTTCGCCTTCGACGTCAGCGACCTGTTTTTCTAGCCTGAGGATTTCGTTTGGTTCACATGCGTTCGATTGCGATTCTCCGCTGATCGACAGTGCAGGCAAGGCCTCCGCCCTTGTGGCAAATACCCAAAGCAGAACGCAGAGCGTGGAAAGTCCAACGCTGTTGATGACACCGCCGCGCTTCAACTCTGCTGCTCATCCCACTGCCAGATCGTCAAACCATAGTCGGATTTGAAGTCGGGCATCACATCGCCTTGCGTGAAGTAACGACGGCTGTTGACCACTGCAGGCGTGAACCAATGGCCAGTCAAAGGGCAGGCCTGATTGGCATCGCAGCGCAAGCGCACACCGGCCTTGATGGGATCGGTCTCGCCAGGTATACCGCCGCCGTTGTCTGCGATGCGTTCGACCAATGTCCAGACTGTGGGGACCTCGGACGTGTGATGTCCGTAGTTGTCAATGCCGATTTGCGCATCATCGACAGGCCACTCATCACCCGCCACGAACAATTGAGGGCAACTGCCGTCGGCGTCCGGCAAATAGATGCCAGTCAGAGAGACCATCTCACCACTTGCGACGCGCACTTTTGGATTCAGGCGGTACAGGGGCCAAGAGGTCGGAAGCTTAAGCTTGTAGTAACCCTCAAGATTGGAAATCTCAACAAGATCTCCGGGCTCCCAGCCGCCATTGATGGTGGTGCGAATAGCCTCAGAGGGGCTAGCCGCCTCGCTCATCCAGCGATTGAAATGCCGAGCCTCCTCATCTGTCAACCAATACGCCGGATAGTCACGAATTTGTCCAACCTGATCGCTCGCCGGGCCGCCACCAAGCTTCATGGCCAATAGCTCCCCGGATCGCATCCGTATCAGCGCACTGTCAAGGTCTTGCATCGTGTCTCTGAAATTAGGAATTACACGTTGGCCCCAACCGATGTCAGGCTGCTCAGACATGGGTCGAGAGCGATAGTCGGCAGGCAGGCCACGCATCTGTCGATCCATTGCAGCTTCCAAGTCGTCCAGCATGGTGCGCCATGCATCACGCACTTGCTTGAAATATGCGGAGGAGCTGAAGACCTCCAGGAACCAAATTTCCTGCGGAAGCAGGGGAGTCGCCATGAATAAATTCCTTAGTCGCGCCAGTTGCTGACGAGTGAGGGCAGCCCAGTGAAGTTTGGCTCGCGGGACATGCCATCACTGGCACCCCAACCGGTGCCCCCACCACTCCACTCATGCCCCGCCCCCTTCAACGTGAACTTCCCCGGCACCACAATCAGGTTCATGACGACAACTCACTCACGCGCCATCACTTCGGCGGCACTCTCAAGCGAACGCTGGACATCAACCTGTCCCACAACGCAATGGCTTCTTCGTCACTCAAGCTTGATGGCGCAGCGCCTGCATCGCTGCGCACCACGCCCGTGAACAAGGTGGCGTCCCATGGCGGATTGTGATGATCAAAGCGCTTGCCTGCATATTCAAACTGAAACTCGTGCCAGTGCCCTTCGCCTTCTGAAACCGGGCGCTTAAAGAGCGCCTCGCTGCCCTCACCTTGCTGCACCTTGTGCTTGCCCTGACGCAGGGTCTTGATCTTCGCCAAGGCTGCGGCCATTTCTGGCTCGCCTTTGGCCGAACGCGCGGCTTCCGCCAAACGCGCCTCGAAGCTTTCGCCTTGTTGCGCGTTCTTGTTCGACGAAATCGAGAAGCTCGCATCGGTCAGTTCAGGAAAGCGGAAACCTACGCCAAAGATTTCCTGGAACTGGCCACTGTCATCGGCGATGAAGCCGACATCCAAGCAGACACCCGGTTCAGTGGGGACCTCCGCTGGATCGCGGGCGCGAAGGTGGGATGCAACATACTTGATGTTTTGCTCTACTTGGATAGCCGTTCTTCCTACGCTTTTGGCTGTAGTTGATCTATAAAAAAATCCATGTGGCGAAGCTGCAAGAAACGATTCAAATGTCTCCAACCCCACGGCCTTTGCTGAATCGCTTTCCCAGTAACGCAAAGTCCAACTTCCAGGATTGGGTGCTTGCTCCAAAGATATAACTTCGGCATGTTCAGTGGTTTGAGATTTTGCCCGCACCTTGTTACGAGCATCGGTAGCTCGACGTCCAAGAGACTGCACCTCATTCGGCAGAGCCTCCATATACGGACCAAATGCTTGTGGCCCGGCCAAAACCTGCGTCCTCATCGGGACGTCAACGACAAAGCGCCCGAAGCAAACAGGCTTGGTCTTCTCGAACAGTTTTTCAATGCGGGGCGGGGTCATTTGATGGGCCTCGGTTTGACAAGCGGAGAAATTAAGAACAAGCAGAAGGACAGCTAACCAGCGGATCAACATCAGTGCGTATCCCATGTAAAGGCTTGCAACGCAATCTTGGAGATGGCGTGCGTGGTAGAAGCCAGCACCTTATCGTTGCCATAGCTGTCCTGGTGTTCATAGCCTGTTTGTTCATAGGCAATTTGCGCCTTGCCTTGGCGAACCGGGTCTTGCGCAGATCGTTCTGCAGGCACGGTGCCATCCCCCAAATGCGCTGGGTCTGCAATGTGAGCCCCGAACTGCTGGCCGTCATGCTCGGCAGTGCCATCTTTCAAGATGATTTCACCTTCGCCGGAGTCAAAAACGGTCTGCCAGTTTTCGGTTGAACCACCAATGTGCAGTTTCTGCGAGCCGAACAATTGACCGGCACCACCGCGCAGGAATGGCGCCTTACCCGTTTTCCACACCAACTCGCCCCAGGCTTTTTGCTTATCGTCCGCGCCATAGCTCAAGTAGGTTTGAGGGTGATAGGTCTCAGCAATGTTTCGATGAAATTTCCGAGCATCAAACAAAGACGCATAAACACGCTCGACTTCTGCGCCCTCCTTGAGCGCCGGATTCACCCACTCAGGCGTTATCAACCGATACCACTTGTCCTGCACGGTATAAATCTCTTCATACGGATCCGCTTTGGGCAGCGACAACATTTCCTTGCCATCTAGGCTGGCCTTGAGCCAATCCGTGCCGTAGCGTTCGCTGGGCAGCAATTGCAGGCCACCGGGCGCATTGGCCAGCACCGCCGTCACCTTGGGGCCGGTGTCGCCCACGATCTTCTTGAAAATCGACCCCACCATGCCACTGCCCTCAAACCCCACACGAATGCGCTTGTAGCCTGCAGCGGCGCCCACAGCGGGCATCGCGCCATGCACGATACCGGCAATCACATCCTGCGCATTGCCGTACTCCGGATGCACCAGTGCCCGCCCCACCAAACCACCCATGGAGTGGGTCACCACGATCACCTTGCTGCAATCGAACTTGAGATCCTGGTAGTACTTGATGATCTCGCGGATGCGCTGGGCGACATCCTTGGCAGATTCGCCATTGGAGCGCAACCAGTTGTAGCCAATGGCATGCACCGGGTACCAGGCATCGCTGACGGTCTGCAACTCGGCTTCGGTCAACGCTGCTCCACCATTGCCACCCCAATCCTTGGGCTCGACGTTCAGTGCATGCCGAGGACCATTTGTCCATGCGGACTGCGCACGCCCGTCCATGCACATTTGATTGAGGCTGGACTCCAGTGTTTGCAAAAGCTTGCCGTAGCTTTGGAAAAACACCTCGCTCCAGCCCCGTTTGCGGGCATATTGATCACGCTCTTTGGCGGCCAGGTCTTGCTTGTCTTCAGCCCGCACGTAGGCCACGTCGCCCACGTTGGCGTGGCGCTTGTCGGCGCCCGCCACGCTCAGGTCGTAGCGATCAACCGATGTGGCCTCGGGGTCCAGGATCAACTGGCGTTGCGCCGGAGTCTTGGCAATCATCGCCAGCGTTTCCATCGTGGCCTCGGGGCGCCACGAGATATCGTTGTCCTTGCCCATCGACTTCTTGAGTTCTGCCGTGCGCTCTTTGGTCAGCCGCAAGTTGCTGCCCATGATGCCGGGTATGAAAACAATCGGTATGGTGCGCAAAGGCAGCACGTGCATCTCGCAACCGGATTGGTCCGCACAAGGCGTGCTGCTTGCCTGCGCTGTTTGGGTGCCATCGGCATCAACTCGGGTGGCCAAAATTTGAGGGGCGGTCATAAGGGGATTCAATCAGCGGTCATCAAGCGTTGGCAGCAGGGCGCTGCACTTGCACAGTCAGCAACTCAGCCTGGCTGGCCGTATCAAGCAGAGGGCTTCGGCCATTGGCATCGGTGACACCACTTTGCAACGCGCCATTGGCACGGCGAATGCGGAAGGCTTGGTTCTTCATGGGACGACCCGAATTGGCCCACTTCAGTACAAAGAATTGATTGTGCTGATTGGGCTCCGGTGTGATGCCCACCAAGCCTGATGGCAAGAAGACCAAACAGGCTTCACCACTCCCCCCACCACTCCACTCATGCCCCGCCCCCTTCACCGTGAACTTCCCCGGCATCGTGAAGGTGATGTCCCCACCCTTGATCACGATCTGGCTTTGCCCCGCCGTCAAGGTGATGCTGTCCTTGGCCTGGATGCGCACTTCATCACTCGTGCTTTGCACGGTGATGTCCTGATCCGCCAACACCTGCTGGCTGTCCGTGTGCGCGCGCAAGCTCACCGCCCCATTGGCCGCGATGCCCTTGATGCCCCCGCTGTGCGTGTACAAGCTACTGGTCTGCCCGCTCACGCTGCTCACGGTGTGGGCGCTGGTAACTTGCAGATCGCCTTGCAATGACAAGCTGGTGTCTTGCCCGCTGAACAGGCTGATGCTGGCGGGCGTCACGAAGCTGGCCGTCACCGGCGTGTCCAGGTGAATGATGGGCGTGTTGAAGCGCTCCACCGCATCACCCAGGGAGCGGCCATTGGCTTTTTGTGCCGCCTGGCCGCCCACCGCCTGGGTGTGCTTGCCCTTGGCCTGCGGGTCCATGGTGTCGGCGTGGCCTTGCACGGCTTGGCCGGCATAGTGGCTGCTCAAGCCCTGGGCGCCTTGCTGGCGGGCGCTCTGGCTCAGGGTGTCGCCCAATTGCCGCGCGGCCTTCAACTGGCCCACGGCCTCGGCCGCGTCCATCTGCGTGCTGTTGACGCTGGCACCCCGTTGCGCCCTGGCCGTGCTGCTCATCAACAGGCCACCGCCCGCGCGCACCACGCCCCAGCCTTCGGTGTGGCCGTAGAAACCTTCACCCAGCCAATTGCCACGCTGCGCATGGCCCGAGCCGCCCTGCCCGCTTTGGCGGATGATCCTGCCCAGCGTCAACTCGCTCCAGCCAGTGGCGCCGCTGTGGCTGGCCAGGCGCATGCGCAACTGGCCGGTGGCATCGTCCACCAGCCACTGGTTGGCGCCTTGCTGGTCCAGGTGCTGGTGGTGCCAGCCCGACACCGTGCCGGGGTGGTTGCTACCCGCGTCCACGCCCGCGGGCCAGGGCAGGTCGTGCTGCCCGTTGTGCAACTGGCCAATCACGATGGGCCGGTCGATGTCGCCATCGATGAAATCAACCAGCACCTCGGTGCCCACGCGCGGCGTGAAGACCGCGCCCCAGTTGGCCCCGGCGCTGCTCTTGGCCACGCGCACCCACGTGCCACTGCCATCGTGGCCAGGCGCATGGCCGGTCTCGGCCCCTTGCGCCGACAACGGTCCGGGAAAGCCCCCCGCCAGGGGAGACTGTCCGCGCTGCCACCCAAACTGCACCCGCACCCGCCCATCCCGGTCGGTGGTCAAAGGTTCATTCGGGGCAGCCATGACCATGGCCGTTTGCAGCCCCGGCGCCGTGGGCTTGTGCCAGGGCATCGGCACCAGGCGAGCCGCCGCAGGCGCCGCCGTGAATCGGTTGCGGTAGCTGCCTTGCGCCAGGTCGGTGGCCTTCAGGATCTGTGCGGCCTCGGCGCCCAGGTTGTTGGCCGCTTCGTGAACGATGCTGAGTGCGCAAAAATCGTGGTCAGCGCCGCCCACACCGCCGTACAAGCTGTGCTCGGTGATCTGGAAGGTGGCCGCAGGTTGCAAGGCGCGCACCGCGCTTTGGCCTTCCACCGCGTGGTGGCCCAACTCGTGAGCGGCCATCAAGGCCGTGGCACGGGCATTTGCCACCGCGCTGCTGGCGGGCTGAGCCGTGCCCACCTGGCCATCTGCGTGCCGACGTTCACCATGGCCCCGGTACACCTCCAGCGAGGGCACGGCGGCAGGCTGGCCCACCGCCATGGCCTGCGCTGAAACACCCGCCAGTTGGCGCTCGTCCCACCCCGCCAAGGTCACCGTGTTGGTGCCGACACGTTGCCCCACGCTCCAGGCCGTGATGGTGTCCTCCACCAAGCCGGCCCCAAAGCCTAAAAAGCCATTGGCGCGGATGTCCGGCCGGCTGAAACGCAGCGCTCCCAGGTCGGGCCGCTGGGCCTGCTGGTCAGACACCACCAAGGTGTGGTGATCAGCCTCGTGCTCAATGCGCCAGCTCCAGCCCTCTTCGGCCATCAGGCGGCAAGCAAAAGCCCAATCGGTTTCGCGGTACTGGGTGGTCAAGGCCCGCACCGGGCCCGGTGCAGCCACCTCAAAACGCACCTTGGCCAGTGGATAAGCCTTGAAGACCTCACCGGCGATATCTTGCGCCGTCTGGTCCTGGAAGATGCGCGTGTCGCGCCGCAGGCTCAGCCAATGTGTCCAGGCGGCAAGGGTGAGGCGGTAGCGGGCCAAGCCGCCATCGGCGCCCAGTTGCGCCGCCCGCACGGCGTGCGTGTGCCAGGTTCGCCAGGTGCCATCAGCCTGTTGCAGGCGCACGATCACGGCCTCGCCGGTCAAGGCTTTGAGTTCCAGGTAGGCCGAGGTGCTCAGGCAATCGACTTCGGCCCACAGGGGCTCATCGGCATGCACGGCCTCGGTGATCTGCAAGCGCTCAACCACCAAGGTGTTGGCAGGCAAAACGGTGTCGATCTGGACCAGGCGCGTGTGCTGGCCCAGGGTCAAGGCCGCCCGCAACCGAGAGACGAGTTCGCCGCCCAAGGCTGACAGCGATGACGTCAAAGCTCCGCCGCTGATCGGAGGCAAGATCATGGTTTCCCCTGGATTTTTTAATGGAATGGCAACAGCCCGCCATCATCCAATGAAACCCACCCCCCACCTGCCCCGCTCTTGGGGGGAATTAGAAATGAATTGTTTCAAATGGTCCGCGCAGGACACTGGCCCACAGGGCCAGGCTCAGCAGCGCACAGGCGGTGGTCCACAGGATGATCCGGGCCACCAGGGCGGTGTTGGCACCCTCGCGCTCGGCCAGCATCGACACATTGCTGGCCGACGGCAAAGCGGCCGCCAGGATGATGGTCAGCCAGCCTGAAGGGGGCAAAGCCACGCCAGCCTGTACCAGCGCCCAACCCGCGCCGCACACCAGCAGGGGGTGGATCACCAGCTTGAGCAACAAAGGCACACCGATCGGCACCGAGGCCGCCGCAACCCGGGCTGGCTGCATCTGCGCACGTGCCAGGATCGCGCCCAAGGTGAACAGGGCCGTGGGCGTGGAAGCCAGGCCCAAGAGCCGGATGGTTTCGTCCACGGCATGCGGCAAGGTCCAACCCAGCCACGACACCAGCATGCCCAAAGCCATGGACCACAACAGCGGGTTGCGCAAGGCGCCTTTGAGTGAGGCTTGCGCGGCATGCCAGGCCTCGGCCGGATCGTCGCCCGGGGCTTCGCGCGCGGCGTGCGAGTGGGCCCAGGCCAGGCACAACGAACTCAGCAGCAGCACGTCGATCAGCAAGGTGGCCGCGATGGGGCCCGCTGCTTGCGGCCCCAGCAAGCCCGTGAGCAAGGGCAAGCCCAGAAAACCCGTGTTGGGGAACGCCGTGGCCAGCGCCACCAGGCCGCTGTCGCGCCGGATCAAGCGTTGGCGAATGCCCCACACCAAGGCCAGCACCGTGACCACGCCGCCCGCCAGGCCATAAACCAACACCAGGCCCAGCAGACCACTCTGGTGCAAGGCCCCACTGGCGCCCAGACGGAACAGCATGGCCGTCAAGCCGAAGAACAACACAAAGCTGTTCATGGCGGGGATGCCCTCCAGCGGCAGCCAGCGCCCACGGGCCGCGCCCCAACCCATCAGGACCAGGGCAAAAAACGGCACGAACAACAGCAGCAGATCGGTCATCGAACCCGCAGCATCCCCATCACGCCGCCCTGGCGCACCACGCGCCAGCCCAGCAGCACCGCCAGGATGGCGGCATACACCCACACCTCGTTGAGGTCGTTCTTGGCAGACTTCTTCCAGTAGAAGTGCAGCAAGCCCAGCAAGGCCACCGCGTAGACCAGCTTGTGCAGCGCCTGCCAGCGCTTGGCGCCCAGGGCCTTGATGGCACGGTTGAACGAGGTCAGCGCCAACGGGGTCATCAGGATCAGGGCCACCATGCCGACCAGGATGAAGTTGCGCTTGATGACATCGCGCCAGATGTCATCCACCACCAAGCCCTTGTCCAGCCAGGCGTAGCTCAGGAAATGCAGCAAGGCATAGACGAAGGTGGTCACCCCCAGCGCACGCCGGTAGCGCAGCAAGCCCGCCAGCGAGGTTGCCTCGCGCAACGGTGTGATCGCCAAGGTCAGCCACAGCCAGCGCAAGGTCCATTCACCCGTTTCGCGGATGAGCTTTTCAGCGGGATTGGCGCCCAGGTTGTCGGTCGCCGCGGCCACCAGCAAGGCCACGGCGGGCACAGCACAAACCAGCCACACCAGGGGCTTGACCCAAGGCTTGAGCAGCCACTGGTTGATCAGCAAACGGTTCATCTCAATAGTTCTTCTTCAAATCCATGCCCGCGTACAACTGGCCCACCTGCGCTTCATAACCGTTGAACATCAAGGTGGGCTTGCGCGGGGTGAACAGGCCGCCATCGCCAATGCGGCGCTCGGACGCCTGGCTCCAGCGCGGGTGGTCGACCTTGGGGTTCACGTTGGAATAGAAACCGTACTCCGACGCATTGGCCTTTTGCCAAGACGATTTGGGCTGCTGCTCGACCAGGCGGATCTTGACGATGGACTTGGCGCTCTTGAAGCCGTACTTCCAGGGCACCACCAGGCGCAGCGGCGCGCCGTTCTGGTTGGGCAAGACCTCGCCGTACAGGCCAAAGGCCATCAAGGTCAAGGGGTGCATGGCTTCGTCAATGCGCAGGCCTTCCACATAGGGCCAGTCGAGCACGCTGGAGCGCACGCCGGGCATCTGCTTGGGGTCGGCCAGCGAGACGAACTCGACGTATTTGGCGCGGCTGTTGGGCTCGGCGCGTTTGATCAAGGCCGAGAGCGAATACCCCACCCAAGGGATCACCATGGACCAACCCTCAACACAGCGCAGGCGGTAGATGCGCTCTTCCATGGGCGCCAGTTTGAGCAGATCCTCCAGCCCCAGCTTTTGCGGCTTGCCCACCTCGCCCTCGATGATGAGCGACCAGGGGCTGGGCTTGAGCGTGTGCGCGGCCTGGGAAGGGTCGGACTTGTCGGTGCCGAACTCGTAGAAATTGTTGTAGCTGCTCACGTCCTCGTAGGGGGTGAGCTTGTCGGCCACCTGCGCGCCCGACACCGTGCTGCGGACACCGGCCAAAGCCGTCAGCTTGCCCGGTCGCTTGACCACACTGGCGCTTTGGGCCAAGGCCTCCTGGCCCGCCCAGGCAGTCAGTCCCAGGCCAGCAGCACCCGCCGCCATCTGGCGCAGCACATCGCGGCGTTGCTGGTACACCTGCTGCGGCGTGATTTCGCTGGCTGCTGGCTGTGAAGGCTGGGAAATTCGGATCAGGGACATGGCAAGGCTCCGGTGGGCATGGTGCGACGGCACTTCATCAGTCGCCGAACCACCCCGAACCTTACACCGCCCCGATCCCTTGCGCTGACCGAGGGGTCAGGCCGCCTTCTTGGCCGCAGCCTTTTTGGCGGCTGGCACACGCGGCGCCCGGGGCTCGAACTCGAAGCTCACCTTGCCCGCCTTGACATCCCAACTCAAAAACGCCTTGAACTTGCGCCGCGTCTTGTTCGACACGAAGTTCTCCAGCAGATCAGTCTTGCCGGTCGACAACAGCTTGGTCATCTGCTCGGACGGCACGGGCTGCTGCAGGATGATCTTGCCGCTCTTGAAATCGCAGGTGGCCACGCCCACGGCGTTCTCGCAGATGTAGTTGCTGCCGTGGTCGTAGACATGGCCCTTGCATTTGGGGCAAGCGCCCAAAGACTGGTGCCCGCTGAAATCCACCGCCTCACCGGCCTCTTCTTCCTTCCTGGCGGCATCGCCAAAGTCGAACTCCATCTTCCAGTTGTTCAACTCTTCGTCGCGCACCAGCTTGAGCTCGGCCGTGAAGGGCCAACCCGCCTTGGATCGGAAACCCTCCAGCGGCCCCACCTTGTGGTCCTGCAGCAAACGGTCGATCTCGGGCAGCTCGAAGCTGCGGCCCGCCGGGCTCTTGCTGATCGAGAAGCCGCAACCCGCGCCCTCGGTGCCGTCGGCCGACACGCCGCCCTTGCCGATGCAGGTGAAGCGGCGGTAGTTTTCTTTCACCGTGCCGCCGCAATTGGGGCAAGGCGTGGCCATGGTGGCGTAGTCACCGGGGATGGTGTCGCGGTCGTATTCCTTGGCCTTTTGCACGATGCGCTGGGTCATCTGCGCAATCTCGGCCATGAAGGCTTCTCGGGTGAGCAAGCCCTTTTCCATCTCGGACAGCTTGAACTCCCAGTTGCCAGTGAGCTCAGGCTTGGTCAGGTCTTCCACGCCCAGGCCGCGCAGCAGCGTGGTCAGCTGGAAAGCCTTGGCCGTGGGGATCAGCTCGCGGCCTTCGCGGATCATGTACTTTTCCATGATCAGGCCTTCGATGATGGACGAGCGCGTGGCTGGCGTGCCCAGGCCCTTTTCCTGCATCGCGGCTTTGAACTCCTCGTCGTCGATCAGCTTGCCGGCGCCTTCCATGGCGCTCAGCAGCGTGGCTTCCGAGTAGCGCGCGGGTGGCTTGGTCTTCAGCGCGTTGACCACGACGTCTTCGTTCAACACGGACTCGCCAGGCTGCACGGCCACCAGCGTGGCGTCGTCGTCCTGGGCTTCCTTGCCGTAAACGGCCAGCCAGCCCGGCTTGACCAACACCTTGCCGTTGGTCTGGAAGTGATGCTCCTTGCCCGCCGCCGGGATCTTGGTGATGCGGGTGGTGACCATGAACTCGGCCGACGGATAAAACACCGCCAGGAAGCGCTTGACGACCATGTCGTACAGCTTGGCCTCGATCTCGGTCAGGCTCTTGGGCGCCTGCAGCGTGGGGATGATGGCAAAGTGATCCGACACCTTGGCGTTGTCGAACACACGCTTGACGGGCTTCACATAGCCTTCCTTCAAGGCCTTGCTGGCATGCTGAGCCAGCTCGCGCAGCGGGCCGGGCATGTCCTCGCTGGCGATCATCTTCATGGTGTCTTTGACCACGTCCACGTAGTCCTCGGGCAACGCGCGCGAGTCGGTCCGTGGATAGGTCAGCACCTTGTGCTTTTCGTACAAGGCCTGGGCCAGCGACAGCGTGGTCTTGGCGCTGAAACCGAAGCGCGAGTTGGCCTCGCGTTGCAGCGTGGTCAGGTCGTACAGCAGCGGGCTGGCCTGGGTCGAGGGCTTGGCCTCTTCGGTGACCGCGCCCGTCTTGCCACGCACGGCGTCGGCGATGGCCTGCGCATCAGCCGCTGACCAAACGCGATCGGCCTTCAGCTCAGCCTCGGCCGAACCATCTGCCGCGCCCTTGTCCTTTTTGAAGGTGGGATCAAACCACTTGCCGTCGTAACTGCCCGCCGTGGCGCCAAAGCTGCCCCGGATTTCCCAGTAATCGCGGAACACGTGCTTGCGGATCTTTTCCTCGCGCTCAACCACGATCGACAGGGTCGGCGTCTGCACGCGGCCCACGGTGGTCAGGAAGAAACCGCCATCGCGAGAGTTGAAGGCCGTCATGGCCCGCGTGCCGTTGATGCCCACCAGCCAATCGGCCTCTGAGCGGCAACGCGCGGCATCGGCCAGCGGCATCATCTGGTCGTCGGTGCGCAGCTTGTCGAAGCCATCGCGGATGGCTTGCGGCGTCATGCTTTGCAGCCACAGGCGGCGCACACCCTTGCCCAGGCCCTTGGCCTTGGTGGTGGCGGTGCTGTCCTGCGCGTACTGCATGATCAAACGGAAGATCAACTCACCCTCGCGCCCGGCGTCACAGGCGTTGATCAGGTTGGTCACGTCCTTGCGCTTGATCAGCTTGACCAGGGCATTGAGGCGGCCCTTGCTCTTGTCGATCGGGTTCAGATCGAAATAAGGCGGGATGACCGGCAGGTTGGCGAAGCTCCACTTGCCACGTTTGACGTCGAACTCCTCCGGGGCCTTGATCTCGACCAGGTGACCTACGGCCGAGCTCACCACGTAATTGGCGCTCTCGAAGTAGTCGTCGTGCTTGTCGAACTTGCCATCGATGGGCGTCAAAGCCCGCACGATGTCCTGTGCGACAGAAGGTTTCTCAGCGATGACCAGGGCTTTGCTCATGGTTTGAATTTTTTATCCAACTAAAATCAGCTCTTACGCGTGCGCACGCACACGCGCGCCCACTCATTTCAATGTACCCAAAGTTGTCGATGACGCAAGCAATTCCCAAAATATCCGCGTCAGGCCGGCGCATCCAGGTCCGCCAGTCCGGCATCCACGGCCGTGGGGTTTTCGCCACCCAGGCCATCGAAGCCGGCAGCACCGTCATCGAATACAAGGGCGAGATCATCACCTGGGACGAGGCCCTTGAGCGCCACCCCCACGACCCCGAACAGCCCAACCACACCTTCTACTTCCACCTGGACGACGGCCACGTCATCGACGGGAAGTATCAGGGCAACTCGGCCCGCTGGATCAACCATTCCTGCAATCCCAATGTGGAAGCCGAGCAGGATGGCAACCGCGTCTTCCTCAAAGCCCTGCGCGACATCGCCCCCGGCGAAGAGTTGTTCTTCGACTACGGCCTGGTGATCGACGCCCGCCTGACGGCCGCCCTCAAGCGCGAATACGCCTGCTGGTGTGGTGCCCAGCAATGCCGGGGCACCATGCTGGCCGCCAAAACCCGCAAACGCTGAGCCACGCCGCATGATCGACCTGAACACCGCCGCCGAGCAGATCTGGCTGGACACGCAGGCCGATTGTCCGAACATCAGCATCGAAGTCCTGCCCGAAACCGACTCGACCAACACCCATTTGCTGGCCCGTGGCCGCGCTGGCGACACCGCCCCCATGCTGCTGGCAGCCCACCAGCAAACGGCTGGACGGGGCCGCCATGGCCGCCAATGGATTGCCCAGCCTGGCGACAGCCTGACCTTTTCGCTGGGCCTGCCGCTGGACCTGGAGCAGGTGCCCGGCGGCGGCAGTGCCCTCTCACTGGCCGTGGGCCTGGTCATCGCCCAGGCCCTGGACGCGGGCATGGCGGCCTTGCCAGGCCCCGCCCAGCCCCCCATCACCCTGAAGTGGCCCAACGATCTGTGGTGGCAACAGCGCAAGCTGGGCGGCATCCTGATCGAGGCCACGCCAGCGCCTGGCTTGACGGCCGGACAGCGTTGGGTGGTGATCGGCGTGGGCATCAACCTGCGGCCCCAAGGCGATCAAGCGAGCGGATTGGCGCACGCCTGCCTGCAAGAGCTCAACACCACGCCCCTGACCGCCGGACAGGTGTGGGCCTGGGTTGCGCCCAAACTGCTGCGCGCGGTGCAACGCTTTGCCCTGGAAGGCTTTGCCCCTGTGCAAGCCGCCTACGCCCAACGAGACGCCCTGGCCGGGCAGGACGTGGCCCTTTGGCGCGGCGCCAGCGGCAACGCACTGTTGCGCGGCGCCCCCACCGACACTGGCCGCGCCGACGGCGTGGACCAGCAAGGCGCCCTGCTCGTGCATACTGACGCCGGCTTGCAACGCTGGACCACTGGCGACGTGAGCGTGCGCCTGGCAGCTTCTGCGCCACCCCCGACACCTCCCCTCGCCTGACTATCCATGCTGCGCTCCCTGGTCCTTGTGCTGTTGTTGGCCAACGCTGGTTTTTACGCCTGGAGCCATGGGTGGTTGAATGATGTCATCGGCATCCAACCCGACGCCCAACGCGAACCGCAACGCTTGAAGCAACAAGTGAACGCCGCCCAGTTGACCGTGGTGGGGGCATCTTCGGCCGTACCGGCCTCGCCATCTTCCGCACCAGCAAGCCAGACTGACCCCACCTCGTCCGCCCCCGGCACTGAAGCGTCGGCGGGCCGCACCATCTGCGTGGAAGCAGGGCCATTCACCGCGGCCGAACAACCGCAGGTCGAAGCCACCCTCAAGCCTGTTCTGGCCGCCAACACCTGGACCACGGACACCGTGGCCGTGCCTGGCGTGTGGTTGACCTACATGGGCCCCTATGCCGATGCCGACATGCTGGCCCGCAAGCTGACCGAACTGCGCCGCATCCGCGGCCTGAACTTTGAAGAAATCAAAACGCCGGCCAACCTGGCGCCCGGCTTGTCACTGGGCCGCTATGGCCGCCTTGAAGACGCCAATGCCGCACTCAACACCCTGAAGCTGCGTGGCATCCGCACCGCCCGCGTCGTCACCTTGCGGCCCGCCATGGAAGTGCAAGTGGTCCGGGTGGCCCAGGCCGACATCAACACCCAGGTGGCCTTGTCAGCCCTGAAACTGCCTCAGGGCAAAAGCTTCGCGGCTTGCCGGCCTTGAGCTGAGTAGCGGCGCTTGATGAGCGCCAGGGCGGTCAGGCTGGCCAGGCCGAAGAATTCGGCCCAATCCAGTGAACCGCCGCCACCGCCAGAAGAGGAACTCTGTGTCGCGGGAATGCGGCTCGGGGTGAAATAGGACGCTGAAGTGATCACTGACGTGGTCGTGCCAGCACCCACGGTGGATGCGGCCAGGGCGACCGCCTGCGGCGCATCCAAAACCCCCACACCACAGGTCAGCGGGGCGGTGCTACGACAAGAGCAATTGGCCTGGGGCACCGCCGGATTACAGCTTGCAAAGCCGCTCCCAGGGAACGGGTGGCGTGACGTGGACTTGATCAAATCAATCAGTTGCTGAACGCTCAGAGTGGGGTTGATCGCCAGCATCATCGCCGCGACGCCCACGGCCTGGGGTGCCGCAAAGCTGGTCCCAACCTTCTGGTCCATGGCGAAGTCCGATGAAGGCGAGGTGAGCCCCGTGTTGATCGGGGTGTAAACCCCATCATCGATCAGGTTCCTGCTGGAATTCACATCACCAGAAGCCACGGCCACACCATCACTGACCATGTTGGCATACCTGGCTTTGTAGCCATCTTGATTCAAGCCTGTGACCGCCAACACACCCGGACAATTGGCCGGCAGCGAAGCCTTGATGCCTCCTACCGTGTCATTGCCGGCGGAGGCCACCACCAACACGCCGTTGTTCCTCAGAGCGGCAATGGTCTGCAAGTAAATGGGCCCGGCATTCGAGCTTGAATCGCAGTTGCCGTCACCACCAAAACTCAGGTTGATGACCTTGGCGGGATGGGCCGGCAGCGCAGGCGCGCCTTGGTAAGTGACACCGGAGGCCCACAACAGGCCTTCAATGATGCTGCTGACCTCCGCACCGCATTTGCCGGCCACACGAACCGGCATGAGCATCGCCGAGCCAATCGGGCCGTTGAGCTGGGCCAGCATGCCCGCGCCATATTGGCCATTATTGGTGTTGGCCACCAGCATCCCGGCAATTGCCAGCCCGTGCCAGGAGCTTCGATCCTCCACATCGCAATCAGCGTCAAAAACATCGGGATGCGTCGACTTGTCGCTGGCGCTGACCCAGTCACCCTCGTCGGTGGGATCGTTGTCCACGCCATCCCCGTCACCCGAAGCCAGCGGATGGTAGACAAAGTCATAGCCAGGCAAAAGCCGGCCGTCCAGATCAGGGTGGGCCAATATCCCGGTGTCCAGCACCGCCACCACCACGGGGGACAAGGTGTGGGATTGAGCCCAGGTGTCAATGAAAGACCAGGCCGCCGGGAAATCGGCCACCCCTTCCCTGGAACCATTGCCCGGCAAGCTTTGCAGCCAGACTTGGCCAGAACCATTGGGGGGTATGCCGGGGCTGATCAGGTTCGGAATGCTAGTACTGTCATTGCCCCGCAGGTAGCCCGGATCAGTCGGCAGGTTGTTGATGCCCAATGAATGCCTTCTGACAATCTCATTGACCACCACCCACTCCACATCGGGATCCGCGCGCAAGCGCTGCGCCTGAGCATTGGCCTCATCCCAAGGAATGGCATGCCCAGGATGGATGACATTGGCGGCAAAGGCGGTGGGCCGCTGAACCAGGTAAGACACCCGCTTGCGGCGCGCGGCATCGGCCATGCGCTGCCGCTGCCTGGGCGCCCCATCACTCGGCACAGCAGACGCCTTCAGGCGCACCACCGATTGAGGCTTGGCATCCTTGAGCTTGACGATCAAACCCATGGCCATGCGTGGAGCAGCTGGCGGAGCTTCTGAGGCCACGGCCACGCCATAGAGCGCCAGCATCGCCATCAAGACACACCAACCACGCTTAACCGCCACACCGACAGGAAAAACTAGACGCCCGCAGGCTTGGCCTTGCCAATTCACAACGCACTACTCCAGGAAAGCGAAGAGCGCTGATTATGAAATAACGGCCATCCACCATGTGCAAGCATTACCCGCCCCGTCACATTTGGGCACAACAAAGAAACCGCGCGCCCATTAAAAAAGCCCCCGAAGGGGCTTTTGAGGACACGGGCCAAGTTTACTTGGCAATGACGCGGGCCATCTCCACGACCTTGTTCGAGTAACCCCATTCGTTGTCGTACCAGGCGACGACCTTCACGAAGGTCGAATCCAGGGCGATGCCGGCTTCGGCATCGAACACCGAAGTGCACGATTCGCCGCGGAAGTCGGTGGCCACCACCTTGTCTTCGGTGTAGCCCAGCACGCCCTTCATGGCGCCTTCAGAGGCGGCCTTCATGGCCTTGCAGATGTCGGCGTAGCTGGCTTCCTTGTTCAGCTCAACCGTCAGGTCCACCACCGACACGTCGGAGGTTGGCACGCGGAAAGCCATGCCCGTGATCTTCTTGTTCAGTTCGGGGATCACCACGCCCACCGCCTTGGCCGCACCAGTCGACGAGGGAATGATGTTTTCCAGGATGCCACGGCCACCGCGCCAGTCTTTGTTCGACGGGCCGTCCACGGTCTTTTGCGTGGCGGTGGCGGCGTGCACCGTGGTCATCAGGCCGCGCTTGATGCCGAAGGTGTCGTTCAGCACCTTGGCGATCGGGGCCAGGCAGTTGGTCGTGCACGACGCGTTGGAGATGATGGTCTGGCCAGCGTAGGTCTTGTCGTTCACGCCGAACACGAACATCGGGGTGTCGTCCTTGGACGGCGCCGACAGGATCACTTTCTTGGCGCCAGCCTTCAGGTGGGCCTCGGCGGTTTCCTTGGTCAGGAACAGGCCGGTCGATTCAACCACCACATCGGCGCCGACTTCGTCCCACTTCAGCTCGGCCGGGTTCTTCACGGCGGTCAGGCGGATGCGCTTGCCGTTGACGATCAGAGTGTTGCCATCGACCGAGACTTCACCCTTGAAACGGCCATGCACCGAGTCGTACTTGAGCATGTAGGCCAGGTAGTCGGGCTCGAGCAGGTCGTTGATGCCGACGATTTCAACGTCGTTGAAGTTTTGCACGGCGGCACGGAACACCATGCGTCCGATGCGGCCAAAGCCGTTGATGCCAATCTTGATGGTCATGAGTGGGTCCTCAAAAATTTAAACAAAGACTAAAAAATCAATGGAGTTCAACGACGGCGGCCCAGGACCACCTTCACGGTGTCCACCACGTTTTGCGTGGTGAAACCAAAATGCTTGAACAGCACGTTCGCCGGGGCCGACTCACCAAAGGTGTCCAAGCCGACCACAGCCGCGCAGCCGTACTTCCACCAGCCATCGGTCGCACCGGCTTCAACGGCGATGCGTGGCAGGTTGGCGGGCAGCACGCTGCTCTTGTACGCCACGCTCTGGCGGTCAAAAACCGTGGTTGATGGCATGGAGACCACGCGTACCGCGATGCCTTCGATGGCCAGTTGCGTTTGCGCATGCAAGGCCAGTTGCACTTCCGAACCGGTCGCGATGATCACGGCTTGCGGCTTTTTCTTCAACCCCACTTCTGAGGGTTCCGCCAGCACGTAGGCGCCTTGGGTGATGACATCCGCATCCGTCTTGGGTGCGTAAGGCAGGTTCTGGCGCGACAACAACAAGGCCGAAGGACGGTGCTTGTTGGCCAGGGCCATGGTCCAGGCGACAGCCGTTTCAGTGGTGTCGGCCGGGCGCCAGACGTCCAGGCCGGGGATCAAACGCAGACTGGCGGCGTGTTCCACCGATTGGTGGGTCGGGCCGTCTTCGCCCAAGCCGATCGAATCGTGCGTGAACACGTGCACCACGCGCAGCTTCATCAGCGCGGCCATGCGGATGGCGTTGCGGCTGTAGTCGCTGAAAGTCAGGAAGGTGCCGCCATAAGGGATGTAGCCGCCGTGCAGGGCCACGCCGTTCATGATGGCGGCCATGCCGAACTCGCGCACGCCATAGTTGATGTGGCGACCAATCTGGCCCGATTCGGTGGTGACCACCTTGCCATCGGCATCCACGCGGAAGGCGGGCGTGCTCTTGGTGTTGGTCAGGTTCGAGCCGGTCAGGTCGGCGCTGCCGCCCAGCATTTCGGGCAAGGCGGCGGTGAAGAACTCCAACGCGATCTGGCTCGCCTTGCGGCTGGCCACGGTCTCGGCCTTGTCGTGCGCGGCGGCCACGGACTCGACCGCGATCTCGGCGAAGTTCTCAGGCAGGTCGCCTGCCATGCGTCGGGTGAACTCGGCGGCCAGCTCGGGAAAGGCGGCCTGGTAGGCGGCGAAGCGCTCGTCCCATTCGTCGACCAGCTTCTCGCCTTCAGCCTTGGCATCCCAATCGGCGTAGGCCGTGGTGGGCACCACAAAAGGCTCGTGCAACCAGCCGATGGTGTCACGGGTGAGCTTGATTTCTTCAGCGCCCAGGGGTTCGCCATGGGCCTTGGCCGTGTTGGCGCGGTTGGGCGATCCTTTGCCGATGTGCGTTTTGCAGACGATCAGCGTGGGCTTGTCCTGGCTCAGCTTGGCTTTGACGATGGCTTCGTCCACGGCGTCCACGTCATGGCCATCAACCGGGCCGATCACATTCCAGCCACAGGCCTCAAAACGCTTGGGCGTGTTGTCGATGAACCAGGGTGCGACCTGGCCGTCGATCGAGATGCCGTTGTCGTCGTACAGGGCGATCAACTTGTTCAGCTTCCAGGCGCCGGCCAGGGCCACGGCTTCGTGGCTGATGCCTTCCATCAGGCAACCATCGCCCATGAAGGTGTAGGTGTGGTGGTCCACGATGGTGTGGCCGCCCTGGTTGAACTCGGTGGCCAGCAGCTTCTCGGCCAGGGCCATGCCCACGGCATTGGTGAGGCCTTGGCCCAGGGGGCCGGTGGTGGTTTCAACGCCGGGCGTGACGCCGACTTCCGGGTGGCCCGGGGTCTTGCTGTGCATCTGACGGAAGTTCTTCAACTCGTCCAGCGGCAGGTCGTAGCCGGTGAGGTGCAACAGCGCGTAAATGAGCATCGACGCGTGGCCGTTGGACAACACGAAGCGGTCGCGGTCAGCCCATTGCGGCTGCGTGGGGTGGTGGCGCAGGTGACGGCCCCACAAGGCCACCGCCATGTCGGCCATGCCCATGGGGGCGCCAGGGTGGCCGGAGTTGGCTTGCTGGACGGCGTCCATCGCAAGGGCACGGATGGCGTTGGCCATGGCGGTGGGGGACTTGGGGGTGGAGGACATGAGTGGGTGGTGTTGGTGGAGATGGGGCTTAGAAGGGGGATTTTAGCTGGTTGGTCTCAGCTCCGGGCGGCAGTCAAGCACATGACTCCAGTCGGGTAGGTAGAAAACGGAATATGCTGATACAGCAGCACTGAATTATGCTTTTTGCGATACCATATCAGTATGCCAAAACCTGCTCGCGCCCTCTCTCGACTTCCGCCAGCAACCATCGGCGCCATAGAAAAGCTGGGCGCCGACCTGGCGGTGGCTCGCTTGCGCCGCAAGGAGTCAATGCGGTCCTGGGCTCAGCGTTTGGGCGTGACGGTTTCTACACTACAGAGGATCGAAGCCGGCGACCCGTCCGTAGGGATCGGAATCATCGCGACCGCACTCTGGCTCATCCAGCGTGACGGCGAGTTGAGAAATCTCGCAGCGCCTGAGCACGACCAAGGCGCCCTTGAAATGGATGTCCGTGAGGCAGTCAATCTGGGCCGCGTACGCTCGCAGGCCTCTGCGGAAGCGCGCATGCGCGCCCTGCAGAACGCCGACACAACGAAGGACTGAAATGCGCCTGGACGATTTGTACCTTTGGTACCTTGATGACCCAGCCAAAGCACGCTACGTCGGCGCACTCAAGTTGGTCTCCGCAGGCAAGGGTGTTTCTTTGCACTACGGCAAGGAGTGGTTGACCAACGGTTTCGCGTTGAGCGAGGACCTCCCGCTCGTTAACACCGAATTCTTGCCGCCAGCCCGCCTCGCGACCGACGCACAACGCGCGGTCGGCGCTGTCGACGACGCCCGCCCGGACCGCTGGGGCGAGAAAGTCATTCGATTCGTGGACAAGCCCAAACGCCTCTCGCTGATGGAATACCTGTACCACGCTGGCGACGACCTATTCGGCGCGCTGGGCATCTCCACGTCGCCAAGCGTTTACAGCCCCAGAGCGGGAAGCCCGCTGCCTCGGCTAGAGCAGGCGCAGCAACTCAGCGAGGTCGTGGCCAAAATTGAAGCCTCAGAACCTATCAGCGCTTTGGAGAAAAAAATCATCGCTGGCGGCGGTAGCCCGCTCGGTGGCGCCAAGCCCAAGGCGCTCATCGACATCAACGGGGAACAGTGGGTCATCAAGTTCTTCAACAATGAGCCCGTCGACACGCCGCTCATCGAGCATGCGGCGATGACGCTGGCCCGGCGCGCGGCCATCACCGTGGCAGAGACCCAGGTCATCCGACTTGCGGGCGCGAACGCCCTCGCGGTTCGTCGCTTCGACCGTGAACAGGGCCGGCGGATTCACAGCATTTCAGCAGGCACCGCCATCCGTGCAGCCACGCCCTCTGGCGATGAACCAGAGATGGGCTATCCCGAACTGGCGCGCATTCTCCGCCGCATTGGCATGACTCAGGACGACATGAACCAGCGAGATGCGCGCGAGCTTTTCCGCCGAATGGTGTTCAACATCCTGATCGACAACACCGATGACCATGAGAAGAACCACGCCCTCCTGGTCGTGAACCCGTTTGCCAATGGCCGCCTGAAGCTGGCGCCAGCGTATGACGTCTTGCCCACGAACTCAGGGCAGGGATACCAGGAGTTCGTCTGCGGCACGCAGGGCCGGGATTCAACGCTCGACAACGCGATGTCGCAGTGCAATGCCTTTGGTCTATCGGCCACGGAGGCAGCCGCCGAAGTTGCCACCGTCATTGACGTTGTGAACAACTGGCAAGAACATTTTGCGCAAGTTGGTGTGACGGCGCGCGACATCTCGAACCTGGCCGAGCGCCTCGACGGCGAAGAGCTTCGGAAGCAGCGCGTGAGCTTCGACGAAGCCCAGTTTCAGCCTTCGTTGGTCAAGCGGAAAAAGCAAAGTCCATTTTTGTGACGCTGAGAGCAGCCAAGCCCAGTCTTGTCTCTATTGCTCGCCGCAAAGCTTGCGCTTAGATTAACTTTAAACTACAGTTTCGTAACTACAAAATAAAGGGGTGGCAATTGTTTTCATGGGATGACGCCAAAAGCGAGAGCAACAAGCGCAAACACGGTGTCAGCTTTGAGGTTGCCAAGCTGGTTTTTGATGATCCCTGGCATGCCTCCCGGCAAGACCGCATTGAGCACGGGGAGCAGCGCTGGCAAACCATTGGCATGGTTGGAGGCGTTGTCCTGCTTCTGGTTGCGCACACCTGGCATGAAGCAGAGGGCGGCACAGAGCACATCCGCATCATTTCGGCCCGACGCGCAAGCAAACTGGAAAGGAAAATTTATGAACAAGGTGCCTGAATCCATCCGCAAAGAGCTTGCTGCATTGAGCGCCAAGCCTGAGAGTGAAATCGACTTCTCCGACCTCCCCGCCTCCACCGAACAAGACTGGCAAGGTGCCGCAGCACGCGGCAAGTTCTACCGCCCCGTCAAACAGCAGCTGACTGTGCGCATTGACGCAGATGTGCTGGAATGGCTCAAGGGGCAGGGCAAGGGCTATCAGAGCCGCTTGAATGATATTTTGCGGGCGGCGATGCTGGACAAAGCCCGCCACCGTTAGTCGGCAAAGCTGCCATCAGGATATACAACAAATTATAAAATGTTGTATAACCAGCCATGCCAACACGATTCACAGAACTCCCGGTCTCTGCCGCCACCGCTTACGCGCAACTGCAAACCGCCGCACTCGCCGTTGAGCTGGCGCGGGATGTGTCTCACCTGCATGGCAGCTTTTCGACCAAACAGGTCAAAGGCACGCGGCAGTGGTACTTCGCATTCCGCGAGGCCGACCAGCGGGTTCGCCAGATCTACGTGGGGCCCGACAACGATGACATCCGCAGCTTGGTGGAAAAGGCCCGAGCCTCAGCGCCGCTCGAACGCCTGAAGCCCTTGGCCAAGTCAGCCCTCGCCTTGGGTTGCACGCCTACTCAACGCAGACATCTCGGTGTGATCATGCGACTCAACGAGTTTGGATTTTTCCGGGCCGGTGGTGTGCTCATCGGCACACATGCATTTTTGTCGTATGCCAACCAATTGGGCTTGCGATGGAATGACTCTGATCAGACTGCCGACATTGACTTTGCACACACAGGGCGCAACATCTCAATCGCTTTGCCTGCCACTGTCAAAGCGCAACCTCATTCGGCCTTAACCGCCATGAAAGAAGGCTTCTTGCCACTGGTGCAATACAGAGGGAATGCTGAGATCCAGATCGACTTTCCTACCCGCCATGTAGCTGACAACGATGACCCCATCCAGATTGAAAACCTGGATGTGGCCCTGCAACCGCTGCGGTTCATGGAGTTTTCATTGGAAGATGTCCAGCAGGCCACGCTTTTCGACCCAACCGGCCGTTGTGTCGTCGTCAGCGTGCCAGCGCCCGAGCGTTATGCGGTCAACAAACTGCTGATCATCGGGGAACGCGCGGGGCAGTTCAGGACCAAAGTCAGCAAGGACCTGGCGCAGGTAGCATCGCTGCTAGATTACTTCACCATGGCTGATCCAGATGCCATCAAAGAAGCCTGGGCAGATGCGCTTTCGCGAGGGCCTGGGTGGCGCAAGCGTGCGATTGAAGGCCGAAAAGTATTGGCGGCGAAGGCACCGGAGTTAGTCGGGGCTTTATTGGCATAAGTAGTAGTCGTCGTCGGCCGTGCGAGTTTGAATGATGACGACCGGCACCCATTGCGCCAAAACGACAAAATGAAGCCATCCGCTAAATCGGCCACTCATTCATATTTCCGATGGATACGAAGGTTGGACAAAAAATTGTCACAGCAATGCCTCATTTCAATTCGTAATATTTTACGAAAACTGACATATGGATTTAGAACGTCTAAAATGAAAAAACCGCACTCTATGGAATGCGGTTTCAGGAAATCTCACCCCAACTGGGATGAGATTATAGGAAGGCTTATGGGTAGGTACCGCGGCAGGATGCAGGCAGGTATTTAGGCAAGATGGTGGTTCCATCAGCGGCCAAACCGCAACGCCAGCCGTGGATTGCAATGCCGCCATTGGTAGCAGCTAGAGGGGTAGTTGCGTCCGCCATGGGCACCAATGTGAGCGTACGTTCTGCTGCTGCAACACCCAAATTCGTGGCATTGCCAAGAACGGTAATCTTGCCAACCGCATCAGCCGAACCGCTTACGACCGACTTCGAGGCTGAAACCGAACAAGCCATAGGCAATACTGTTGCAGGAATCGTGGCAGCAGAAGTCTGGACCGCTTCAGTGACGCCAGTGCGGCAAGCAGATGCAGCCAATACCACCTCTGACACCTTGGCGCGAATGGTGTAATCCTGATACGCCGGCAAAGCCACAGCCGCCAAAATACCAATAATCGCCACCACGATCATCAATTCAATCAGGGTAAAACCCTTTTGAACACTCTTTTGCATACGTTGCATCGTCTTCATGGTCAATCTCCTTGGGCATGGCCCGCTGCGAAAATTTAGTCACTGCTGGCCCAGTTTGTCAGGCCGTGAGTTCTATTACGCAGTTGCCATGCCAACCACGATCCATGGAAATGCCGTGACTTTTACCGCGTTTACCCCCGATCGCGGCGCTGGCGGCAACTCATTTAGTCACATCACTGCCGATAACAAAGCCCGGTTTGGTCATCTCAGTCGAAAACAGTGACGGAAATGGTCACCCTTCGACCGGGGCATTGAACCGCTGCCCCTCCCGCAATGGCTCAATCCGATGCCGACTGTCCAGCGCCCGGATTTGCGCCAATACCGCCGGCACCTCACCCGGCTTCGGGTGCGTGATGTAGACACTCACCTCGCCATCGAGTTGAGTCAGCTCATGGGCCAGGCTTTGAGGTGACAAATGCCCACTGATGCTGGCCAGATGTGCTTCGTCATTGCCAAAGGCAGTCTCGATCACCAATTGGGCAATTCGCCGCCCTTCAAGGGCTTTCCACAACGCCGGATTGGGCCCCGTGTCCCCACTGAAAACCCACCAGCCTTGCGGCGTTTCCAAGCCAAAACCCACGCCCGGCACCGTGTGCGCCGCGGGCAACACATGAACCCGCCGATCAGCTCCCAGGCCACCTCTGGCCGGAAACGTCAATTGCTCGCCCACGGCAAAAGGGTGAAATACCAAGATGGGATAAGCGGCACTAGGCAAACGGGTGAAATCGGGCCAGATCACGCCATTGAAAATGTGCGCCCGCAGCGCTTCCAGCGTCTCCGGCAAGGCATGCACATGAATAGGCTTCAGTTCGCTCAAACCACCCGGCCCCTGCCGCAAGCGAATCACACTGTCCGCCAGCAAAGGAATGCTCAGCACATGGTCCAGGTGACTGTGGCTGATCAGGATGTGGTCAATGCGGGCCAGCTCATCCAGCCTCATCTCACCCACACCACTGCCAGCGTCGATCAGAATGTCGTCGTCCAGCAAAAAAGCCGTGGTGTGGCAGCGCGCCGCGATGGACCCTGAACAACCCAGGACGCGGATCATCGCAGCCCCGGCCTCAGCCTTGCACGAATTGCATTTGCGTGCCCGCCAGTTCGATCACGTCACCACTCTTGAGGTGAACCGGCTCGCCGCCCACAGGCGCTCCGTTCACGGTAGGACGGGCCGAGCCTTCAACGTGGGCAAACACGTACCCGCCAGGCCGCTTGGTGAGCGAGGCCACCTGCACGCCAGGCTTGCCCACGGTGGTGACCACCTTGCTGAGGGCCACTTCACGCCCCGCCGCCGCGCCATTGAGCACCTTGATCAAGGCGGGGGCCTGGGGCGGCAAACCACCAAAACTTGTCGAAAGCGGGGAGGTGCCCGAAGGCGTGAACAAACCGCCAGGTGCCGTCAATGGCCCCTGCGCTGCGCGCTCAGCAGCACTGACCGGCGAAAGTGTGGATTGCGATGGCGACGTGCCCATGCTGCTGAACCCGCCACTGCCGGGCCGCATGATCATGGTCTTTTCGTAGTCATTGCCCTCTTCGGCCATGAACTTGATCTTGTACTTGCCGATTTCAACGGTGTCGTTGTGCTGCAGCAGTTGCTTTTTGACCGCCTTGCCGTTGATGTAGGTGCCGTTGGTGCTGTTGAGGTCTTCGATGAACACATCGGTGCCCACCAGTTGCATCACCGCATGCTCGCCGCTCACCGCCAGATTGTCGATGACGATGTCGTTGTACGGGCGGCGGCCCAGGGAGGTCTTGTCCTTGGTGAGCTGGACCTCCTTGATGACCACGCCGTCGAGCGAGACGACCAGTTTTCCCATGCGGAACCTCTCGGATTGGATCTAATAATTAGTGTTCAAGATGCGCCGCCCAGGCGCTTGAAAGGCCACCAGGACTTGGGCTGAGGTTCGGCCACGCCTTGTGCCCGAACCAGGACAACAGCGATATTATCCCGCCCGCCCGCATCATTGGCGGCAGAAATAAGGGCCGAACCCATGTCCGGCAAATTCGTTTGACCATTCATGACTTGGACAATGTGCGCATCGGTCAGCATGTCAGACAAACCGTCCGAGCACATCAGGAAAATGTCCCCGGACTGAATTTCGTGCAGGTGGGTTTCCATCAACACCAGATCTTCAACGCCCAAAGCGCGCGTGACCAGGTTTTTGTTGGACGAAAACGCGGCCTGCTCTGGGGTGATGATGCCGGCGTCGATTTGCTCTTGCAGCAGGGAATGGTCTTTGGTGATTTGCTGCAGCACGCCGCCACGCAGGCGGTAGGCGCGTGAATCACCGATGTGACCCACCAAGGCACGCCCCGAGCGGAAAACGCTCACGACCAGGGTGGTGCCCATGCCGGCGTAGGTCGGGTTGGAATTGGCGGCGTTGAAAATAGCGCGGTTGGCGTTGTCGACGCAGATGTCCATGGCGCGCTTGACATCGCCGTCGCTGGCGCCGGGCGCGGCCTCGGTCAACCAACGGCCCAGTTCGGCCTTGATGAAATCGCAGGCCATACCGCTGGCGACTTCACCCGCGTTGTAGCCGCCCATGCCGTCGGCCAGCACGGCCACGGTGCAGGACTCGTCGATGGCGATCGAATCTTCATTATTCGTTCGCACACGGCCGGTGTCGGTCTGACTGAAAAACTCAAACTCCATGGTGCGATTGTCGCTTGATTTGTTACTCAGCCTAGTTCAATGTCAACGTTGGATGCGGACGACACGGCTTGCGCCACTGCCCTCAGATCCTCGGCCATTTGCTGGCCGTTGGCATAGCGGGTGTTCGGGTGCTTTTGTAGCGCCAACGCGACGATGTCGCCCAAGGGCCGGGGTAGATCATCACGCAGATCGCAGACATTGGGCACTTCCTCCTTGGCAATCGATCGCATCAATTGGGCCATGGAGTCGTTGCGGTACGGCAAGTAACCGGTGAGCAGCTGGAACAGGCTGACGCCGAGCGAGTACAGGTCAGTGCGGCCGTCCAGGGTTTGACCCGACAGTTGTTCAGGCGACATGAAGGTGGGCGTGCCCAGGACCACGCCGGTGCGGGTGCGGGCGGCATCGGCCACACGCGCCACGCCAAAATCCATGACCTTGACGCTGCCCGAGGCCAGATCCACCATGATGTTGGCGGGCTTGATGTCGCGGTGGGTCACGCCACGGGTGTGGGCGTAGGCCAGGGCATCAGCCACGCGCGCCATGATGGGCAGCAGTTGCGCCAGCGGCAGCAGTTTGGTGGGATGGGCGTACTGGCTGAGGTCGACACCTTCAACCAGTTCCATGGCGATGAAGGCCAAGCCGTCGGTTTCGCCGGCGCCGATGATGCTGACGATGTCGGGGTGGTCCAGGCGACCGGCCATTTCCGCCTCGCGCAGGAAGCGCGCTCGGGCGTCGGCCAACTCGTCACCCTGGAATTCACGTGCCAGGGCCATGGTCTTGAGGGCCACCTTGTGGTCCTTGACCGGGTCGTAGCCCAGGTACACCGCGCCCATGGCGCCCCGGCCGATTTCCTTTTCGACCACGTATTTTCCCAACTGGCGCTTGCTTTCCTCGGGCATGGGCCGCGAGGGCACCGTGCCCCAGGTGTTGCTGGCCGCCGCCTGGGCCAGGCCTCGTGCGCGCATCAAACGCAGTTTGACCTGGCGCCATTCGGGGTCGATGTCGGCCATGTGCTCATAGACATCGCGGGCGCTGTGGTAGCGCTGGTCGCGTTCAAAGGCCTGGGCAATGCCCTCCAGCGTTTCAAGGCAGGCTTCGCGCTGGCCCGGCTCCGGGCGGAATGCCTTGAGGGAGTTCCAGGCCTGGTCGGCCGGACCTTCCTTGAGTGCGTTGAGCGCGTGGGCAACACGCTGCATGCCTTCGGCGGGCGCAGGCGCTTTCGCATTATTTTGGCGAACCGCAGGGGCCGGCTTGACCAAGTTGTCGGCCGCGCTGCGCTGCCAGGTTTGTGGCCGGGTGGTTTGCGAAAAATCGGGCTTGCCCATTTGAGAAGGCAAGGCCGAATCGAAGCCCGACGGTGGCAGGCTGTCTTCCGCAGAATGGAGGTAAGACAGCACGGTTTCAGGACCGGCATCCGCCCCCGCGGTCAAGCGGATGCGGGCGATGGCTTTCTCGCGCTCGGCCTCGGTGAGCGTTGAGCTTGAGCGCCGACGAGGCCGTGTGTTCGCGCCCGATCGACTGTGGCGGCCACCCTGTTGGGTTGATGGCCCAAACGTGGAACGCGCAGAAGGATTGCGACGGTTCTGGCGCAGCAACCACACCACCAATGCCGCAGCCACCACCAGCAAAATCAGGATCAACAGGGGCGCGATCAGGGTGATGTCGGGTGTCATGCTGGGCTTGGATCTCTGTCTTCGTCAGCTTTGCTTTTTGGACAGCAATCTGCCCAGCCCCAGAACCAGCAAGGCACCCGCCACGCCTGCGGCATAGCGGTTCATGTCGGTGTCGAGCGCATAAGCCTTGAGAGCAGGATCGCTGATGGCCAAGGTGCCGGCGATCCAGCCCAGGAGCATGGCGCCCACGGTGATGATGAGGGGAAACCGGTCCATGAGTTTGAGCACGAAAGTACTGCCCCACACAATGATGGGGATGCTGACCAGCAAGCCAAAAATCACCAGCGGCATTTGATGGCCTTCATGGCCAGCCCCCTGGGCTGCACCCGCGATGCCAATGACGTTGTCCACGCTCATGACAAAGTCCGCCACGATGATGGTTTTGATGGCTGCCAACAATTTGTCACTGGCCTGGATGTTGCCATGACCCTCATCGTCGGGCATGAGTAGTTTCACGCCGATCCAGAGCAACAAGGCTGCGCCCACCAACTTGAGGTAGGGCAAGGCCAGCAAGGACATCGCAAAAAAGATCAGGATCACGCGCAGGACGATGGCGCCAGCCGTGCCCCACAGGATGCCCTTGCGGCGCAATTCAGGCGGCAGGTTGCGGCAGGCCAGGGCGATGACCACGGCGTTGTCGCCCCCCAGCAAGATGTCGATCATCACGATCTGGCCCACGGCAAGCCAGAACTCGGGTGTCAGGAAAGCTTCCATGTCTCTTTACAAATGAAATCAGCCCCGAGTGTAGGGGCTGATGCTGAATGAGAAAGCACGAACAACGGGGTGCCGGATCACAACAGGTTTTTGAGCAGCCTGGCCATTTCCGAAGGGTTGCGGGTGACGGTGAAGCCGCACTCTTCCATGATGGCGAGCTTGGCATCGGCGGTGTCGGCGCCACCACTGATGAGCGCACCGGCGTGCCCCATGCGCTTGCCGGCCGGCGCGGTCACGCCTGCGATGAAGCCGACGATGGGTTTTTTCATGTTGGCCTTGCACCAAAGTGCGGCCTCGGCCTCGTCAGGCCCACCGATTTCGCCGATCATGATGACGGCGTCGGTGTCCGGGTCGTCGTTGAACAGGCGCATGACGTCGATGTGCTTGAGGCCGTTGATGGGGTCGCCACCAATGCCCACGGCGCTGGATTGGCCCAGGCCCAGTTCGGTCAGTTGCGCCACGGCTTCATAAGTGAGCGTGCCGGAGCGGCTGACCACGCCGATGCGGCCCTTGCGGTGGATGTGGCCCGGCATGATGCCGATTTTGATCTCATCCGGCGTGATCAAACCCGGGCAGTTGGGGCCCAGCAGCAAGGTTCTTTTGCCACCGGCAGCCTCTTTGGCCTTCATCTTGTTGCGCACTTCCAGCATGTCGCGCACGGGGATGCCTTCGGTGATGCAGATGGCCAGGTCCAGATCGGCCTCGACGGCTTCCCAGATGGCGGCAGCGGCACCGGGTGGCGGCACGTAGATGACCGAGACGGTGGCGCCGGTGGCAGCCTTGGCGTCTTTCACGCTGGCGTGGATGGGGATGCCTTCGAAATCTTCGCCGGCCTTCTTGGGGTTGACGCCCGCCACGAAGCAGTTTTTGCCGTTGGCGTAGTCACGGCAACCACGGGTGTGGAACTGGCCGGTCTTGCCCGTGATGCCCTGCGTGATGACTTTGGTGTCTTTGTTGATCAAGATGCTCATGTCGGAATCCTTGTCGTCATCAATGGCAAGTCATTTGGCAACCGCAGCGACGGCAGCCTGGGCGGCGTCGGCCATGGTGTCGCAGCTGATGATGGGCAGGCCCGAATCAGCCAGCATCTTCTTGCCGATGTCTTCGTTGGTGCCCTTCATGCGCACGATCAGGGGCACGGTCAGGTGCACGGCCTTGCAGGCCTGGATCACGCCGTCGGCGATGGTGTCGCAGCGCATGATGCCGCCGAAGATGTTGACCAGGATGGCTTTGACCTCGGGGTTCTTGAGCATGATCTTGAAGGCCTCGGTGACCTTCTCGGCGGTGGCGCCACCACCCACGTCCAGGAAGTTGGCAGGCTCGCCGCCGAACAGCTTGATGGTGTCCATAGTGGCCATGGCCAGGCCGGCACCGTTGACCAGGCAGCCGATGTTGCCATCGAGCTGGATGTAGGCCAGATCGAACTTGGAGGCTTCGATTTCGGCCGGGTCTTCTTCGTCCAGGTCACGGTAGGCCACGATGTCAGGGTGGCGGAACAGTGCGTTGCTGTCGAAATTGAATTTGGCGTCCAGGGCAATGATGTTGCCCTTGCTGTCCCGATTCAAGGGGTTGATCTCGACCAGCGAGGCGTCGGTGTCCATGTAGCACCGGTAGAGCTTCTTGAACACATCAACCGCCTGGGCGGTGGAATCGGCCGGCAAGCCGATGCGGTCGGCAATGGCTTTGGCCTGCGCATCACCCAAACCGGTGAGCGGATCGATGAGCTCGGTGATGATTTTCTCGGGGGTGTCGTGGGCCACCTGCTCGATGTCCATGCCACCTTCGCTGGAGGCGATGAAGGCGACCTTCTGGCTGCCCCGGTCGGTCACCAGCGAGACGTAGTATTCCTTTTGGATGTCAGCGCCATCTTCGATGTAGAGGCGGTTGACCTTCTGGCCGTTGGGGCCGGTCTGGTGCGTCTTGAGCTGCATACCCAGGATATCGCCGGCCAAGCGCTTGACGTCGGCGATGGATTTGGCCACTTTCACGCCGCCGCCCTTGCCACGGCCACCCGCGTGGATCTGGGCCTTGACGACCCAGACGGGGCCGCCCAGCTTTTCAGCGGCGGCCACCGCTTCGTCCACCGAGAAAGCCGGGATGCCCTTGGGCACCGGCACGCCAAAGCGGCTCAGGATCTCTTTGCCTTGGTACTCATGAATCTTCATGGGCTGACTCGCAGGATGGTTGCGTGGGGCGCCGCAGAGATAACCCTACTGCAGCGCAGCAATCAGAATAGCACCACCTTTTGCAGGATGCTCAAGCTTCGTTCGCGTCTTCTGTGTCAGAAGACCCACGCACAACCCGGCGAATGACATCGCCCGAGAAGCCGCGACCCGCCAAAAAACGCATCTGCTTGGCGCGCTCCTGTGGCGCGTCGGCCACTTGACCGTAGCGGCGCAACCACAACGCCTGCGCACGCTGCAACTCTGTGTCTTTCAAAGCAGACAAGGCCGACCGCACGGCATCGTCTGGCAATTGGTGCCCGTTCAACTCAACCCGGATGCGGGCTGTTCCATACCGGGCCGCCTTGCGGTGGACCACCGATTCGACAAAGCGCTCGGCCGACAGCCAACCGCGAGACTCCAGGTCGTCCAGTACTCGGTCGATCTCAGCAGGATCTTCAGCATGGGGCGTCAGCTTGCGCACCAGTTCGACGCGTGAATGTTCACGCGCCGAGAGGTACCTCAAAGCCCTGCCCTTAAGGGACAGGGTTGATCCGCGCATCGCCACCGTGCACCTCGGCCAGCGCGCCTGGTTTATTCAGCGGCTGAGGCCGGTGCCTGCAAAGCCACCCCCAGCGATTCGCGGATCTTGTTTTCGATCTCGTGCGCCAAAGCGGGGTTTTCACGCAGGAATTCGCGGGAGTTGTCCTTGCCTTGGCCGATCTTCTCGCCTTGGTAGGCGTACCAGGCGCCAGATTTGTCGACGATCTTGGCGACCACGCCCAGGTCGATGACTTCACCTTCGCGGCTGATGCCTTCGCCATACAAGATGTCGAATTCAGCCGTTTTGAAGGGGGGCGCCACCTTGTTCTTGACCACTTTGACGCGGGTTTCGCTGCCCACGATCTCTTCACCACGCTTGATGGAACCGATGCGGCGGATGTCCAGGCGAACCGACGCGTAGAACTTCAAGGCGTTGCCGCCCGTGGTGGTTTCGGGGCTGCCGAACATCACGCCGATCTTCATGCGGATCTGGTTGATGAAGATGACCATGCAGTTGGTCTTCTTGATGGTGGCGGTGAGTTTGCGCAGGGCCTGGCTCATCAGGCGGGCTTGCAGACCGGGCAGGGAATCGCCCATTTCGCCTTCGAGTTCGGCCTTGGGCGTGAGTGCCGCCACCGAGTCGATGATGATCAGATCGACCGAACCGGAACGCACCAGGGCATCGACGATTTCGAGGGCCTGTTCGCCAGTGTCGGGCTGAGAGATCAGCAGGTCTTGCAGGTTGACGCCCAGTTTTTGCGCGTATTGCGCATCCAAGGCGTGCTCGGCATCGATGAAGGCGCAGACGCCGCCTGTTTTCTGCATTTCGGCGGCCACTTGCAGGGTCAGCGTGGTCTTGCCCGAGGACTCAGGGCCGTAGATTTCGACCACGCGGCCACGGGGCAGGCCGCCCACGCCCAAGGCGATGTCCAGGCCCAGCGAGCCGGTGGAGACGACCTGGATGTCGTCGATGACTTCGCCTTCGCCCAGACGCATGATCGAGCCCTTGCCGAACTGCTTTTCTATCTGGGCCAGGGCCACTTGCAGGGCTTTGGCTTTTTCGGCGCTCAGGGCGGACTTTGCGGTGGCTTCCATTCAGGTGTCTCCGATGGGTGTGAATTGATGAATTGCCGCCATTATGACAAAAGCTGGATGGATGTACAGTATTTCGAACAGGTATTTGCCACCCACTGAAGAGGGGACCTCAAAATCAATGCTGCAGTGCAGCATTACACGCTAGACTGGGTCATGACCATCCCCAGCAAAAAACGCAAAGCCCTCACATCTGCCGAGCAGAACCCATCGCCCAGGCCGCGGGTGGACCTGGCACTGCAAGGCGGTGGCTCACACGGCGCGTTCACCTGGGGGGTGCTCGACCGCTTGCTGGACGAAGACGGCCTGGATTTTTCAGGCATTTCGGGCACCAGCGCGGGGGCGCTCAATGGCGCCGTCATGCTCACCGGCTATGTCGAGGGCCACACCCAAGGTGGCGTGGCCATGGCGCGCACCCAGGCCCAAAAGGCTTTGGCCGCCTTCTGGGCTGATGTCAGCCAGCATGGGCCGATCTTCTCGCCCATGACACTTCAGTCCAATGGCTCGCTCAAACCCGCATTCAACCTGGACCAGATCCCCGGTTACCAGTGGATGAACATGCTCATGCAGACCTTCAGTCCGTATGAGATCAACCCGCTGAACCTGAACCCCTTGCGTGACGTGGTGCAGCGCCATGTGACCATCGAAACAGTGCACGAAGCTTGCCAGCACGGCACCCAGTTGTTTGTGACCGCGACCTCGGTGCGCACCGGCCAGGCGCGTGTCTTCACCGAAGAAGAATTGACGCTGGACGCCCTGATGGCCTCGGCCTGCCTGCCCGTGGTGTTCCAGGCGGTCGAGATCGATGGCGAGCCCTATTGGGATGGCGGCTACACCGGCAACCCCGCGCTGTACCCCCTGATCTACAACACCGAAACCCGGGACATCCTGCTGATCAAGATCAACCCCCTGCAGCGCCTGGACAAGCCGACGCGCAGCATGGACATCCTGGATCGGCTCAGCGAAATCACCTTCAACGCCAGCCTGATCGGCGAGATGCGGGCCATTGCCTTCGTGAAACGCCTGCTCAAGGAAGACAAGATCGACCCCGGCCGCTACAAGGACCTGCACATGCACATGGTGGCCGATGACGAAAACCTGGCGCCGTTCAACGCCTCCAGCAAATCCAACACCGACCGCGTTTTCCTGCAGACGCTGCACGACATGGGCCATGCCGCCGCCGACCGCTGGCTGGCCGCCCACCGCGATGACATCGGGCACAGAAGCTCACTGGACATCGAAAAGACCTTCCTGGGCCTGGGTTGATCTACCGCAAGACGTTCGAAGCAGGCTCCACCGAAGATGGCAGTGTTCAGCAACACCGCTGAGTTCAGCAAAGAAGGAGCACGAATGATTCAAGAACACCATCCGCTGGCCAAGGATTTCCCGGAGTGCCGGGACAAGATCCACGCGCTGAAGACGTCCAGCGCCCACTTTGCGCGGCTGGAGCGTGAATACGAGGACCTGGACAAGGCCATCGTCCGGCTGGAAACCGGCATTGAGCATGGTTCGTCCGCCGAACTGGAGCAGAAGAAAGTGCTGCGCGTGACCCTCAAGGATGAGCTGTACACCCTGCTGAAAGCGTGACGTCTGCGCCGCCTCGTAAAATGGCGGCCATGACCCAGCCTGCATTCACCACCCCTTCATCGCCTGCGGGCGCTCTGCCGTCCTCCGCTACCGTGGCGCCGATGCGCCTGTCCGGGCTGGAACCTGTGCTGATCGGGCCGGGCTCGCTGTTCGTCAACGTGGGCGAACGCACCAACGTGACAGGCTCCAAGGCTTTTGCCCGGATGATCCTGAATGGCCAGTTTGAAGAAGCCTTGGCCGTCGCGCGCCAACAGGTGGAGAACGGCGCCCAGGTCATCGACATCAACATGGACGAGGCCATGCTGGACAGCAAGTCCGCCATGGTCCGATTCCTGAACCTGATCGCCTCCGAGCCCGAAATTTCGCGCGTGCCCATCATGGTTGACTCGTCGAAGTGGGACGTGATCGAGGCGGGGCTGAAATGCATCCAGGGCAAGGGCATTGTCAATTCGATTTCGATGAAGGAGGGCGAGGCCGAGTTCCGTCGCCAGGCCGGGCTGGTCAAGCGCTATGGCGCGGCCGCCGTGGTCATGGCCTTTGACGAAAAGGGCCAGGCCGACACCTTCGCGCGCAAGGTCGAGATCTGCGAGCGGGCCTACCGCATCCTGGTGGACGAGGTGGGCTTCCCGCCGGAAGACATCGTGTTCGATCCGAACATCTTCGCGATTGCCACGGGCATTGAAGAGCACGACAACTACGCGGTTGACTTCATCAACGCCACGCGCTGGATCAAGGAGAACCTGCCCGGCGCCAAGATCAGCGGTGGCGTGTCGAACGTGAGCTTCAGCTTCCGGGGCAATGACCCGATGCGCGAGGCGATCCACACCGTGTTTTTGTACCACGCCATCCAGGCGGGCATGGACATGGGCATCGTCAACGCGGGCATGGTGGGCGTGTACGACGCGCTCGACCCGGTGCTGCGCGAGCGCGTGGAAGACGTGGTGCTGAACCGTCAGCCGGTCTACAAGGAGGGCGAGGCACACCTGACGCCGGGCGAGCGCCTGATCGAGATCGCCGACAGTGCCAAAGGCGCGGCCAAGGACGACAGCGCCAAACTGGCCTGGCGCGGCACGCTTGAGGCGCCCGCCACGGTGGAGCACCGCCTGAGCCATGCCCTGGTCAATGGCATCACCGACTTCATCACGGTGGACACGGAAGAGTGCTGGCAAAAGATCAGCGCAACCGGCGGCCGGCCGCTGCACGTGATCGAAGGGCCGCTGATGGCGGGCATGAACACGGTGGGCGATTTGTTCGGCGCGGGCAAGATGTTCCTGCCGCAGGTGGTGAAGTCAGCGCGTGTGATGAAGCAGGCCGTGGCGCATTTGCTGCCTTACATCGAAGAAGAAAAGAAGCTGCTGATCGCAGGCGGCAGCGATGCCAAGGCCAAAGGCAAGATCGTGATCGCGACTGTGAAGGGGGACGTGCACGACATCGGCAAGAACATCGTGACCGTGGTCTTGCAGTGCAACAACTTCGAGGTGGTCAACATGGGCGTGATGGTGCCCTGCGTTGACATCTTGAAGATGGCCAAGGAAACCGGCGCCGACATCATCGGCCTGAGCGGCCTGATCACGCCCAGCCTGGAAGAGATGCAGTACGTGGCCGGCGAGATGGAGCGCGATGAGTACTTCCGCACCCGCCAGACACCCCTGCTGATCGGCGGCGCCACCTGCTCGCGCGTGCACACCGCCGTGAAGATCGCGCCCAATTTTAGCGGGCCGGTGGTGTATGTGCCCGACGCCTCGCGCGCCGTGGGCGTGTGCACCGAGTTGCTGAGCGACGAACGCCAAACCGACTACATCGCCGAGCTGAACGCCGACTACGAACGCGTGCGCGTGCAGCATGCCAACAAGAAAACCACGCCGATGGTGACGCTGGCGCAAGCTCGCGCCAACAAGACGCCGATGGACTGGGACACCTTCACCCCCGCGGTGCCCAAGATCACCGGCCGACGCGTGTTCAAGAACCAGGATCTGGCCGAGCTGGTGCCCTACATCGACTGGGGCCCCTTCTTCCAGACCTGGGACCTGGCAGGCCCCTACCCCGCCATCCTGGACGACGCGGTGGTGGGCGTCGAGGCCCGCAAGGTGCTGGCCGATGCGCAGGCCCTGCTCAAGAAGATCGTTGAAGGCCGCTGGCTGTCCGCGCATGGCGTGATCGCCCTCTACCCCGCCAACACGGTGGACGACGACACCATCGAGATCTACCGTGACGAATCGCGCACCGAGGTGCTGATGACCTGGTCGCCGCTGCGCATGCAGTCCGAGCGCCCGGTGGTTGATGGCGTGAAACGCGCCAACCGCAGCCTGGCCGACTTCGTGGCGCCCAAGGGCAGCAAGCCCGACTACATCGGCCTGTTCGCCGTGACGGCCGGTTTGGGCATCGAGAAGAAGGACGCCGAGTTTTTGGCCCAGCACGATGACTACTCGTCCATCATGCTCAAGGCCCTGGCCGACCGGCTGGCCGAGGCCTTTGCCGAGCGCATGCACGAGCGCGTGCGCAAGGAGTTCTGGGGCTACGCGGCCGACGAGAATCTGAGCAAGGTTGACCTGATCGGCGAGAAGTACAAGGGCATCCGCCCTGCCCCGGGCTACCCGGCCTGCCCCGACCACACGGTGAAGGGCGAGATGTTCCGCGTTCTTCAGGCGGACGAGGTCAGCATGGCTTTGACCGAAAGCCTGGCCATGATGCCCGCAGCCAGCGTGAGCGGTTTCTATTTGGCCCACCCCGAGTCCACCTACTTCAACGTGGGCAAGATCGGGCACGACCAATTGGAAAAGTGGGCCGAGAAAACCGGCCTATCCCAGCGCGATGCCGAACGGGCCTTGTCTCCCAACTTGTGAGTTATTGACGCTTTCAGTCGACAACAAGGGGCCGGTGTTTCGGCCCCTTACAACTGAGGCATCTTGCATCCCCTGCGGACAGGGGCGCATGGCACCTTGCGAACTCGTTTCAGAGATCGTCCATCCAAGACCACGGCTCAAGCCCAGGTTTCAGATGCCGACATCTCTGAGTCAAGTCTCTCAGTGCGAGTGCGTTCATGTTGCGGTCGAAGTTCGAAGGTGCCCTGTCCAAAGCAGGGTTGGTGATGGCGTTCAGCGCAGCCCTGTTGGTGGGTTGCGGTGGCGGCGGTGGTGGCGACAGCGCCTCCAGCAATGCGGGTGGCGCTGGATCCAGCAACCTGCAGTCGGTCGGCGCGGTGCCAGCCAATGACATCGAAGCGCATCGGTTTCTGACGCAGGCCACGTTTGGCCCCACCACGTCGGACATCACCCGCGTGAAGACTGTCGGCTACGAACGCTGGATCGACGAGCAATTGGCCACCCCGCTGCAGAACAGCCACCTGGCCACGGTTGAGGCCTCTTCAGCAGCCCAAGGCACCGACCAGCCCCGCGTGGACGACGTGGTCTACAGCTGGTGGACGCACGCCGTGACCGACCCGGCTCAATTGCGCCAGCGCGTGGCCTTTGCCTTGTCAGAGATCTTTGTGGTCTCCACCAACAACGCCGACCTGAACGGTGAAGGCCGCATGGTGGCCAGCTACATGGACATGCTGACCAACCAGATCGACGGCAACTACCGCAGTTTGCTGGAAGGCGTGGCACTGCACCCTGCCATGGGCGCCTTCCTGTCGCACCGGGGCAACCGCAAGGAAGACACCAACACGGGCCGCATCGCCGATGAGAACTTCGCGCGCGAGGTGATGCAGTTGTTCTCGATCGGCCTGGTCGAGCTGAACGACGATGGCACCCCCAAGCTGATCAACGGTCTGCCCCAGGAAACCTACACGGCCGATGACGTCAAGGGCCTGGCCAAGGTCTTCACAGGCTGGAGCTGGTTTCGGCCAGCGGCCAAGGCCTCGGTGGTGTGGTGGCAGTGCTTCTGGCGCGGCGACCAATGCACGGATGCCAGCCAAAGCATCACGGCCATGTCCTCGTACACACAAGAACATTCGATCAGCGAGAAGCGCTTTCTGGGCGTGACCGTACCGGCCCAGACCACGCCCAACCCTCAAGCCAGCCTGGTGGCTGCGCTGGACCGGCTGGCCAGTCATCCCAACGCCGCGCCCTTCTTTGCCCAGCAGCTGATTCAGCGCCTGGTGACCAGCAACCCCAGCCCCAGCTATGTGCAGCGCGTGACCGCCGCTTTCCGCGCGTCCAACGGCAACATCAAATCCACGGTCAAGGCCGTGCTGCTCGACGCCGAGGCCCGCGACATGGACCTGCGGGACACCGCCAGCTTCGGCAAGGTGCGCGAGCCGCTGGTGCGCGTGATGCATTTGCTGCGGGCCATTCCCCACACTTCGGACGCCTACAACGCCGCCCGGACCGGCAACCGCGTGCCCTTCTACCTGGCCTCCAGCACCGACGATACGGTGAGCGAGCTGGGCCAGACGCCCATGCGCGCGCCCTCGGTGTTCAACTTCTTCCGGCCAGGCTACAAGCCACCGCAGACCGACCTGGGCAACCAGGACCTGGTGGCCCCCGAGATGCAGATCACCAACGAGACCTCGGTGCTGGGCTACGCCAACTACGTGATCCAGATGCTGGATTACGGATGGGGCCGCACCAACAGCCAGACCCAGCGCATCGACATGCGCTTTGACCTGAGCAGTTTCGACACGCTGGTGGACAAGCCCACCGCCGCCGCGCCGCAGCAACTGGTCACCGCCGTGGCGCAAAGGATGCTGGGCGGCCCGGCCTCCAGCGAACTCAACGCGCTGATGCTGACCGGCGTGGGCAAGATGCCCAACGCCACCGCCGCTGACCGCCGCCGCCGCGTGGCCTCCGCGATCGTGATGGTGGCCGTGTCGCCGCAGTTCATCGTTCAACAGTGAAGAAGATTTCGCCATGAGTTCGACCAGCCGCCGCAGCTTCCTGCGCCAAGCCGCCACCTTCTCCACCCTGGGTGCTGCCGGCCCCCTGGGCTTGAGCCTGGCCACCATGGGACAGGCCTCAGCCCAATCGGCCAATGGCGGCTACCAGGCCATGGTGTGCATCTTCCTCAATGGCGGCAATGACGCCTACAACACCGTGCTGGCCACCGACACGGATTCGTGGGGTCACTACGTGAACCACCGCGACCCGCATTCGCGCGATGCCACCGACAGCAGCACCTCAATCGCCTTGTTGCGTCCGGGCACTGCCGCCAACCCTGGGGCTGCGGCAGGCTCTCCCGCCCGCCTGGGCGGCGTGCTGCCGATCGCGCATTCGGGCCGTTCGGTTCACGCCGGGCGGCAGTTCGCCTTGCATCCTTCGCTGGTGCGCAGTCAGCAGTTGTATGGCTCGAATCGGCTGGCGGTGATGGCCAACGTTGGCCCGCTGATCCGGCCCACCACCAAGGCCAACTACGCCCTGGACAGCTTTGCCAAGCCGGCCAAGCTGTTCTCGCACAACGACCAGCAATCCACCTGGATGTCCTTCTCGCCCGAAGGGGCCAGCGAAGGCTGGGGCGGCCGCATGGGCGACTTGCTGATGAGCGGCAACGGCAGCGGTGCCAGTGCCGACATCATCAAGCGCTCGTTCACGTGCATCACGCCCGGCAACACCAGCACTTGGTTGAGTGGCCGGTCGGTTCGCCAATACCCCGTGGGCCTGGCCAGCATTCCTGGCCTGGGCAACAACCAACGCGTGCTGGGCAATGCCGACTTGTACACCGCAGTCAAGTCGGTGATGAACGCATCGACCAGCAGCAACCTGTTCACACAGGCCCACCAGCAAGTGGTCACGCGGGCCATCCAGGCCAGCAACCTGATGGCGGGGGCCTTGCCCGCCAGCGCGCTCGCGCCGTGGGGCACCTCGGGCGCATCGTCGGTGTGGGCCGACCCGATGCTGAAGTACACCAGCACGAATGGCGCACAGGCCACCAATGGCCTGGCCTTACAGCTGCAGATGATTGCCCGCATCATTGACGCAAACCGGCAAGGCAACTTTGGCATCCGGCGGCAGGTGTTCATGGTGAACCTGGGCAGCTTTGACACCCATGCTTCGCAGAACACCGAGCACAACGAGCGGATGCTGCAACTGGACCACGCGCTGGCCTATTTCGACAGCGTTCTGGGCGGAATGCCTGGTGGCGACATGCGCTCACAGGTCACCACTTTCACGGCCTCGGACTTTGGCCGCAGCTTCACCAACAACGGCGATGGCACCGACCATGGGTGGGGTGCCCACCACCTGATCATGGGTGGCGCGGTGCAAGGCGGCGAGGTCTACGGCACCTTCCCGCAATACAGCACCGCCAATGCCAATGGCGTGTTTGCCAGCCCGGATCAGCTTGGCAATGGCGCCCTGCTGCCCACCACCTCGGTGGACCAGTACGCCTACACGCTGGGCAAGTGGATGGGCGTGACGAACACCGACCTGGCCAGCATCCTGCCCAACCTGCACAACTTCGACAGCGCGGCCCACAACGTGGGCTTCATGGGCTGACTTCGTCCAGCAGCGCCTTGAGGTAGTGACCGGTGTGGCTACCGGCGTGCTCGGCCACGGTCTCGGGAGTGCCCGCCACCACCAGGGTGCCACCGCCGGAGCCGCCTTCGGGGCCCATGTCGATCAACCAGTCGGCCGTCTTGATGACGTCCAGGTTGTGCTCGATCACGACGATGGTGTTGCCCGCGTCGCGCAACTGGTGCAGCACCTTGAGCAGCAAGGCGATGTCGTGAAAATGCAGGCCGGTGGTCGGCTCGTCCAGGATGTAGAGCGTGCGGCCGGTGTCGCGCTTGCTCAATTCCAGCGCCAGCTTGACGCGCTGCGCTTCGCCGCCTGACAAGGTGGTCGCGCTTTGGCCCAGGCGGATGTAGCCCAGGCCCACGTCCATCAAGGTTTGCAGCTTGCGGGCCAGCGTGGGCACGGCGCTGAAGAACGCCAGCGCGGCCTCGACCGTCAGTTCCAGCACCTGGTGGATGTTCTTGCCCTTGTACAAAATCTCCAGCGTTTCGCGGTTGTAGCGCTTGCCGTGGCACACATCGCAGGGCACGTAGACATCGGGCAGGAAGTGCATCTCCACCTTGAGCACGCCATCGCCCTGGCAGGCTTCGCAACGGCCACCGGCCACGTTGAAGGAGAAGCGGCCCGCACCATAACCGCGCTCTCGCGCCGAAGGCACATCGGCCATCAGCTCGCGGATCGGTGTGAACAGGCCCGTGTAGGTGGCGGGGTTGCTGCGCGGCGTGCGGCCGATGGGCGACTGGTCGACGTTGATGACCTTGTCGAACAGCTCCAGGCCCTGGATTTCGTCGTGCGCGGCGGGCTCCAGGTGGCTGTGGTACAGCTTGCGGGCCACGGACGCGTACAAGGTCTCGTTGACCAGGGTGCTTTTGCCAGAGCCCGACACGCCGGTCACACAGGTGAACAAGCCCACAGGGATCTCGACCGTCACGCCCTTGAGATTGTGGCCGCGAGCATTGACCACGCGCAGGCGCGGTGTTTCGTCGGCGAACGGCAAACGCTTGGGCGGCACGGCGATGCGCAAGGCTCGCGCCAGGTATTGCCCGGTCAGGCTGTCGGGGTGCTGGGCCACTTCGGCTGCCGTGCCCTGGGTGATGACGTGGCCGCCATGCACGCCCGCGCCCGGGCCCATGTCGATCACGTAGTCGGCAGCGCGGATCATGTCCTCGTCGTGCTCGACCACGATGACGCTGTTGCCCAGGTTGCGCAGGTGCCGCAAGGTGCCGATCAGGCGGTCGTTGTCACGCTGGTGCAGCCCGATGCTGGGCTCGTCCAGCACGTACATCACGCCGGTCAGGCCGGAGCCGATCTGGCTGGCCAGGCGGATGCGCTGGGCCTCGCCGCCACTGAGGGTGTCGGAGCTGCGGTCCAGGCTCAGGTAGGTCAGGCCCACGTCATTCAAGAAGCGCAGGCGCGAGCGGATCTCGGTGACCACCTTGTCGGCGATCTCGGCCTTGGAGCCGATCAAGCTCAAGCCTTCGAAGTAACGTTGGGCTTCGGCCAGCGTGGCGTGGGCCACTTCATAAATGGCGCGCTTGTCATTGCTTTTGGCATCGTGCAGGAAGACGTGGCGGGCTTCGCGGCGCAAGCGCGTGCCGTGGCAATCAGGGCAGGCCTTGGGCTGCTGGTAGCGCGAGAGTTCTTCGCGCACGGCCGATGAATCGGTCTCTTTGAAGCGGCGCTCGAAGTTGCGGAGGATGCCTTCGAAGGGGTGGCTTCGTTTGACGCGGCGCTTCTTGCCCGCCGTGCCATCGGCCTCGTAGACGAACTCGATCTCTTCGTCGCCCGAGCCGTAAAGCAGCACTTGCTGCACGTTGGCGGGCAGCTCTTCAAACGGCTGATCGATGTCGACCTTGTAGTGCTTGCCCAGCGTCTCGATCATCGAGTAGGTGTAGGGGTTGCGGCGATCCCAACCCTTGATGGCACCGCTGCCCAAGCTCAGGCTGGGGAAGGCCACCACGCGCACAGGATCAAAGGCGATGACGTGCCCCAGGCCGTCGCACGTGGGGCAGGCGCCCACCGGCGAGTTGAACGAGAACAGGCGTGGCTCCAGCTCGGACAGCGAGTAGCTGCACACGGGGCAGGCGAACTTGGACGAGTACACGTGCTCGGTGCCGGTGTCCATCTCGTGCGCGATCGCGCGGCCATCGGCCAGGCGCATCGCGGCCTCGAAGCTTTCGGCCAGGCGCTGCGTCATGTCAGGCCGCACCTTCAGGCGGTCGACCACCACATCCACGTCGTGCTTCTCGTTCTTCTTCAGCTCGGGCAGGTCGGCGGCTTCGATCACCTTGCCGTCGATGCGGAAGCGCACATAGCCTTCGGACTGCATCTGCGCAAACAGATCTGTGTGCTCGCCTTTGCGGTCGCGCATGACCGGCGCCAGGATCATCAGCTTCGTGTCTTCGGGCATGGCCAGCACGGCGTCCACCATCTGGCTGACGCTTTGAGCGCGCAGGGGCAGGTCGTGGTCCGGGCAGAAGGGCGTGCCGGCGCGGGCATACAGCAGGCGCAGGTAGTCGTGGATCTCGGTCACCGTGCCCACGGTGGACCGCGGGTTGTGGCTGGTGGCTTTTTGCTCGATGCTGATGGCGGGCGACAGGCCCTCGATCACGTCCACATCGGGCTTGTCCATCAGTTGCAGGAACTGGCGGGCGTAGGCGCTCAGGCTTTCCACATAGCGGCGCTGGCCTTCGGCGTACAGGGTGTCAAACGCCAGGCTGGATTTGCCCGAGCCCGACAAGCCGGTGATCACCACCAGCTGGTGCCGGGGGATGTCCAGGTCGATGTTCTTGAGGTTGTGGGTGCGCGCCCCCCGCACCTGGATCAGCGGAACATTGGGGCGGACGGGCAAATCAGAACGGGAGGACATCGGACGCGGTGCAAGGCTGGGCAACCGAACATCATACGGCGCCTCAGCCTGCGGGTGTTACTTGCCCAGGTTCTTCAGGAAGAACGCTGTCTGCCGGCTGACCACCTGCTCGAACAGCGGCTGGGTATAAGGCGAAAAGTGATCCGCCCCTTTCAGCTCCAGGTACTCGCCATGCGGCAATTCCTTGACCATGTCGCGCACCCCCTGCACCGGAATCAGGCCATCCTTCTCAGCCGCGATCACCAACACTGGTGCACTGATGTTGGGCGCGCTCGACGCTGGCTTGAACCAGGGCAAGGTCATCAGGATTCGAGCCGCCACCTTGTTCTCGGTGTTCTCCTGGCCTGGGGCCACCAGCTTTCCATAGCCTTCCACGCACTCCGGGCAGACCAAGGCCGCGAAGCCATCCTTGGCCACGATGGGGATGTAGATGGGCTCTTGCTGATCACTGCGCAACAAGTCGCGCAGGCCGTCCCAGGCGGCCCGGGGCTGGTACTTCAAGGGATAGGTCAAGGCGCTTTGCAGACCATTGACGAAAGGCACCTGGGCGCTGACCGCCTTGACGACGCCCCGGCTTTGCGACGCCACCACCAAGACCTGGCCACCGCTGAAGGACGAGCCCCACAGGCCGATCCTGCTGCCATCGACATCGCCACGCAGGCGCAAGGCGTCGATCGCGGACAACCAGTCCTTGACGTGCTCCTGCCCATCGACCACCCGGCGCGGCTGCCCGCCGCTTTTGCCAAAGCCTCGGTAGTCAAAACGCACCACGGCAAACCCGGCCTTCACGAAACGTTCGGCGTAAGGCTGCAGGCCCCAATCCTTCAAGGCGCCAAAGCCATGGGCCATCAAGATGACCGCCGGCTTGTTCACGCCCTTGGGCAGCCACAACTCAGCGTCGCAGGTGGCCGTCTGGCAGGCAAAGCTGGCGTTGACCACAACGTAAGGCGCAGGCGCAGCGGCCTGGACGCGGGGCCCGAACGCCAGGACGGCAGCGGCAAGCAACACAGGGTGGTGCCAACGCTTGAAGATGGACTGCATGGTGGGGGTCTCCTCGGTACAAACCGGTTGAATCATCGTTATGAAAACTGTTTTTCACCAATTGGTACTGATTGGTACCAATTCGCCGCGAACCTTACCAAACGCTCAGCGGTACTGTCAAGTACCATGGGCGACAATGCACCCCTCATCCTCGCCCGACCCGGTTGACCACCGCGCGCGCCTCATCGACGCCCTGGCCGCCGCACTGGCCCACCAGTCCTACGCCGACACGACGATCGCGGACGTGGTGGCGCAGGCACATGTCTCCAAACGGACCTTCTACGAGCAGTTCAACAGCAAGGACGCATGCCTGGTCGCGCTGTGCGAAACCCTGAGCCAGCGCACCTTGGGCCTCATCGCCGAGGGCTTCGACCCAAGCGCCGACTGGGTCGAGCAACTGGGCCACGTCACCCGCGCCTACCTGGCCAGTCTGCAGGCGCAGCCGGCGCTGATCCGAACGCTCTTCATCGAACTCCTGGGCATCGGGCCCGCCGGCCTGGCCACGCGGCGCCAGATCCAGCAGCGCTTTGCCGGTTTCCTGCAGGTGCAGGTGGAACTGTCGCGGGCGAAGGAGCCAGGCAAGCGCCCCCTGTCGCCCGAGATGGCCATGGCCGTGGTGGGCGGCATCAACGAGCTGATCCTGCATGCGATCGAGCAAGATCAAGTTCACCAGCTCACCGAGCTGGCCCCCACCGTCATCGCCTTCGTGCAAGCGGTGCTCACGTCGCTGAACCCCACGCCAGACTGATCCCCCCATCAACCCACATCGGCGGTGCAGAGTGCTTCAATGGCACCAAGCTGATCGATCTCAATGCGCACACGGTCGCCCGGCTTCAGGAATTGGGGCGGCGTCATGCCTGCGCCCACGCCGCTGCAGGTGCCGGTGTAGATCACATCACCGGGCTCCAGCGTCATGGCCTGGCTCAGCACCGAGATCTGGTCCCAGATCTTGAAGATCATCAGGCTGGTGTTGCTGCTCTGGCGCAGTTCGCCATTGACCAGGCCACGCAGGTTCAAGGTGTGCGGGTCGGGCACCTCCTCAGCCGTGGTGAGCCAGGGGCCGAAAGGCGCGTGCGTGTCGAAGCCCTTGCCCAAAGTCCATTGCGAAGTGCGCTTTTGCCAATCGCGCACCGACACATCGTTGCCCACGCCATAGCCAAAGACAAAAGCCGGTGCCTGCTCCGGTGTGACGCGCTTGCAGCGCCGCCCGATGACGACGACCAGCTCGGCCTCGTAGTCGGTCATGGTGGACACGGATTCGGGGGGCAACACGATGGGATCGAAGGGGCCGTTGACTGCGGTGGTTGCCTTGCTGAACCAGACCTGGTGCTCGGGCGCCGTGCGCACCTCGCCGATGATCTTTTCGTTGATGTGATCGAGGTAGTTCAGGCCGATGCCCAGCACCTTGCCAGGGCGCGGCACGGGGGCCAGCAGGCGCACATGCTCGCGGCGCAGCTTCTCGGCAGTGATCGGGTTGTTCAGCAGCGCTTGCAAGGCCGGCTTGACGCTGTCCCAACGCGTGATCAGGTCCAGCATCGGATCGTGTGGCCGCAGCAGATCGGGCAGGGCACGCTGCACCGGCAAGATCCACTCTTCATGGACCAGGCCCACCTCCGGCTCGGCGCCGGTCTGGAACGTACAAACTTGCATGTTGGTTTCCTTATGAACAAGCGCGGGCCTTGGGTCAAGCCTCGCGCAGACAATCCACGATCTTCAGGCGCGCCGCCCGCCACGCGGGGATGAAACCGCCCAACAGCCCCATCGCCAAGGCAAACAACAGGCTGTGCACGGCAATCATCGGCGTCAGTCTGAACTGAAACGCCAGCTCTGAGAAGGTCTTGAAGTTGACGGTGGAAATGCTCACCGCTTGCATCAACGAGGCCGCGCCCAGGCCCATCACGCCGCCCACCAGCGACAGCAGCAAAGACTCGGCCAGGAAACTCCAGAGCACCGCAGTGCGCCTGAAACCCAAGGCGCGCAAGGTGCCGATCTCGCCCACGCGCGAGGCCACGGTGGCGAACATGGTGATCATGGCCCCCACGATGGCGCCGATCGAAAAGATGATCGACAGCGACAGCCCCAGCAGGCGGATGAAGGTGGACAGCATCTCGGATTGCTCGGCGTAGAACTGGACCTCGGGCTTGGCCTCCAAGGTCAGGCGCGGGTCGTCTTCCAAAGCGGCGCGGGCCTTCTCGAACGTGCTGGGGTCGTTCAATTTGAAGATCACACTGGAATAGTTGGAGCGACGAAAGGCCTGCATCATCTGCTCGGTGTCACCCCAGATCTCGGAATCAAAACCGCTGCGGCTGGCGTCGAAGATGCCCACCACCAACCACTCTCGGCCCGCAAACTTCAAGCTCTCGCCCAGGCCCGCCCCCACGAAGCCCCTGGCCACCGACTGCCCCGCCACGATCTCGCTGGTGCCCGGCCGGAACATGCGGCCCTTGATGAAACGCACCTGCGGGCGCAGGGCCAGTCCGGTGGCCGAGGTGCCCCGCACCGTGATGTTGCTGGGCTTGCCCGAGCCACGTTTGGGCAAGGTGTTCAGCACCACCGGCTCTTTGGACACCAGCTTGCCGCCCTGCGCATTGTTCGCCACGCCCGCCAGCGATTCGATGATGGCCGCCTGCCCGCGCGACACGCTGGAGTTGATCTCGGCCCCCGCACCCTTGCGCAGCACCATCACGTTGTCTGGCTGCCCCGTGGCCACCAGCGTGGCCCGGATGCCCTCGCCCATCATCAGCACCGTGGCGAACACGTAGACCACCAGGGCCATGCCGCCCGCCGTCAACATGGTCGTCACCCGCCGCACCCACAGATTGCGTGCAATGTACGACAGCGGCAGCAGCTCAGGCCACATGACTCAAGCCCTGCACGATGTCGATCTGGGACATCTTCCAGGCCGGCCAGGCTGCGGCCACGCCGCCCACCACCACACACGCCAAGCCTTGCAAAACCAGCGTCTCGCTCGACACCTGGAACACCGGGAAGAAGCTGCCCACCGCGCCGCCAAACGCCTTGGCCAGCGGAAAGGTCAGCGCCATGCCAATGCCACCACCGATCAAGGCGATCAACAGGCTTTCACCCAACAGCAGCTTGCTGATGAAGCCCGGGGTGAAACCCAGCGCCTTCAGCGTGGCGTACTCGGCCAGGCGCTCGCGCGCGGTCATCGTCATGGTGTTGGCCATCACCGCCATGATGATCACGATGATGATGAAGCTGACCGCCTGCACCGCCACCAGGATGGCCTCGCTCATGGACACGAAGCTGAGCTGGAAGGCCTTCTCGGTCTCGCTCAAGGTTTCGGCCAGCGAGTTCTTGAACAGCGCGTCGATGTGCTGCGCCACCACCGGCGCCTGGTCCGCCTCGCGCAGGCCCACGATGTACACGCCCACGAAGTCCGCATTGCGGCCCGCCCGGGCACGGATGCTTTCGGCCAGGCGCTTCCAGTGGAAGAGCATCTGCTGCTCGTCCGTCGTGGCATCGATGCCATCGTAGATGCCACGGATGGTGAAGCGCCAATTGCCCGGGTAGATGGTGCCGCGCATGGCGATGGTGTCGCCCAACTTCCAGCCGTATTTGCGCGCCAGTTTGCGGCCCACGATGCAGCCCTGTCGATCGCGGAAGAAGGCCTGCCGATCATCTTCGCTGAGCACGAACTCGGGGTACAGCGCCAGGTAGGTGGGAGGGTCCACCGCGAACTGCGGGAAGAAGTTGCGCTCGGCGATGTAGACCCCGCCAAACCAGTTGGCCCAGGACACGCCCTTGACGCCCTCCACCGCCTTGATGCGGTCGGCGTAATTCAAGGGCAGCGGAAAGGTCAGCGAGATCGAGCTGCGCGTGACCAGGCGCGCGCTGGAGGAGGCATCCACGCCCGCATACCAGGCATCGACGATGGTGCGCAGCAGGCCAAAAGCGCCAATGGCCACCACCAGCCCCACCATCGTCAAGGCGGTGCGCAAGCGATGCCTGAAAGCATTCTTGAGCAACAGCCTGAAGATGAACATCAGCGTGCGGCGTTCAGCGCCTGCCTGGTGTCCTGCGCCACACGCCGCGCCGCGCTGGCGAAGTCATCGTCCGCGCTAGCGTACAGAACCGCCCTCGAACTGTTGACGATGATGGCGCCGGTGACCGTGCCATCGGCGGCCACGCGGCGCCCGGCCTTCACCGTGGCGGCCGCATCACCGCCTTGCGCGCCCACACCAGGGATCAGCAAAGGCAGCGTCGGCGCCAGTTCGCGCACGCGGGCGATCTCTTCGGGGAAGGTCGCGCCCACCACCAGGCCGACCTGGCCATTGGTGTTCCAAGGCCCTTGCGCCAACGCAGCCAGGTGTTCGTACAAACGCGGCTGGCCCGGCACATCGGCCAGGCGCTGGTTCTGCAGATCAGACCCGCCCGGGTTGGACGTGCGGCACAGCAGGATCACGCCCTTGCCCGGATAGCGCAGGTAAGGCTCGACCGAATCGAAGCCCATGAAGGGCGACAAAGTGACGGCATCGGCCTGGTAGCGCTCGAAAGCCTCGCGGGCGTACTGCTCGGCGGTGCTGCCGATGTCACCACGTTTGGCGTCCAGGATGATCGGCACCTGCGGCGCGACGCGCTTGATGTGCGCCATCAGGCGCTCCAGCTGATCCTCGGCACGGTGCGCGGCGAAGTACGCGATCTGTGGCTTGAAGGCGCAGACCAGGTCCTTGGTGGCATCGACGATGGCGGCGCAAAAATCATAGATGCGCGCGGGCTGGTCTTTCCACGCCCCCGGGAAGCGCGAAGGCTCCGGGTCCAGCCCCACGCAGAGCATGGAGTCGTTGTGGCGCTGGGCGTGCTGGAGCTGGTCGGTGAAGTTCATACGCTGAACCGCTCAGACGCGCTTGGCCAGCTCAATCGCCTTGCCGATGTAGTTGCCCGGCGTCATGTCCAGCAAACGTTGCTTGTCGGCCTCTGGGATCTCCAGCGTCTGCACGAACTGCTGGATGGCTTCGCGCGTGATGGTCTTGCCGCGCGTCAGCTCCTTCAGGCGTTCATACGGGTTGGGCAAGGCATAGCGGCGCATCACCGTCTGAATGGGCTCGGCCAGCACTTCCCAGGCGCTGTCCAGGTCATCGGCCAGGGCTTGCGGGTTCACTTCCAGCTTGCCCAGGCCACGGGCCAGGCTGTCATACGCCAGCACGGCATAGCCCAGGGCCACGCCCATGTTGCGCAACACGGTGCTGTCGGTCAGGTCGCGCTGCCAGCGGCTGATGGGCAGCTTCTGGCTCAGGTGCGTCAGCATGGCATTGGCCAGGCCCAGGTTGCCTTCGGCGTTCTCAAAATCAATCGGGTTGACCTTGTGCGGCATGGTGCTGGAGCCGATCTCGCCTTCCTTGGTCCGCTGCTTGAAGTAACCCAGGCTGATGTAGCCCCACACATCGCGCGACCAGTCGATCAGGATGGTGTTGGTGCGCGTGACCGCGTCGAACAGCTCGGCCATGTAGTCGTGCGGCTCGATCTGGATGGTGTAGGGGTTGAAGCTGAGGCCCAGTTGGTCTTCGATCACCTTCTGGCTGAAGCCTTCCCAGTCGATCTCGGGGTAGGCCGACAGGTGGGCGTTGTAGTTGCCCACGGCGCCGTTCATCTTGGCCAGCAGCTTGACGCTGGCGATGCGCTCGCGTGCGTTCACCAGGCGGGCCACCACATTGGCCACTTCCTTGCCCACCGTGGTGGGCGAAGCGGTCTGGCCATGTGTGCGGCTCAACATGGGTGTTTCCGCCAGGCTCACCGACAGCTTGCGCAGCGTGTCAATCAAGCCATCGATGGTGGGCAGCAACACCTGCTCGCGCGCCGCTTTGAGCATCAGGCCATGGCTGGTGTTGTTGATGTCCTCACTCGTGCAGGCAAAGTGCACGAACTCGCTGGCCTTCTCCAGATCGGGGTGACCGCCAAAGCGCGACTTGATCCAGTACTCCACCGCTTTCACATCGTGGTTGGTGGTCTTTTCGATGTCTTTGATGGCCTGAGCGTCGGCTTCGGAGAAGCGCACCGCCAGGCCACGCAGGTAGCCCCGGGCCGCCTCGTTCATGGGCTTGAGCTCGGGCAGGCCGGCGTCCGACAAGGCAATGAACCATTCAATTTCGACCTGCACGCGGCGGTGCATCAGGCCGAATTCAGACAGCAAAGGGCGCAGGGCGGCCACTTTGGGGGCGTAGCGGCCATCCAGGGGCGACAGGGCTGTGAGGGCAGAAAGGTTCATGGGGTTTTTGCAAGTAGGCACCAGGAGAACCCGTGATTTTAGGCGCTCGCGCGGCGTTTGGGCGCCGCCCCGGCCTGGCTTTGGGCAAACGGCGTCCAATGCGCCTTCAGCACCTCGGTGTCCACCCGCGCCCACACCGTCAGGGCCTCGGTGCGCATGCGCCTTGAGGCCACCACCGCCCAGGGCCAGTAAAAGCCCAAGGTCAGCACCAGCAGCAAGGCATGCCGCAGCTGCAGCAGCACATAATCCTGCACCGACAAACGGCTGCGAAACCGCAATGAGCGATTGCCGGTCTTGTTCCACACCAGGTTCTGCAAACGGGCCTGCACATAGGGCACCACCGCCGCCAGCACCGCCGCCGACAACAAGGCCACCATGCTCGGCAACCAGGCGCCCGGCGCCGGTCCTCGCCACCACAGCAGCGCCCCCAACACCACCGCGCCCAGCCCCATCACCAAGCCGGAGACCAGCACCGACCAGGCCGCCGTGCGGGCCCACAGCATCACCATGGCCACGGGCGAGGCCTGCCACCACAGGCGCAAAGGCCCCAGCTCCAGGCGCCCCTGCCGGTAATGGAAGTAAGCCCACAAAAACAGTGGCACCCCCAGCACCCACAGCGCGATGACAAAGCCCAGGGCCACCCACCACATGGGGTGATGAAAGGTGGCCCCCGCCAGCGTCAACCAGGCCGCCACCAACACGCCCATCAAAGGCATCAACAATGCACCATAGACCGCCGTGAATTGCCCCTTGAAGCTCAAGCGGCGCCCCGCCCAACTGGTGTGGGCCATGCGGTGCGTCAGGCTGGTGTGCACGGCCAAAGGGGTCACTGCCAAGGCCATTGAAAACGCCAGCAACCCCGCCAGCGGCGACCCCAGGCAAGCGCCCACCACTCCCGCCACCAGGGCGAGCACCAGGCCATAACGGGGCAGGTGACTGGCAGGCGGTGCGTGGTAATCCAGCACATGGCCGGCCACCAGGGTGCGCCTCAAAAAATACCGTTGCGATCTGACCCGCGCCCAAGGCAGGTACAGCCCGAGGGTCAGCAAAGTCAGCAACAAGTTGACGATCCAGATGCGGGCATAGTCGGTCGCCCGGGCATTCAACGCCACCGGCAGTTTGACCACGGCGCCGCGCGGCAAGCGGGGAACTTCAGCGGGCGGCACGGCAGCGGCCCTGGGCGCGGAGGCCATGGCGCCCACATACGCGGCACGCATCTCGGACATCAGGTCCTCGGCCGCGTCAGACCCGATCGGCGGTGGCCAAACCAAGCCGACAGGTGCGCTGTTCGCCGGAGACGGCGCCGCCTGTGATGCCGGCGCCACATGCAGGGGCGGCAGGTCGGCCAGGCGGACCATGCGCGCAGATGAACGTACAGCAGAGTTGTTCATTTTCCGCCGCAAATGTAACAGTCTTATACAAAATCACCCTTGGTGGGTTCCCTCTGATGGGGTGATGCCGTTAAACCATGAGCACGAACAGCGCCCGCAGCCCAAGCCTTCGTTAAAATCAACACGCATCCACACATCACGACACAGAATGAAACTGATCGGTTCACTGACTAGCCCGTTTGTCCGCAAGGTGCGCATCGTGCTGGCCGAGAAAAAACTCGACTACAAATTCGACGTGGAGGATGTGTGGGCGGAAGGCACCAGCATTTCCGACTCCAACCCCCTGGGCAAGGTGCCCTGCCTGGTCATGGAAGGTGGCGAAGCGGTGTTCGACTCGCGCGTCATCGTCGAGTACGTGGACACCCTGTCGCCCGTGGGCAAGCTGATCCCCCTGAGCGGGCGCGAGCGCGTGGAAGTGCGCACCTGGGAAGCCCTGGCCGATGGCGTGATGGATGCCGCCATCCTGGCTCGGCTGGAACAAACCTGGCCCGGCCGCACCGAAGCACAACGCTCACAAGCCTGGATCGACCGCCAGATGGCCAAGGTTCATGGTGGCCTCAAAGCGATGGGCCAAGGCCTGGGCGACCGTCCCTGGTGCACTGGCAACCACCACAGCCTAGCCGACATCTCGGCGGGCTGCGCGCTGGGCTATGTTGATTTCCGCTTCCCGCAAATCGACTGGCGCGACGACTACCCCAACCTGGGCAAGCTGTTCGACAAGCTCTCGCAGCGGCCCAGCTTCATCGACACGGCGCCGCCCAAGGCCTGATTTTCTTGTGCAGGCTCAGCCCACCGATTTGCTGAACGAATCGGCCCGGGCCTGGCGCCAGTAGTCTTCAAACACCGGCTGCGGCCAGGGCGCTTCGCCACGCTCCGCCGCCAACAACTCGCCAGGTTTGGCATAGGCCAGCAGATTGGCCAGGCGGCGCACCTCCGAACTCGACACCCGGCGCACGATGTGATCGGCGGTGATGTCGTTGGGGTGCTGCAAGCCAGCGGCCTGCACCAACTCCTTCAGCGCATACAAAGTGTTCATGTGCAGGTAGTACACCCGCTCGGCCTTGTCGGCCACCACCAGCGCGCGCTGGCGCAAAGGGTCTTGCGTGGTCACGCCCGTGGGGCATTCGCCGGTGTGGCAGCTTTGCGCCTGGATGCAGCCCAGCGCGAACATGAAGCCCCGCGCCGAATTGCACCAATCCGCGCCCAGCGCCATCATGCGGGCGATGTCAAAAGCGCTGATGACCTTGCCCGCGCAACCAATCTTGACGCGGTGCCGCTCGCCCATGCCCACCAGCGTGTTGTGGACCAGCAAGAGGCCTTCTTGCAAAGGCGCGCCCACATGGTCGGTGAACTCCAAAGGCGCGGCCCCGGTGCCCCCTTCAGCGCCATCCACCACGATGAAATCAGGCCAGAAGCCGGTTTCGCGCATGGCCTTGGCCAAGGCAAACCATTCCCACGGATGCCCGATGCAGAACTTGAAGCCCACCGGCTTGCCACCCGACAACTGCCGCAGCCGCTCGATGAACTGCATCATCTCGATCGGTGTGGAGAACTCGCTGTGGCTGGCCGGTGACACGCAGTCCACACCGATCGTCACGCCCCGCGCGGCCGCGATCTCACGCGTCACCTTCGGGCCGGGCAAGACGCCACCGTGCCCGGGCTTGGCACCCTGGCTCAGCTTCAATTCGATCAGCTTGACTTGAGGATCGCGCGCGCTGGCGGCGAACTTGTCCGCGTCAAAGTGACCGTCGTCCGTGCGGCAGCCAAAGTAGCCTGATCCGATCTCCCAGATCAGGTCGCCGCCCGCCTGACGGTGGTACTCGCTGATCGAGCCCTCACCCGTGTCGTGGGCAAAATTGCCTTTGCGCGCGCCCGCGTTCAGGGCCAGGATGGCGTTGGCGCTGAGGGCACCAAAGCTCATCGCCGAAATGTTGAAAATGCTAGCGCTGTAGGGCTGCTTGCACGAAGAGCCGCCTTGCCCGATCGTGATCCGGAAATCCTGCGAGGCGATGTGGCTGGGGGCGAGCGAGTGGCTCAACCACTCATAACCCGCCGCGCCCACGTCTTTTTGCGTGCCGAAGGGCCGCTTGTCCGGCTCGCCCTTGGAGCGTTGGTACACCAGTGAACGCTGCTGGCGCGAAAACGGCGCCGCCTCGCTGTCGCTCTCGATGAAGTACTGCCGGATCTCGGGGCGGATGAACTCCAGCAGGTAGCGCATGTGGCCCATGACCGGGTAGTTGCGCAGCACCGAGCGTTTGCTCTGCCGCACATCCTTGAAACCCAGCAGCACGAGCAGCAAACCCAGCACCACCATCCAGGCGCCCTGTCGGCTCTCCAACCACCACAGGGCGCCGGCCAAGGCCAGCAAGGCCGACATCACCCAGACGCCGTAGCGGATGGGCACATGCTTGTTCAAACGGATCAACCACACGGGCATTGCAAGCTCCTCGTCCAGGCGGACTTTTCACCATGGTAAAGAAGGAGTGGGCCGCCAGTTGCATCATCAGCACCACGAACAGCAGGCAGATCAGCTCATTTGCAGCCCCGGCCACCCTGGCTGTTTGGCGCTACACTGTGCGCCAAAGCGCCGATTTGTCCGGCTTGCGGGCGCTCAAGAAATACCGCTAAAGAGGGCGCTGGAACCCGGCCCCTGCTTCAATGCGCGGCCGGTTTTTTATTGACTGATTCACGTAGCGCCATGTCTTCCCTCGGGGTTGTGACCCCTGTCTCCCTGCACTTCGAAGCCCCCCTGCCCTTGCGCAGTGGGGCCGCCCTGCGCGACTACACCCTCATGGTCGAGACCTACGGGCAGCTCAATGCTGACCGCAGCAATGCCGTGCTGGTGTGCCACGCCCTCAACGCCTCGCACCACGTGGCTGGCCTGCACGCCGATGAGCATGGCAAGCCCATCCCCAAAAGCCAGGGCTGGTGGGACAACCTGATCGGGCCCGGCAAGCCGCTGGACACCCACAAGTTCTTCGTCATCTGCGTCAACAACCCGGGCTCGTGTTTCGGCTCGACCGGCCCCACGCATCTCAACCCCGACACGGGCCGCGTCTATGGCGCTGACTTCCCCGTGGTGACGGTGGAAGACTGGGTCGATGCGCAAGCCCGCGTGCTGGACCGGCTGGGCATTGAACAGCTGGCCGCCGTGCTGGGTGGCAGCCTGGGCGGCATGCAGGCCATGAGCTGGACGCTGCAGTACCCGCAACGCGTGCGCCACTGCATTGCCGTGGCCACAGCGCCCAACCTGTCGGCGCAAAACATCGCCTTCAATGAAGTGGCCCGCCGCGCCATCATCACCGACCCTGATTTCCATGGCGGCCACTTCTACGAGCACGGCGTGGTGCCCCGGCGCGGCCTGCGCGTGGCCCGCATGATCGGCCACATCACCTATTTGTCTGACGACGTGATGGACGAGAAGTTTGGCCGCAGCCTGGTGGGCCGAGAGCTTGGCGAGGAGCCCCGCTACAGCACGCAAGAGATCGAGTTCCAAGTCGAAAGCTACCTGCGCTACCAGGGCGACAAGTTCAGCGATTACTTCGACGCCAACACCTACCTGCTGATCACCCGCGCCCTGGATTACTTTGACCCCGCCCGCGCCTTTGGTGGCGACCTGGCCGCCGCCCTGGCCCAGGCCGTGGCCAAGTTCCTGGTCATCAGCTTCACCACCGACTGGCGCTTTGCCCCGGCCCGATCACGCGAGATCGTCAAAGCCCTGGTCGACAACCGCCACGACGTGAGCTACGCCGAGATTGACGCGCCCCACGGCCACGACGCCTTCCTGCTGGACGACGCCCGCTACCACAACGTGGTCTGGGCCTACTTTGACCGCATCCACCGCGAGATCAGCGGCCCTACCTTGAACATCGCGGCGCGAGGCCAGCCATGAGCGATCGAAGCATCCACGACGTCGTCGCCCAACTGGTGCCCCCCGGCTCGCGCGTGCTGGACCTGGGCTGTGGCAACGGCGCCCTGCTGGCCCACCTGCGCGACAGCCGCCACTGCACCGGCTATGGCATTGAACTGGACGACACCAAGGTGCACGAATGCGTGCAGCGCGGCGTCAACGTCATCCAGCGCAACCTGGAAGAAGGCCTGAGCCTGTTCGACGACAACAGCTTTGACATGGTGCTGCAGCTGGACACGCTGCAGAACCTGCGCAACACCGAAGCCATGCTGAGTGAAACCGCGCGAGTCGGGCGACAAGGCATCGTCGCCTTTCCCAACTTCGCGCACTGGCCGCACCGCCTGAGCGTGCTGCGCGGGCGCATGCCGGTGACCAAATCGCTGCCCTACCAGTGGTACGACACCCCGAACATCCGGGTGGCCACCTTTGCCGACTTCGAAGTGCTGGCCCGCAAGAGTGGCCTGCGCATCATCGAGTCTTTTGGCCTGACCGATGGCCAGGTGGTCAAAAGCTGGCCCAACCTGCGGGCCAGCACGGCGGTCTTCAAGTTCGACCGCGCTTGAGGGTGGGCTGAACCTCCTCAGAAGCGGTGGCGGATGCCCACGGCAAAGGTGTTGCCCTTCTTCCAGCCTGCCTGGTCTTCGTCGTCCAGCATGTACGCGGCGTAAACGTCGGTGCGCTTGGACAGGAAGTGATCGTAGGCCAGCGTGAAGATGCTGTGGTCCACATCGGGCGTGGTGCCGCCTTCAACCGCTGACTCCTTGCTTTGGCCGTAAGACACCAGCACCTTGCCCGCGCTGGTCACAGGCACCGAGGCCCCCACCTGGTAGAGCTTGGTGTCGATGCGGTCGGTGAGAGCGAAGCCCTCATTCTTGAACTGGCCGTATTGGCCGAACAACTTGACCACGCCGAAGTCATAGCTGGCGCCCAGCAAGGCGAAAGTCTGTTTTTGGCCAGAGGCCAGATCAGCCTTGGGCGCTTCAGCCGCCTTGACCGACTGGAAGCCAGCACCCATCGAGAATCCGCCAATCGTGTAGGTACCGCTCAACCCCACGCTGTTGCCTTCGCCGGTCGTGGCCGAGGTTTCGCCGGCCTGCCATTGCACGGCGCCGGTGAAACCCCCCAGGTTGGGCGTGGTGTACATCACCGAATTGCCCCAACCTGAGTCACCCTTGTCATTGCCCCAGGGACCACCATAGGTGAGCCTGATGGTTGGCGAGAAGCCGAAGGCACCACCCAGCGGGTTGAACGTCAAAGCCTGTTGGAACAGCAGGTTGTCCATGCGACCCAGGGTCACTTTGCCGAGATCGCTCGCCAACGCCACATTGGCATTGCGTGCCCAAAAGACGTCCGGCTTGGCGCCGGGGACGCGCCCCGAAGCACCAGTGTCACCACGGAAAAAGCTTTCCAGCGTGAACAGCGCTTTGAGCCCACTGCCCAGGTCTTCCGTCCCCTTGAAACCGAAATAGCTGGTCGTCATGGGGTTGGACGCCACTTGGGTGGTGCGGGGGTTGGCGGCGCTGCCGTTGTAAGAGTTCTGAAAGGAGCCGAAAGAGATGTCGAACAAGCCGTACATCGTCACACTGCTTTGTGCATGCGCGCCAAAGCAGGCACCCAGGGACAAGAGGATCGCGGGGGTGATTTTTTGCTGTGCAAAGGCCATGAATACTCCGAAATAATGGACCCAAAAAAGTGCCGCGCCAAATGCGCGCCCCTTTGATTTCGCAGATTCCATGCCCGAAATAACCTCCAAAGACACCGTAAAAACTCACCAGAAAGCCATTTTTGGCATCAGATGGGTGCAATTAGGCACCAAAAGCATCCAGACGAAAAAAAGCGCCCCGAAGGGCGCTTTGGCTTTAAATCGAAAAGGATCGATTAGAAAGCGTGTTTGATGCCAACCGCGAAGGTTTGACCAGATTCCAGGTTGGTTTGACCATTGTTCGAGAACACGGTGTAAACATCAGTGCGCTTTGACAGGAAGTAGTCATAGCCCAATGAGAAGACACGGTCTTTGGCAGTCACACCAGTCGCGGTAACCTTGTTCTTCAACTCGCCGTAAGAGGCCAAGATCGAACCCTTCTCTGTCACAGGCACAGACACGCCAACTTGATAGATCTTGTCCTTGTTTGCGAACGCTTGAGTGGTAGGCACAGTTGAAGCTTCTTGCTTAATGCCAGTGTAGGTAGCAAACAACTTCACAACACCAAAGTCATAGCTGCCAGACAGGTTCCAGATTTTTTCGTCTGCGCCATAAGTCGCAAATGCCGCACCAGTAGCAATAGCCGGGCTGTTAGTGGGGCCACCTTTGACGTAGACAGCAGCCAAGCTCAAGGGGCCTGCGTTATAGGCACCCATCAGCGAATAGCTGTTTTTTGCACCGGAAGCGGTGGATTCCTTCAAGGCAGCCTGACCCACGAAAGTGAAGCCCGACAGGTTGGGGCTTTCATAGGTGATCGAATTCACCCAGCCCGTGTCGAAACCGACGCCAGCGCCAGCGATGCTGGATGTCTGACCGATGTAGCTGTAGTGACGCATCGTTGGCGAGAATGCCATCGAGCTGCCAAATGGATTATAGGTGTAGCCGGCAGTGAAGAGTGGGTTGTCGTATTGACCAATAGCCACCTTACCGAAACCACCGCTCAAAGCGACGTTAGACGTGCGACTCCAAAACTGACCTGCATTGTTGCCAATGTTGGCACCCGTGTCATTGCCCACGAAAGTTTCGAGCGCGAACTCAGCCTTCAAGCCATTACCCAGATCCTCCGAACCAGAAAAACCAAGGAAGCTGGTCATCATGTTGCCGCTGTCAATCTTGGTCAGGCGGGTAGAGGTGTTTTGTGCGTGCGCGGTTTCAAACGAGCCAAACGACGCGTCCAACGAGCCATAAACCTTCACGTCAGCTTGAGCAGCGCCGACCAAAGCCATCAGGGCAGCAGCGGCCACCAAGTTCTTCTTTGCAAACATCAATTTCTCCTAGCAATGTGTGAAAAAGGGACTATTTGGGAACCCATCAAGCGGGTAAACCCATGCGTTGCATTGTGGGACTGAAAGTCATCCAATGGCATTGCAAGCAAGAAACGTGACAGGCTGCATCACGTTAAAACGGGTGCTACCGTTGCCAAACGACAACATTTACCCATATTAATGCAATTTATTCGGACATTCAGGACGCAAAAAAGCGCCCCGAAGGGCGCTTGAAACTCTGGTCTGACTTTGACGCGGATTAGAACGCGTGACGGACGCCAACGGCGAAGCTGGTTGTCGAGATCTTGTCGGCAGGCGTGATCGTGGTCAGGTTTTGCGACTGGCGCTCACCAATCACAGCCGCGTAGGCGCTGGTACGCTTCGACAGGTTGTGTTGATAACCCACGCTCAGATCACGGGTCTTGACCGAACCATTGGCAGCCTCAGTGGTGAATTTGGCATCGCCATAAGACACCAGCACGGAACCATCAGCGGTCACAGGAATGCCTGCACCGAGCTGAAAGCCACGGGTCTTGTCATCGGCCAACAATGCGCTCTTGCCATTGCTCTTGTCTTGCGCGTATTGGCCGTACAGCTTCACCACGCCGAAGTCATAGCTCGCACCCAGCAACCAGGCGCGGTCCTTGGAGGCAGGGCCCGTGGCAGTCAGCGCACCGTCGGTCGAGCGGACGTCGCCGTAGACAGCGGACAAGGCCAGGGGGCCAGCGGTGAAGTTGGCGCTGATGGCCGTGCCGCCACCTGCATAGTTCGTGGCCGTGGCTTTTTGGGTTTCACCCAGGCTGGCTTGTGCCGACAGGGTCAAACCACCCAGGTTTGGCGACGAGTAGGTGATGCTGTTGGCCCAGCTGGACGAATCGACGCCAATGGCGCGGAAGGTGGGCGAGAAGGTTTGCGATTCACCGAAGGGGTTGAACGCTTGGCCTTCCAGCTTGAACAGGTTTTCCTTGCGGCCCAGGTACAGGCCACCGAAATCACCGGCCAGACCGACGTAGGCGTTGCGGCTCCAGAAGGAGGACGAGCTGCTGGCACCCGTGTCCAGGTTCAACGCGTTTTCCAGCTTGAACAGCGCCTTTAGGCCACCGCCCAGGTCTTCCTGGCCCTTGAAGCCGATATAGCTTTGCGACAGGTCGTTGGAATCGACCTTGCCGGCGCCGGACTTCGCGAAGCCGACGCCGGGTGTGAAGGTGGCGGTTTCCTTACGGCCAACGGACACGTCCAGATTGCCGTACACGGTCACTTGGGCTTGGGCAGCCACGGCCAACAGGGTCAGGGCAGCAGCGGCCACGACATTTTTCTTAGCGAACATGAAATCTCCTAACATTGAATGAATCTTGCCTCAATGCACCAACAATGTGCATCAAGCTTGCGACAAAGGGAGTCGTCAGCCCTGATTCTTACGTGTGGTTGCGTGTAATCCCGCATAAACGCACCAATTTCACCCATCGGGGGGATGCGAACGGCTCAATTTGTTTCCAAAACGCAACAAATTGGTGCGGCCAAAACCAGATAGCGAGCCAAATCGGACAAATTCACCACCACCAACCTTCAAGGAATGGCCATGCAAACTTCCTGGTTTCGCGCCCTGCTGATCCTCATCGCCACCTTGGGCTTGGCGCCCGGGTAGCCACGGGCTTCGCGGGATCAAGCTGCCAGCACGGCCAGGATCTCGGCCCCGTAGGCCTCCAGCTTTTTGGCACCGACACCGCTGATGCCGCTCAACTCGCCCAGGGTTTGGGGCGCGATTCGGGCCATTTCAGCCAAGGTGGCGTCGTTGAAGACGATGTAGGCAGGCAGGTTGTGCTCGCGCGCCACCTCACTGCGCCAGGCCCTGAGTGACTGGAAGCGAATCAGCGCCTCGCCCACCAGGTCCTTGGGAGCCCCGGCGGCGGCTTTGCCACTCGATGATGAAGTGCGCGAGGTTTTGGCGCGCTTGGGCGCGTCGGCGGCTTCGGCGGCTTCGCGCAGGATGAGTTGCACCTCGCCCTTCAACACCGCGCGGGCGCTGTCGGCCAGGACCAGGGTGTTGAACTCGCCTTCAGCGACAACGTGGCCCATGGCCACCAGTTGGCGCAGCACAGCGCGCCATTGGTTTTCACTCAGGTCGGCGCCAATGCCAAAGGTGCTCAGGCTGTGGTGCCCATGCTGCTCGACCTTGTCGGTGCGCTTGCCGCGCAGCACGTCGATCAGGTGGCCGGCGCCAAAGCGCTGTTGGCCGTGCTGCCAGAAGCGGTAGATACCGCTCAGCATCTTGCGGCAGGCCTCGGTGGCATCCCAGGTGATGGGCGGCTTGAGGCAGTTGTCGCAGTTGCCGCAGGGTTGGCTGTCTTCGCCAAAGTAGGACAGCAGGCGCACGCGGCGGCAGTCGTGGGCTTCGGCCAGGGCCAGCAAGGCATCAAGCTTGCCGCGCTGGATGCGCTTGAAATCGTCGCTGGCCGGGCTTTCGTCGATCATGCGGCGCTGGTTGACGACGTCGGCCAGGCCATACGTGAGCCAGGCGTCGGCATCCAAGCCATCGCGGCCCGCGCGGCCGGTCTCCTGGTAATAGCCTTCGATGTTCTTGGGCAGGTCCAGGTGGGCCACAAAGCGCACGTCGGGCTTGTCGATGCCCATGCCAAAGGCGATGGTGGCGACCATGACGATGCCATCTTCGCGCAGGAAGCGGTCTTGGTTGCGGCGGCGCAGGCCTGAATCCAGACCCGCGTGATACGGCAAGGCGTTGACGCCCTGCTGGGCCAGCCAATCGGCGGTTTCTTCCACCTTCTTGCGCGATTGGCAGTAGACGACGCCCGCGTCGCCATCGTGCTCGTCGCGGATGAAGCGCAGCAACTGGTCGCGCGGGCTGGTCTTTTCAACCAGGGCGTAACGGATGTTGGGGCGGTCGAAGCTGCTGATGAAGACGCGGGCGTCTTGCAGCTTCAGGCGCTCGATCATGTCGGCGCGGGTGTGGTCGTCGGCAGTGGCGGTCAGGGCCAGGCGCGGCACGTCGGGGAAGCGCTCGTGCAGCATGCTGAGCTGCAGGTAGTCTTCGCGGAAATCGTGGCCCCACTGGCTGACGCAATGCGCCTCGTCAATGGCGAACAGGCTGAGCAAGCCGCGCTCGTGCAGGCTGGCCAGCTGGGCCTGGAAACGCAGGTTGGTGATGCGCTCCGGCGCCGCATAGAGCATGACCAGGCGGCCGGACATCATCTCGCGCTCGATGCGCTGGGCATCTTCCTGGCTGTGGCTGCTGTTCAAGAAAGCGGCGTGCACACCGGCTTCTTCCAGCGCGCCGACCTGGTCGTGCATCAAGGCGATCAGCGGTGAGACCACGATGGTGACGCCCTTGCCTTCGCGGTGCCGGGCAATCGCGGGCACCTGGTAGCACAGGCTTTTTCCGCCGCCCGTGGGCATGAGCACCAAAGAATCACCGCCGCCCAGGGTGTGTTCCACGATGGCTTTTTGCTGGCCCCGGAAAGCGCCGTAGCCGAACACTTCTTGGAGGATGGCCTCGGCCGACGTGGCGGGGGTCTGGGGGTTCAGGGCAGTGGCAGACACGGGCGGGGCGAACGAGGGGGCCGAAAATGGGATCGACTCGCATTGTGCGCGCTAAATGCGCAGGACCAACGCCCCCTTCCGGGCGGGCGCGCTGACTTCAAAATCGTCCGATTTCCAGTCGCATGCCAACTTTTTCGAAGA
>CAZKPN010000007.1:0-5572 GCA_964554655.1 uncultured Aquabacterium sp. | reverse complement strand
GCGCGCTGACTTCAAAATCGTCCGATTTCCAGTCGCATGCCAACTTTTTCGAAGACCCCTCGGGCGCATTGCGCACAAAAATCGCTTGTGCTGCGGGATCATCCACAGATCGACAACGTTTCGGAGAAGCTCGTGCCCTCTCATGACAGCACCGCGGCCAGGGTGGGCCATTTCATCCATGGGCAAAGCGTGCCGGTGGCCGCCGCAGATCGCCTCAGCCCCGTTTACAACCCTGCCACCGGCGCCGTGGCGGCGCAGGTGGCGCTGGCCAACACCGCCGACGTGGCCCTGGCCGTCGCAGCCGCGCAAGCGGCCTTCCCTGCTTGGGCCGACACGCCGCCGATTCAGCGCGCGCGGATCTTGTTCAAGTTCTGGGGTCTGCTGAACCAGCACAAGGACGAGCTGGCCGCCTTGATCACGCAAGAGCACGGCAAGGTCTTCAGCGATGCGCAGGGCGAGGTCACGCGCGGCATCGACATCGTCGAGTTCGCCTGCGGCATACCTCAATTGTTGAAGGGCGACTACAGCGAGCAGGCCTCCACCGGCATCGACAACTGGACCATGCGCCAGCCCCTGGGCGTGGTCGCGGGCATCACGCCCTTCAACTTCCCGGTGATGGTGCCATGCTGGATGTTCCCGGTGGCCATCGCCTGCGGCAATACCTTTGTGCTCAAGCCCAGCCCGACCGATCCATCGCCCTCGCTGTTGATGGCCAAGCTGCTGAAGCAGGCGGGCCTGCCCGATGGCGTCTTCAATGTGGTGCAAGGCGACAAGGCGGCGGTGGATGCCTTGATCGAGCACCCGGACGTGAAGGCACTGAGCTTTGTGGGATCCACCCCGGTGGCGCAGTCCATCCATGAGCGCGGCAGCCATTTCGGCAAGCGCGTGCAGGCCTTGGGCGGGGCCAAGAACCACATGGTGATCATGCCGGACGCGGACCTGGACAAGGCCGTGGATGCTTTGGTGGGCGCGGCTTATGGCTCGGCGGGCGAGCGCTGCATGGCGATCTCGGTGGCGGTGCTGGTAGGGAATGTGGGCGACCAGATCATGCCCAAGCTGATCGAGCGCACGCGCACCTTGAAGGTCAACAACGGCACGCTGGACGAGGCCGAGATGGGGCCGATCGTGACGCGCGCGGCGCTGGAGCGCATCAGCGGCTGCATTGCCGATGGCATCCAGCAAGGCGCGCAGTTGCTGGTGGATGGGCGGGGCATTTCGGTGCCCGGGCTGGAGGGCGGATTCTGGCTGGGGGGCACCTTGTTTGACCACGTCAGCCCAGAGTCACGCTTGTACAAGGAAGAGGTCTTTGGCCCGGTGCTGGCCTGCGTGCGCGTGGCCGACCTGGACCAGGCGCTGGGCTTGGTCAACGGGCATGAGTTTGGCAATGGCGTGGCCTGCTTCACCAGCGATGGCCACACCGCGCGCGAGTTCTCGCGCCGCGTGCAGGTGGGCATGGTGGGCATCAATGTGCCGATCCCGGTGCCCATGGCCTGGCATGGCTTTGGTGGCTGGAAGCGCAGCCTGTTTGGCGACATGCACGCCTATGGCGAAGAAGGGGTGCGCTTTTACACCCGGCAAAAATCCATCATGCAGCGCTGGCCCGAGAGCATCAGCAAGGGCAACGACTTCATCATGCCGACGGCGCGCTGACCTGCCCGTTGACGAAGGCCTTGAGTTCACCGGGCTGAAAGCGCGTCCACACCTCGTCGGACGTGAGCGGCTCGGTGGCGATGACGGCCACGCGGTCGCCCTGGTCGGTCAGCTCATCGAAGTTCAGGCTCATGTCCTGGTCCTGCAGGCGGGCCAGGCCGAAGGGAGCCTGGCGCACCAGGTAATGCAAGTTGGTGGAGCAATGCGCCCACAAGGCGTCGCCCTGGCTGAGCATGAAGTTGAAGGTGCCGTGCTGGGCAATGTGGGGCACCAGCTCGCGCAGGGTCTCCGTCAGGGCGGAGGTGGTGGGCAGGCTGGCGTGGTGCTTGGCCAGCTCTTGCAGCAGCCAGCAAAAGGCTTGTTCGCTGTCGGTGTCGCCCACGGGCTTGAAGGCGGCGTGCAACTTGGGCGCAAAGCCTTTCAGGTCGCCGTTGTGAGCGAACACCCAGTAGCGACCCCACAGCTCGCGCACGAAGGGGTGGCAGTTTTCCAGCGCGACCCGGCCCTGCGTGGCCTTGCGGATGTGCGCGATCACATTCTGGCTTTTGATCGGGTACTGCTTGACCAGTTGGGCCACCGGCGAAACGCTGGCGGCGGCGTGGTCCACGAACAGGCGCACGCCCCGGCCCTCGAAAAAAGCGATGCCGAAACCATCGCAGTGCTCATGCGCACGGGTGGCAAATCCGGTAAAACTGAAAACGATGTCGGTGGGGGTGTTGCAGTTCATGCCCAGCAATTGGCACATAGGTGGGGGCTCCTTCGGGCCTCATGCTACGCCACACCAAAATGGGCGCACCCGACAGAGGGGCTGGGCTCAAACGGGGGGCTTGGGCATAATCGCTGAAGTTTTTCTCCGAATCACCGAGTCAGGAATCAGGCCATGGCCTCCATCAACAAAGTCATCATCATCGGCAACCTGGGTCGCGACCCGGAAGTGCGCTACGCCCCGAGTGGCGCGGCCATGTGCAATGTGTCCGTGGCCACCACGCGCAACTGGAAAGACAAGACCAGCGGCGACAAGGTTGAAGAAACCGAATGGCACCGCGTCGTGTTTTACGACCGCCTGGCCGAAATCGCGGGTGAATACCTGAAAAAGGGCAGCCCCGTGTACGTGGAAGGCCGCCTGAAGACCCGCAAGTGGGCCGACAAAGACGGCAAGGACACCTACACCACCGAAATCGTGGCCGACCAGATGCAATTGCTGGGTGGGCGTGATGGCGGCGGTGGTGGTGGCCGCAGTGGTGGCGGTTATGGCGGCAACGCCGGTGGCGGCCAGCAAGGTGGCGGCGATGACTTCAGCCAGGATGCGCCTTCGGCCGCAGCGCCGAGCCGCCCTGCAGCAGCACGTCCCGCACCGGCTGCGGCGCGGCCTGCGCCTCAGAAGTCGTCGACGGGGTTTGATGACATGGATGACGACATCCCGTTCTAAAATGGAATAAGCCCCTTTTTTGTTGATAAAGCCCGTCGCTTCAGCGTGACGGGCTTTTTTCATGGCAGCAGCCATGGCGAGCCACCCCTAAGATGAAGTGCTCACAACGCAGGCTAGGGGTGGCCGTCAAAAATGGCCCCGGGCAGGATGAAACCCTCACTCATCAACTGTCATTGGAGACCCCATGAACAAGCACTTCCGCTCCGTCAAGCTTCAAGCCGTGGCCCTCATCACCGGCGCCTTGCTGTCCACCAGCGCCTTCTCCATGGGGCGCCACGATGCCCCCTGCGATGGCTTCATGGATTGCATCTACACCGCCTACTGGTACGCCTTCCTGCGTTGAATCAAAGGGCTGACTCTCGTTCCGGGAGGGTCGAATGATGGAGGGTCCAGCGCAAATCATCCTCACCATCAAGCACCCCAAAAGAGACCTCGAAGTCCAGCAGGCTTGAAGCCTGCGTTGGGTGCCTGGCCACCACCTCGCTCAAGGTGTCCCCCGGCAAGGTGTTGGTCGGCCATGCGCAAGCACGGGGGCGTGCCTGCATGATGTAGCGGCCTGCGGTCAGGATCCTGGTGACCCGCGCAGGGTCTTGCGCATCGGCCTGCTCGCGGAACGTGCAGGGGCCGGTGGAATCCGGCAAGCGCACCCAGACCTCGCGGTACACGCCATGCACGCCGGTTTCGATGACGCGGTCGTTGGATTCGAAGACCATCCAACCCGCATCGGGCAACAGGCCTGGCGGCTGGTAGTCAAGGTAGCGATGCCAGGTACAGACCTCGGCTTCGTCAGGGGCCTGCCGTTCAACCTGCGTGATGCCACAAAAGCCGCTTTGCAGGGCCAAGGCCTGCAGCTGCGGGGCGCTCATGGCGGACAAGGGCGCTTTGATGCGATCACCGCGGGCGGCTTGCGGGATGCGCAGGTCGGCATGCCACAGCTCGGTCTGCATCCACAGGACCAGGCTGGTGTCGTCCCGCTGCGTGGGGGTCTCCAGCAAGGTGCGTGACCAGACGCCACGGTAGCGCTCGGGCACGGGCTGGTGGCTCATTCGCAGGCGCCGGGAAAGGCGGGCAAGGTGCGGTAGAAGGCCAGGTCGTGGTTGGGCCAAAGCCAGGCACCGGTGTCACGCGCCAGGGCCTTGAGCTTGCGAATGCTGTCAACGGCTTGCTGCTCGCGCCCCTGCCACAAGGTGCCGGGGGCCACTTCGTCGTCCAGGTTTTCTTGCAGGTCGGCCGCATCCCCGGCCAGCAGGATGGGCGGGCCTTTCGGCATCTCGATCAGCATCGACATGTGGCCCACGGTGTGTCCGGGCGTGGACACGGCCTGCACGCCGGGCACCAAGGTGTACTCACCCTGCCGGGTGGTGAAGGGGATGGGGGTGCCCGCATCGTCCAGCAGATCGTCAGCGAAGACCACGCCATCGGCACCGCTGCGCGCCACTTCCAGCTCATCATGCTGCACATGGATCTCGGCGCCGCACCCGCAGCGGCGCAGGTCCTTGAGGCCCCCGGCGTGGTCAAAGTGCAGGTGGCCGATGAAGATCAGATCGACATCGGCCGGGCGCAAGCCCAAGCGGGCCAGGTGCTGCGGAATGCGCTGTTCATCGCGCATGTCGGGCGCGCCGAACTCGAAGACCTCGGGGTTGTAGTAACGCGCCCGGGCCACCGGATCGTGGATCTTGGCGTGGTCACAGCCCACGTCATAGAGGATGCGGCCATTCGTCGTTTCAATGAGGTAGGCCAGGATGGGCGCGTCGATCATTTGCCCCTGCCCGCGATTGAAGGTGGAGATGGACTTGTCGTAGCGGTGCGTGGCGGTGAGCAATGGCCAGAGCTTCTTGACGTGGCTCATGCGAGGGGCGCCTTCATCGTCAGGGCCGCGATCACGGCCTGGGTGTCCAGCACCTGGCCAAAGAGGCCGCCTTCCACACCGATCATGGCCAGGGCGGGCGCTTGCAAGGCGGGATCGCTGGCGGCGCAGGCGTCGCCCACGGTGGTGCAGGCCAGGCCCCGGTCCACGGCCTCGCGCAAGGTGGAGTGCACGCAGACCTCGGTGGTGACGCCGCAGACGATGAGGTGGGTGATGCCACGGTTGGCCAGCACCTGGGCCAGGTCGGTCTGGTGGAAGGCGCCATAGCCGGGCTTGTCGATCACAACCTCGCCCGGGGCTGGTCGTAGCTCATCGATGAAATCATGGCCATGCTCACCCCGGATGAGCAGGCGCCCCATGGGGCCTTTCGACCCAATGGCCGCGCCAGCGCGGATGCTGCGCTGCAGCTTCTCGGGCGGGCAATCGGACAGGTCGGGCCGGTGGCCTTCGCGGGTGTGGATCACCAATAGTTTGGCCGCGCGGGCCGCCTTCAACAAGGCCTGGATGTGCGCGATGGGCTGGGCCAGCCGTGCGGTGTCCAGGCCGGCTTGCGCGGCGTAGCCGCCGGGCGCGCAGAAGTCGCGCTGCATGTCGATGACGATGAGCGCCGTGGCGCCAGGCGGAAA
>CAZKPN010000006.1:16607-90914 GCA_964554655.1 uncultured Aquabacterium sp. | reverse complement strand
CCGAAGTCGCCCCGCCCGCCTCCGCCTCATCCCTGATCGCCCCGCTGGTGGCGTGGCACGAATAAGAACCGTTGCGTGCCACCAGCGCGGCGAACAAAGGGCTGAAGCCCTGCCGGAGACCGCCCCAGCCCGCGCCCCGCGCTACCGGATAAAGCGATCAACCCCCAGCGGACAAAGCCACTCAGAAAGAGTCGTCGAGGATGAGCAGCGCCTCATCGCGCCAATAGGCTGCCGCAGCAAAGAAGCCCTCCCACACGCAGCCATTGCAGCCACGCCCACAGCAGGTGGTGGGCTCAGGCGGGGGTTGGCGCAGTGCAACACCACGCGCCTGGGCCTGGGCTTGCAGGGCCGCAAACATGCGCTGGGCCGAAGCCAGGTCGGTGAGCGGAAAGTCCATGAACGGCAACGTCAACGTCAACTCAGGCGCGAACCCCAAGGCGCCACAGCGAGGTCAGCTCCGCCTGGCGGGCCACGTGCAAAGGGTCGTTGTCGTCGGTGGCCTTGGGATGGTGGGGCTTCACATCAAGGCGGGCGATGATGGTGAGTCCGGCGCCATTAATGGTCGCCTGCAATTCGGCCCGTGAGCGCAAGCCCAGGTGCTCGGCCAGGTCCGACATGATCAGCCAGCCTTCGCCGCCGGGTTCCAGGTGCGCGGACAGGCCGTTCAGGAAACCCTTCAGCATGCGGCTGTCGGGGTCGTAAACCGCGTGCTCGATGGGTGAGCTGGGACGGGCTGGCACCCAGGGTGGGTTGCAAACAATCAGCGGCGCGCGGCCTTCGGGGAACAGGTCGGCCTGCACGATGTCGATCTTGGCGGACAGGCCCAATCGGTCGATGTTCTCACGTGCGCAGGCCAGGGCGCGTGGGTCTTGATCTGTACCGACCACACGGCTCACGCCACGCCGGGCCAGCACAGCAGCGATCACGCCAGTGCCCGTGCCGATGTCGAAGGCCAGCGCTTTGTTGGCGGGCAGCGGGGCCTTGGCCAGCAGGTCGATGTACTCACCACGCACGGGCGAAAACACGCCGTAGTGCGGATGGATGCGGGCTTTGAGGAAGGGGATCTCGACCCCTTTCTTGCGCCACTCGTGCGCGCCGATCAGGCCCAGCAGTTCACGCAAGGACACCACGCTGGCTTCGCTGGCGGGGCCATAAGCTTCCATGCAGGCTTGCTGTACATCGGGCGCTCGGCGCAGTGGGATCGCGTGGTCGGCGTCCAGGGGGATCAGCACCATGCCCAGCACACGGGCTCTCTGCGCCTGGGCCTGGCGGTGCAGGTTGAAGGCCTGGGCCGGTGTCGCTGAATTTTTGCGGGTTTTGCGATCGTTGCGCCGCGACAGGGCTTGCACCAGGTGGCGGGCATTCTGGTAGTCGCCACGCCACAGCAGGCCGGTGCCTTCGCAGGCCAGCCGGTAGGCGGTGTCGGCGCTCATGCGGTCATCGGCCAGCACGACGCGCTTGGGCGGCGGGGCAGCGCTTTCAGAGCGCCAGCGGGCGGATTGATCCTGCTCGGCCTCGGTCCAGTGGACGCAAGGGAAGGGCGCTTGTTCAAGCGCGGAGGGGGAAGGTGTAGTGAGACTCATTGGGGCTTTCCCAATGAGTGTAAGCCAGGGGACTGGCGTGCAATCAGGCTTGCAGGTTGAGCAGCGTGCCCATCATGTCCTGCTGGGTGCGCACGGTGTGCAGGTTGGCCTGGAAAGAATAGGTGGACGAGATCTGCTGCACGATGTCGGCGGCCAGGTCGTGCCCGATGGTCTGGGTTTGCTCGATGGTGGTGGCCACGCCGCCGTTGGGCAACTCGCGTTGGCTGACGACCTCGCGTTTGAAATTCGACGTCTGGCTGTTGGCAATGTTGTGGGCCGAGCTGTCCAGTTGCTGGATGGCTGCGGTCATGCCGGATCGGCCGATCGATGAGACTGCGTTCATGGTGAACCTCAAGATCAATGACACAAGCTGTCAATGAAATGTAGGCCTTATCGGCAGACCGCGCTGACCGATAAGTGGCCAGGGCGGCAATTGTTCATGGCGGGGGCGCTTTGGGTGGCGCTTTGCACAGCACGGCCATCTGCGCCTTGTCGTTGGTGGGCGTGTTGAGGTTGCCGGTGATGCGGTCCCACAGGCGCACGGGGTAGAGCTGGTCGTTGGCCATGCGCTGGTAGTGGTGCGACTGGCGCCGCACGTCGTAGCCATGGGGGCACAGGCGCTGGGCCTCGGTTTCCAACTGCGCGATGCTGGTGCCTGCCAGCTCGTAGGCTGCTTCGCCGCTGCCCGTGGCCACGGGGGTGACCTGCACGGTGGCGCAGCCCAGCAGGGCGGCCAGGGGGAGGGCAAGGCTCAGGGCTTTCAGGCGCAGGTGGTTCATCTCAAGGGGGCGTGGATTCGGCGACGCGTTTGGCCAAGTGTGCCAGCGCGTCTTCCACTTGATCCACCAATATCAGGCACAGATCCCCCGGAGACAAACGGTGCAGGGCGGTGTCGATGGCCACGAACTCGCCGCGGATCTCGTCGATGTTGCGGGTGCGCTTGGCGTCTTTCAGACCATCGCGCAGCAGGGCCAATACCTCGCCGTCCACGCGGCCGCGCTGGCAGGCGTCCTGGAACAGCAGCACGTCGTCAAATGCATCACCCAGGATGGCGGTCTGCTCGCGGATGTCGTCGTCGCGGCGATCACCCGCGCCACTGATGACCACCGAGCGATGCTTGGCCGGGATGCCTTCCACGGCGGCCACCAGGGCGCGCATGGCGTCCGGGTTGTGGCCATAGTCGGCGATGACGGTGGCGCCCTTGTAGTCCATCACGTTGAAGCGGCCGGGGGCGTTGTCGGCGTCGTTCACAAAGCTGGCCAGGCCGCTGCGCACGGCGTCCCAGTCCAGGTTCACGCCCCAGGCGGCGGCCACGGCGGCCAGCACGTTCTCAACCTGGAAGCCGATGGTGCCGTTGCGGGTGATGGGGATGTCGCGCAGCGGGATGCGTTCGCGCCAGGCGCCTTGCGCGGCCACGATCGCGTCGCCGTCCACGAACACGGTGCGCTTGTTCTGCGCCCGGTGCGTGGCCATGATGGGGTGGTGGTGGTTCTGCGCGAAGAAGATGATCTCGCTCTGGGCCTTGCTGGCCATGGCCGACACATTGGGGTCGGCAGCGTTGAGCACGGCGTAGCCCTTGGGCGAGACGTTCTGCACGATCACGCGCTTGAGCACGGCCAGGTCTTCCACCGTGGTGATGTAGTTCAGGCCGAGGTGGTCGCCCGAGCCGATGTTGGTGACCACGGCCACCTGGCAGCGGTCAAAGCCCAGGCCTTCGCGCAGCACCCCGCCACGGGCGGTCTCGAACACAGCGGCATCCACATCGGGGTGCATCAGCACATTGCGGGCGCTCTTGGGGCCGCTGCAATCGCCGCTGTCGATCTGGCGGCCTTCCACATAGACGCCGTCGGTGTTGGTCATGCCCACGCGCAGGCCGGTGGCGGCCAGCAGGTGCGCGATCAGGCGCGCGGTGGTGGTTTTGCCATTGGTGCCGGTGACGGCCACGACCGGGATGCGGCCATCATCGCCGGTGCCGAAGAGCTCGGCCACCATGGCCTCGCCCACTGGCCGGCCCTTGCCGTAGGACGGCGACAGGTGCATGCGCAGGCCAGGTGCGGCGTTCACTTCGACGATGCCGCCGTGTTGTTCTTCCAGTGGCTTGAGCACGGTCTCGCAGACCACATCAACACCGCAGATGTGCAGGCCCACCATCTGCGCGGCGGCCACGGCGCGCGCCGCGACCTCGGGGTGCACATCGTCGGTCACATCGGTGGCGGTGCCGCCGGTGCTCAGGTTGGCGTTGTTGCGCAGGATGACGCGGCGGCCCTTGTCGGGCACCGAGTCGGGTTTGAGGCCTTGCACATCCAGCCGCGCCACGGCGATGTCGTCGAAGCGGATCTTGGTGAGCGATGTTGAATGGCCTTCGCCCCGCTTGGGGTCCAGATTCACGATGTCGACCAGCTGGCGCACGGTGTGCTGACCATCGCCGATCACTTGCGGCGGGTCGCGGCGGGCAGCGGCCACCAGGCGGTCACCGACCACCAGCAGGCGGAAATCGTCGCCAGGCAGGTACTTTTCGACCATGACCTCGCCGTAGTCGAAGGCGGCTTTGTAGGCGATGTCCAGGTGCTCGCGGCTGACGATGTTGACCGTCACGCCCTTGCCCTGGTTGCCATCTTGCGGCTTGACGACCACGGGCAGGCCGATCTCCAGGGCCACAGCCCAGGCTTCGTCCAGCGACTGCACCGGGCGGCCCATGGGCACGGGCACGCCGGCCGCGTGCAACAGCTTCTTGCTCAGGTCCTTGTCCTGCGCGATGGCCTCGGCCACGGCGCTGGTCGAGTCAACCTCGGCGGCCTGGATGCGGCGCTGGCGCGAGCCCCAACCAAACTGCACCAGGCTGCCTTGGGTCAGGCGTCGCCAGGGGATGCCGCGCGCGATGGCGGCGTCCACGATGGCGCCAGTGCTGGGCCCCAGGCGCTCGCTTTCATCCAGCTCGCGCAGTTGCGTGATGGCCGCGTCCACGTCGAAATCGCTGCCGTTCAAGGCGGCGTTGACCAGGGCCTGGGCCAGCTCGAAGGCCAGGCGGCCCACGGCTTCTTCCGAATACTCGACCACGGCCTGGTACACGCCGGGCTCCACCGTGACGGCAGTGCAGCTGAAGGTGACCGGGCAGCCGGCCTGGGCTTGCAGGGCCAAGGCGGCGGTTTCCAGCACGTGCGCCAGCGAGACCTTGGTGTTGGCCCCCCGGTGCTGCAGCGCGCCAATGGTCGGGAACAGGGCTCGCACGCGGGCCTCGAAGCCCGGCAGGTTGACGATCGAGCGCTCAGCCTCGGTGCAGGCCACGATGGCCTCCATGGCGGTGTGTCGGCTCCAGAGGTTGGGACCCCTCAGTGCCCGGATGCGGGAAACGTCCATCAGCGTGTCTCTCTTCTTGTGCTTTGCTTCAGCGGGCGTAGGCGAAACCCGGCGTGGGCCGGGCCGGCGACAGGTCGGCGTCGAAGGTTTCGATGCCCGCAGTGATCAGGTCGGGCTTGATGTCCAGCGCCCAGGCGACGGCCACGGCGGCCAGCAAGGTGCTTGATGACACCGGCGTGCCGCGACCTTGGCGCAAGGTCAGGCTGCTCAGCTCGCTCAGGGTGTTTTCAAAAGCGCCATTGGCCAGCACCACAGTGCCCTGGCGCATGAAGACGGCGCGGCCACCTTCGGCGCGGTGTTGCACGATGGTGGCCAGTTGCGGGTCTTCGCCGTACAGCACGGCCTGGCCATCGCACAGCGACGCCATGGCCGCGATGCGTTCGTCGTTGGCGTTGAGCACGGCCGTGCCTTCGGGCAAGACCACGTCCACCTGCGTGCGCATGACCTTGACCAGTTGGTCAGACTCGCGGATGTCGAACTCGGCCAGCTCCAACGCGCCTTCCAGGTCGGTGACCACGCCCACCTGACAGCGGTCGTAGGGCAGGCCGTCGCGCAAGATGGCGCTGGCGTTGCTCTCGAACACCGCGGCTTCGACCGAACGGTTCATCAGCAGGCGGTGCCCGGCTTCCCAATGGGCGGCGTTCTGGCGCTCGACGCGGCGGCGGTCCAGGAACAGGCCATCCTGGCAAGCCAGGCCCACGTACTTGCCGCTCAAATGGATCAGCCAGGTGATCAGCCGCGACAGGGTGCTGGTGCCTTGCGAGCCGGTGACACCCACGATGGCGATGCGGCCGTCGTCGTCTTCCGGGAACAGGTGGTCCACGATGGCACGGCCCACCGGGCGGGGCGAACCTTCGGCCGGTTTCAGGTGCATCAGCAGACCGGGCCCGGCATTGACTTCAACGATGGCACCGCCTTGCGATTTCAAAGGGCGGGAGATGTCTTGCGCCACCACGTCCACTCCGGCGATGTCCAGGCCGACCACGCGGGCGGCCAGGGCCACGGCGTGTTCCACCTCGGGGTGCACCTCATCGGTGCAATCCAGGGCGACGTTGCCATTGCGCTGGATCAGCACCTGGCGGCCGGGATCGGGGATGGCGTCGATGCTCAGGTTCTGGCGCTGCAGGTCGAGCAGCACGGCCTCGTCTTCCAGGGGCTTGATGACGTTGAGGGGGAAATCCTCGTTCAGGCCACGGCGCGGGTCGGTGTTCAACTGCGCATCGATCAATTGCATGACGGTGGAGCGGCCGTCGCCCGTCACCCAGGCGGCTTCGCCCCGGGCGGCGGCGACCACTTTGCCGCCCACCACCAGCAGGCGGTGTTCGTGGCCACGGATGAATTTCTCGACCAGGACCTCGCTGCCATGCCGGTCGGCCACTTCAAAAGCGGCTTCGACCTCGGCCTGGGTGGTCAGGTCCAGGGCCACGCCCCGGCCATGGTTGCCGTCGCTGGGCTTGACCACCACGGGCAGGCCGATGTCTTGCGCGGCTTCCCAGGCGGCCGCCGGGCTGTCGACCACTTCGCCTTCGGGCACGGGCACGCCGCAGGCTTTGAGCAGGCCCTTGGTCAGGTCCTTGTCGCCGGCAATGCCTTCGGCGATGGCGCTGGTCAGGTCGGTTTCGGCCGTCCAGATGCGGCGCTGACGGGCGCCATAGCCCAGTTGGACCAGGTTGCCGTCGTTCAGGCGGATGTGGGGAATGCGCCGGTCGGTGGCGGCGGAGACGATGCAGGCCGTGCTGGGGCCGAGGTAGCAGTCGTCCACCTGGTCGCGCACCTTGGCCACGGCGGCGGCCACGTCAAAAGGCTGCTCGTTGATGGCCGCCATCAGCAGGCGGTGCCCCTCGGCCAGGGCGGCCCGGGCCACATGTTCATCGCGGGCGCGAAACACCATGCGGTAGACGCCGGTGGTCGAGGTGCTGCGCGTCTGCCCAAAGCCGGTGGGCATGCCCGCCAGGTTCAGCAGCTCTATCACCACGTGTTCCAGCACATGCCCGGCCCAGGTGCCTTCCTTCAGGCGCTCCAGGAAACCGCCGCGCTCGCCCACGCCGCAATGGTGCTCGATCAGGGCCGGCAACTGCGCCACCAGCCGGTCGTTGAAGCCCGGCAGGAGGTTGGAGGGGTAATCTTCCAGCAAACCCAAATCCAGCCAGACTTCCAGCACGGGGCGGTAGGTCCAGACATTGGGGCCGCGCAAATAATTGATGCGCAGCAGTTTGATGTCGTCCATTCTTGTCATGTTCTTGTGCGTTCTGGCGACCGTTCAGGCGGCGCGTGACCCGGGATTGTGCTTGAGGACACGGGGGCTGCTCACAGCCACCCTGGCCGCAAGTGGCACCGATTCGGCGAGAATCCGCGATTGCGCTACGAAATCAAAATGCAACATCATCATCCTGTTGACGCTCGCGGGGCCCTGGCCAAACACGCTCAGGCAGGCCTGCAGGCCCAGCTTGCAAAAGAAGAGAACGTTTTAGCCACCCTGATGGTTGACCTGGACCCGCGCTTGCGGTTTTCCCAGGGGGTTTTGGTGCTGACTGACCGCCGTGTTCTCTCCCAGGACGCCCCAGACGGCGCCTGGCGGTCCTGGCCCCTGGCCGACGGCTTGGTCTTGCGGCATGTTGACCATGCCGGGGTCGGCACCCTGGAATTGCACGATGTGCACCAGCGGTTGGCGCATTGGCACTTCACCATGGCCCTGGGTCCAGCCGCCCAAGGTTTTCAGACATTTTTCGACCGCCAGCAGGCACTGCTGAAAGCCGGCGCCCCGCCAACCTTGGATGACGACGGCTTGCCGCTGTGCCCCAGCTGCCACGCCCCACTGCCGCCCGACACCGATGAATGCCCCGCCTGCGACCGCAGTGTCGACGAGCCGCCCTCAACCTGGGTGCTGCTGCGGCTGTGGCGCTTTGCCAGGCCCTACCAGGGCAAACTGGCGCTGGGATTCGGCCTGACCCTGGCCTCGACCGCCGCCACCCTGGTGCCGCCCTACCTCAGCATCCCGCTGATGGACAAGGTGCTGATCCCCTTCCAGAGTGGCCAGACCATCGACACCTGGTATGTGGCCGCCTTGCTGGGTGGCTTGCTGATTTCGGCCCTGCTGGCCTGGAGCCTGGGCTGGGCGCGCACCTACGTGCTGGCCCTGGTGTCCGAGCGCATCAGCGCGGACCTGCGCACCTCCACCTTCGAGCACCTGCTGAACCTGTCGCTGGAGTATTTCGGCACCAAGCGCACGGGGGATCTGATGTCGCGCATCGGCTCCGAGACGGACCGCATCAGCGTCTTCCTGTCCCTGCACGCGCTCGATTTCGCCACCGATGTGCTCATGATCACCATGACAGCGATCATCCTGTTCTCGATCAACCCCTGGCTGGCCCTGGTGACTTTGCTGCCGCTGCCCTTCATCGCCTGGCTGATCCATCTGGTGCGCGACCGCCTGCGCACCGGCTTTGAAAAGATCGACCGCGTCTGGGGCGAGGTCACCAATGTGCTGGCCGACACCATCCCCGGCATCCGCGTGGTCAAGGCCTTTGCGCAAGAGCAGCGCGAGGCCAAGCGCTTCAAGGATGCCAACTGGCACAACCTGGAGATCAACGACAAGCTCAACAAGACCTGGTCGCTGTTCTCTCCCACGGTGTCCTTGATGACCGAGATCGGGCTGCTGGTGGTGTGGGCCTTTGGCATCTGGCTGGTGTCGCACCAGCAGATCACGGTGGGCGTGCTCACCGCTTTCATCGCCTACATCGGGCGCTTTTACGGCCGGCTGGATTCGATGAGCCGCATCGTGTCGGTCACGCAAAAAGCGGCGGCCGGCGCCAAGCGCATCTTCGACATCCTGGACCACGTCTCGAACGTGCCCGAGCCCACGCACCCGGTGGCACTGCCCACGGTGCAGGGCCGATTGCAGATGGAAGGCATCGGCTTTCGCTACGGCAGCCGCGCCGTGATCCGCGACCTGAGCCTGGACATCCAGCCGGGCGAGATGATCGGCCTGGTGGGCCACAGCGGTTCGGGCAAGAGCACCTTGGTCAACCTGATCTGCCGCTTCTACGACGTGAGCGAAGGCGCCATCCGCATCGATGGCACGGACATCCGCCGCGTGGGCGTGGCCGATTTCAGGCGCCACATCGGGCTGGTGCTGCAAGAGCCATTCCTCTTCTTTGGCACCATCGCCGAGAACATCGCCTATGGCAAGCCCGAGGCCACACGCGCCGAGATCGTGGCGGCGGCTCGCGCCGCACATGCGCACGAGTTCATCTTGCGCCTGCCGCAAGGCTACGACTCGCTGGTGGGCGAGCGCGGCCAGGGCCTGTCGGGCGGTGAACGCCAGCGCATCTCGATCGCGCGGGCACTGCTGATCGATCCGCGCATCCTGATCCTGGACGAGGCCACCTCTTCCGTGGACACCGAGACGGAGAAGGAAATTCAGAAGGCGCTGGACAACCTGGTGCAAGGCCGCACCACCATCGCCATCGCCCACCGCCTGTCCACGCTGCGCAAGGCCGATCGCCTGGTGGTGATGGACCGGGGCCGCGTGGTTGAAGTGGGACCGCACGACGAGCTGATGGCCCAACGGGGCGCCTACTGGCGCTTGTACGATGCCCAGGCGCGCAAGGAACAACAGGCCGAGAAGGAGTTTCTGGCATGAGCGGCGACGTAATGATGATGTTCACGCTGGCCCGCGACGCCTTTGGCCGCCTGGTGCTCACCGATGCCCAAGGCGTGCACCACGAGGGCGTGACGCCGGTGCGGGCCTTCCCGATCGCCGCGCCCGACGAGGGTGTCTCGCTGGTGGACACCCATGGCCACGAGTTGGCCTGGATCACGCGCCTGAGCGCGCTGCCCGAGGCACCGCGCCACATGCTGCAAGAGGAGCTGGCCCTGCGCGAGTTCACCCCGGTGATCGAGCGGTTGGAGGCGGTGTCCACCTTCGGCACGCCCAGCACCTGGGCGGTGGCGACCGACCGTGGCCCCGCCATCTTCGTGCTCAAAAGCGAGGACGACATCCGCCGGTTGGCGGGTGGTGCTTTGCTGATCACCAGCAGCCATGGCGTGCAGTTTTCAGTGCGCGACCGGCTGGCGCTGGACGCGCCTTCGCGGCGTTTGCTGGAGCGGTTTCTCTGAACTGAACTGAACGGGCAGGGCAGCAGGGCTTTACACCTGGGGTGGGTCGGCGGTAAGCTGCTTAAAAATGCTGCAATGCAGCAATCAATGTTTATCAGCGGAGCTTGCCCATGTTCACCCCAGCAGTGTTGAGGTTTGGTGCGGTGCTCATGGGCTTGTCCTTGAGCGCGGCTGTTCAGTCCCAGGCCTTGTCCCGCCTGCCCGCGCTGGGTTTGCAGCGCGACGCGGTGACCGTGTCGGGCCTGTCTTCTGGTGCCTACATGGCCGGGCAGTTCCAGGTGGCGTACTCGGCGTCCTTGTCGGGCGCGGCGGTGTTGGCTGGTGGGCCCTATGGTTGTTCACGCGGCAGCGTGTCGGCCGCCATGTTCAACTGCTCGTGCCCGGCCGAGCAGAACTTCTTGCTGAGTGCGATGAAGGCCATGGGCGCGGGTTGCCAGGTGTTCAACCCCGATGTGTACCTGGCGTTCAGCGAGAAGGCGGTGAAGGGCAACACCAGCGCCCAGGCCATTGATGGCACCTTCCACTTGAAGAACCACCGCATCTGGTTGTTCTCGGGCGGCCAGGACCACGTGGTGGACGCCCAACTGGTGAAGGCGGCCGAAAAGTTCTACCAGCGTTTGGGCGTGCCTGCAGCGCAGGTGCACCACGAGGCCAACCCCGAGGCGGGGCATGGCTTTCCCAGCCCGCTGGCCACCCAGGCTTGCAGCCTGACCCACACCCCTTTCCTGACGCAATGCAATGTGGACGCGGCGGGTGAGTTGCTGAAATGGCTGTACCCCAGCACGCCCGCGATGCAAGCCGGCACGGCCGATGCGGGTGCCTTGAAGCAGTTCAAGCAGACCACCTACGATGACCCCACCGTGTTCAGCAGTCTGGACAGCACCGGTTGGGTGTATGTGCCCAAGGCCTGCGAACAGCCGGGTGCCCGGTGCCGCTTGCACGTGGCTTTCCATGGGTGCGAGCAAGGGCAGAGCTTTGTGCAGGATGGCCAGAAGTTTGGCCTGCAGTTCGTGAAAGAAGCGGGCTACAACCGCTGGGCCGAAGCGGGGCGCATCGTGGTGCTGTACCCGCAGGTCAAGCCCAGCACCAAGGGCAACTTCTTCAGCCCGTACCAGTTCAACCCGAAAGGGTGCTGGGATTTCTGGGGCTACACCGAGAAGTACGCGGCCTTGAACCCGGGGGCGCCGAACTTTGCCAGGCAGTCGGCACCGCAGATGAAGGCGGTGAAGGCGATGATGGATGATTTGCTGAAGGGCGCGCCGTGAGTGAGGTTGTCACGCACGAACCCCTCTTGTCACCAGGAATCCTGTTCAAACTTGATGCAACACCGCACATTCAGCCTGTTTGATTGACGCATGGAAAAGCAGTTGCCCCAATGACACTCGCAGAAACAGGCGCTTGAGCGTGCAGTCCCATGCCATGGCTCAGCAGCTTGGGCCCAAAGAGCCTCTGCTCTGGCACAAGATCGCCACCTTCTTCCTGACCTCGGCGCCTGAGCAGCGAACCCGCATCGTGCGTTCGCTCTGGTCAGCCTTGGTGGTGGTCATGTGTGTGGCCCTGATCGCCTATGCGATCCACACCGAGCTGATGGACCCCGTTGAGGGGTGGGCCTTGTCGTGCGTCATGATCGCCTCGAACCTGGCCTTTTATGTGGCCTTGCGCACTGGTTTCAACCTGCGGTTTGCCGATCCGGCATTGACCTTGCCCCAGGTTCTGGCGGCCTTGACCTGGATTGCCGGTTGCTATGGCGCCACCAGCGAAGCGCATGGAGGCCTGCTCATGTTCGTGGCCTTGGTGCTGGTGTTTGGCGCCTTCAACCTGTCCCCAAGGCGTGCGCGCATCACCAGCCTGTATGCCGTCCTGGTGATGGGGCTGGTGATGGCCACCAAGAGCTTGCATGACCCCTTGCGTTACCAGCCTCGCGTCGAGTGGGCGTACTTCATCATCCTGGTGACGATGGTGCCGACCGTGGCGGTTCTGGCGGCGCACCTGCACAAGATGCGCCAACACCTCCGAGGGCAAACGGCCGATCTGGTTTCGGCGCTGGCGCGCATTCAAGACATGGCGGCGCGTGATCCGCTGACTGGGTTGATCAATCGCCGCAAGATGCTCGATGTCCTGGCGCAGCATGCGGCCTTGAGCCAGCGTGAGATGCTGGCCTTCTCGCTGGCCTACATCGATCTGGACCACTTCAAGCAGGTGAATGACAGCTGGGGCCACCGCGTGGGTGACGAGGTGCTGCGGGGTTTTGCCGACGAGGCCCAGTGCTTGCTGCGCGAAACCGACGTGATGGCGCGCTGGGGTGGCGAAGAGTTCCTGGTGCTGCTGCCCGACCTGCCGCCGGGCAGCCCGATCATCGCCGTCGAGCGCATGCGTTCGGTTCTGGCCGGGATGCGGCTCAGTGCGAGCGCACCGGCGTTGCGCATGACGTTTTCAGCGGGCATCGCCGTTCATCGCTTGGGCGAGACGATGGACGAAACGATTGAACGCGCGGACAAGGCGCTTTACCAGGCCAAGGCCTCGGGGCGCAATCAGACCGTGGTGGCGAGCACCTGACCATTCACCCGCGCCTCAAGCGGTCTCATTGAACAGCTCGCGCCCGATCAGCATGCGCCGGATCTCCGACGTGCCCGCACCGATCTCGTACAGCTTGGCATCGCGCCACAACCTGCCCAAGGGGTAGTCGTTGATGTAGCCATTGCCACCAAAAATCTGGATGCCTTCGCCCGCCATCCAGGTGGCTTTCTCGGCGCACCACAGGATCAGGGAGGCGCAGTCTTTGCGCACTTGGCGGGCATGGTCCGGCCCCAGGGCATCCAGGTTCTTGGCCACGGTGTAGGCAAACGATCGCCCGGCCTGCAAGGTGGTGTAAAGATCGGCCACCTTGCCCTGGATCAACTGGAACTCGCCAATGGCTTGGCCGAACTGCTGGCGCTCGTGGATGTAGGGCACCACGTTGTCCATCACGGCCTGCATGATGCCCAAAGGCCCGCCTGACAGCACCGCGCGCTCGTAGTCCAGCCCGCTCATCAACACCTTCACGCCGCCATTGACCTGGCCCAGCACGTTCTCGACCGGCACGCGCACGTTGTTGAACACCAGCTCGCCGGTGTTCGAGCCGCGCATGCCCAGCTTGTCCAGCTTCTGCGCGATGCTGAAGCCGGCCATGCCTTTTTCGATGATGAAGGCGGTGATGCCCTGCGCCTTGCGCTCGGGCTCGGTCTTGGCATAGACCACCAGGGTGTCGGCATCGGGGCCGTTGGTGATCCACATCTTGGTGCCGTTGAGCAGGTAGTGGTCGCCCTTGAGTTCGGCGCGCAGCTTCATGCTGACCACGTCGGAGCCCGCGCCCGGCTCGCTCATGGCCAGTGCGCCAATGTGCTCGCCCGTGATCAGCTTGGGCAGGTATTTGCGCTTTTGCAAGTCGGTGCCGGTGCGGTGGATCTGGTTGACGCACAGGTTGGAGTGCGCGCCGTAGCTCAAAGCCACCGAGGCCGAGGCCCGGCTGATCTCTTCCATGGCGACCATGTGGGCCAGGTAGCCCATGTTGGCGCCACCATATTCTTCAGGCGCGGTGATGCCCAGCACGCCCAGGTCGCCCAGCTTGCGCCACAGGTCCATGGGGAACTGGTCTTCGCGGTCGATGCTGGCGGCGCGCGGGGCGATCTCGGTTTGCGCAAAATGGCGCACGGCATCGCGCAGGGCGTTGATGTCGTCGCCGAGTTGGTGGTTGAGTCCGGGCAGGTCGTGCATGAGGTGTCTCCTCGGTGGGGATGGTGGGGGCTTGCTCAGGCCGCGGTCTGTGCCGCTTGGGTTGGCGCTGATCTTTTGGCCAGCAAGGCGTTGCTCACGCGCGAGACCGGCTTGCGGCCCAGCACGTTGGAAATGAAAGCGCCAGCGTCGACCAGCAGGGCCAGGTCCAGGCCGGTGTGGATGCCCAGGCCGTGCAGCAGGTAGACCACGTCTTCGGTGGCCACATTGCCGGTGGCGCCCTTGGCATAAGGGCAGCCGCCCAAACCAGCGATGCTGCTGTCAAAGGTGTGGATGCCCAATTGCAGGCAGGCGTGGATGTTGGTCAGGGCCTGGCCGTAGGTGTCGTGGAAGTGGCCGCTCAGCTCGGCAATGGGCACCCGCTTGAGGGCCCGCGCCATCACGTCAGTGACCCGGCCCGCCGTGCCCACGCCAATGGTGTCGGCGATGCCGATGTGGTCGGCGCCGATGTCCAGCAGGCGTTGCACCACCTCGTCGACTTGGTCGAGGCTGACCTCGCCCTGGTAGGGGCAGCCCAGTGCGCAAGACACGGCCGAGCGCACCTTCATGCCGTTCGCGTGGGCGGCCGCCACCACAGGCCTGAAGCGTTCAATGGATTCCGCAATCGAGCAGTTGATGTTGCGCTGGCTGAAGGCTTCGCTGGCGGCCGCGAAGATCACGACCTCGTCGGCCTTGGCGGCCAAGGCGCCTTCAAAGCCCTTCAGGTTGGGCGTGAGCACCGAGTAGCGCACGCCGGGCTGGCGCTGGAGGCCGGCCATGACCTGGGCGTTGTCGCCCATCTGCGGCACCCACTTGGGGCTGACAAAGCTGGTGACTTCGATTTGCTTCAGGCCCGCTTGCTGCAAGCGGTGCACAAGTTCGATCTTGTCGACAGCGCTGACGGTTTGGGCTTCGTTCTGCAGGCCATCGCGTGGGCCGACTTCGACGAGGGTGACGTGTTGAGGGAGCATGGCGGGGGTTCTTCTCAAGGTTCTTCGGCCAGGCGCAGCAACTCGGCGCCTTCGGGCAGCTGGTCGCCCGCCGCGCACAGCAGTTCGGAGACCACGCCGTCGCGCGGCGCGGTCATGGTGTGTTCCATTTTCATGGCTTCGGTCACGGCCAGTGCATCGCCTGTCTTGACGGTGTCGCCCACCTTGACCAGCAGGGCCACGACGCGGCCGGGCATGAGGGCCGTGAGGCGCCCACCCGCATGGGCGGTGCTGGCCTGGGCCAAGGGGTCGATGAGGCCGACTTTGGCGTGGCCAGACGGGGCAAAGACCTCGAAGTGGTCGCGGTCGCGGTAGACCGCCATGGTCAGGCGTTGTCCGGCCAGGGTGAGGTCGAAGCGGTCTGGGGCCAATGCTTTGGCTTCAAACGACGCTTGCAGTTCGCCACATTGCAGCAGGTGGTGTCGACCGTGTTGATAGACCAACGAGGCTTGGACGGCGGCGCCATCGATGGTCAAGGCGAAGCGGCGGCGGGCAGGCCCATGCAGGCGCCATCCATCGCGTTGGGACCAGGGGTCGGGGGTGGTGGACGCCAACTCCTCTTGCAGCAGTCGGGCCGCGACACCGGCCACGGCCAGCAGCGGCTCCAACGGCGCTGGCGAGAACAGCGCGTCGTATTCGCGCTCGATCAGGGCCGTGTCCAGGTCGGCCTGCTGAAAAGAGGCCGTGCGGATGATGCGCCTCACAAACGCCACGTTGGTGTGCAGACCCGTGATGTGCAAATCGCCCAAGGCGGTATCCAGGCGGTCCAAGGCCTGTTCGCGGGTTGGGGCCCACACAATGAGCTTGGCGATCATCGAATCGTAATGGGGCGAGATCTCATCGCCTTCGCGCACGCCGCTGTCCACGCGCACTGGGCTGATGCTGAAATGCGATGAGGCCGGCGGGCGGTAGGTTCTCAAGGTGCCGGTGGCGGGCAGGAACTGCTGCAAGGGGTTCTCGGCGCAGATGCGGGCTTCGATGGCGTGGCCCTGGATGGCCAGTTGATCTTGCGTGAGTGGCAGGGGTTCGCCCGCGGCCACGCGCAACTGCCATTCCACCAGGTCCAGGCCGGTGATGGCCTCGGTCACTGGGTGCTCAACCTGCAGGCGCGTGTTCATCTCCATGAAATAGAAGTTCTTGACCCCCGTGCCCCCCGTGGGGGAGCCGATCCCTTGGGGCGGCCCGGCGGGGTCGGGCCCATCCTGCTCAACGATGAACTCCACCGTGCCCGCGCCCACATAGCCCACGCTGCGCGCTGCAGCGATGGCGGCCGCGCCCATTTCGGCGCGGCGTTCGGCGCTCATGCCGGGGGCGGGGGCCTCTTCCAGCACTTTCTGGTGGCGGCGCTGCACCGAGCAATCGCGCTCGAACAGGTGGACGTAGTTGCCATGGCTGTCGCCGAACACCTGGATCTCGATGTGGCGCGGCCGCGTGACGTAACGTTCGACCAACACGCGGTCGTCGCCAAAGCTGGCCGTGGCTTCGCGTTGGCAAGAGGCCAGGGCCGCCGCGAAATCTTCGCTGCGCTGCACGGCGCGCATGCCTTTGCCACCGCCGCCTGCGCTGGCCTTGATCAGCACCGGGTAGCCGATGAGGTCGGCCTCGGCCTGAAGGAAGACGCTCTCTTGGCAATCGCCGTGGTAACCGGGCACCAGGGGCACGCCAGCGCTCTCCATCAAGGCCTTGGCAGCGGACTTGCTGCCCATGGCGGCGATGCTGGACGCGGGCGGGCCGATGAACACGAAGCCGGCATCGACGCACGCTTGCGCGAAGCCCGCGTTCTCGCTCAGGAATCCGTAGCCTGGGTGAATCGCTTGTGCGCCAGTGGTTTTTGCCGCGGCCAGGATGCGGTCGCCGAGCAGGTAGCTCTCGCGGGGTGAGGCCGGGCCGATGCGCACCGCTTCATCGCAGGCGTGCACATGGGCCGCGTCAACATCCGCGTCGGAGTAAACCGCCACGGTGCGCACGCCCAGGCGCCGCGCGGTGGCAGCGATGCGGCAGGCGATCTCGCCCCGGTTGGCGATGAGTATTTTCTTGAACATCAGTTGACCTTGCCTTGCCACGGTGGGGTGGTTTTGTGCAGGAAGGCGTTCACCCCGGCCTTGCCTTCGTCACTGGCCCGGATGTCGGCGATGTTGCGCGCGGTCTGGTCGCGCAGGCCTGCCGTGAGCGGCACGCCCGCAGTGTCCCGGATGAGGCGCTTGCTGGCCCGGACGGCGTGCGGCCCGTTGGCCACGATGGCGTGCACCAAGCCATCGACCACCGCATCCAGCGCATCGACGGCGCAGACCTCCTGCACCAGGCCCAAGGCCTGGGCACGTTGCGCGTTCATGCGCTCGGCGGTCACAAAGTAGCGGCGCGCGGCGCGCTCGCCGATGGACCGGATCACATAGGGGGCAATGGTGGCCGGGATCAATCCCAGCTTGACCTCGGACAGGCAAAAGCCCGCGCTGTCCACCGCCACGGCCATGTCGCAGGCCGCGACCAGGCCCACACCGCCGCCGTAGCAATCGCCCTGCACGCGCGCGATCACCGGCACCGGGCAGTTGGCGATGGCCCAGAGCATGCCGGCCAGGTGCGAGGCATCGGCGTGGTTCTCGGCCCAGGAGTAGTCGGCCATCGCGCGCATCCAGTTCAGGTCGCCACCGGCGCTGAAGGCCTTGCCATGCGCGCCCAGCACGATGGCGCGCACCTCTGGATCCTGGCCGATCGATTGAAAGGCGTGGGTCAGCTCCTGGATGGTTTCGTCGTTGAAGGCGTTGCGGATGTCTGGCCGATTGAGCCAGACCTGGGCCACGTGGCCGTGGCGTTGGATGTCGAGGGTGGGCAGGTTCATGGGGTGCTCCTTGGGCTCACATGCGGAACACGCCAAAGCGCGTGTCGCCAATCGGCGCGTTCAGGCTGGCACTCAGGCCCAGGGACAGCACGCGCCGTGTATCCGCCGGGCGGATCACGCCATCGTCCCACAGGCGGGCCGAGGCGTAATAGGGATGACCTTGTTGCTCGTATTGCTCGCGGATGGGGGCTTTGAAGGCGGCTTCTTCATCCGCACTCCACTGGCCGCCTTTGCCCTCGATGCCGTCGCGCTTGACCGTGGCCAGCACGCTGGCAGCTTGTTCGCCGCCCATCACGCTGATGCGCGCGTTGGGCCACATCCATAAAAAGCGCGGGCTGTAGGCGCGGCCACACATGCCGTAGTTGCCTGCGCCGAACGAGCCACCAATGATCACGGTGAACTTCGGCACGGCAGCGCAAGCCACGGCGGTCACCATCTTGGCGCCAGCGCGGGCAATGCCTTCGTTTTCGTACTTGCGCCCGACCATGAAGCCGGTGATGTTCTGCAGGAACACCAGGGGGATCTTGCGCTGGCAGCACAGCTCGATGAAGTGCGCGCCCTTGTTGGCGCTCTCCGAAAACAGGATGCCGTTGTTGGCCACGATGCCCACCGGCATGCCGTCGATGTGGGCAAAGCCGGTGACCAGGGTGCTGCCGTAGCGCGGCTTGAATTCGTCGAACTCGGAATCGTCCACGATGCGGGCGATGACTTCGCGCACATCGAAAGGCTTGCGGGTATCCGTGGGAATGATGCCGTTGAGCTCGTCGGCGGCAAGGCGTGGTGGCCGCGCTTCAATGCAGGCCATCGAAGGCGTCTTGCGCCAGTTGATCTGCGCCACGCTGCGGCGGGCCAGGGCCAGCGCGTGGGCGTCGTCATGGGCCAGCTGGTCGGCCACACCTGACAAACGCGTGTGCACATCGCCACCGCCCAGGTCTTCCACGCTGACCACCTCGCCGGTGGCGGCCTTCACCAACGGTGGGCCGCCCAAGAAGATCGTGCCCTGGTTCTTGACGATGATGGCCTCATCGCTCATGGCAGGCACATAAGCACCGCCTGCGGTGCACGATCCCATCACCACGGCGATCTGCGGGATGCCCTGCGCACTCATGTTCGCCTGGTTGAAGAAGATGCGGCCGAAGTGGTCTCGGTCGGGAAAGACCTCGTCCTGGTTGGGCAGATTGGCACCGCCGGAATCCACCAGGTAGATGCAAGGCAGGCGGTTCTGCTGCGCGATCTCTTGCGCGCGCAGGTGCTTCTTGACCGAGATGGGGTAGTAGGTACCGCCTTTCACGGTGGCGTCGTTGCACACGATCACGCACTCCACACCGGATACCCGGCCAATGCCGGCGATCACGCCAGCGCAGGGCGCGTCGTTGTCGTGCATGTTCAATCCGGCCAGCGGCGCGATTTCCAGAAAGGGCGTGCCCGGGTCCAGCAAGAGATCGACGCGGTCGCGGGGCAGCAGCTTGCCACGGGCCACGTGCTTGGCGCGCGGGCCTTCGCCGCCGCCCAGCGCGATGCGCGCCAGCTGCGCGTCCAGGTCGTCGATCAAGGCCTGCATGGCCTGCGCATTGGCCTTGAACTCGTCTGATCTGGGGCTGATGAGGGATTCAAAAGGCATGGTTCATTTCCTTGCGCGCTTCTTGGGGGCGCGTTGGCTGTCCAGTTGTTTCAAGGCCGCGCCGACTTCATCGCGAAAGCGCGCCAAAGTATCGAGCGAGGCATCGCGGGGCATCAGCGCGCTCCAGATCAGACCCGTCAGTTGCTCGGCCGTTTCGTCGATGGGTGGGCTCTTGTGCGAGGTGATTGAGTCCCACAGCACGTGTTCCATCGAGCCATAAACCAGGTCGCGCATCAGGCGCAAGGGCATGTCTTGCCGCACCTCGCCCTCGGCCACGGCCACGGCCAGGCAATCCATCAGGGGCGCGGTGTAGCGGCGCTTGCAATCGGTGATGACCTCGGCCAGCTCGGGGGCGCTGGTGCGGCCCTCGCCCAGCACCAGGGCGCACATGCCGGAGCCATCGGCCAGCAGGGTGAACAGGTGCTGCCTGACCACGTGGCTGAGCTTGGCGTGCACGCCTTGCAGGCGCGGCACTTCGCGTTCCAGCTCGGTGCTGATCTCGTCGTACCAGTCCTTGATGACCTGGATGCACAGCTCGCGCTTGCCCGGGAAGTAGGTGAAAACGGTGGCCTCGGACACGCCTGCGGCCTCGGCGATCTGGGCGGTGGTGGCGCGGTGAAAGCCCTGTTCCGAGAAAACCCGGCGTGCAGCCGCCAGCAACTCCGTGACCCGGAGTTGGGACTTCACACGACGGGGGGCCACGCGTTGCAGTGCTGACATGATCTGATAATTGAGTGCGACTCAATTATTGACCGATCTGAAGGCGATGTGCGCGCTATTTCAAGACAAAAAGTGCGTCCGGGTCTTGATTCAAAATCAACTGTGGCGAAATGCGCCCTGCGTGAAAATCAGGCGGGTAATCCCGGGTGGTGCGTGCCGTGGAACGTCCCCAGATTGGTTTGAAAGCCAAAGAATGCGGCCTGTGGTGCGGACTATTCGGCACATCAAGAGGTGACGGCCCGCGCCAAGATCCCTACACTGGTTCTGCAGCATGTGGCTGCTTGGAGTTCGTCCATGAACGCTCCGCTACCCGATTCGGTTCTCAAGGCCCTGGCGTCCCTCACGCTGGATGACAAGTACGCCATCGAACACGGGACCGCCTTCATGAGCGGCGTGCAGGCCCTGGTGCGCTTGCCCATGCTGCAGCGCACCAGAGATGTGGCGGCAGGCCTGAACACCGCAGGTTTCATCAGCGGTTACCGTGGCTCGCCACTGGGTGGCTACGACCAGGCTTTGTGGAATGCCAAAGAGCACCTGAAGGCGCACCACGTGGTCTTCCAGCCTGGCGTCAATGAAGAACTGGGCGCCACCGCCGTCTGGGGCACACAGCAGCTTGACCTGTACCCGGAACATCGGAAATTCGATGGCGTTTTCGGCCTTTGGTATGGCAAGGGGCCGGGTGTGGACCGCTGCTCCGATGTCTTCAAACATGCCAACATGGCGGGCACGGCCAAGCATGGCGGCGTGATCGCGGTGGCGGGTGACGACCACGTGGCCAAAAGCTCGTCCGTGGCCCATCAAAGCGACCACATCTTCAAGGCCTGCGGCCTGCCGGTGTTTTTTCCGAGCAGCGCTCAAGAAATCCTCGACCTGGGCTTGCACGCCTACGCCATGAGCCGTTTTTCGGGCTTGTGGGCCGGCATGAAAGTCATCCAGGAAGTGGTTGAATCGTCCAGCAGCGTGTCGGTCGAGCCTGACCGCGTGCAGATCCTCTTGCCCGAAGATTTCGCCATGCCGCCGGGCGGCCTGCACATCCGTTGGCCCGACTCGCCCTTGGAGCAGGAAGCCCGGCTGATGGACTACAAGTGGTACGCCGCGCTGGCCTATGTGCGCGCCAACCGCTTGAACCGCACCGTGATCGATTCGAAGCACGCGCGCCTGGGCCTGATCGCCAGCGGCAAGGCCTACAACGACATGCGCCAGGCACTGCATGACCTGGGGCTGGACGAGGTGACCTGCGCCCAGATCGGCATCCGCGTCCACAAGGTGGCCGTGGTCTGGCCTTTGGAGGCCAGCGCCACGCGCGAGTTCGCCACCGGCCTGCAAGAGATCCTGGTGATCGAAGAAAAGCGCCAGGTCATCGAATACCAACTCAAGGAAGAGCTCTACAACTGGCGCGAAGACGTGCGCCCCCATGTGCTGGGCAAGTTCAATGAAACCCAGGGTGACCACAGTGGTGGCGAATGGTCGATGTCCAACCCGGCCTCCAACTGGTTATTGCGCGCCAAAGCCGACCTGAACCCGTCGCTGATTGCCAAGGCCATCGCCCAACGCCTGGACAAGCTGGGCATGCTGGATGCCATGGGCCGTGACCTGCGTGAGCGCATCACTCAAAGATTGGCCTTGATCGAGGCCAAGGAGCAGGCCCCCGTCGTGGTGCCCCAGGCCAACGCCGACCGCGCACCCTGGTTCTGCAGCGGCTGCCCCCACAACACGTCCACCAAGGTGCCCGAAGGCTCGCGCGCCATGGCCGGCATCGGCTGCCACTACATGGTGGTGTGGATGGACCGCAGCACCACCACCTTCACGCAGATGGGCGGCGAGGGCGTGACCTGGGTGGGCCAGGCGCCCTTCACCGACGAGAAGCACGTGTTTGCCAACCTGGGCGATGGCACTTATTTCCACTCGGGCCTGCTGGCCGTGCGCCAAAGCATCGCGGCCAAGGTCAACATCACCTACAAGATCCTGTTCAACGATGCCGTGGCCATGACCGGCGGCCAGCCGGTGGACGGCACCTTGCGCGTGCCCGAGATGAGCCGCGAGCTGGAAGCCGAAGGCGTCTCGCGCATCGCCATCGTCACCGACGAGCCCGAGAAGTACCTGGCCGTCTCCAACCTGGCCCCCGACACGACGGTGCACCACCGCGATGACCTGGACGCGGTGCAGCGCCTGATGCGCGAAGTGCCCGGCTGCAGCGTCATCATTTACGACCAGACCTGCGCCACCGAGAAGCGCCGCCGCCGCAAGCGCGGCACCATGCCGGCGGTGACCGAGCGCGTGGTCATCAACGAACTGGTGTGCGAAGGCTGCGGTGATTGCTCCACCCAATCCAACTGCCTGAGCGTGGAGCCGGTGGACACCCAGTTCGGCCGCAAGCGCCACATCAACCAGAGCACTTGCAACCACGACATGTCCTGCGTCAAGGGTTTTTGCCCCAGCTTCGTGACCGTGAGCGGTGGCCAGCTCAAGTCACCTCGCCAAAGCACGCAACGCGTCGATCCCTTCACCTTGCCTGCCTTGCCCGAACCCGAGATCCCCTTGGCCCACGAGGCCTACGGCATCATCGTCGCGGGCATCGGCGGCACGGGCGTCATCACCATTGGGCAACTCCTCGGCGTGGCCGCGCACATTGAAGGCAAGGGCATCGTCACGCAGGACTCGGCGGGCCTGGCGCAAAAGGGCGGTGCCACCTGGAGCCACATCCAGATCGCCGACAGCATGGACGCCATCCACACCACGCGCGTGCCTACGGCCGCCGCCGATCTGGTCATTGGCTGCGACCCCATCGTCACGGCCAACGCCAGCACCCTGGCCACCATGAACGCCCAACGCACGCGCGTGGCGCTCAACACCCACGGCACGCCCACGGCGGCTTTTGTTCGCGACACGAACTGGCAGTTCCCGGCGGGGCATTGCGACGACGTCATTGGCCAGGCCGCGATGCCGGGCCAGGTCGCAAGGCTGGACGCCAACCAGTTGGCCACCCAGCTGCTGGGCGACACCATTTACGCCAACCCCTTGATGCTGGGCTACGCCTGGCAGAAAGGCTGGGTGCCCTTGAGCCGAGCCGCGTTGCTGCGCGCCATCGAGCTGAATGCCGTGCAGGTGGAGAACAACAAGGCGGCCTTTGAATGGGGCTGCCGCGCCGCGCACGACCTGGCTGCCGTGCAGTCATTGGCCTTGCCCGCCCAGCCTGTCCACATCATCCGCAAGACCGCCACCAACCTGGATGCCCTGATTCAATCCCGCGTTGAATTTTTGACCGATTACCAAAGTGCTGCCTATGCCGGTGAGTACCTGGCCTTTGTCAACCAGGTGCGCGCGGCCGAGCAAAAGCTGGGGTCGACCAAGCTGACCGATGTCGTGGCCCGCCAGTTGTTCAAACTCATGGCGTACAAAGATGAGTACGAAGTCGCACGTTTGCTGATTGATCGTCGCTTTCACGACAAAGTGGCCCAGGAGTTCGAGGGAGACTACAAGTTGTCCTACCACCTGGCGCCGCCGTTCATGGGCAAGACCGATGTCAAAGGCTTGGCCATCAAGCAGCGCTTCGGCCCCTGGATGGGCCTGGCCTTCAAGGCCTTGGCGCCATTCAAGGTGCTGAGGGGCACGGTGTTCGATCCGTTTGGCCGCACCCAGGAGCGCCTGGAGGAGCGCGGTTGGATTGCACGGTATCGCCAAGGCATCGGAGCCCTGCTCGGTGCCTTGAGCACGAACAATGTCGAGCCAGCGCTCGCACTGGCCCGCGTTCCCGAAGACATCCGAGGCTATGGCCACATCAAGAAAGCGAGCATGGACAAAGCACAGGCCCGGTGGGCCCAGTTGACGCTGCAGGCCAGGGGAGAAGCCTGACTTGATGCAACGACTCCTTGCGGTGCTGCTGAGCACCGATTCCAAACAACGGTTGCGCATCATCCGTTCGCTGATGGCCGCCAATGTGTACGTGCTGTGCATCGGCATCATGGGCTTCGCCTCGCAGCAAGGCCTGATGCGCGCCGACGAAGCAGGGTTGCTGTCCGGTCTGATCACTTTGAACGTGGTGGTCTGGTATGCGCTCCTGCGCAGCGGCCTGAACCAGCGTTTTGCCGAGCCCTCCCTGACTTTGCCGCAAATCCTGGCCGCCCTGACCTGGATCGTGGCCGCTTATGCCATCACCGGCGTCTTCCATGGCGCCACGATGATGCTGCTCACGCTGGTGCTGGTCTTTGGCATCTTCAACCTCAAAGCCCGCGACGCCAAGATCGCGGGGGCCTATGCCGTGGTCCTGACCGGCGTCGTCATGGTCTACAAGACCATGACCGATGCGGTGGGCTACCCGGTGGCGCTGGAGTCGGTGCACTTTGCGCTGGTGGTGTCTTCGGTGCCCACCATTTCGGTGTTGACCGCGCAACTGAGCAACTTGCGCACCCGGCTGCGCACCAAGCAAGAAGAGCTGACGCAAGCCCTGGACCGCATCCAGGTGCTGGCCACGCGCGACGAGCTGACCGGCCTGTACAACCGCCGTCACATGATGTCGGTGCTGGACGAGCACCAGCGGCGCCTGTCACGGTCGTCGGGGCACGACTTCTGCCTGGCCATCCTGGACCTGGACTTCTTCAAGCAGATCAACGACACGCATGGCCACAACGTGGGCGATGAGGTGCTGCGCAACTTTGCCAGCCACGCGGCTGCCATGACCCGCGAAACCGATGTGCTGGCGCGCTGGGGAGGCGAAGAGTTCATGCTGGTGCTGGTGGGCACCACCGCCCAGGACGCGGAGCGTGGCATCCAGCGGCTGCGCGACTCCTTGAAGAACGTGACCATGGCCCAAGACCACCTGGCCTTGCGTCCTTCGTTCTCTGCAGGCTTGAGTGCGTATCAACCCGGCGAAAACCTGTCGGCCTGCATCGAGCGAGCCGACAAGGCGCTCTACAGCGCGAAGCAGGGTGGTCGCAACCGCACCGTGATCTGGGTGGATGTCGTGCCTGCCCTGTCGTCCACAATGGAGGCATGACTCAAAAAATCAGCTTTTGGGGGCTTGGCGTGCTGTGCCTGTGGGGCATCGGGAGTGCACAGGCTCAAACCAAATCATCGGATGCTGCGCGCGCCTTGCCAGTGTCCACCCGCCTGGGTTTCGAGACCATCACCTTGCCGGGTGACGAGGCCATGGGCCTGCTGGGTGGCAGCTACCTGATGGCGTTCGCCCCGGGCTGGTTGGGCGGTCCAGCGGTGTACGGCGGTGCCACGGGACACCGGGGCGGTTTCTTTGTCGGCGGGGCCGAGTTGGCTTACCGGCTGCCCCTGGCCAGTCGCGTGCGGCTGGAGTTGGGCCTGTTCGCGGGCGGTGGCGGCGGTGGCGGCGCGCCGGTGGGCGGCGGCCTGATGCTGCGCCCGCACCTCGACCTGCTGTGGCGCTTGAGCGGGTCAGCCAATGGAGCGGGGGTGTGGGCCGGCTTGTCAGCGTCCAGCGTGCGCTTTCCCAATGGCGACATCCGCTCCAACCAGGCCGGTCTTGTGTTGGCGATGGATGGCGACTTCGTCTACACCTTGCCCTCGGCCGTGGGCAAAAGCTCGTCGATCTGGGCCCGTGGCGGCATGGGTTTTGACCGCATCAGCATCGTGGGCGCGGTCGATGAGCCGCGTGGCGCTGCTCAACAGCAGCGCATCGGTTTGGCGGGCTTTCGGCTGGACCACTGGTTGCATCCCAATGTTTACTGGGGATTGGAAGCGGCAGGGGCTGCTGGGGGTGGCGCTGGCGGCTATGCCGAGGTCCTGGCCAACCTCGGGTTTGAGCAGCCCATCAAAGGCACACCTTTGGCGGTGGGCGCTCGGGCGGCACTGGGCCTGGGCGGCGGCGGCGCTGTGCCCACCGATGGCGGCCTGCTGGCCAAGGCCGGCATTTCCGTCAGCTGGCACCTCAGCCGCGATTTTTTCGTGTCGTTGGAAGGCGGGGCGGTGACCGCGCCGCAGGGCTCGTTCCGCGCGCGCTACGCGCAAGCCTCGATCGGCTGGGACCTGGATCACCCTTCCAACGCGCCCACCGCCCTGGGCCGCTTGTCGCCGCGCTCCTGGATCCAGGGCATGGAATGGAATTTGGCCCTGGAACACGTGGATGGCGCGGCGCGAAAAAATGGTCCCGCCAAATCCATGCAGTCAGTGGGGTTGGTGTTGCGCCGCTCTCTGACCGAACTTCTTTACTTAACCGGACAGGCCCACAGTGCGTTCAACGGCGACGCGGGCGCTTATTCTGTCGGTTTGGTCGGGGCGGGAGTGCAATCGCCGGTTTTCGCCACCCGGTGGTCTGTGGGCGCTGAACTGCTGGCGGGTGCGGCAGGCGGCGGTGGGGTGGACACCGATGGCGGTGCCGTCGTGCAGCCCATGCTCCGCTTGAATTTGGACTTGGGCCCCCAAAGTAGGGCCCACTTGGGCGTCGGTCGCATTCGCGCTTTGAAAGGCGAACTCGACAGTCCTGTGGTTGAATTGGCATGGGGCGTCGCATTTGGTGTGCCGGCCCGTTGAATTTTTGGAGAGTTGAATTGAAAAAGATCCTGATGAGCGTGTGCATGGCTGTGCTCAGCCTGACTTTCGTGGCGCAGCACGTCGAGGCCAAGCGCCTGGGCGGTGGCAGTTCGTCTGGCATGAAACGCCAGATGCCCGCACAAAACTCACCTGCGCAGCAAGCTGCCAAGCCCACGGCGGCACCGGGCGCTCAAGGCGTGCCCCCCACCGTGGCGCCCAAGCGCAACTGGATGGGCCCGATCGCTGGCTTGGCCGCTGGTTTGGGCATCGCCGCCTTGATGAGCCACCTGGGCATGGGCGCCGCCTTCGGCAACATGATCATGATGGCGCTGCTGGCTGCGGTGGCCTTCTTCGGCATTCGCTGGGCCATGAAGCGTTTCTCCAACTCATCGCCCGTGCCTGCGACCAGTGGTGGTCCTCGCCTGTCGCCCAATGACTTCGCCCGCGCGCCCACACCACCCACGCAGCCCATGAGCCGCGACATGTCCGTCGCCCCTCAAGGTGTGAGCAGCGATGGCATGCTCAGCGGCCCCAGCTTTGCCTCGGTGGCCGCAGGCTCGACCTCCAGCCTGCCCCCAGGTTTTGACGCCCCCGCGTTTGAACGCATCGCCAAGCTGATCTTCATCCGCATGCAGGCCGCCAACGACGCGTCCAACCTGGATGACTTGCGCCAGTTCTCCACGCCCGAGATGTTCGCCGTCTTCAAGCTGGAGCTGCAGGATCGTGGCAACGCGCCCCAGGTGACCGACGTGGTCCAGCTGAACGCCGAGGTGCTTGATTTTGCCGACGAGGCTGATCGCCAGATCGTCAGCGTGCGCTTCCATGGCCTGATCCGCGAAGAAAAAGACGCGCCGACCACCACCTTTGACGAGATCTGGCACTTGGCCAAGCCCAAGGCCGGCAGTGGCGAGTGGGCCATCGCGGGGATCGCGCAAACCGCCTGATCCATGCACGTGCCCATCCCGGACGAAGAGATCGAGCTTCGGGCCATCCGCGCGCAAGGTGCGGGTGGCCAAAACGTCAACAAGGTGTCCAGCGCGATCCACTTGCGTTTTGACATTCGGGCGTCTTCAGCCCTGAACGATGAGCACAAAGAGCGTTTGCTGGCGCTGAGCGACCGCCGCATCAGCGCCGATGGCGTTTTGGTGATCAAGGCTCAGGAATACCGAAGCCAGGAGCAAAACCGCGTTGAGGCTTTGCGGCGCCTGGCAGAACTGGTGGACAGCGTGGCCCGGCCACCTCGGTTTCGCAAGGTCACCAAGCCCACCTACGGCGCCAAGCAGCGCCGACTGGAGGGCAAGAGCCAGCGCTCGCAGATCAAGTCATCCCGAGGCCGGGTGACCGACTAAATCCAGAGTTTCTTCCAGCCCTCGTGGCCCAGCGCGCGCAAGGTCTCGATGTTGTGCTCGTAGATGTTGGCCGCATCCGGAAAGGCCTCCACCGCCTTGTCGATGCTGCTTTCGCGCAGCAGGTGCAAAGTGGGGTAGGGCGAGCGGTTGCTGAAGTTGTCGATGTCGTCCGCGTCGCTGCCCGCGAACTGGTAGTCCGGGTGAAAACTGGCCACCTGCAACTCGCCTTCCAGGTCGAGTTCGCCCACGGCGGCGTCCGCCACTTCCAGAAAATCGTTGTAGTCCAGAAAATCTGTCAGCACGCCCGGGTGGATCAGCAAGGTGGTCTCCACCTCTTCCGGGTCGGTATCTCGCAGAAACTGCAACTCGTGCAGCAGGTCGGCCAGCAGCGCTTCTTCACTGGTGGCTTCGCTGACCACGTAGCGGATCTGCTGCTTGATCTGCACGGCCTTGGCAAACGGGCACAGGTTCAAGCCAATGACGGCCTTGTCCAGCCAAAGGCGCGTGGCGGCAATCACCTCATCGGGTGTGACATTGTTCATGGTTGCTGCTCATCCGAAGTGGCCACGTCGACTGTTTTCTCGATCACCTTGCCGGTCACTGACACGGCAGCCCCCACCACCGTGCCCGCCACGGACACCGCTGTGCCCGCCACCGTGGCGGCCGCGCCCACCACGGCACAACCCGGCAAGACGGCCAAACCCAACAGGGGAAGAAGGCGGCGGCACCAGGTGCGTGCAAGGTTTTGATTCATGGGAATTTCGGGGTGAAGGCCGCGCATTTTCCCAGGTTTGGGGCCAGTCCATTCAAGTTTGATGACTGCTGGCCGAAACCTCATGAACGTTGCCGCACAAGTATCCAATCAGGATCCGTCTTCCATGAGCCTCTTTCTCACCTGCCGCGATACCGCTGAGCAAGCCTCCGAATGTCGGCGGTGGATGCGTCCTTGCGGGGGGGCGCGATGACCGTGGAGTCCACGCTGGAGCGAACCCTCTCGGAGCATCAGGCGCTGTTCAAGCAGTTGGTGGACAGCTCGCCGGACGCGATCATGCGCCACGACGCCACCCTGCGCTGCGTCTATGCCAACGCGACCTTGGTTTTCGTGTCCGGGCAGCCGCTGGACACCATCGTGGGCGCCATGCCGCAAGAGCTGCCTTTCGTGTTCGACGCCAAGGCCTACGCCGAGCGTTTGCACAACGTGCTGCGGTTGGGCACGGCATCGGGGTTCGAAATGGAGTGGGGCCTGCCCGATGGCACCGTGCGTTGGTGCCAGGTCAGGTTGGTGCCCGAGCGCGACGCGGCCGGCCGCGTGGTGGGTGTGATGTCGGTGTGTCATGACATCACCGCCCACAAGGAACTGCAGACCAAGCTGGAGAGGGCCGAAGAACTGGCCAAAATCGGGTTCTGGGAGCTGGACCTGGCCAGCAACAAGGCCCGCATGTCCGACCATGCTTGCCGCCTGATGGGCCGTTTGCCAGGCTGGTCGCCCACGACCGAAGAACTGTTGGCCATCCATTCTGAAGAGGAAGGCCAGCGCATCAGGAAGCTGTACGAAGCGGCCATCCGTCAGCGGGACAGCACGGTTCAGTACGATTACACCGTGGTGGTCGACGGCGAAGTGCGCCACCTGCACCTGCATGCCGAGCTCGCCTACACCGTCAAGGGCAAGCCCAAAACCTTCTTTGCGGTCTCGCAAGACTTCACCGAGCGGGCGCTGGCCGATGAGAGGCTGCGTGCCCGCGAACAGGAATACCGCGTTCTGGTCGAAAACACCCCGGACAACATCGCGCGCTACGACCGCGATTGCCGCCGTGTGTACGTGAACGATGCCTTGGTCAACTGGTTGGGGCAACCTCGGGAAGCCTTGATCGGGCGCCGTCCCAGCGAGTACACCGACGCCCCCCAGGCGCGTGACTACGAGCGGACCCTGGCCCTGGCCATCAGCACGGGCGAGCTGCAAGAGTTCACCTACCGCCTGAAGGGGCAGGATCGGCGCGACCGCACCGTTCACCTGCGCATCGTGCCCGAGCGTGACAACGCTGGCCACGTGGTCAGCGTGCTGTCCATCGGCCGTGACATCTCGGCCATTGAAGCCACCGAACGCCGCCTTGAGGATGCGCAGCGCATTGCGCGCATCTGCCATTGGGAGTGGGACTACGTCACCAAGCGCTCGTCGATCAGTCGCGTTGGATTGGACGTGCTGGGCCTGTCGAGCGCCGGCGACCTCACCATGGAGGATTTCCAGGCCATCATGCTGCCCGATGAGCGCGCCTCGACCTTCCTGCTGTACCAGGATGCTTTCGCCAAACGCCTGGGCGAGCTGAGTTACGAGCACAGTCTGATCCTGCCCGATGGCAGTCACCGCGAGACCCACAACTGGGTGCGTCTGGAGTACGGCCAGGATGGCCGGGCTGTGCGGGCCTTGGGCGTCACCCAGGATGTCACCGACCTGAAAGCCCTGCAGCGGCAGACCCATCAGCTGGAGTTCTACGATCCGCTGACCGGCTTGCCCAACCGCGCGCTGCTGCATGACCGCTTGAAGCTGGCCATCGCCGATGCCAGCCGGCAGGGTGGCAGTGTGGGTGTGGTGCTGCTGGACATCGACCACTTCCAGAAGATCAACGATTCGCTGGGCGCCGGTGCCGGCGACGTGCTGCTCCAGGCCGTGGCTGGGCGCTTGTCACAGGCCCTGCGCGAGTACGACACCGTGGCACGCCTGGGGGGGGATGAGTTCGCCATCATCGTGCCGCAGATTCGTCAACCCTCCGACCTGGATGTGGTGGCCAGCCGCATCAAGCATGTCTTTGAAGCGTCGGTGGCCCTGAGCGACACCGAGATCTTCGTGACCGCCAGCGCGGGCATCGCGATCTTCCCCGCCGATGGCTCGGATGTGAATGAGCTGATGGCCCACGCCGACGCGGCCATGTACCACGCCAAGAGCTGCGGCCGCGACAACTTCCAGTTCTATGCCCGCGAGTTGACGGCGACAGCGCTGGAGCGTCTGAAGATCGAAGGCGATCTGCGCAAAGCCATTGAACGCAACGAACTCGAATTGTTCTACCAACCCAAGGTGGAGCTGTCCTCTGGCCGCGTGGTGGGCGCTGAAGCCCTGATGCGCTGGCGCCATCCCGAGCGCGGCCTGGTCCCGCCCGACCGCTTCATCGGCATTGCCGAAGACACCGGTCTGATCATCGACATGGGCGAATGGGCCTTGCGCACGGCCTGTACCGTGGCCCGCCAATGGCATGACCAGCATGGCAAGCCCTTGAAGATCGCGGTGAATCTGTCGCCGCGCCAGTTTTATTCGGGCGACCTGTTGGCCACGGTGCGTCGGGCTTTGGCGGACACCGGTTGCTTGTCGCAGTGGATCGAGCTGGAGATCACCGAAAGCCTGCTGCTCAACGACCGCGTGGACATTCGCTCCATGCTGGAGGCCTTGCACGACATGGGCTTCACCATCGCCATCGATGACTTTGGCACGGGCTACTCAGCCTTGTCTTACCTGACCCGCTTCCCGGTAGATACCTTGAAAATTGACCGCTCCTTCATCCGCGAGTTGACCACCGACCGCGACAGCGCGGTGCTGGCCAAGGCCATCGTGACACTGGCCCGCAGCCTGCGCATGGAGGTGGTGGCCGAGGGGGTGGAAACCGCCTTGCAGCGCGACCACCTCGGTGCGTGGGGCTGCCACCAGGCGCAAGGCTTTCATTACAGCAAGCCTGTGCCCTTGAATGAGTTCATCGTTCTGCTGGCGCAGTGGCCCCATGGCATCACCAAAGAGACCGCCTCAAAATGACGCAAGCCATGAACTCGTCTCCGGCGCTGCTCCATGCCGAGCCTTTGGCGCCCGTCGCCTTGGGTGACAACAACGAGGCACTCTTTCGCAAACTGCTGCTGGGGGTGTCCGTCATGGCCGGCCTCACGCACCTGTGCTTCCTGATGCTGTTCTACAACAGTGGGGTGACGCAGCTGGCCATCATCAATGTGGGCAGCATCCTTTGCTACGCCTTGACCTTCTCATTGCTGTGGCACCACCACGTGGTGCAAGCCTGGATGCTGATCATCCTGGAGGTGGTGGGGCACGCGGTTCTGGCCGTCTATTTCGTGGGCTGGGAGAGTGGTTTCCACTTCTACATCATGCTGGTGCCACCGGTGATGGTGGTCAGCCCGTTGGACAACTGGCGCAGCAAGGCGCCGCTGGTGCTGGGCTTGGTGGCCTTGTACGTGGGCTTGGATTTCTTCTTGCGTCTGGCCACGCCAGTCGCAACGCTGGAGCCCTCGGTGCTCAACGGCTTGCACTATTTCAACCTCATCACGGTGCTGGTGTTGCTGATCTTCCTGGCGGGCATGTACTACCGCCTGGTGGTCCAAAGTGAACAGCAGCTGCGTGAGATGGCCACCACCGATCCTTTGACCCGCCTGCGCAATCGCCGCAGCGTGTTGGACACCTCAACCTGCGAGGCCGCCAAGCAGCGTCGCGATGGCCGGCCCTTGTCCTTCATCCTGTGTGATGTGGACCACTTCAAGACGGTGAATGACACCCACGGCCACGAGGCCGGTGACGAGGTCCTGAAGGCGGTGGCCAAGATCCTGCGCTCAGGGGTGCGGGAAGTGGATCACGCCGCCCGTTGGGGCGGCGAAGAATTCCTGCTGCTTTTGCCCGAAACCGCCTCGCCCGGTGCCGAGATGGTGGCCAACCGCCTGCGTGAAGCCATCGCCGAGCTTCGGGTGCCCGGGAAGGACGGTCCTTTGAAAGTGACCATGACCTTCGGCATCAGCAGCCTGCACCTCAACGAGCCCATCGACCAGGCCATTGCCCGTGCAGACAAGGCCCTGTACCAAGGCAAGCACGGTGGCCGCAACCGGGTTGAATTGGCCCCCGAGGATGTGCTCCTGCAGGCCTGACCAGAGTCAGCTCGCCAAGGCCACGGTGGACAGCACGAAGGCGCGAACGTCGCTGGCGTCGTAGCCCAGCTCCGAACCCCAGCCGTCCGTGGCCATCGAGTCCACGTACAGGTTCTCGCTGAAGCCAGCCACCACGCAGTCCACGCCGCTGCAGCCCGGGGCGGGGTTCAGCGTCATCAGGTTGTTCACCGTCTCAATCGCGGTGCCGCCTCCGGTGTCCTCGTTGACCAGCGTGCCGGGGTCGTCCACCGATGAGTTGCGGCTCACCACCGCTTGCGTGCCGCGCACGACGCTGAAGCTGTACTGCGCAAAGCCGTGCGGGTGGTAGGCCGTGTAGGGCATGGACACGTTGTCAGCGGGTTGCGAGATCAGCACCCCACAGCACGGGTCGGCCAGCGTGGCCCCGATGGAGGGCGCGCCGATGGACGCGAAGCAGCGGTTGTTGTCCACGTGCAGGGTGATGACCATGCTGTTGCCCGAGACCAGGCCCAAGGGGGCAGCGTCGGTGGTGTAGATCGTGCCGCTCAGGTCGGGCACATCGGGCACCACGTACTTGATGCCCAGCGCCGCGATGTTGATGGGCTGGCCTTGTGCATCGAACAGGTCCACCTTGAGCTGGTAGCGGTCGCTTTCATCCGTCGTACCCGACACGATCGTGCCGTCTTCGTGGAAGACCAGGCCGGGTGCAAAGGCGGTGGTCGGGAACTTGGCACTGCTCAAGTGCTCCACGACTTCGCCGCCGCTGGGCGGGGTGTCCCACACGCCTTCAGGGGCCACCGAGGCATACGGAATCTTGGTCAGGTCGGGCACGAAGTTACCGCTGCCATCGGCCACGGGAGCGGGCCCCAAGGTGTAAGGCGTCCATGCTGGCACATCGCCGGTGGGCGTGCTGACGTCGTGCCGGTAGTAGTGCTGGATGCCATCCTTGAGCGCCACGAAGCTGCCACTGCTGCCGCGCCGCCATGAGACCTGGTAGTAGCGCACGCCCAGGGCTTCCAGTTCGTTGGAGAACAGCAGGCGTGGGCGCAGCAAACTGCCCCAAGGCTGGCCGGCCTCCGTCAAGCCCAGCTTGGCCGCCACTTCAGCAGGTGGCTTGGTGTCGTGCAGCTCTTGGCTGGTGCCGTAGACCTTGCTCAAGGGCGTGCCACCGATGGCCAGGAAGGCCACCCAACGGCCATGGCCCTCGGGGCCAACCACGGGCGGGCAGGGCGAGCAGGTGTGGGCCAGCGGGCTGTTGGTGTACAGCGTGACCTCGGTGCCGCATTGATAGTCCCACCAGGTGTGGCAGGCAATCGGCGTGGGCGCGTAGATCGACACGTCGAAGAAGCCGAACAGCTTTTGTGTGGCCTTGAAGTACAGGTCGGGCGTGTCGTGGTTCAGGCAGCCCTGGAAGAACAAGGTGCTGAAGTGGCCGCACTCGTCGGTGTGCGCGGTGCCCACGCGCTGCTTGGTCACGAAGCGTGGGTAGAAGTAGCACAACAGGGGGCGGATCAGGATGGGGTTCTTGATCAAGGCCTGCTGGAACTGCAGGCGGCTGCCCACCTGGGCCAGGTAGCGCAACTCGGTGGCATCGCTCAGTTGCGTCAGCAAGCGTGCTCCCTCGGCATCCAGCCGGTGCTCGGACTGGGCCATGCGCACCATGGGGGCCGACGGGCCGATCTCAGGCCGAGGCTCCGGGAAAGGCCGTGGCTTGACGATCAGCTCGCGGATACGCTCAATGACCAGCTCGGGCAGCTTGGGGATGATGATTAACAGAGGGTCCACTTCATATATCTCGACGGTGGCGTTGCACACCGGGAAGTTCTCCCACATGCCACCAATCTGCACGCGCTTGATCAAGTTGCCTTTGACAAAGCAGGCGCTGCGCCACCAGCAATGCCAGATGTCGGGGAAGACCTTGAAGCGCGCCTGCAGCACCGGCTGACGCGGGTTGTAGCGCAGGTGCTGCTCCAGCGCACCCCGGCGGATCAGCTCGTCAAAGCTGGGCATCTTTTCGGTGGTCGCGGGGCCCACCAGCACGCGCAGGCCGGTGGCGGTGGCCGCGGCCGTGAACTTCAAGCGGGCCTCGCCCTTCTCGGTCAAGGGGGCGCTGGCCAGCAAGGTGGCCTCCGAGCTGAAGACATAGGCGACCGCGCTGGTCTTGCCGTGCGAGGCCGTGTCGTCAGGCAGTTCGGCCTGCACGACAATGTCGATGGGATGGGTGTTGTCCGAGGTGTTCATGGTCTGCGCTCCTGAGTTGATGCACCTTGTGTCAAGGCTTGTCGCGACTCTAGGGCTGTGGTCTGCTCAGCGCTTCCCCATACCTTAGGGATGAGGCTGGTTCACATTAGGGGGCCTCATCGCCCGCGTCATTCAAGGAGCTGATTCATGAGCGAAGAACGTCCCGTGCTGCCATTGCCCACCCTCAAGCTGGGCGTCTACCGCCACTACAAAGGCGAGCGCTACCAGGTCTATGGCGTGGCCCGCCACAGCGAAACGCTGGAGGCCCTGGTGGTCTACCGACCGCTGTATGGCGAAGGTGCTTTGTGGGTGCGCCCCTACGCCATGTTCACTGGCCGCATCACCATCGATGGGCTTGATCAACCCCGTTTTGAATGGGTCGATGCTGGCCACGAAGGCGCCCTGCATTGATCAAAAAGCGGGGCTTTGCACGGGTCAATTCAGCGTTTAAGTTTTTGGGGCAGCGCCAGATACTGAGCTCAGCTGAAAAGGATGCCGACCATGTCACGCCTCAACCCTCACCACATGATGGGCTGGATCACTGCCGCTGCGGTGCGCCACCCCGATGACCTGATCGCGCACGTGGCCGATCGTGTGCACGCCAGCAAGCCTGCGGCCCGCAAAGCCGTGGCGCGCCTGGTGGAGGCCGGCTGGTTGGTCAAAGAGGGCAGCCAATCTCGTCCCGTGTACCGCCCCGGCTTGTTTCGGCAGGTGGTGGCCAGCTACCCATTGCAAGGCTTGGTGGAAGACGTGCCCTGGGAGCGCGACTTCATGCCCAACTTCGTGCTGCCGCCCTCGGTGCAGCGCATGGCCCAGCACGTCTTCAACGAGATCCTGAACAACGCGATTGACCACAGCGGCGGCACCACCGTCACCGTGTCCTTGCGCCAGACGCCCAACCACGTGCAGCTGCTGGTGTCCGACGATGGCCGAGGCCTGTTCGACCGCATCCGCGAGTCATTCGCCATCGACGATGCCCAGCACGCCATGCTGGAGCTGAGCAAAGGCAAGCTCACGAGCCTGCCTGATCGGCACACCGGTCGGGGCTTGTTCTTCTCGGCCCAGTTGGCCGATGTGTTCGAGGTGCATGCCAATGGCTCGAACTTCCAGCGCCGTGGCTGGGATGGCGGGGGCTGGCATTGCGGCAAGCCCTTGGCCCGCCAGGGCACCTCGGTCTACGCCTCGATCGCGCTGGACACCGAACGCACGCTGGATTCGGTCCTGAACGTGTGGAGCACCGACCGCCAGGGCATCGCGTTTGACCGCACCCGCGTGCCACTGCGTTTGCTGCTGTCGACCAACACCGCCTTGGACTCGCGCTCGCAAGCCCGCCGTGCGGCATCCAGGTTGCAGCAGTTCAGCCATGCCCGGATCGACTTCAGTGGCGTGTCCGACATTGGCCACAGCTTTGCCGACGAATTGTTCCGCGTGTTCGCGGGGCAACACCCCGAGCTGGAGCTGGTGGCCGAGAACATGTCGCCCAAAGTGGCCAACCTGGTCCACGCCACGATTTCCGGTCAGGCATGAAAAAAGCGGCCTAAGCCGCTTTTTGGTGCGTTCAAACGCGCGCTGGAATTACAGCGGGCGGATGTTCGAAGCTTGGGGGCCCTTTTGGCCTTGCTTGACTTCGAATTCCACGCGTTGGTTTTCTTGCAGGCTGCGGAAGCCGCCTTCGCTGCGGATTTCGCTGAAGTGAGCGAACAGGTCCTTGCTGCCATCTTCAGGAGCGATGAAGCCAAAGCCCTTGCCGTCGTCAAACCATTTCACGGTGCCAGTTTGTGTCGTACTCATGGATGTTGTTCCTTGTAGAGTGATTGAAAAATTAAGAATCCACACAAGCTTGCACCCGTGTGGCAGAAACACTCAAGAAACGTCAAACCGGGAGTTGAAACCTGGACCGTGTCAGCAGCGTTGAACAAGTTCAGCGTGCTTGGCGGTAGAAAACGAAGACCTTGAGGAAACGGTCTTGTGCATGTCTGTGGGCTTAATGTACCTGCATTGCACCAAAATGTCACGCCACGAATTTCAGCACAGTGAAATAGTGGCTGGCGGTGCCGCCCAGCACGAACAAATGCCAGATGCCATGGGCGTGCCGCATGCGGGTGTCGATCACGTAGAAAATGATGCCCACGGTGTAGAGCAGCCCGCCCGCCACCAGCCAACGCCAGCCATCATCTTGCAGACCATTCATCAGGGGCACGGCCGCCGCCACGCCGCACCAGCCCATCAGCACGTACAGCGGCACCGAGGGCACGGTGTCACGTCCCCACCACAACTCCTTGCAGATGCCGATGGCGGCCAGCGTCCACACAAAGGCGAACAGCGACCAGCCCAAGGTACCCTGCAAGGTGACCAGGGTGAAGGGCGTGTAGGTGCCCGCGATCAGCAGGTAGATGGCGCAGTGGTCGACCTTGGCCCAGCGCTCTTTGCTGGCGCCCCGGATGCTGTGGTACATCGTGGACGCCGCGTACAGCAGAACCATCGACAGGCCAAAAATGCTGAAGCTGACGATCTTCAGGGCATCACCGGCTTGCAGCGCCTGCGCGATCAACACGGCCGAGCCCACCACGGCCAACGCCAGCCCCAGCAAGTGGGTGACACTGTTGAATCGTTCTCCGTGGTACATGACAACAAGCCTTGTTTGGTGTGACGTTGATGATGGCACGCTCTTGGGTCGCCCACCTTGACATGGACGCGTTTTACGCCTCCGTGGAGCTGCTGCGCTACCCCGAGTTGCGGGGGCAGCCCGTGGTGATTGGCGGTGGTCAGCGTCATCAACCTGTCATGCAGGACGACGGCACGCGCAGCTTCTCGGTGCTGCGCGACTACGCCGGGCGGGGTGTGGTCACCACCGCCACGTATGAGGCGCGTGCCTTGGGCGTGCATTCGGCCATGGGCATGATGAAGGCGGCGGTGCTGGCACCGCAGGCCGTGTTGCTGCCGGTGGATTTTGAACAGTACAAACAGTATTCGCGCCGTTTCAAGGCCGCCGTGGCCGAGATCGCTCCGGTCATCGAAGACCGGGGCATTGATGAGATCTACATCGACCTGAACGACCTGCCCGGCGTGCACGATGCCGTGGGCGACGATCCCCATGGCGGTGCGCGCGCCTTGGCTCAGCGCATCAAGGACCGGGTGCGCGAGGCCACGGGCCTGAGTTGTTCAGTGGGGGTGACGCCCAACAAGCTTTTGTCCAAGCTGTGTTCGGACCTGGAAAAGCCCAATGGCCTGACCGTGCTGACCGAAGAGGACATCCCGGCGCGCATCTGGCCCTTGCCCGCCAAACGCATCAATGGCATTGGCCCCAAATCCACCGCGCGCCTGGAAGCCTTGGGCATCCACACCATTGGCGACCTGGCCGCTGCGCAGCCCGCCTGGCTGATCGAGCAGTTTGGGGGCAACTACGGCGCCTGGCTGCACGAGGCCGCGCATGGCCGCGATGAGCGCGCCGTGGTCACCTGGCGCGAGCCCAAGTCCATCAGCCGCGAGACCACCTTTGAGCGCGACCTGCATGCGCGCGACGACCGTGGCGCCCTTAGCGAGATCTTCACGCGCCTGTGCGAGAAACTGGCCGGTGACCTGGTCCGCAAGGGCTATGTCGCCAAGACCATTGGCGTCAAGCTGCGCTACACCGACTTCAAGATCGCCACGCGCGAGATCACCTTGGCGGCCCACACGGCCGATCCCCACGACATCCGCCTGTGGGCCGGGCGCTGCCTGAAGAAAGTACCTTTGGACCAGCGCCTGCGTTTGCTGGGCGTGCGGGCAGGTGCCTTGTGCAAGCTGGAGGATCTGCCAGCGCTGGAGGCGGCGCCCGGCGTCAACGAGCGTCCGCTCGAATACACCCTGCCGCTGTTCGACTGGGAGGACGCGCCAACCCAGCGCACAATGGAGGGTTAGCCCATCGTGGCCCCTTGCCTTGCCCACCATGATCTGGAACCGACTCGACCGCATCGCCCACGTTCTGCGCCCACACCGCCAGGCGGCCGTTCTTCTGGTCGATGCCTGGCTGATCGTGCTGGCCTGGCACGCCACCTACCTGTTCCGCATGGGGGTCGAGCGCTGGTTGCATGAACGGCCCAGCTACGACACGGTGGTGCTGTGCGGGGTGATCGCGGTGTACAGCGCGGTGTCTTGGGCCCTGGGCGTGCCGCGCGCGGCCTGGCGCTACACCAGCTTCAACGAGATCACGCGCCTGGGCTGGGTTTGCCTGGGTGGCGGCCTGGCCAGCGCGGTGGTGGTGTTGATGGCGCAACTGGTCGAGATTCCGCGAGCCGTGCTGGCCTTGCACCCTTTCATGGTCCTGGTGACTTGGTCGCTCGCGCGCATGCTGGTGCGCATGCTCAGCGAGCAATCGCGTGCGCGGCGCCAGGGCGGTGATGCCACGGGGCGCCGGGCCATCGTGCTGGGCGCGGGGGCGGCGGCCAAATTGCTGATTGCAGGCATCCAACACCGTGGCTGGACCGTGGTGGGCTTGCTGGACGACGATCCGCGCAAGCATGGCGCCCGCATGGCTGGTGTCACCGTGTGGGGCGGGCTGGACAAGCTCCAGGCTGAAGGCACGCTCGACGACGTGACCCATCTGGTCCTGGCCATGCCCTCGGCCAGTGGCGCCCAACGCAAACGCGCTTTGGACATGGCCGCCGCGACCGGCCTGCCCGTGCTGACCGTGCCCAGCGCCGATGAGTTGCGCGAAGGCGGCTCGCGCATCGAGCGTGTGCGTGACATCGAGCCCGACGACCTGCTAGGACGTGAGCCCGTCAAGCTGGACGAGTCCGCGCTGTCGGCCCTGATCAGCGGCCAGACCGTGATGGTGACGGGTGCGGGCGGCTCCATCGGTTCCGAGCTGTGCCGCCAGATCGCGCGTTTCGGGCCTTCTCGACTGGTGCTGTTCGAGCTCAGCGAGTTCGCGCTCTACAACATCGAGCAGGACTTGAGCGAGCGCTTTCCCCGCGTGCCCCTGGTGCGCCTGGTGGGCGATGTGAAAGACCTGCCCGAGCTGCGCCGCGTGATGAACGCGCATCGGCCCGACCTGGTCTTCCACGCGGCCGCCTACAAGCACGTGCCCTTGATGGAGGACGACAACGCCTGGATCGCGCTGCGCAACAACACCCTGGGCACCTACCAGGTGGCGCAGGCTGCCGGTGAATGCGGTGTGAAACGCTTTGTGCTCATCTCGACCGACAAGGCCGTCAACCCGACCAATGTGATGGGCGCGACCAAGCGCGCGGCCGAGATGGTGGTGTCGCACTGGGCGACCCAGATGCCGGGCACGCGCTACATGGCCGTGCGCTTTGGCAATGTGCTGGGCTCCAGCGGCAGCGTGATCCCCAAGTTCAAGGAGCAGATCGCCAAGGGCGGCCCGGTCACGGTCACGCACCCGGACATCACGCGCTACTTCATGACCATCCCCGAAGCGGCACAACTGGTGCTGCAGGCGGCGGTGCTGGCCGAGTCGGGCCAGGTCTTCGTGATGGACATGGGCGCGGCCGTGCGCATTGCCGATCTGGCGCGCGAGATGATCCTGCTGTCTGGCCACACCGAGGCCGAAATTCCCATCGTGTTCAGTGGCCTGCGCCCCGGCGAGAAGCTGTTTGAAGAGTTGCTGGCCGACGACGACACCACCCTGGCCACGCCGCACCCGCGCCTGCGCCTGGCGCAACTGCGCGGCGAGCTGCCCGCCGACTGGATTGATCGTTTGCTGGCCTTGGCCCAGGACGAATCGGCCAGCGTGCCCAGCACCTTGCGCCAGCGTTTGCATGGCCTGGTGCCGGAATACCAGCCACGGTGATGCCTCAGGTGTGGGTGGCCAGCAGGTCGTCCACGTGCACCAGCAAGGCGGGCAGTTGCACCGGCTTGGTCAGGTAGCAATAGGCGCCGGCCGACAAGGCGGCGTCCACCTGTTCGGGCATGGCATCGGCCGAGATCATGATCACTGGGGTGGCCGCCGTCTGAGGGTTGGCCTTCATCAGCGTGAGGAACTCCAGCCCTGAGGCATCGGGCAGGTGCACGTCCAGCAAGACCAGGTCGGGTGCGGGCCCGGTGAGCCGGTCGTGCAGCACGGCCAGGCCTTCTTCAATGGTGGGCGCCACAGTCAACCGAATCCACGCGCGCGAGGCCAACGCACCGCGCACGACTTCGCTGTTCACGTGGTTGTCTTCCACGTACAGCACATGGCGCACGGGCTGGTTGACTTTGGTGATGACGCTGGTGGGTGCGGGCGCCGGTGGTGGCGCAATGGGTTTGGGCATGAGCAGCTTGGCTGCGGGCAAGGTCAAGGTGAAGGTGGAGCCCTTGTCTTCCGTGCTTTGCACGTCCAGTTGGCCGTCCATCAGTTGGGCCAGGTGCTGGCTGATCACCAGACCGATGCCGGCACCATCGGGCGCCACCCGTTCGCGGCCCAGGCGGTTGAAGGGCTGAAACAGCTGCGCCAACTGTTCGGGGTTCATGCCCAGCCCGGTGTCCTCCACGGCCAGACGAATGCAGTCGTCCTGTCCGGGCAGCGACGCCATCCCCATCGACACCTTGACGGTGCCGCCGGGGCGGTTGTACTTGATGGCATTGCTGAGCAGGTTGATCAGGATCTGGCGCAGGCGGATCGCATCGGCCTTCACACCCCAGCCTGCCGGTGCGGGCTCGGGGTCCAGCAACTGCACTTTCTGTTTCTGCGCCAGCTCCCGGACCATGTCCATCGCCGCCATGGCGGCTTCGTTGATGGGCACGACTTCGGTGTTCAGCTTGAGCGTGCCGGTGTCGATGCGGGACAGGTCCAGCACATCGTCGATCATGTCCAGCAAATGCCAGCCGGCCTGTTGGATTTGCTGCAGCCGCTGGGACTGCGTGGGTGTCAGGGGCGACTGCTTGTCCAGGTCCATCACCTGCGCAAAACCCAGCACGGCGTTCAACGGCGTGCGCAGCTCATGGCTCATGCGCGACAAGAACTCGCTTTTCGAGCGATTGGCGGTTTCCGCCGCTGCCTTTTGCCGCCGGGCCACATCCATCGCGGCTTCCACGCGCCGCGTGTGCCCGGTGATGACCAGCAGCAAAGCGCCCAGTGCGGCGGCCAGCACCACGCCGCCAATCGCCAGCAGCCAGGACCAGGCCAGGCCTGCCACCACGGGCACCGGGGCATGGGCCCAGGTCACCAGGCGCCATTGGCGGCCCGCGAACTCGATGGGGGTCACGCTTTGGTAGGCTTGTTTTTGATCCGGAACGCCCTTTGAACAGCGGGTGGCCCCACCCAGAAAGGCCGGGGCGCCTTGGCTGGCATCCATCAGGCAGGCGCTCAGGTAGGAGGGCAGCCCTTGGGTCATGGCCTTGATCATGTCGTCCATGCGCAGCGCCAGAAACACCGCGCCCAGGGTGCTCTGCACGCGGGCCTGCGGGGTGTAGGGCTGCCCCTGGTAGACCGCCCTGTAAATCACCACGCCCGTTTGATGACCGGACTCCTGCGCCAGTTCAAGCCCCTTGGTGACAGCCGGCCGGTCTTCGCGCCGCGACTGCTCAAAGGCATCCCTGGCGGCTGGGCTTGACAGGGAGTTGTAGCCCAGCGCTTTTTCATTGCCCCTCATGGGCTCCAGAAACCGGACGGCGGCCACTTCGGGCCCCTTCGGGACCAGGCGTGCGCGCGTGTCGTGAATCTGGTATTGACGCAGGCCCTCGGCGTGCTGGCGGCCCTCAAAGCTGGGGATCTGGTCCAGGGTCAGCCGTTCGGTCCAGCCCATGGCCTGGATGCCACTCAGCGTGTTCAGCCAGTAGGTGCTGGCCAGTCTGAATTCCTGCCGGCTGACCTCGGACGACGCGATGTACAGCCCATGCAGGGCCTCCAGGGCGTTCAGGTAGCCGTTGAGCCGCAAATTCACGGCATTGGCCACGGCTTCCACGTCGTGGTCGAACACCGCCTGGGCGCGTTCCTCCTCCCACAACTGCACCTGGCGGATGGTCAGCCCCAGCAGCAAGGTGGTCACCAGCAGAGGCACCCCCACAATCAGACGGCGGGCCCGCCAAAGATCGCCCGGCCGACCCACCAGGGTCAGCATCATGGGCGTGCCGATCAGCACCCCCAAGGTGTCTCCGGCCCACCATGACAAGGCGGCCTGGGTGGCCTGCGAAGCAGGTAAAGCGCCCAGGGCGACCATGGCGGGCACCGACATGCCAGCGTTGATCAGGCACGACACGGGGCCGGCCACCAGCAGGAATCGACCAATGTCGAAGGGGTGCTCCAGGGGGAGGTCCTGGTCGCCCCCGCGCATGGACCAGCGTGCGGCCACCCAGGCTTGCAGAGCCCCGCCCAGGCCGGTGACCAGCGCCAGCGCCGCGAACGGCCAAAAATCGACGGGATCTGGGGCATGCCAATGCGCGATGGTGAGCACACTGGCCGAGCCCAGCCCCACCGGGAGCACCATGGACTTGCCCCACCCCAAAACGCAGGCCAAACCGAAGCCGGCCGACAGGTACAGCGGCTCGACATGGTCCTGTGGCGATGCCAAGCCCAAGGCCAGCACCCCCGCCCCGGTGTAGACCAACCAGGTGATGAAACCCCTGGTCCACGGCGAGGTGAGGGCTGAAGCCTGGCGCATGGACGTCCTTCCGAGTCTCGGTGAGTGGATTTTTTTGCGCACCTTATCACCCATTGCCCCTCAGGCGTGAAGGGGGAGATCCGGGGGTGATCGTCAGCTTCTTGCGACTAAACGGTGCAAAGCCCCATACAGAGGCCAAGTTCTGGCCTTATTGAACTTTGTCCCGCGTTGGGCGGTCCTATACTGGAAAAACATTTCGCCATCTGAGGGTTTCAGGTGGCATCGCTGGGTTCGAAAAGGCACCATTGGCCATGACTTCCAAATTCAAGATTGCGGGCTGGGTGGCACTGGGTGTGCTGGCCGGCGGTTTGACCACCATGCAGTTCCAGGCCACCGCCCGCAACACAGTGGCCCCCTTGCCGCTGGAGGAGATGCAGCAGTTGGCCGCGGTCTTCGGCATGATCAAGACCGATTATGTTGAGACGGTGGACGAGAAAAAGCTCATCAGCGATGCCATCGGCGGAATGGTGTCGGGCCTCGACCCGCACTCCACCTATTTCGACAAGACCACCTTCAAGGAGTTCCGCGAAGGCACCACGGGCAAGTTCGTGGGCGTCGGCATTGAAATCGGCATGGAAGATGGCCTGGTCAAGGTGGTCTCGCCCATCGAAGGATCGCCCGCTTTCCGCGCCGGCCTGAAAAGCGGCGATCTGATCACCAAGATCGACGACACCTTCGTCAAGGGTCTGACCATGGACCAGGCCGTCAAGCGCATGCGCGGCGAGCCCCAGACCAAAGTGGTCCTGACCATTTTCCGCAAGCTTGAAAACCGCAGTTTCCCGGTCACCATCACCCGCGAAGAAATCCGCGTGCAAAGTGTGCGTGCCAAGATGTTGGAGCCGGGCTACGGCTGGATCCGCGTCACCCAGTTCCAGGACCGCACGGTTGAAGACTTCGTCGCCAAGGCCGACAAGCTTTTCAAGGACGACCCCAAGATGAAGGGCCTGGTGCTGGATCTGCGCAACGACCCGGGTGGCTTGCTGGAAGGCGCCATCGCCGTGTCGGCTGCTTTCCTGCCCAAGGACGTGACGGTGGTGTCCACCAACGGCCAGATCCCTGAATCCAAGGCCATCTTCAAGGCCCGCCCCGAGGATTACACCCGCCGCCTGGGCGCCGATCCGCTGGCCAAACTGCCCGCTGCCATCAAGAATGTGCCGTTGGTCGTGCTGGTCAACGAAGGCTCTGCCTCGGCCAGCGAGATCGTCTCTGGCGCGCTGCAAGACCACAAGCGGGCCACCATCATGGGCGCGCAAACCTTCGGCAAGGGCTCGGTCCAGACGGTGCGCCAGCTGACGGCCGACACCGCGCTCAAGATCACCACGGCGCGTTACTACACGCCGAGCGGGCGCTCCATCCAGGCCAAGGGCATCGTGCCCGACGTGATGCTGGACGAAACCGCCGAAGGCAACCTGTTCAGCGCCTTGCGCACCCGTGAAGCCGATCTGGAAAAGCACATTGGCAGCGGCCAGGGCAGCGAGGTCAAGGACGCCGCCCGTGAAAAGGCCCGCGAGGAAGCCATGAAGAAGCTGGAAGAGGCCTCCGCCAAGAAGAACGAGCCACCCAAGCCGCTGCCTGAATTCGGCAGCGCGGAAGACTTCCAGCTGCAGCAGGCCGTGGCCCAGCTCAAGGGCAAGCCGGTCGTCATCTCCAAAACCATGACCGAGCGCAAGCCCGAGGACACCAAGGCGCAGTGAACGACGACCAACGCCTGCGCTACAGCCGCCATCTTTTGCTGGATGAGTGGTCGGAAGAGGCACAGACGCATCTCTTGAACGCCCACGCCCTGGTCATCGGGGCGGGCGGTCTTGGGGCCCCGGCCCTGATGTACCTGGCCAGCGCCGGTGTTGGGCGCATCACGTTGATCGACCCGGACACGGTCGACTTGACCAACCTGCAGCGCCAGATCGTGCACACGACCGAGCGAGTCGGCCAGACCAAAGTGGCTTCGGCCGCGCAGGGTTTGGCGCAGATCAACCCCGAAGTGCACGTGCACACGGTGCCCCAGGCGGCCGATGCTGCACTGCTGGCCCACTGGGTGCCTCAGGCGGATGTGGTGCTGGATTGCACCGACCATTTCGCCATCCGTCAACTGATCAACCGGGCCTGTGTGGAGGCGAGCGTGCCTCTGGTGTCGGCCGCCGCCGTGCGCTTTGACGGCCAGATCAGCGTCTTTGACCCCCGGCGGCCTGAATCTCCCTGCTACGCCTGCCTGTTCCCGCCGGATCAGGCTCCGCCTGAAACCCGCTGCGCCACCCTGGGGATTTTCGCCCCGGTGGTGGGCATGCTGGGCGTGATGCAGGCCGGCGAAGCGCTCAAACTGCTGGCAGGGCTGAATGACAACGCGGCACACATCTCATTGGCAGGACGCCTGCTGATGCTGGATGGCCGTAGCTGGCGTTGGACTGAATTGAGGGCGCGCCGCGAGCCGGCGTGCTCAGTGTGTGGATCACAAGGCACTGAACACCATGAACAACCCCAAAGAACTGCTTGAACGTAACTTCCCCACAGCGGTTCAGGACGCGCGTAACGCGGCCAAGCCCTCGCTGTACGCGGGCGCCGACAGCAGCTATGACCTGGCATTTGCCGACCCGGAGTTCCTGCTCAACCCAGACCTGCGCCCGGTGCGCATGCAGCTGGAGTTGCTCAAGCCTGAGATGGTTCAGCGCGAAGAAGGCATCAAATCCACCATCGTGATGTTCGGCAGCGCCCGCATCCTGCCCGCCGATGAGGCCCAGGCTCGCCTCACCGAAGCGGAGGCCCTGCCCGAAGGGTCCGAGCGCGAAGTGGCTGTGCGCCAGGCCCGCCGGCACCAGGAGATGTCGCATTACTATGAAGAGGCGCGCAAGTTCGCCACCCTGGTCACCACCCATTCGGCCCAACTGCAAACGCCCATCTACGTGGTCACCGGGGGCGGCCCCGGCATCATGGAGGCGGGCAACCGTGGTGCTTTCGAGGTGGGTGGCAAGAGCATCGGCCTGAACATCGTGTTGCCCCACGAGCAGGAGCCCAATCCCTACATCACGCCCCGGCTGTGCTTCCAGTTCCACTACTTTGCGCTGCGCAAGATGCATTTTCTGATGCGCTCGGTGGCCCTGGTGTGCTTCCCGGGCGGGTTTGGCACGCTGGACGAACTGTTCGAAGCGCTCACCCTGATGCAGACCGGCAAATGCCGCAAACGCCCCGTGTTGCTGGTCGGGCGCGAATTCTGGACCAAGCTCATCAACATCGACCACCTGGTGGACACCGGCATGATCAGCCCGGGCGATGTGCACCTGTTCCGCTACGTTGAAACCGCCGACGAGGCCTGGGAAACGCTGCAGCAGGTCTACGGCCTGGGGCGGCCGGACGAAGACTCGGCCTGCGGCTGGTAAGGCAGGCCTCACATGGAAAAGGGGCCCGCATGAACGACAGCATCGTCAGACTCATCGGCGCGCCCACCGACGTGGGGGCCAGCATGCGCGGGGCTGGCCTGGGGCCCGAGGCCTTGCGAGTGGCCGGTCTGCCGGAGGCTTTGGCTCGGCTGGGCCTGACGGTCAACGATGGCGGCAACCTGATTGGGCCCACCAACCCCTGGCAGCCACCCGTGAATGGGCACCGCCACCTGAAGGAAGTACTCGCCTGGAACCAGCAGGTTTTCCAGGCCGTGTCCGCCGCCTTGGCGACCGGTGAGATGCCCATGCTGCTGGGCGGCGACCATTGCCTCGCCATGGGTTCGATCGGCGCCGTCGCCGCTCATTGCCGCGCCACCGGCCAGAACCTGCGCGTCATCTGGCTGGACGCCCACGCCGATTTCAACACCAGCGACATCACCCCCAGCGGCAACCTGCATGGCATGCCCGTGGCCGTGCTGTTCGGCCTGGGCCCGGATGACCTGGTGCACCTGGCGGCCGCCGGCTTGCCGCAGCCGGCCCTGTCGCGCGACGAACTGCGCCTGATCGGCGTGCGCAGCGTGGACGAACATGAGCGCCAATTCGTGCACGCCCAGGGCCTGGAAGTCTTCGACATGCGCCACCTGGACGAGCACGGCATGCGCGCCGTCATGCAGCAGGCCTTGATGGGGGTGGACGAACGCACCCACCTGCACGTCAGCTTCGACGTTGATTTTCTGGACCCCGACATCGCGCCTGGCGTGGGCACGGCCGTGCGCGGCGGCCCCACCTACCGCGAAGCCCAGCTGTGCATGGAAATGATCGCCGACACCGGCCGCCTGTCGTCCCTGGACATCATGGAGCTGAACCCGGCCCGGGACTTGCAAAACAGAACCGCCGAACTGGTGGTCGACTTGGTCGAAAGCCTGTTCGGCAAGTCCACCTTGATGCGTCTTCGCCCCTGATGAGGGTATCTTCCGACTCAGATCTGACGGCTTTGTGCCGATAAGAGCCTTATGAGCCTGCCCGGAAAAACAGCTTTGGTCCTCACTGGCGGTGGCGCCCGCGCCGCCTACCAGGTCGGCGTGCTTCAAGCCATGATGCTGATCCGGCGCGACAGCGGCGAAAAGCAGCGCGGCAATCCTTTCCAAATCATCTGCGGCACCTCGGCCGGCGCCCTCAATGGTTTGGGGCTGGCCTGCCGGGCTGACCACTTCGAGCTGGCCGTGCGCGCCATGGTCGAGGTTTGGCGCGATTTCAAATCCGAGCAGGTCTACCACTCCGACTCACTGGGCATCATCCGCAGTGGCGCCCAGTGGCTAACCCTGTTCTCGCTCGGTTGGGCTTTGGCCCGCTGGCGTCGGGCGCGCCCACGCTCCCTGCTCGACAACGAGCCCTTGCGCGAACTGTTGCCCGACCTGTTCAAGATCGATCGCCTGCCCAAGCTGATGGAGGAGGGGCACCTCCACGCCGTGGCGATCTCCGCGTCCAGCTACACCACCGGCGAGCACGTCACCTTCTACGATTGCGCCGAGCCGGTGGCCTCCTGGGACCGTTCCCAGCGCATCAGCGTCCGCGACAGCCTGTCGATCGAGCACCTGATGGCCTCCAGCGCCATCCCCTTCGTCTTCCCGGCCGTGCAGTTGACGGTCAATGGTCGTCCGCATTATTTTGGCGATGGCTCCATGCGCCAGGCCGCGCCCATGTCGCCGGCCATCCACTTGGGCGCCGACCGCATCCTGGTGATCGGTGCCGGCCGCCTGCACGAACCCCCCGCGCCACGCGACACCATCCTCGAATATCCCAACCTGGCGCAGATCGCTGGCCACGCCATGTCTAGCATCTTCCTGGACGCCCTGGCGGTGGACATCGAGCGCATGCAGCGCGTCAACAGCACCCTCAGCCTGATGTCGGACGAGGCGCGCGAGCGCTCCAAGCTGCGTCCGGTGGACGTGCTGGTGATCGCACCCAGCCAGCGCATCGACGACATCGCCGCCCGCCACCTGTGGGCCTTGCCACCCGCTGTGCGCGGCATGTTGCGCGCGGTCGGTGTGTATGGTCGTGGCAAGACCGCCCGAGGCTCGGCGCTGGCCAGCTATTTGTTGTTCGAGTCGTCGTTCACCCGCGAGCTGATCCACTTGGGCTTCACCGATGCCCTGGCCAAACGCGACGAAGTGACGGCCTTTTTCGGCTGGGGCGCCCCGAAGGACGGCTCGGCACCCGGCGAGGGCCAAGACCCCTTCAGCCAGAGCATGGGAGAGGGCGGCAGCCCCATCATCCATGCCGCCCAGGCCATGGAAAGCAGGGCGTCAGGGGTTGATGCTTGCAAACACGGCAGACCCCGTGGTAGTATCGAGAGCTTCGCACTTTGAGTGTGCGGAGATTCGTCGCCTTCTTTTCAATGCGGCCTCAATGCAGACGTGTGTAGAAGACTCGGGATTTTTCCTGATCTGATCGCCGCGACCCTGTTTGAGATGCTGTTTGACAAGCGGGCATCAGATATTTGAAAGGTCTCCCTATGTACGCGGTCATAAAAACCGGCGGCAAGCAATACAAAGTTGCTGCTGGCGAAAAGATCAAAGTAGAACAGATTACTGCGGACGTTGGCCAAGAGATCGTGATCGACCAAATTTTGGCTGTCGGATTCGGCGCTGAATTGAAAGTCGGCACGCCCTTGGTGGCTGGCGCAACCGTCAAAGCAATCGTTCTGTCGCAAGGTCGTCACGACAAAGTGCGCATCTTCAAGATGCGCCGCCGTAAGCACTATCAAAAGCGCCAAGGCCATCGTCAGAACTACACCGAGCTGCAAATCAGCTCAGTGAACGCCTAACCACCAAGGAGCAGATCCATGGCACAGAAAAAAGGCGGCGGTTCCACGCGGAACGGCCGCGACTCCCAACCAAAGATGCTCGGCGTCAAGGCTTTCGGTAGCCAGCTCGTGTCGGCAGGTTCGATCATTGTCCGCCAACGTGGCACCCGCTTCCATGCAGGTACCAACGTCGGCATGGGCCGCGATCACACCCTGTTCGCACTGGTCGACGGCACCGTGTCCTTCACCGTCAAGGGTTCTTTGAACCGCAAGACGGTGGTCGTGACTCCGGTCTGATCGTCACTTCAGCGGTTGGGTCCTTCAGGGCCTGCTGCTGATTGGCTTTCAAAAAAAAGGCCCCGGCTCGCCGGGGCTTTTGCGTTTTTTCGCCGGCGGCCAAAGCAGCCGGCTTTCATGTCGATAATCACCGGGTTTGAACCGGTCGCGACGGCACACACAAGGACACCGCCCCATGAGATTTGTCGATGAAGCCACGATTGAAGTGGCCGCAGGCGATGGCGGCAGCGGTGCCGCGAGTTTCCGTCGTGAAAAATTCATCCCCTTCGGTGGCCCCGATGGCGGCGATGGCGGACGCGGCGGGCACATCTACGTGCAGGCCGACCGCAACATCAACACCCTGATCGATTACCGCTACGCCCGCAAGCACTTCGCCCGCAATGGCGAACAAGGTCGCGGCGCAGACTGCTTCGGCGCTGCTGGCCCGGACATCACCCTGCGCATGCCGGTGGGCACCATCATCCGCGACTTCGAAACCGGCGAGGTCATCAAGGAGATGATCGAGCACGGCGAGATCTACCTGCTGTGCAAGGGCGGCGACGGCGGCTTTGGCAACCTGCGCTTCAAAACCGCCACCAACCGCGCGCCCAAGAAGAAGACGCCCGGCTGGCCCGGTGCTGGCCTGAAGGTCAAGCTGGAGTTGCGCGTGCTGGCCGACGTGGGCCTGCTGGGCATGCCCAACGCGGGCAAGTCCACGCTGATCACCGCGGTGTCCAACGCCCGCCCCAAGATCGCCGACTACCCCTTCACCACGCTGCACCCCAACCTGGGTGTGGTGCGCGTGGGCCCCGAAAAGAGCTTCGTCATGGCCGACATTCCCGGCCTGATCGAGGGGGCTTCCGAAGGCGCGGGCTTGGGCCACCTCTTCCTGCGCCACCTGCAGCGCACCCGCGTGCTGCTGCACGTGGTGGACATGGCCCCTTTTGATGACAACGTGGACCCGGTCAAGCAGGCCAAGGCCATCGTCAACGAATTGAAGAAGTACGACAAGGCGCTGGCCGACAAGCCGCGCTGGATGGTGCTCAACAAGATGGACGTGGTGCCGCCCGAAGAGCGTACCCAGCGCGTGGCGGATTTCGTCAAGCGCTACAAGTGGAAGGGCCCGGTCTTCGAGATCTCGGCCTTGAGCCACGAGGGTTGCGAGCACCTGGCCTTGAAGATCTATGAGTTCGTGGCGAGCATGCAGGAGCACCATGAAGACCGCGATGTCCGCTTTGACTTCGTGGAAGAAGACGCCGCGCTGACACCTGCGGTGATGGCCTTGTCCACGGTGGCGTTGCCCGACCTGGAATCGCTGGTGCCGACCAAGAAAGCCCCGGCAAAAAAGACCGTGGCCAAAAAAGCCGCTGCCAAAAAAGTGGTTGCCAAGAAGGCCGTGACTGAGAAAGCCGTCCCTGCCAAAAAGGCGGCGGCTAAAAAAGTGGTGGCCAAAAAGGTGCCTGCCAAAAAGGTGCCTGCCAAAAAGACACCTGCTAAAAAGGCCGCCGCCAAGAAAACCGCCGAGGCCCCTGAAGCCTATGTGCCGGACGTTGACGATCCCCGTTTCCGCTGATCCAGCTCATCTCATCGCGCCTTGAACCATGAATGACGTCCTGAAAAACGCCCGCCGCATCGTGGTCAAAGTGGGCTCCAGCCTGGTCACCAACGAAGGCCGGGGCATTGATGCCGAAGCCATCGGCACCTGGTGCCGCCAGTTGGCGGCCCTGGCGCAAGACGGGCGCGAGGTCATCATGGTGTCCAGCGGTGCCATCGCCGAGGGCATGAAGCGCCTGGGTTGGGCTACCCGCCCCAAGGAACTGCACGAGCTTCAGGCTGCTGCTGCCGTCGGCCAGATGGGCCTGGCCCAGATGTACGAGACCAAGCTCAGCGAGCATGGCCTGGGCAGTGCGCAAGTGCTGCTCACGCACGCCGACCTGGCGGACCGCGAGCGCTACCTCAATGCCCGCTCCACCTTGCTGACCTTGCTGTCGCACAAGGTCGTGCCTGTCATCAACGAGAACGACACCGTGGTCACCGACGAAATCAAGTTCGGTGACAACGATACCCTGGGCGCGTTGGTGGCCAACCTGGTCGAGGCCGATGCCCTGATCATCCTGACCGACCAGAAAGGCCTGTACAGCGCTGACCCGCGCAAGGACGCCAACGCGCGCTTCATCGACGTGGCCACCGCGGGCGACCCGGCTTTGGAGCAGATGGCCGGTGGTGCGGGCTCCAGCATTGGCCGTGGCGGCATGATCACCAAGGTGCTGGCCGCCAAGCGTGCGGCTGGCAGTGGCGCCAACACGGTGGTGGCCTGGGGGCGCGAGACCGATGTGCTGGTGCGCCTGTCTCAAGGCGAGTCGATCGGCACGCTGTTCGTGGCCACCACGGCCAAGGTGGCTGCCCGCAAGCAGTGGATGGCCGACCACCTGCAACTTCGCGGCGCGGTGGTCATTGACGATGGCGCGGTGGCCAAGCTGCGCGATGAAGGCAAAAGCCTGCTGCCCATCGGCATGACCGAAGTGGTGGGTGAGTTTCACCGTGGCGACGTCATCGCTGTTCGCACTGCCCAAGGGCAAGACGTGGCGCGTGGCCTGGCCAACTACGCGAGCAGCGAGGCCCGTCGCATCGCGCGCAAGCCTTCCAGCGAATTCGAGGCCTTGCTGGGTTTCACCGGTGAGCCCGAAATGATCCACCGAGACAACCTGGTCCTTGTCTGATCACTTCCCCATTAAGTTGGTGGTTGGTTAGGGGTTCACCCTGTCCGTGTTGGGCGCCAATTCCGCGTTGAATCGGGGTCCCCCTTGTTGTTGAACAAAGTTGGAACCATTTGGCGGTGCGGATGTCCACAAAACGTGGAGACATCAATGTCAGTGAATCAAAGGACTCAGATGAAAATGAAATCATGGTCAAAGGCTGCCGCGGTGTTGGCAGTGGCAGGTTGTGTGGCCACCCCCGTGATGGCCAAATCCCAGATCTGCGTGTGGGACGTGGCGGGCAAGTCGGGTGACGTGACGTCATCAGCGGTGGACTATCTCGTGGCGATGCAAAAGCACGGCGTCGAAATGGAAGTCAAGAACTACGTCGACGAGCGCGTGGCGATTGAAGAGTTCCGTTCGGGCCAATGTGATGCCGTGATTGCCACCACTTTGCGGACCCGTCCTTTCAACGCCATCTCCGGTGCCCTTGACAGCATTGGCGCCACCACCATCGTGCGCAACGGCAAGATCGACATCAAGGCCAGCTACGAAGTGGTGCGCAAGGTCATCCAGGTGTTCAGTCTGCCTCAGGCTGCCAAGCTGATGGTGGAAGGCAACTACGAGGTCGGCGGCATGTTCCCCCTGGGCGCGGCCTATCCCATCGTTCGCGACCGCAAGATCAACTCGGTCGAAGCCCTGTCTGGCAAGAAGATCGCTGCGTTTGACTACGACAAGGCCCAGGGCGTGATGATCCAGCGCATCGGCGCCCAGCCCGTGTCCGCCGACGTGACCAACATCGGCCCCAAGTTCAACAATGGCTCGGTCGACATGGTGACCCTGCCGGCCGTGGCCTTCAAGCCCTTTGAACTTTACAAGGGCATTGGTACCACCGGTGGCATTGGCCGCCTGCCGATTCTGATCCCGACCGTGCAGATCGTGCTGAACAAGTCGAAGTTCCCCGAGGGTTTTGGCGAGAAGTCGCGTCAATACTGGGTGACACAGTTCGACCGTGCCTTGCACTTCATTGACGTGGCCGAGAAGGGCGTGCCAGCCAACATGTGGGTTGACCTTCCTCCGGAAAACATCCCCAAGTACGTGCAGATGTTCCGCGAAGCCCGCATTGAAATTGCCAACCAGGGCATCTACAACAAGCGCGGCCTGAACATCGTCAAGCGTGCCCGTTGCGATGTGAACCCTTCTGACGCCGAGTGCGCCAGCAAGACTGAAGTCGACTGAGTTGTTTGAGCCAGGGTGCTTGAGCTTGCCTTGGCTCAAGCACCGATTTGGCGTACAGGGTCAGCGGTGAGAGCCGTTGACGATGATGATGGTCTCATCATCGGGCCCGGCCGCCGGATCGGAGCCCTCTGACCCTTCCAGGTCTGCATGCATGTCATCGAGCCGATGCGCGCCACGCATGTTGGCCCGCAAGTAACGGTTGGGTTGCTGCCCTTGTGGTTTTGGCAGAAAGCGCGCCAATTCGGACAAAGCCAATTGGTAGACATCACGCTTGAACTCAATCACGGTTTCCAGCGGGATCCAGTAGTCGTGCCAACGCCAGGCGTCAAACTCAGGGTGGTTTGAGGCGCGCAGGTTCATGTCCGTGTCGCGGCCCATGAGCTGCAACAAAAACCAGATCTGCTTTTGGCCTTTGTAATGGCCGCGCGCATCCTTGCGGATGAAGTGATTGGGCACCTCATAGCGCAGCCAATCGCGGGTGCGGGCAACAATGCGCACATGGTCGGGCAGCAAGCCCACTTCTTCGTGGAGCTCGCGAAACATCGCCTGCTCAGGCGACTCGCCATGCTTGATGCCGCCTTGCGGAAACTGCCAGGAATGGGTGCGGATGCGTTTGCCCCAAAAAACCTGGTTCCGATGATTGAGCAGGATGATGCCGACGTTGGGGCGAAAGCCTTCACGGTCGAGCATAATCAACTCCGAATTTTTCAACTGATTTCATTATTGCATCGCTCGGTTGAAACGCAAGCGCGAGTCCTCACACAACGGTGCATTTTTCATACCCATGCAAGCTTCCCAGTTCTTCATTTCCACACTCAAAGAAGCCCCGGCCGATGCAGAGATCGTCAGCCACAAGCTGATGATGCGCGGCGGGTTCATCAAGAAACTGGGCGCCGGCCTGTACAACTACATGCCCATGGGCCTGCGCACCATCCGCAAGGTCGAGGGCATCATCCGTGAAGAGATGGCCCGCGCTGGTGCCATCGAGCTGTTGATGCCGGTGGTGCAACCCGCCGAGCTTTGGCAAGAGACCGGCCGCTTCAACACCATGGGCCCCGAGCTGTTGCGCGTGAAGGACCGGCATGGCCGCGACTTCATCATCCAGCCGACATCTGAGGAAGTTGTCACGGACATCGCCCGGCAAGAGTTGCGCAGCTACCGCCAGCTGCCCAAGAACTTCTACCATGTGCAGACCAAGTTCCGCGATGAGCGCCGTCCGCGCTTTGGCGTGATGCGCGGCCGCGAATTCACGATGAAGGACGCTTATTCCTTCGATCGGGATGCGGCCTGCGCTGGTAAAAGCTACGACATCATGTTTGCCGCCTACAGCCGCATCTTCGACCGACTCGGTCTTCAATACCGCGCCGTGGCCGCCGACACCGGCGCCATTGGGGGCGATCGTTCGCACGAGTTCCAGGTCATCGCCGACACGGGCGAGGACGCCATCGTCTATTGCCCAACCAGTGACTACGCGGCCAACATCGAGCTGGCTGAAGGTGTGCCGCTGATCGCATCGCGCGCTGCAGCGTCGGTGGCGCTTGAAAAGATCGCCACGCCCGGTAAAAGCACTTGCCCCGATGTGGCCGCCTTGCTGGGCTTGCCGCTGAGCCAGACCGTGAAGTCTCTGGTGTTGGCCACCGACGAAACGAATGAAGCGGGCGAGATCGTCAAGTCGACCGTCTGGCTGCTGCTGGTGCGTGGCGACCACGAGCTGAACGAAGTCAAAGCGGGCAAGATCGAGTTGGCCGATGCGACTGGGCTGGTGACGGGCTTGAAGGCCGGTCACCGCTTCGCCACCGAGAAAGAAATCATCGAGCACTTCGGCTGCAAGCCCGGTTACCTGGGCCCGGTCAAGCTGGCCAAACCTGTCAAGGTGGTCGCTGACCGCACCGTGGCCAACATGGCCGACTTCGTGTGCGGCGCGAATGAAGAGGGCTTCCACCTGAAGGGCGTGAACTGGGGCCGTGACCTGCCCGAGCCTGACCTGGTGACCGACCTGCGCAACGTGGTTGAAGGCGACCCCAGCCCGGACGGCCAAGGCGTGCTGGCCATCCAGCGCGGCATCGAGGTGGGCCACGTGTTCTACCTGGGCACCAAGTACTCCAAGGCCATGAACGCGACCTTCCTCGATGAAGACGGCCGCCCCAAGCATTTCGAGATGGGTTGCTACGGCATTGGCGTGACCCGCATCCTGGGCGCGGCCATCGAGCAAAAGCACGACGAGCGCGGCATCATCTGGCCCGATTCGATCGCACCGTTCACCGTGGTGATCTGCCCGATCGGCTATGACCGCTCAGCCGACGTCAAGGCCGCCGCTGACCAGTTGCACGATGACCTGGCCGCTGCCGGCATCGACGTGATCCTGGACGACCGTGGTGAGCGCCCTGGCGCGATGTTCGCGGACTGGGAGTTGATTGGCGTGCCGCACCGCGTGGTGCTGGGCGACAAGGGCCTCAAGGATGGCATCGCTGAGTACCAGGGGCGCCAGGATAAGGAAGCGACCAAGGTGGCGGTGGCCGAAGTGGCGGCCTGGGTCAAGGCGCGAGTGAAGGTGTGATGGGATGAAGGCAGGCGGCTGTTCGGTGCTGATGCGGTGGGGTTGGGCAAGCGTGGCATCGCTGATGTTGGCCCATGCCGCCTGGGCCGGTGCCCAAGCCGAAGAGCCGCTGGCCGATGCTGTGCGCACGGCCCTGTCGGCAGCTGCCGCCCAATCGGCGCCGCCCATGCTGGTGTTCGCCGATCAAACGCAAAAATACGAGTTCGACCGCTGGGCCGATGCGGCGGGCCTGCGCCTGAAGAAGCGCAAGCCCGACGAGCAGTTGCGCCGCGAGTTCTTGCAAACGGTCTGGTACGAGTCCAAGCGCGCGGGCCTGGACCCTTCGCTGGTGCTCGGCCTGATCCAGGTGGAAAGCGGTTTCCGCAAATACGCGATCTCGTCGGTGGGCGCGCGGGGCTACATGCAGATCATGCCTTTCTGGTCACGCCTGATCGGCACGGGTGATCCGGCCAGCCTGTTCCACATGCAGACCAATCTGCGGTTTGGCTGCATCATCCTGCGCCACTACCTGGACCGTGAGCGGGGAGACCTGTACCTGGCGCTGGGCCGCTACAACGGCAGCCGGGGCCGGCCGGAATACCCCAGTGCGGTTTTCGCGGCCGTGCGCCAGTGGAAGCTGCCTGACGTGCAGCCACAGATCGTGGCCTTCCGCCCCTGAGCGATCAACTGGTCAATTGATCAAGCGGGTGGGTTCAGGCTTTCGCCAGGTTGGCCGCCACAAATTCCCAATTCAGCAATTTGTCGAACACCGCTGCAGCGTAGTCCTTGCGGCGTGACTGGTAGTCCAGGTAGTAGGCGTGTTCCCACACGTCGATGGTGGCCAGGGGCACCAGGCTGTCTTGCGTCAAGGGCGAGTCGGCATTGCCGGTTTTGACGACGGTCAGCTTCTTTTGGCGCTTGTCCAGCACCAGCCAGACCCAGCCTGCACCGAATTGGCCGGTGGCTGCGGTCAGGGTGGCTTCTCGCAGCCCTGCCAGAGAGCCGAAGTCGGCGTCGATGCGTTTGGCCAGCTCAGAGGGCGGCGTGCCGCCGCCTTTGGGGCGCAGGCTTTGCCAATAAAAGGTGTGATTCCAGACCTGGGCGGCGTTGTTGAAGATGCTCCGCGAGGCTTCGTTGCCGGCGCTGCGCTGGATGATCTCCACCAAGCTGTCGGCATCCATCAGCGTGGAGTTGGGCAGCAGGCGGTTGAGGTTGTCGACGTAAGCGGCGTGGTGTTTGCCATGGTGCTGCGCGATGGTACTGGCCGAGATCACCGGATCGAGCGAGGCGGCATCCCAGGGCAGGGCGGGCAAGGTGAAGCGGGGGGCTGTGGTTTTGTCGGCGGCATGGGCCCAGAGCGGGCTACTGGCCAGGACGGTGGTGGCTGCGGCGGCGAGCAGGTGCCGGCGTGACAGGTCTGCGGTCATTTGAAGTCCTCCTTGTGTGAATGGACTCCATCATGCGGAAAAACGTGGGAGCGTCAATACCGCCAATGCGCTACAGGCCTCGCCACTCCTGGGGTTGCGCTGAGGCGATGCCGGCGGTGCTCAAGACGCGCTCAACCGTGTCATTGACCAGTTCGTCGATGCTTTGCGGGCGATGGTAGAACGCTGGCAAGGGCGGGAAAATGATGCCGCCCATCTCGGTCACCGCAGTCATGTTGCGCAAGTGGGCCAGGTTGAAGGGCGTTTCGCGCACCATGAGGATCAGGCGGCGGCGCTCTTTCAAGGTGACGTCGGCGGCGCGGGTCAGCAGGTTGTCGCCCAGGCCATGGGCCACGGCGGCCAGTGTCTTCATGGAGCAGGGGGCCACGACCATGGCATCGGTGCTGAAGCTGCCGCTGGCAATGCAGGCACCGATGTCGCCAGGGGCATGTGCCTGGTCGGCCAGGGCTTCCAGCGTGGACCGGTTCAGCCCCAATTCGTGGTGCACGTTCAGGATGCCGGCTGGGGTAGCGACCAGGTGGGTTTGGACACCGAGGGCGCGGGCACGCTGCAGCAAGCGCACGCCGTAGACGGCACCACTGGCGCCGGTGATGCCAATGATCAACCGGCGAGGTGTGCTGGCTGGACTCACTGGCCTGGGGTCAAGACCTGCTGAAGCTCGCCGGCCTGGTACATCTCCGTCATGATGTCCGAGCCACCAATGAACTCGCCACCCACGTACAGCTGGGGAATGGTGGGCCAGTTGGCGTAGTCCTTGATGCCTTGGCGGATGCCTTCGTCTTCCAGGACGTTGACGGTTTGCAGGTCGGTGACCCCGCAGGCTTTGAGGATCTGGATGGCGCGCCCCGAAAACCCACACTGTGGGAACTGGGCGGTGCCCTTCATGAACAGCACCACACGGTGGCCTTTGACCAGGGAGTCAATGCGTTGTTGAACGTCACTCATGGGAATTTGCGCTTGGCTGAATTGGGAACAAGAGCCTGTTTATATCAGGCCTTGGCAAATTCAGAAGGCGTAGCGCACAGAGACCTTGATCACGGGGCGAAGGCGCAGGTCGCGCACGATTTCGTCCAGCCCTGCTTCGCCTTGCAGCGCGCGGGAAATGCGGCCAATGTTGTTGGAATTGACCGAAATGATGCCCAGGTCGGCATTGAAGCGCCACATGCTTTCGCTGCCAGGGGCTCCCAGGCTGGCGGCGTAACCGGCGCCCACATAGGGCAGGGTGCGGTTTTCGCCATCAAAAGACTGGCCTCTGGTGTCGCCCAGGTTCAGGTTGTCGATGCGCTGGAGGCTCAGGTTCAGGCCGCTGCCAATGGTGTCGTCGGTGCCGTCGGACCAGGAGGCCTGGGTGACTGAGCCCCGCACCAGGCCGACCGTGGCGCGAAAACCACCCGAAAAGTAATAGTCGGACAGCACATGGGCGCTGCGCATGCTCAGGCCGCTGGAAGGCACGGGCTGCGCGAGCACAAAAGAGTCTTTGAGGGGGTCGTAGGCGCGGTCCATGACGACGCCGATGCGGCCTTCCCAGTGGGGCCAGAATTGCTGTCCGTTCAGGCTGAGGCCCTTGCCGTGATCCACCGCTGTAGCCGAGCGCAGCAAATGCTGCGGCTGCGGCACCATTTGCGCGTGCGTACCCGAAGCTGCCAAGGCGCAGGCGGTGAAGAGGCAGCGGAAAAGGTGGGGCGGGGCGGTTAGGCGGAACATCAAAAGCTCCTGAAGAACGATTTGATGCTACGCCGCCCGGCTCGTTTTGGGGAATAGAGTTGTTAGCGTTCGTACCACCAATTTACAAGGTGACGTGAATTTGCTAAGCCTTCCCGCCGGTGCACCGCGGGTTACCGCCCAGGTCGAGCCGGGTGCTGATTTGGCTGAATCCTTGGGCTTCCAGCAGGCTGGCCACGGCGACGGCCTGGTCGTGGCCATGTTCCAGCAGCAGCCAGCCGCCAGCGTTGAGATGCAGCGGGGCCTTTGAAATGATCAGGCGCAGATCGTCGAGGCCATCCACGCCCGATGTGAGCGCTCGCTTTGGCTCAAAGGCCAGGGCTTGCAGATGTTCGTCGTTTTCGGCGATGTAGGGTGGGTTGCTGACGATGAGGTCGAACTGGCGTGTGGCCACGGGTTCGAACCATGATCCTTGCAGGTTTTCCACGGGCAGGGCCAATTGCTGGGCGTTGGCCTGCGCGATGGCCAGGGCGGCCGGGCTGGCGTCCACGGCGGTGATCTGGGCATGGGGGCGTTGGTGCTGCAAGGCCAGGGCGATGGCGCCACTGCCGGTGCCCAAGTCCAGCACACTGAAGCCCGGCTGTGCGGGGATGAGTGCCAGGGCCCAGTCGACCAGGGTTTCGGTGTCGGGCCGGGGAATCAGCACATCGGGGCTGACGCGCAAGGTCAGGCCGTAGAACTCTTTGTCGCCCAGCAGGTAGGCCAGGGGCTCGCCCTGGGCGCGGCGCTGGGTCCAGGCCATGAACTGATCGGCTTGTTCGGGTGGCAAGGCGTCCTGGTCGTGGGCCAGGAGCCAACTGCGCGGGCGCTGCAAGGCGGTGCTCAGCAAAATCTGGGCGTCCAGGCGGTCCACGCCCAGTTGGCGGGCTTGCTGCAAGGCGGCCGCCACGGTGAGGGTGGGCTGGGGCTCAGACACCGGTGGCGGCTTCCAGCTCGGCCAGTTGCTCGGCGGCCTGGGCGGTGATCAGGGCGGCGATGACGTCGTCCAGGTCGCCTTCCATGATGGCCAGCAGCTTGTAGAGCGTCAGGTTGATGCGGTGGTCGGTGAAGCGGCCCTGCGGGAAGTTGTAGGTGCGGATGCGGTCGGAGCGGTCGCCGGTGCCGACCAGGCCTTTGCGGGTGGCGGCTTCCTTGGCCTGGCGCTCGCTGCGTTCGCGGTCGTTGATGCGGGCGCTGAGCACGGCCAGGGCCTTGGCCTTGTTGCGGTGCTGGCTGCGGTCGTCCTGGCACTCGGCGACGATGCCGGTGGGCAGGTGGGTGACGCGCACGGCCGAGTCGGTCTTGTTGATGTGCTGGCCGCCGGCGCCGCTGGCGCGGTAGGTGTCGATGCGCAGGTCGGCCGGGTTGATGGTGATCTCTTCGGCTTCGTCGGGCTCAGGCAGCACGGCCACGGTGCAGGCGCTGGTGTGGATGCGGCCTTGGGTTTCAGTGGCGGGCACGCGCTGCACGCGGTGGCCGCCGGATTCGAACTTGAGCTGGCCGTAGACACCAGCGCCTTCGAAGCGCAGGACGATTTCCTTGTAGCCGCCCAGGTCGGATTCGTTGGCGGACATGACTTCACAGCGCCAGCCTTGGCGTTCGGCATGGCGGGTGTACATGCGGGTCAGGTCGCCCGCGAAGAGGGCCGATTCGTCACCGCCGGTGCCCGCGCGGATTTCGACGAAGGCGTTGCGGGCGTCGTCGGGGTCCTTGGGCAGCAGGGCAGTTTGCAGCTCGGCTTCGACGCGGGCGATGTCGGCTTCGGCCTGGGTGATTTCTTCTTGCGCCATGGCGCGCATGTCGGCGTCGTTGGCGGAATCCATCAGCATCTGGCGGGCGGTGGCCAGGTCGTCGCTGCGCTGGGCGTGGCGCTGGGCCATGTCGCACACGCTGCTGACTTCCGAATGCTCGCGGGACAGCTCACGGTAGCGTTTGTTGTCGGCGGCCACCAAAGGGTCGGACAGGGCGGCGTCCAGCTCTCGGAGGCGCAGGGCCAGGCGTTCGAGGGAGGAGGCCAGCGAGGGAGCGAGGCCGCCGCTCACGGTGTGTCTTTCTTGAGGGGGCTCACGTCGCCGCGCAAGAAGAGGCGCGCCAGCGAGGCCGCCACTTGGGGCCGCTGCTGGGTGTCGGCACTGTGCAGTTCGGCCATGGCGCCATGCAGCATTTTCTGGGTCAATCCTCTTGAAAGTGTGTCGAGCACGGCTTCGATGTCCTCGCCTTTGGCGAGCATTTTGCGGGCGCGGGCGATTTCAGCCGCGCGCCACGCATCGGCCTGTGAGTTGAGGGCCTGGATCAGGGGCACGGTGGTGCGCTGGTCCAGCCAATGGACGAAGCCCTGCACGCCGGTTTCGATGATGGCCTCGGCCTGGGTGACGGCGGCCAGGCGCTTCTCGCTGGCGGTTTGCACCAGGGCGCTCAGGTCGTCGACGGTGTACAGGTAGACGTCGTCCAGCTCGGCCACTTCGGGTTCGATGTCGCGCGGCACGGCCAGGTCCACCATGAAGATGGGGCGGCGTTTGCGGGCCTTGAGGGCACGTTCGACGGCGCCCAGGCCGATGATGGGCAGGGAGCTGGCGGTGCAGGAGACGACGATGTCGAACTCGTGCAAGCGATCGGGCAGGTCGGCCAGGCGCAGGGCTTGGGCGCCCAGGTGGTTGGCGAGTTTTTCACCGCGCTCCAGGGTGCGGTTGGCCACGGCCATGCCACGCGGGGCGCGGCCCGCAAAGTGCGTGGCGGTGAGTTCGATCATCTCGCCAGCGCCCACGAACAGGATCTTGGTCTTGCCCAGGTCTTCGAACAACTGGCTGGCCAGGCGCACGGCGGCGGCGGCCATGCTGATGGAGTGGGCTCCGATTTCTGTGGACGTGCGCACTTCCTTGGCCACGGCGAAGGAGCGCTGGAACAATTGGTGCAGGGTGGTGCCCAGGGTGCCGGCGGCGTCGGCCTCGCGCACGGCCTGCTTCATCTGGCCGAGGATCTGGGGTTCGCCCAGCACCATGGAATCGAGCCCGCTGGCGACGCGGAAGGCGTGTCGGGCTGCGGCGCCCCCTTCCAGCACGTAGGTGTGGCGCAGCAGTTCATCGTGGCCCACCCCACCTGTGTTGGCCAGCCAATCGACGGCGGCGTGCTGCAGGTTGCCGGCGCGGCCCCCGCCCCAACTGCCGCCCAGGGCGCAATACAGTTCGGTGCGGTTGCAGGTGGACAGCAGGGCCACTTCTGGCTGGGCGGACGACTGCGGCACGCCGGATAAACGGGTGTGCAAAACCTTGAGCGCCGGGGCCAATTGGTCGACGGCAAACGCGAACCGACCTCGCAAATCGACGGCGGCGGTGGTGTGGTTCAAACCCAGGGTCAGGACGGTCATATCCGGGGATTATAAAATCGAGGGTTTTTTGATGTTGCGAAGGCGTTCAATGAGCTTGCTGGATGCTTTGATCCACATGGTGAATTTTTTCCTGCCAGCCTTGGGCATGGCACTGCTTTTACCCGCTTTGGCTCGCCTGGTGTGGTGGCGTGCGCTCAAACCGGCGGGTTTTGCACGCCAGGTGACCTGGGTGGCCGGGGTCAATGCCCTGGTGCTGATGGCCGGACTGATTGTGTTGGGGCGCGACGGCGCCATGGCCACGTACGCTGCCTTGGTGCTGGCGTCGAGCTTGACCGTCTGGTGGACAGGATTGCGTTGAGACCATGAGCTACAGCATCAAGGAAATGTTCTACACCCTGCAGGGCGAGGGCACCCATGCAGGACGCCCGGCGGTGTTTTGCCGGTTTGCGGGTTGCAATTTGTGGACGGGCCGCGAGGCCGACCGGGCGCAGGCCGTTTGCCAGTTTTGCGACACCGAGTTCGTGGGCACCGATGGTTTGGGTGGCGGCAAATTTGCCACGGCCGCACAGTTGGCCGAGCGCATCGCGACTTTTTGGCCATCGGGCTCCGAGTCGGCCGATGACAGACGCTTTGTGGTACTCACCGGAGGCGAGCCTTTGCTGCAGGTCGATGCCGAATTGATCGACGCCCTGCACGCGCAAGGCTTCATGATCGCGGTCGAGACCAATGGCACGATCGCTGCGCCTGCTGGCCTGGACTGGATCTGCGTGAGCCCCAAGGCCGGGTCAACCTTGGTGCAAAAAAGCGGCCACGAGCTTAAAGTGGTCGTGCCCCAAAGCGGGTTCAGCACGGCGGACCTGAAAGCCATGGAAGCCCTGGACTTTGAGCAAAGGCGCGTGCAGGCCATGGACAGTGCACAGCCCATGGCACGCCGCTCGGCCATGGAATGGGCGGTGCAATGGTGCCTGGACAACCCGCGCTGGATGCTCAGCGTGCAGACCCACAAGACCTTGGGCATCCGCTGAGAGAAGAAGATTTCATGTTTGAACTGAGCCAGACTTTCACCTTTGACGCGGCCCACACGCTCAAGCGGCATGTGTCGCCTGAAGAGGCCGCGAGCAGTCGCCGCATCCACGGGCACACCTACACCGCTGAAGTGGCGGTGTGCGGGCCCCGCCTCCCGGACACTGGCATGGTGGTGGACCTGGCCGTGCTGCGCGCGGCGCTGGCCGAGGTGCGCAGCCAGCTTGACCACCACTTTCTGGACGAGGTGGCGGGCCTGGGGACGCCCACGCTGGAGAACCTGTGCGTGTTCATCTTTGGCCAGGTGAGTGCGCGCATCGCGCAAGTGAGCATGGTGAGCGTGTCGCGCGCGGCCGGTGACCGCTGTGTTTACCGGCCCCAAGACTGAGGTGGCCACGCCCCCCGTGCTGACCGCCAGCCTGGCCGAACGCAGCCGCCGCGCCGTGTGGCACCCCTGCACGCAGATGAAGGCGCTGGACGACTTCCCGCCGCGCGCCATCGTGCGTGGCGAGGGGCCCTGGTTGATCGATGAGCAAGGGCACCGCATCCTGGATGCGGTCAGTTCGTGGTGGGTCAATCTGTTCGGCCATGGGTTTGCGCCGATCACCGAGGCGATCACCGATCAGTTGGGCAAGCTGGACCACACCATGCTGGCCGGCCTGACCCATGAACCCGTGGTCGCGCTGTCCGAGCGGCTGGGCGCGCTGACCGGCCTGGGCCATGCTTTCTATGCCAGCGATGGTGCCAGTGCCACCGAGATCGCCCTCAAGATGAGCGCGCACAGTTGGCGCAATCGGGGGCTGCCGGGCAAGCACCGCTTCATCGGCCTGCAAGGCGGCTACCACGGTGAGACCGCCGGGGCCTTGTCCGTCACCGACATCCCCCTGTTCCGCGAGGCCTACGCGCCGCTGCTGCGCTTAAGCGCGACCTTGCCTTCGCCCGATCCGCGTCATGCGTTGGAGGGCGTCAGCCTTGAGCAGCACACCGCCGCTTGCGTGCAAGCCCTGGCCGATCACCTGGCCGAGCACCACGCATCGACCGCTGCCTTGATCCTGGAGCCTTTGGTGCAAGGCGCTGCGGGCATGGGCATCTATTCGCCCAGCTACCTGAGCGCGGCGCGTGCCCTGTGTGATCAGCACCAGGTGCATTTGATCTGCGATGAGATCGCCGTGGGCTTTGGGCGCACCGGCACGATGTTCGCGCACCAGCAGGCGCTGGACGCGAATGGCCAGCCCATTCGTCCGGACTTCATCTGCCTGAGCAAAGGCCTGACGGGTGGCGTGCTGCCCTTGTCAGCGGTGCTGACCACGGACGAGGTTTACGCCGCCTTCTGGGATGACCGCACAGCGCATGGTTTTTTGCATTCGCATTCCTACACGGGCAACGCGCTGGCGTGCCGCGCGGCCCTGGCGGTGCTGGACACCTTTGAGAACGATGACGTGCTGGCCCGCAACCGCGCGGCGGCCTTGCGCTTGTCAACGCTGGCCGAGCCACTCACTCGCCATCCCCGCGTGAAAGCGCACCGCCACATTGGCATGATCTGGGCCTGGGACATCGACACCACCGACGCCACCTTTGCCGCGCGCTTTCACCGCGCGGCCCTGGACGCTGGCTTGCTGCTGCGCCCCATTGGCAACTCGCTGTATTTCATGCCGCCCTATGTGCTGACCGAGGCCGACATGGTCCACCTGGTGGAGGGCACCTTGCGCACGCTGGACCAGGTGCTGGCCCAAGAGACCGTCTTGTCTTCAGCCCCCGGCGAGCGTCTGGCATGACGGCGTTGTTCATCACCGGCACCGACACGGGCGTGGGCAAAACGCGCGTGTCTTGCGCCTTGCTGCATGCCTTGCAGCACCGGCATGCGCGCGTCATCGGGATGAAGCCCGTGGCCGCCGGCACCGAGCTGATCGATGGCGAGTGGGCCAACGAAGACGTGCTGGCGCTGCGCGCCGCATCGACCGTGCAAGTGCCTGCGCTGTACGACAACCCTTATCTGCTGCGCCAGCCCGCCTCGCCCCACATCGCGGCGCGCGAAGAAGGCGTGGACATCGACATCGAGCACATCGCGGCCTGTTTCCATGCCTTGCGGCAGCAGGCCGATGCGGTGGTGGTGGAAGGGGCCGGGGGGTTCATCGTGCCCTTGCAGGAGGCCCAGGGCCAGTCGGCCACCAGCGCTGATCTGGCGGTGCTGTTGCGCCTGCCCGTGATCCTGGTGGTGGGCGTGCGCCTGGGTTGCCTGAACCATGCCTTGCTGACGCAGGAAGCGATTTTGTCGCGTGGGCTCACGCTGGCGGGCTGGGTGGCCAACCGCATTGACCCCAGCATGATCGCGCCGGATGCCAATGTGGACACCCTGCGTTCGCGCCTGCAGGCGCCGATGTTGGCCGATTGGGCGTGGGCGCCTCAGGTCGAGGCCTGCGGATTGACGATCAAACTGCCATGACCACCGCATCGTCGTCGATTGCCCTGGAGAGCCTGCCGACAGCACTGAATCTGGTCGGGTCCCTGGCCGCAGGTCTGGTGATCGGCCTGGAGCGGGGGTGGCGTGACCGCGAGCTGAACGACGGCGGGCGAGTGGCCGGCCTGCGAACCTTTGCCCTGGCGGGCCTGTTCGGGGGCTTGCTGGCCAGCTTGTTGCCCGAGTTCGGCGCGTGGCCCATTCTGGCCGGGATCATTGGGGTGTCGATTCTGTTGGCCGTGTCTTACCGCCAGGCCTCGGCCTCGTCGGGCAACCTGAGCATCACGACCGCGCTGACCCTGCTGCTGACGATCGTGCTGGGGGCCATCGCTGCGCGGGGTGCCGTGGCCCTGGCCTTGGCGTGTGCCGTCATCGTGGCGGTGTTGCTGAACCTCAAGCCCACCTTGCACCGCTGGCTGCGCCTGATCGAGCACCGCGAGTTGACGGCGGCCCTGCAGTTGATGGTGCTGTCGGTGGTCATCCTGCCCAATCTGCCCGATGCCGGCTTTGGTCCTTACCAGGCCTTGAACCCCTACAAGCTTTGGTGGGCGGTGGTGCTGATCGCGGGTCTGTCGCTCGCCGGGCACCTCGCCATGCGGGTCACGGGTCCGCGGCGAGGCATGTTGTGGACCGGCATCCTGGGCGGACTGGCGTCGTCCACGGCCACCACCTTGGCCTTGTCACGCTACGCGCGGCTCAATCCGGCGGTGTCGGGGGTGGCGGTGTCCGGTGCCTTGGCGGCGTGCGGGGTGATGTTCCTGCGCATGGCTGTGCTGGTGGCCCTGGTCCAGCCTGCGCTGCTGCCCGCCATGGGCGTGCCGCTGATCTTGTCGGGCGTGACCTTGCTGGTGCTGGGCTTGTGGCACTGGCGCCGCTTGTCCCAGGCTTCGGGTGACCAGGCCATCGAGCCCATGGTGCCCACGTTTGACCTGGGGGCGGCCTTGGGCTTTGGCGCTTACCTGGCCGTCATGGCGGTCCTCGCGCCTGCCGCCAGGCAGTGGCTGGGCAGCGGCGGCGTCTATGCGCTGGCGTCGCTGTCCGGCCTGGCTGATGTCGATGCCATCGTGATCTCCCTGGCCCGCTTGCATGGTGACGGTGGCTTGCCCCTGGTCACGACGATTGCCGCGATCTGCCTGGCCACCTTGGCCAACATGGTGTCCAAGGGCGCGATGGCCTGGATCACGGGCGGCAAGGCCATGGGTGGGCCCGTGGTCAAAGGCTATGCGGTGGGCATGGCGGTCGGCGTGGGTGCGGCGGCGGCCATGCTCACCTTGAGCGCGTGATGCCTCAGGTGCCCGTGGCCCACTGCTGCACATAGGCCGGTGTCTCTGCGGGGCAGCGGGGCTCTGACAAGGGCGTGAGCCGGGTTTGATGGAGGGGCAGCACCCCAGCCCACACGGCCCGAGTCAAGTCCTCCTCCTTGTCCTTCGGACCCCAGGCGCGGATCTTGGCGGCGGCTTCGAACAAGGGCATGCGCAGCACGGTGGTGGCGGCCAGCTCGTTGCGGTCGGGCGCGCGCGCTTCGTGGCGGCGACCGGGTGCCAGGTGGTCCATCAAGCGGTGCATCACCTCGGTCTTGTCCTCATCGGGCACCGTCTCAAACGTGCCGTGGATGACCACCGACCTGAAATTCATGGAGTGCGAAAACGCCGACCGCGCCATGACCAAGCCGTCCAGGTGCGTGATGGCCAGGCAAGCGGGCGTGCCTTGGGCCAGCGACTTCATCATCTTGCTGCCGTTGGAGCCGTGGATCAGCACGTGGTCGTCCACGCGCCACACTGCGGTCGGCAGGCACAGCGGGCCGCGTTCGTCCACGAAGGACACGTGGCACAGGTAGGCGGCGTCGACGATGGCATGGATGGTGGCGTGGTCGTAGTGCCCCCGGTCTTCGGCGCGGCGGACCCGGCTGCGTTCGGTGGGAGGCGGGGCAAAGGTCGTGGTCATGGTGTGGTGATCCCTGGTTCGTGAGTGAGCCTCAACCATAGGTAAAACATGGCCCCATGAAAAGATCCACATTCATGCAAAATGATGGAGCCACGAAAATCGCACCTGCCCCAAGCCCATGACCGACCTGACCCTGTTGCTGGACCGCCGCCTGCTGCGCGCCAAAGGCGACGCCTTGCCCCGGCAGCGGCGTTTGTACGAACTGTTGCGGCAAGCCATTCTGGATGGCCGCCTGCCCGCAGGCAGTGCCTTGCCCGCCAGCCGTGTGCTGGCGCTCGACCTCAGGCTGGCGCGCAACAGCGTCATCCATGCGTACGAGCAACTGGCGGCCGAAGGCTATGTGCAGGCCAGTCGCCAGGGCACCGTGGTGGCGGCCTTGCCGGATCGGCGTGCGGTGGGCCGTGGCCATGCACTGCTCACCGCGCCACCAATGGCGTCGGGGCAGCCATCGCCCGCTTTGTCAAACCGTGTGCAGGCTTTCAACCGCCGCCGCACGGCCGAGCAAGACCTGATGCCCTTCATGCCCGGCATCCCCGCGCTGGACGAGTTCCCTTTGCCCACCTGGCGCCGCCTGCTGAACGCGGCCTGGCGTGACCAAAGCCCTGACTTGCTCAGCTACCGCCCCGCCGTGGGCGAGCTGGAACTGCGCCAGGCCATCGCCACTTATGTGCGCGCGGCACGCGGTGTGGTCTGCACGGTGGACCAGGTCATCGTGACCGATGGCACCCAGGACAGCCTGAGCCTGTGTGCCCAAGCCCTGGCCGACCTGGGCCAGCGGGCCTGGATCGAGCACCCCGGCTATGGCGGTGCCCGCGTGGCCTGTCAGGCGGCGGGGCTGAAAGTGGTGCCGGTGCCTGTGGATGAGCACGGCCTGGCGCCCACCAAGGCCTTGTGGCGCCAGCAGCCGCCACGCTTGATCTACACCACGCCATCGCACCAGTACCCCTTGGGCTCGGTGATGCCTTTGGCGCGCCGCCTGGCTTTGATCGAGCAGGCCCAGGCTGCAGGTGCGTGGATTTTGGAAGACGATTACGACAGCGAGTTTCGCCACGATGGGCCGCCGCTGGCCGCCATGCAAGGCCTGGTGCCGCAGGCGCCGGTGGTCTACCTGGGCACCTTCAGCAAATCGATGTTCCCGGCCTTGCGCTTGGGGTTCATGGTCGTGCCTGCCAGCTTGTCCGATCAATGGCAAGGCGCCTTGGGTGACCTCGTCAGGCGCGGTCTGCCCGCCGAGCAAGCCGCCTTGGCCGCCTTCATCAACGAAGGGCATTTCACCAAGCACCTGCGCAAGATGCGGCCCTTGTACGCCCAGCGCCAGGCCGCCTTGCGCGAGGCCCTGACGCGCCATTGGCCCTGGCCGGGCGAGGTGCTGGGTGGGGCCTGTGGCCTGCACCTGGTGCTGACCTTGCCGCCCGACATCGTCGATGTCGATGCAGCCCTGGCCGCCATGAAGAAGGGGCTCAGCCCGCGCCCCTTGTCGGCCTACGGCATGGGTGGGGCGCCCCACAACGGCCTGGTCATGGGCTATGCCAACACCCCCGCCGAGCAGATGGACGCCCGCGTGCGAACGCTGGTGCGCGCGATCAGCGCAGGTCTTGCGCGATGACGCGTTCGATGTTGCGTTCGGCCAGCGCCGTGATGGTCACAAAGGGGTTGACGCCGATCGAGCCTGGGATCAATGAACTGTCGGTCACGTACAGGCGGTCGTAGCCCTTGACGCGGCCGATGTTGTCCGTGGCCTGGCCCAGCACGCAGCCGCCCAGCGGGTGGTAGCAAAAATCATCGGCGAAGACCTTGCCCCCGCCGAACAAATCGGTGCGGTAGATCGTGCCCTGCTTGCGGTTGATGCGGTCGAACAAGGTTTTGGCCGCGTTGACCGTGGTGGCGTTTTGGGCTCGGGTCCAGCGCAGCTTGGCCGAGTCTGTGGCGGCGTCGTAGACAAAGCGGCCGCGCTCGGGATTGCGCGTGATGGCCAGGTACATGCTCACCCAATTTTCGAAGCCCGTGGGCAGCGGCGTGATCTCGGCAAACACCGGGTTGGTGGGGTTGTCCCAGTCGTTGATGCCCATGGCGGGCATGGTCGACTGGATGGCGCCGGTGGGGTTCCAGAGGTGGTTGGCGCGCGCGGCCATCACATTGCCGTTGTGGCCCCAGCCCTCGCCCACGGCCTGACTCAAGCGGGGCAGGGTGCCGGTTTCGCGGGCGCGCACCAGCAGCTCGGTCGTGCCCAGGCTGCCTGCGCCCAGGAAGAGGTGGCCGCAACTGATCTGCACATCGGCCAGCACGTTGCCGTAGGGGTCGATGGCGCGCACGCTCAGCAGGTAGTCGCCATTGGCCAACTGCTCAATGCGGCGCACCTGCTGCAGCGTGTAGATGGTGACGCGGCCCGTGCCCACGGCATCGGCCAGGTAGGTCTTGTCCAGGCTGAGCTTGCCGGCGTTGTTGCCGTAGATCACCTCTTGGGCCAGCGCCGAGCGCGGTACCTTCTTGGCCTGCTCCGCCTCCATGTATTTGAAGTCATAGACGCTGGGCACGAACACGGTCTTCAGGCCGGTTTGATGCGCCTGGTCGCGCGAAACGCGGGCGAAACGGTAGCAGTCGGCTTTTTCGAACCAGCTTGGGTCGACGTGGTTAACGCCCAGCAGGCCATTGGCCCGTGGGAAGTACTTGGCGTACATCTCTTCGGCGTTGACTTCGGGCATCATCTGCTCGAAGTAGCCGCGTGGTGGCGTCACGGCCATGGCCCCGTTGACCAGCGAGCCACCGCCCACACCTCGGCCCACGTAGACCGACATCTCTTCGTAGTTGACGCGGTCCAGCACGCCGGCATAGCGCGGGATCTTGCGGTTGATCACGTCCAGGCCCAGGAAGGTCTTGAGCGGCGCTTCGGTGCGGTCCTTGAACCACATTGATCGGCCATCGGGCGACAAGGTTTTGGTGAAGATGTGGCCATCGCTGGCGGGTTGGGTCCACAGCTGGCCCATCTCCAGCATGACCACGGGCACACCGGCTTCGGCCAGGCGCAAGGCCGTGACTGCGCCGCCATAGCCGGTGCCGATGACGATGGCGGGCACGCGGCCCAGGCTGCCCAGCCCCGCGCGCGGTTGGGCCAGCGATTCGTTGAACACGCGGCTGGACGCCGCCTGGCCATTCAATGAGAAACCGGACAGGCCCAGCACACTGGCGGCCTGAAGGGCCGAGTGGCCCAGGAAACGACGACGAGACAACATGAATCAACACTCCACAATGCGTTTCGATTCTTGAGGCCGCTCGCTGCTGGCACGGGCGGTGCATTCCCTTGGATTGAGGGCGGGCCCCTTGAATCGGGGATCGTTCAATGTCGCGCGTCTGGCCGTTCTTGGGGGCGCCTTGGTTGGACACCACTACACTGTTTGTCTTGAACCATGAAGACCCGCATCACCACCCTCCTGGGCATTGAACATCCCATCGTCCTGCCCGGCATGACCTACGTCGCCGTGCCCGAACTGGTGGCTGCCGTCAGCAATGCAGGCGGCTTGGGCATCCTGGCCTCGGGCGGCTTGTCGGCCGAAGAATGCCGCCTCGCCATCCAGCAGGTGCGCGCCTTGACCGACAAGCCCTTTGGCGTGGGCTGCAGCCTGCTGCTGCCGGGTGCCACCGAATGCGCGCGCGTGGCCTTGCAAGAGCACGTGCCCGTCATCAACGTGTCGATGGGCCGCGCCGAGTGGGTGGTGCAAGGCGCCCATGCCTATGGCGGCAAGGTCATCGCCACCGTGTCCAACGAAAAGCATGCCCGCTCGGCCATCGACATGGGCGTCGATGGCCTGATCGTGACCGGCCATGAAGCCGCCGCGCATGGCGGCGCGGTGACCTCGTTGGTGCTGATACCCGCCGTGCGCGACATGACCGACCTGCCCATCATCGCGGCCGGGGGCTTTGCCGATGGGCGGGGCTTGGTGGCGGCCTTGGCCCTGGGCGCGGATGCGGTGGCCATGGGCACCCGCTTTGCCACCTCGCGTGAAAGCGTGGTGCACGCGGCCACCAAGCAATTGATCATCGACAAGCCGGCCGAGGACACCATCTACTCGACCAACTTCGACACCTTTCCCTGCCGCGTCATGCACACGCCGGGTGGCCAAAAGTACACGGCCCGCCGACTGGGCCCTGGGCTGGTCATCGTGCGGTCGTGGCGCGCAGCGCAAGAGCTCAACACGCCGCTGTGGCCCTTGATGCGCGATGCCTTGCGGCAAGGTGTGGTGGGCGCCATCAAGGTGGCCTACTTTGGCGCGGCCACCTTGGCCATGCGCAAAGCCATCCACCAAGGCGACCACGATGAAGGCGTGCAACTCATCGGGCAATCGCAAGGCCTGGTGCACGACATGCCCACCGTGTCCGAAATCGTGGAGCGCGTGATGAGGCAAGCGGCAGACATCGTCAAAACCCGGTTGCAACAAAGCTGAAACCGCTTTTTTGCGCTGGCACTGCGTGGCGTTTCCTGCGAACATGCCAGGCATCAGGGCTCCTCGAAGAGACACCGATGAATAATCCAGGTGAGTTGCGCCCGTCTCAGGGTTCGGAGACGGCGCATGGTGGTGTGGTGCGTTCCCAGTTTGAACAACTGTTTTCTTTGGCCCCCGAGGCCTTGTTGGTGGCCGACGATCAAGGGCGACTCGTCAAATGGAACGAGGCCGCTGCGTTGATGTTCGGCCACGACGAGCAGACCATGCCGTCGCTGTGCATTGACGATTTTTTGCCCGAGCCTCAACGGCGGCCCATGGCCGCTCAGTCAGGTCGCTGCGTGAGCATGCCTGTCGGCAGCGAGATGCCGCCCGGTACCTTGTTCAAGGCCCAACGTCGTGACGGCGCCACATTCGACGCCGAGGTCAGCCTGGGTCCCATTGAGCTTGACGGACAGCTTTGCGTGATCGCCATCGTGCGCAACCAAACCGAGATGGTGTTGGCGCGTGAGCGGGCCGAAGCGGCCAAACTGGCCAAGAGCACCTTCCTGGCCAACATGAGCCACGAGATCCGCACGCCGATGAACGCCATCATGGGCCTGACGCAGCTGATGCTGCTGGAGCACCCCACCTCGCAGCAGCGCGATCGCCTGGGCCTGGTCATGAGCGCGGCCAAACACCTGCTGGGCATCATCGATGATGTGCTGGACTTGTCCAGGATCGAGGCGGGCAAGCTGTCCCTGCACCCGGTTGATTTCAAGCTGGACACCATGCTGTACACGGCCTGCGATGCGCTGGCCGAGAGCCTGCGCAGCAAAGGCCTGACGATGGACCGCCACATCGACCCACGGGTGCCGGCGCTCTTGCATGGCGACCCTCAGCGCTTGCAGCAGATCCTGATCAACTACGGCAGCAATGCAGCCAAGTTCACCAGCGATGGGCATGTCAATTTGCGCGTCAAGTTGGTCGAGCAAAGCCCTTCCTGGGTGGTGCTGCGCTTCGAGGTTGAAGACACCGGCATGGGCGTGCCGCCCGAGCAGCAGCACCGCCTGTTCAACACCTTCGAGCAGGTGGACGGATCCATGACCCGGCGCCATGGCGGCCCGGGCTTGGGTTTGGCCATCAGCCGGCATCTGGCCAGGTTGATGGGCGGGGAGGTGGGCTGCACCAGCGAGCCTGGGCAAGGCAGCGTGTTCTGGTTCACGGCCCGTTTGAAGGTGGCTGATGCGGCGCCTCTGGCACCCGAGCAGGACGCCCCGACCAGCCGCAGCGACATGAAGCTGCGCTGCGAAGGCGCCCGGGTATTGTTGGTGGAAGACCAGGCCCTGGGCCGGCTGGTGGCGCACGACATGCTGCACTACATCGCGGGCATCGAGGCCGACACCGCCAGCGACGGGCTGGAAGCCGTGGAGCGTGCCAAGGGGCAGTCGTATGACCTGATCCTGATGGACATGCAGATGCCCCACATGAATGGCATGGACGCGTCGCGCCACATCCGGGCCTTGCCTGGCCATGCCGCCACGCCC
>CAZKPN010000006.1:12628-16507 GCA_964554655.1 uncultured Aquabacterium sp. | reverse complement strand
CACGCCCTTACTGCGCGTGAGCGCCTTTGCTGAGCGTTGACGACGTTTGCGCGTGCTTGCGGGCGGCCACCAGGGCCTTCCAGAAGCGTGCATCTTGGGAGCTGGCAAAGTTGATGCGCATCAAGGTGCTGGCCTGCCGCTGCGCATGGAACAAGGCGCCGGGCGCGATCAGCCAGCCGGCGTCCAGCATGGGCAGGGTGAGGCGTTCGGTGTCCACGCCCACGTCCATCCAGCCGAACAGGCCTTGTGGCTGGGCCGCGAAATGGCAACCCGATTGCCGTGCCAGTTGCAGGCAGCGCGCGCGGGCCACGTCCAGTTGCTGGATGACGCGTTCGCTGTGTCGGCGCAACTGGCCTTGCTCCAGGCACAGCGCCAACGCCTGTTCCAGGATGGGCGGCGTGGTGAGCGTGGTCAGCAGCTTGGTGTTGATGATGCGGTCCACCAGGTGCGCTGGCGCGGCGATGTAGCCCACCCGCCAGCTCGGCGTCAGGATCTTTGAAAAGCTGCCCACCGAGATCGTGCGGCGCAGCTCATCGAGCACACACAGGCGGGTGGCGTGGGCCGGGGCCAGGTAGGCGTAGATGTCGTCCTCCAGGATGTGGAAGTCGTGCGCTTCGGCCAGGCGCAGAACCTGGTGGGCATGGCCCGGCGACAGCAAGGCGCTGGTGGGGTTGTGCAGCACTGACACGGTCACGTACAGCTTGGGGCGGTGGGCTTTGCACAGCGCGTCCAGCACGGCCAGGTCGGGGCCATCGGGGCCGCGTGGCACCGGCAGCACGCGCATGCCCATCTGGGCCAGCCGCGCGAACTCGATGGCCCAGCCGGGGTCATCCACCAGCACCGCATCGCCCGCTTGCAGCAAGGTGCGCGACACCACGTCCAGCGCGTGCGTGGCGCCCACGGTGCTGATGATCTGGCCGGCATCGGTCTTCAGGCCGAACTCGCCAAGCTTGCGTGACACGGCTTCGCGAAACCTTGAATCGCCCGCAGGCTCGCCGTAGTGCAAGGTCAGTGGCAGCAGGCGATCGCCTTGGGTCACTTTGCGCAAGGCGGCGCCCAGCATGGCCGCGTCCAGCCACGCCGGGGGCAGGGTGCCCAAGCCGGGCATGGGGTGGCTGCCAGGCTCGTGGAACATGCCTTTGATGAGGGTGGTGGCGTCGATCGGCGTGCGGGGCTGGAAAGGGTGGGGCGCTTTGGCGGCCTTGGATGGATGGGCAGCTTTGGCATGGCCCTGCGTCTGGCGCACGAAGAAACCGCGCTGGCGGTGCGATTCGATCAGGCCTTGCGCCAGCAGTTGGTCGTAGGCGGCCACCACCGTGTAGGGGCTGACGCCATGAGTCTGGGCGCACTCCCGCACCGAGGGCAGGCGCGAGCCCGGCGCCAGCAGGTGCTGGCGAATGCGTTGGGCAAACCGTGCCACCAGTTGCTCAGTCAGGGTGAGGGCGCTGTCGCGGGTCAGGGGCGTGCTCATGGTCGGGGTGTGTGTTGGTGGTCTGGCCAGTACAGATTGTTCAATGATATGGCTTTGTGTATTGGTCATGTGCTGGTTTGTGGCCCTAGAGTGCCACAGATGAACACCACCCCACAAGTCCTTGCCCGTCGCCCTGTGTGGGCAGCCTGGCCCGCCATGTCACCACGCTGGCTGGGCGCCTTGGCGGTGCTGCTGTTCGCCATGACCATCCCCATGACCCGGCTGGCCAATGGCTCGGTCGAGCTGCCTCAATTGCCGCCGCTGTTCGTGGCGGTGGGGCGTGGCGCCATCGCCGGATTGTTGGCCATGGTCTATCTGTGGGCGGTGCGTGCGGCTCGCCCTGTCAAGGCGCAATGGCCTTTGCTGGGCGCGGTGGTGCTGGGTGCGGTGCTGGTGTTTCCGCTGTGCATGGGCTGGGCGGTGCGCGTGGTGCCTGCGGCGCACGCGGCCGTCATCGTCGGCTTGCTGCCGTTGTGCACGGCGGCGCTGGCTTCGTGGTGGCTGGGGCAACGGCCAGGCTGGGCCTTCTGGCTGGCCGGGGCCATGGGCAGCGCGCTGGTGTTGATGTTCGCGCTGGGTGTGGCCCGCACGCACGGCGCCGACCATTGGGTGGCCGCCGATGCCTGGCTCGTGGTGGCCATGCTGGGCGCGTCACTGGCCTATGTGGCGGGTGCCGCCTTGTCCCGGCAAATGCCGGCGGCGCAGGCGATCTCATGGGCCTTGGTCGTGGCCTTGCCCATCACCTTGCCGATTGCGGCCTGGTCCTGGCCCACCGAAGCCGTGAGCTGGCAGGCCTGGGGCGCCTTCGCCTACGTGGCCGTGGTCTCGACCTGGCTGGGCTTCTTCGCGTGGTACGCGGCCCTGGCCCGCGATCCCATGCGCGTCAGCCAGTTGCAGTTGATGCAACCCTTCACCTCCATCGCCTTGTCGGTGCTGGTGTTGAATGAAGTCGTTGACTGGGCCACCTGGTTGGTGGCTGGCGCCGTATTGCTGGTGGTGATCTGGGGCCAACGTGCGGCCCGGCAGGAGATGAAGCGATGACGTTCACCTTGGCCCGGCGCACTCAGCGCATGAACTCATCGGCCATCCGCGAGATCCTCAAAGTCACGGAGCGGCCAGGGGTGTTGTCGATGGCCGGTGGCTTGCCCGCGCCAGAATCTTTCCCGATCGAGGCCATTCAGCTGGCGTGCGATCAGGTGCTGTCCACCCAAGGCGCGGCGGCTTTGCAATACGCCACCACCGAAGGCCTGCTGCCTTTGCGGGAATGGATTGCCCGGCGTTTGTCTCAAGGCGCCTGGCAGGTGGACGCCTCGCAGGTGCTGATCACCACGGGATCGCAGCAGGGCTTGGACTTGGTGGGCAAGGTCATGCTGGATGAGGGCTCGACCGTGCTGGTGGAGCAGCCCACTTACCTCGGTGCCCTGCAAGCGTTTGCACCTTACGAGCCGGTGTTCACGCCCTGGGCATCCGACGCTGAGGGGCCGCTGCCGCAAGACTTGTCAAAGGCCGAGCCTGCACGCCTGGCCTACCTGGTGCCCAGCTTCCAGAACCCCAGCGGGCATTGCATCCCCGATGCGCGCCGGCGCGAGATCGCCCTGCAGGCCCAGCACAGCAACACGCCCGTGGTGGAAGACAACCCGTATGGCGAGTTGTGGTTTGACGCGCCCCCACCACCGCCCCTGGCCACGCATGCGCCCGAGCAGGTGATCTACCTGGGTTCCTTCTCCAAAGTGCTGGCGCCGGGCTTGCGGGTGGGCTTCATCGTCACGCCCAGCGGTGACCACCCCGGCACACTGGCCTTGCGCGCCAAGCTCTTGCAGGCCAAGCAGGCTGCGGACCTGCACACCCCCGCACTCAATCAGCGCATCATCGTGCAGCTGCTGGATTCGGGCTTTGACCTGGACGGCCACCTGGGCGCCGTGCGAGCCCGTTACCGCGCCCAGCGTGATGCCATGGCCACCGCTTTGGCCCGACACCTGCCGGCAGGATGCACCTGGCACTTGCCCCAGGGTGGCATGTTCTTCTGGGTGACTTGTCCTGATGGGATCGACACCTTGCAGCGCTTGCCTTTGGCGGTGGAAGCCGGCGTGGCCTATGTGCCGGGCGCGTCGTTCTACGCGGGCAACGCACCCGGGCAGGCCAACACCCTGCGCCTGTCATTCGTCACCTTGTCACCCTCGGAGATCGACGAGGCCGTGGCCCGCCTGGCCCGCTGTCTGGCGTGAAGGGCGCGCAGGCTGGTACGCTTGCACGATGTCTTCCACGCCCCTATTCGAACGCGAACTGGCCGAGCTGGCGCAAGCGCATTTGCTGCGCCACCGCCGCGAGGTCTCGCCCCTGTTGCCACCCGCCGACCTGTCGCCCGACCAGGAGCATTTGCGTGGCACGACTTACCTGATCAACGGCCA
>CAZKPN010000006.1:1403-12528 GCA_964554655.1 uncultured Aquabacterium sp. | reverse complement strand
GCACGACTTACCTGATCAACGGCCAGTCGCGCTTGTCCTTTGGCAGCAACGACTATCTGGGCTTGTCGCAGCATCCCGCCTTGATCCTCGCCGCGCAGCAAGCCGCTGCGCGTTATGGCGTGGGGGCCACGGCCTCACCCTCGGTGTGCGGCCACAGCCCCTCGCACGAAGCCCTGGAGCTGGAGCTGGCCGCCATGGTGGGCCTGCCGCGCGCCGTGTCTTTCGTGGCCGGCTACATGGCCAATGTGGGCGTGATCCCCGCGTTGGTGGGCCGGGGTGATGCAGTCTTCTCGGACGCCCTGAACCATGCCTGCCTGATCGATGGCGCACGTTTGTCGCGGGCCGATGTGCAGGTGATGCCGCATGGTGACCTGGCCGCGCTGGACGCGGCCTTGCAAGCCAGCACGGCCCGGCGCAAGCTGGTGCTCACGGACGCGGTGTTCAGCATGGACGGCAACATCGCCAATGTTCCCGCCCTGCTGGCCTTGTGCGAGCGCCACGATGCCTGGTTGATGGTGGACGATGCCCACGGCTTTGGCGTGTTGGGCCAGCATGGTGAAGGCACCTTGGCGCATTGGGGCATCACCGGGCGCGATGGTGTGTCACCTGAATGGCAAGGCCGCCTGCACCGCCTGATCTACATGGCCACCTTGGGCAAGGCCGCCGGTGTGGCCGGTGCCTTCGTGGCGGGTGAGTCCACCCTGGTCGAATGGCTGGTGCAGAAGGCGCGCACCTACATGTTCGCCACCGCCGCCCCCGCCATGCTGACCGAGGCCGTGCGGGCCAGCCTGCGCGTGATTCAAGAGGAGGGTGGACGGCGCCAACACCTGGCCCGATTGCGAGACCAACTGCAAGACCGCTTGCGCACCGGCTTGAACCTGCCCCCCGCCTGGCGCCTGATGCCGTCCGAGACGGCCATTCAGCCCTTGATCATTGGCAGCAACGAGGATGCCCTGGCCGTGATGGCCCACCTGGACCGGCAAGGCCTGTGGGTACCCGCCATTCGCCCACCCACCGTGCCGCCCGGCACCGCCCGCTTGCGCATATCTTTGTCAGCGGCGCACACTTGTGCGCAAGTCGATGCCCTGTGCCAAGCCCTGTCCGAGGCGGTCTGAGCTACGATGGCTTCAACAAGGAGTTTGACCATGGACACCAACAACCTGAAGGCCGCGATGGCGCAACTGCAAAGCGAACTGGAGTCGGGCGGCAAGCTCGACCCTGAACTGCAGCAGTTGCTCAAGTCACTGGACAAAGACATCCAGAGCGCCCTGGCCGCGAATGCACAGCCTGAAGACGACCTGGTCTCCAGCCTGAACGAGCGCACGCAGGCCATTGATGCCCGTTTCTCGGCCGAGCACCCCTACCTGTCCACCACCCTGCGCGACGTGATGGACACGCTGGGCAAGATGGGGATCTGACCGAACGAGCGGCCTCAGGCCACCAGCACTTCGGCCCGCAATGAGTGCGGATTGGCCTGGGTGATGGTCACGTCGATCAACTGGCCGATCAGGCGGTCCATGTTCGGGCCACCGGGGAAGTTGACGATGCGGTTGCACTCGGTGCGGCCCATCAACTCGGTGGCGTCCTTGCGGCTCGGGCCTTCCACCAAAATACGCTGCGTCTTGCCCACCAGGGCTTCGCTGAAGCGCGTCACGTGCGTGTCCAGCACGCCTTGCAAATGCTGCAAACGCTTGAGCTTCACATCCTGCGGCGTGGTGTCTTCCAGGTTGGCGGCTGGCGTGCCAGGGCGGGCGCTGAAAATGAAGCTGAACGAGGCGTCGAACTCCAGGTCGTGCACCAGCTTCATCATCTTGTCGAAGTCTTCATCCGTCTCGCCGGGGAAGCCGACGATGAAGTCCGATGACAGGCTGATGGTGGGCCGCACCAAACGCAGCTTGCGGATCGTGCTCTTGAACTCCAGCGAGGTGTAGCCGCGCTTCATCGCCATCAGGATGCGGTCCGAGCCGTGCTGCACGGGCAGGTGCACGTGGTTCACCAGCTTGTCGGTCTTGCCGTAGACATCGATCAGGCGCTGCGAAAACTCATTAGGGTGGCTGGTGGTGTAGCGGATGCGCTCCACGCCGGGCATCTCGGCCACGTACTCCAGCAGCGTGGCGAAGTCGGCGACCTCGGTGGTGCCACCCATCGTGCCCCGGTAGCCGTTCACGTTCTGGCCCAGCAGCGTGATCTCTTTCACGCCCTGGTCGGCCAGGTCGGCCACTTCGGTCAGCACGTCTTCAAAGGGGCGCGAGACTTCTTCACCGCGCGTGTAGGGCACCACGCAGTAGCTGCAGACCTTGGAGCAGCCTTCCATGATCGACACGAAGGCCGAGGCGCCTTCCTTGCGCGGGGGCGGCAGGTGGTCGAACTTTTCGATCTCGGGGAAGCTGATGTCCACCTGCGGGCGGCGCGAGCTGATGCGCTTGTCCAGCATGGCGGGCAGGCGGTGCAGCGTTTGCGGGCCAAACACCACGTCAACATAGGGCGCGCGCGCGATGATGGCCGCGCCTTCCTGGCTGGCCACGCAACCGCCCACGCCGATCATCACGCCTTTGTCTTTCAAATGCTTGACGCGTCCCAGGTCAGAGAAGACCTTCTCTTGTGCCTTCTCGCGGATCGAGCAGGTGTTGAACAGGATCAAGTCGGCCTGCTCCGGGTCGTTGGTGGGCTCATAGCCTTGGGCGGCGTGCATGACGTCGGACATCTTGCCCGAGTCATATTCGTTCATCTGGCAGCCGTAGGTCTTGATGTAGACCTTCTTGGTCGCTTTGGTGGGGGTGGCGGTGTTGCTCATGGGGAAATGCTCAGGGCTTGGCCCAGGTCTGGCCGATGGGGTCGAAGGACCAGGTGGAGGCCTCCTGCGGGGTCTTGGGCCACAGCTTCTTGATTTCTTCAGGGCGCAGCACCCACACGTCCTGCACCATGCCGTATTGCTCGACCGTGTAGTTCACAACCAGTTTTTCGCCTGTGATGGCGCCCGACATGACCAACATCTGGTTAGGCCCCCGGATGCGCGACCCTGGCGACAAGCGCGCGTCCTTGCCATTGAGCTTGATTTCGGGGGCGATGGTGACGAGCAACTCGCCACGCAAGGCGTTGGCGGGGAAATTGCGCTGCACCTGCATTTGCGCAGACGCCAAAACGGGCACGGCCAGGGCCAGGGCGACCGAGGCCGTCAATAGACAGCGATGCATGGTTTAGATCCAGGGGCTGTGAATGAGCCTTCGATTTTACAGCGCCGGGCGCCCCAGTGCACACGGATCTCGGTAAGATCACCGCCAAGCCAAGTCAACACTGGGAGGTAGCCTTGGGACTGCTCGATTTCATCAAGAAACAATTCGTCGACGTCATCGAATGGACCGAGTCCACCGACGGCGTCCTGATGTGGCGTTACCCCTTCGAGGACCGCGAAATCCAGAACGGTGCCGTGCTGGTGGTGCGCGAATCCCAGGTGGCGCTGTTCGTCAACGAGGGCAAGGTCGCCGACCTGTTCGGGCCCGGCTCGCACAAGCTCACCACGCAGACGCTGCCCCTGCTCACCAACCTGAAGAACTGGGACAAGCTGTTCGCCTCGCCCTTCAAAAGCGACGTCTATTTCTTCAGCACCCGCCAGCAGCTTGACCTGCGCTGGGGCACCAGCCAGCCCATCACCCTGCGCGACAAGGACTTCGGTGCCGTGCGCGTGCGCGCCTTTGGCAACTACAGCTGCCGCCTGGCCGATCCCCGCATTTTCCACACTGAAGTGGCGGGCACGCGCGACAGCTATTCGGTGGAAGACCTGGATGGGCAACTGCGCGGCGTGCTGATCCAGCACCTGAGCGACGCGGTCGCCGGCAGCGGCGTGCCTTTCCTGGACCTGGCCGCCAACCAGATCGAGTTTGCCAAGGCCTTGCAGGCCGCCACCACCTCGGCTTTCGAGGCCCTGGGCCTCAAGCTGGACAGCGTGACGGTGCAGAACGTGTCCCTGCCCGAAGAGCTGCAAAAGGTCCTGGACCAGCGCATCGGCATGGGCATGGTCGGCGACAACATGGGCAAGTTCATCCAATACCAGACGGGCCAGGCTTTGCCGACATTGGCTTCCTCCAGTGGCGGCGGGGGTGTGGCGGGCGATGCGGCAGGCTTGGGCGCAGGGCTGGCCTTGGGCCAGGTCATGGCGCAGTCCATCCAGCAAGGTTTGCAGGGGGGCCCCGCCAGTACGCCGGCTGCCAGCATCCGGCCTGACGAGGTCATGGCCACCTTGGAAAAACTGGCCGAGCTCAAGGGCAAAGGCGTTTTGACAGAAGAAGAGTTCTCGGCCAAGAAGGCTGAACTGCTGAAAAAATTGACGTGAAACAGTGCAAAGCAAAGGGAGTACGGATGAGCAAGCGTTTGGTGTGGGGCGGCGCCCTGGTGGCTTTGGTGCTTTGCAGTGGCGGCGCGCGCGCGCAGTCGGCGTCCGCGCCCGAATCGGGGCAGGAGTCCAAGCCAGTGGCCGTGTCGAAGGACGCCCTGGTGGATCGGAGCACCCCCATTGACATTGCCCAGATCACGCCTTACTGGGACGATGGCATCGTTGCGGACAAGATCGTGAACGAATGCAAGGACCTGGGATCGAGCCTGGCGTCCACCTTGAGTCGCCGAAGCGCGCCACTGGGGATCACCGTCAACCAGCTCGAGAATTTTGATGCCAAGAAGTCCAAGCAAGCCCTCGACATCAAGATCGTGTCGGCGGTGAGCGGTGGCAATGCTTTCATCGGCCACCGCAAGTCGGTGTCCATCCGGGCCGAGTTGTACCGTGATGGCAAGCTGGTGGCGCGCACCACCAAGACCCGTGATTCATCCGGTGGCTTTGGCGCAGGCTTCAAGAGTTCTTGCACAGTTCTGGAGCGCTCGGCAGAAGCCCTGGGTGTTGATTTGGCAAAGTGGCTGGCCGCATCCGGTGCTCAGGCTGACGCGGTGAAGTGAGCCAGGACGCGACCCCGCAGCGCGCCTGGCGCGCCAACTGCTCGTTTTGTGGTGCCCCGGTCGAGTTCCGCTCGGCCGCCTCGCCCATGGCGGTGTGCAGCTATTGCCGCAGCACCCTGGTGCGCGATGGCGACACCCTGCGCCGCATCGGCCAGAGCGCCGAACTGTTCGATGACCACAGCCCTTTGCAACTGGGCGTCACCGGGCGCCATCAGGGCGAAGGCTTTGTCCTGGTCGGGCGCCTGCAGATGGCTTCCGATGACGGCACTTGGAACGAATGGCATGCCTTGTTCGACAACGGCCGATCCGGCTGGCTGAGCGAGGACAACGGCGCCTATGTGCTGGGCTTCGACGCGGCCACGTCGGGCCAGCCCATCAACTTTGATTGGACGAAGTCCCAGCCAGGCCAATCGGCCGTGATCGATGGCCGGGCCTGGACCGTCGCGTCCGTGGTCCAGGCCAGCGTCAAGGCCGCACAAGGCGAATTGGCCTTCCTGCCCGACTTCAAGCGCAGCCTGACCGTGGTCGAGCTGCGCAACCCGCAGGGCGAGGTCCTGTCGCTGGACACCCGCGACGACCCGCCCATGCGCTCATTGGGTCGCGCCGTGCGTTTGCCGGACCTGGCCCTGGTTGGCCTGCGCGATGAACACGAAGGTTCGGTTTCCAAGGTACAAGGCCAGGCCATGGCCTGCCCCAATTGCGGGGCCGCCTTGGCCCCCAAATTGGACGGCACCAAATCGATCACCTGCGGCTCCTGCCGGTCCGTGGTCGACCTCTCCAAGGGCCTCGGGGCCGACCTGGATTTCTACCGGCAGGACAACGCCCTGGCGCCCTTGATCCCGCTGGGCAGCACCGGTGTGCTCACCATTGATGGCAAGAAGGACAGCTGGCAGGTGGTGGGCTACCAGGAGCGCTGCGACGAGCCCGACAGCCAAGAAGAAGAGCAAACCTTCTGGCGCGAGTACCTGCTCTACAACCGGCGCCTGGGCTTTGCCTTCCTGGTGGATGCCGAAGATGGCTGGAGCGCCGTGCGGCCCATCACCGGCGCGCCCCTGGGCCGGGGCGACAAGGTTGAGTGGCAAGGCGTGAGCTACAAAAAGCGCTTTGCCTATCCCGCCAAGACCACCTACGTGCTGGGCGAGTTCTACTGGCGCGTCTACCGCGATCAACGCACCTTCAACACCGACTACGCGGGGCAGGGCAGCAATGCCAAGGCCCAGCTCAACCGCGAGCAGACCGGCAACGAGGTCGTGTGGTCAGCGGGCAGCGCGTTGGAGGCCAACACCGTCATCGCCGCCTTCCGCATCAACCCGGCCGATGCCTCGCAGTTCCGCCGGGGCTCCACCTTGCTGTCTCGGGCGTCGACCTCATCCTCGTGGAATGGCAACGTGTCGTCATGGCTCATCATCGGCATGGTCGTGCTGATGGTGCTCGTCATGTTCAGTTGCTCGGACGACTGCAGCGATGTGCGCGAGACTTACGGCTCGGCCAGCACCGAATACCAGCAGTGCAAATCGTCTCGGGGCAGTGGCGGCGGCCGTTACCACGGCGGTTCCTGGGGCGGCTACAGCAGCGGCGGCTCTCACAAATGACCAACAACCTTCAACCTTTGATGCCAGGAGAAAACCATGTTCGAACTTGAGTGGCTCAAGCCCGGTGTGTTCATCGGCTCCATCGTGTTCGCGCTGATCGGCGTGCTGGTGTTCTGGATCTGCTTCATCGTGGTGGACAAGCTCACCCCCTACGACCTGTGGGGCGAGATCATCGAGAAGAAAAACATCGCGCTGGCCATCGTGGTGGCGGCCATGTGCCTGTCCATCGGCATCATCGTGGCGGCCGCCATCCATGGTTGAAGCGCCATCGGCCACCCCGGCCGATGCCAAGGCGGTCGATGCCCGGATCTCACCCACCGAGCTGGTCCTGCTGACTTCGGTGTTCGTGGTGGCCGCTTGCGGCCTGGTCTACGAGCTGACGGCCGGTAGCCTGGCCAGCTACCTGTTGGGTGATTCCATCCTGCAGTTCTCCACCATCATCGGCACCTACCTGTTCGCCATGGGCGTCGGGTCATGGTTGTCGCGCTACCTGGTGCACCACCTGGTCGCGCACTTCCTGCGCATCGAGTTGCTCGTGGGGTTGCTGGGGGGCTTGATGCCGGCGGCGCTGTTCCTGGCCCATGGCAGCCTGCCCGCCAGCGCGGTGGGCGCCTTCCGTGTCCTGCTGTATGGCCTGGTCTTGCTGGTGGGCATCCTGGTGGGGCTGGAGATCCCCTTGGTGATGCGCATCCTGCAGCGCCATTTCCGGGGGCGCTATGGCCTGAAAGACCTGGTCTCGCAGGTCCTGACCTTCGACTACCTGGGCGCGCTCCTGGTGTCCATCGCCTTTCCCTTGCTGCTGGTGCCGCACCTGGGTTTGATCCGCACCGGGGCCCTGTTCGGCCTGCTCAATGTGGCCGTGGCCGTGTGGGCCTTGCTGCTGTTCCGCAGCGAGCTGCGTTCGTGGGGCGCGCACGCCCTGGCCTGTGCCTTGTGCGTGCTGACCTTGGGCGCGCTCATGTGGGGCGCCCAGCCTTTGACCACCTGGGCCGAAGACCGCTTCTATGGCGAGCCCATCACCCACCGCCTCGACACGCCTTATCAACGCGTGGTGGTGACGCAAGGCCACGCGGGCACGCGCCTGTTCCTCAACGGCAACCTGCAGTTCCATTCGCGCGACGAGTACCGTTACCACGAAGCCCTGGTGCACCCGGCCATGAGCGCCCATGGTGCCCCCCGCCGTGTGCTGGTGCTGGGTGGCGGCGATGGCATGGCCGTGCGCGAAGTGCTCAAGTACCCCAGCGTTCAGCAGGTCACCCTGGTCGAGCTGGATCCGGCCATGACCAAACTCTTCAGCACCGACGAGCAACTCATCAAGCTCAACCAGTCGGCCTTGCAATCACCCAAAGTGCGCATCATCAATGCCGATGCCTTCACCTGGCTCGACACCAATGACGAAGTCTTCGATGTCATCGTGGTCGACTTCCCCGACCCCACCAACCACGCCATCGGCAAGCTCTACACCACCACCTTCTACGCGCTGATGGACCGGCACTTGTCGGCCAGCGGCTACGCCGTCATCCAGACCACTTCACCGTTGATCGCCCGCAAGAGCTATTGGACCGTGGTGAGCACGCTCGAGTCTGTGGGCTTGCAGACCACGCCGTACCACGCCCATGTGCCCAGCTTCGGCGAATGGGGTTTCGTGATCGCGCACCATCGGCCCTGGCGCGTGCCGACCAACTTGCCGGCAGGCCTGAAGTTCCTGACCGTGCCGGGCCTGCTGTCTTTGCAGGATTTTCCGCCCGACATGAGCCGCGTCCAGACCGAAGCCAACCGCCTGAGCAGCCAGGTGCTGGTGCAGACCTTCGAAGAAGAATGGGGCAAGGTGCACCAATGAGCTGGTCGGGCCGCAGCAGCCGCCGTGCATGGCTCGGTGGGGCCGTCGGGCTGGGCCTGGCGGGATGTCGCCGCTGGTCGGCCGAGGCGGGCCTGTCCCCTTCAGGTGCCCTTTTGCGCCCCGAGGTCGAGGGCGGATGGGTGGGCGCGCACATGGAGCGTGGCCACGCCTGGCGCGAGGGCTTGGGCAAGCCGCCATCGTCAGCGCCCGACCAGACCCGCCGCGTGCACACTTTGATCGTGGGCGCAGGCGTGGCAGGTTTGTCGGCGGCACGCGGATTGCACCAAGCGGGCATTGACGACTTCGCGGTGCTGGACCTGGAGGACGAAGTCGGCGGCAACTCGCGTGGCCACAGCATCCATGGCCTGCCATGCCCCCTGGGCGCGCACTACCTGCCCGTGCCTGGCCCTGCCGCCGTGGAGGTGGCCCAATGGTTGGAAGAGATTGGCGTGATCCGCCAGGTGCAGGGCCGCTGGCAAGGCGACGAGCGCCACCTCTGCCACAGCCTGCAAGAGCGCCTGTTCGTGCCCGATGCCCGCCAGGACTACCCGCCCGGCGTGCAAGCAGGGCACTGGCAGGAAGGCCTCTTGCCCATGCCCCAGGCCGCATCACCAGATGCCGCCAAAACACAAGCCCAGTACCAGCGCTTTTCTGAAGAAGTGGCCAACGCCGCTCGCCAGTGGCCCTTTGCCATGCCCACCGCCCACGCCCCCTGGCACGCCGGCCTGGATGCCCTGGACCGCCAGACCTTCGCCCAATGGCTGGATGCCCACGGCTTGGACGCCGCCGCCTTGCGCTGGTACCTGGACTACGCCTGCCGCGACGACTACGGCGCTGGCATCCACCAGGTCTCGGCCTGGGCAGGCTTGCAGTACTTTGCCAGCCGACATGGCTTTGACGCGCCAGGCGCCAGCCTCGAGCCCCACGATGCCGTCTTGACCTGGCCCCAGGGCAATGCCTGGCTGACGCAACGCTTGGCCCAAGGTTTGGGTGATCGCTGGCAGGCCGGCCAGATGGCGACCCGCATCCAGCCAGGCCGGCACGACGTGCAGGTCGATGTGCTGGACACCCGCTCAGGCCGACGGGTGCGCTGGGTGGCCGCCAAGGTGGTGGTGGCGGTGCCCTTTTTCATCGCGGCCCGGTTGATCAATCCCATGCCACCCGCCTTGAAGGCTTTGGCGCCATTGTTGCGCTACGCCCCCTGGCTGGTCAGCAACCTGTGGCTGAAAGAGCCCTTGCAGGACCGCCCCGGGGCGCCGATGGCGTGGGACAACGTCCGCCAGGCACCGCCTGAGATCGGCGCCAATGCCCAGCTGGGGCCAGCGCTGGGCTACGTCAACGCCAGCCACCAAAGCCTCGCACCAGCACCAGGCCCCATGCTGCTCACGCATTACTGGGCCCTTGGCGGCCAAAGCCCGCAAGCCCTGGCGAACCACCGGCAGCGCCTGGCGCACCAACCCTGGCAAACGTGGGCGCAAAGCGTGCTGGACGACCTGTCGCCAATGCACCCTGACTTGCCAGGCCAGCTGGGCCGAATCGACCTGATGCGGTGGGGGCACGCCATGCTCATCCCCACCCCGGGCTTGCGCGGCCACCCTGCATTGGCGGCCTTGGCCGAACCCCAAGGGTTGTTGCACTTCGCGCACAGCGACTTGTCGGCCTACTCGGTGTTCGAAGAGGCCTTCACCAGAGGGAAGTTCGCGGCCCAAGCCATTGGGGCCTAAAAAAACCGCCCTGTTGGATGAGGGCGGTTTGACAGGCTGGATGACAGCGCCCTCAGGCGGCTTTGCCGCGTCGGCGCATCGCCGCTCCCATGCCCAGCAGCCCCATGCCAAACATCGCATAGGTCGAAGTCTCTGGCACCGCGAACACGCCTGCAGCCTGCGTGGTGCCCCAATTGGCCGTGCGCACCAGGATGGCCACTGGGTCAGTTGCTGCGGTAGACAACCCCAGGCTGGTCAGAACGATGTCAGCCGTGGCGGCATTCATGCGCAGGCTACCAGCGAGGCTGCCACTGGCATGACCTGTCGCGTCGAAGAAGTTGTACGCGGTATCGACCACGATGTTGCCGCCGGTGCCGCCAATCACGCCAGGGACATCCGCCCTGAAGATGGCCTGTTTGCCAAAACTCATCAGGGGGCCGACGTTCACGCGTGAATACAGCTCGGCATAGATGGTCGACGTGCTGAGGCTCACGTCGAAGTTGGCCATGTAGATGTTGTACTGCGTCAGGGTTTCGTCGTCGTTGAGGACGGTGCGGCGGATGTTCACGAGCGAATTGGCTGCTTTCAGCGAATTCACGGTGTCACCTGTGACGGTGGCCGAGCTGAACGCCAGGCTCACATTGCCCGTGGCTTTGGTGTAGGCCGCAGTGTTGTTGGCGCCGCTGATGTCCAGCCCCTCGATGGTGGGCACCTTGACTGCTGTCACGACGTTTGACCCTGACGCGCTCAAGGCCGACAGTGCGTCGGCCGAGAATGTCAGGCTACCTGTGCCGGAGGTCAAGCCCCACATCCCGGCAAAGGGGGTGGCGCTGGCCGTGCTTGCTACCACCAATGCGGCCACGGCCGAGATGTGCTTGAGTGTGCATTTCATGGAACTCTCCTGATTTGATCGTGAATGAAGGGAGGTTCCGTGGCCATTGCAAAGAGCCTCCCCGCTCTGCCCTTGATGGGCATTTGAATGCTATGGGGGCGGCGCACGATTGTCTGCAGGGTTGGCCCGTGGAGTACAAGCTGTTTCAATTGAG
>CAZKPN010000006.1:0-1303 GCA_964554655.1 uncultured Aquabacterium sp. | reverse complement strand
CGGCGCACGATTGTCTGCAGGGTTGGCCCGTGGAGTACAAGCTGTTTCAATTGAGCCAGGGATGATCCCGGCGCATGTGTCTTGTGTCTCAGGCAAAAAAAAGCCGCCCGATGTGGGCGGCTTGACGTGAGGGATGAGTCTGTTCAGGCTTTGTTGAGGCGACGACGCATCACCGCCATGCCGACCATGCCCAGGCCCATCAAGGCGTAGGTGGAAGGTTCAGGAATGGCAGGTGCCGTGAAGGTGCCGGCAGCATTGGTCGTGCCCCAATTGGCCGTGCGAACCAGGATGGCCACGGGATCGGTGGCGGCGGTCGACAGACCCAAAGCTGTGAGCACGTTGTTGGCCGTGGTGCCATTCATGCGAAGGCTGCCAGCCAGGCTGCCACTGGCATGACCGGTGGCGACGCCGCCCGACACGCCATCAACCACGATGTTGCCCAGTGTGCCGCCAACGACGCCAGGGACATCGGCCGTGAAGATGGCTTGCTTGCCATAGTTCACCAAAGTGCCAGTGTTGGTGCGTGAGTAGAGGTTGGCGTAGATGGTGGAGTTGGACAGATTGACGTCGAACTCAGCCATGTAGATGTTGTACTGCGAAATCGAGCCATCATCGTTGAACACCGAGCGGCGGATGTTCACCAGCGAGTTGGCCGCTTGCAGGGTTGTCAGTGTGTCGCCAACGCCCGTGGCGGTGTTGAATGCCAGGCTGACATTGCCGGTGCTCTTGCTATAGATGGCCGTGTTGGTGGCGCCGGTGCCGGGCAATCCAGGCACGCTGGGAATGGTGGTGGCGGTGATGATGTTGGAGCCAGAAGCGCTCAGAGCTGACAGCGCGTCAGCTGAAAATGTCAAACCGCCAGTGCCGGTGCCGGCATTCCAGACGTAGCCGGAGGCTGCAGAGGCTGCGCCAGCGGCCAGGAAAGCGGCGGTTGCCAAGATGCTTTTAGATGCGAACTTCATGTGTAGGGCTCCGTTAAGGCTGTCGAGGCAACTGAAATCCTCGGCGATGGGGTTATTTTAGGGACGACCGGGCCGGTGGGGCGTAAGGCTTCCCCTAACAGGGTTAATAGCGTGTTTCCGGCATGGAAAAAAGCCGCCCTGGTACCAGAGCGGCTTTGCTCAAAATCCGGTCGAAACCGGATTCAAGGCCAATCAGGCAGCCTTGCGGCGACGAGCCATGGCGCCAACGGCCAGCAGGCCAGCGCCCAGCAGAGCGTAGGTGGATGGCTCAGGCACTGCTGGGGCAGTGAAAGTACCGCCAGCTTGCGTGCCGCCCCAGTTGGCCGTGCGCACCAGGATGG
>CAZKPN010000005.1:83382-98554 GCA_964554655.1 uncultured Aquabacterium sp. | reverse complement strand
TCAGTTGGTAGAGCGCCGGACTGTTAATCCGTAGGTCCCTGGTTCGAGCCCAGGTCGAGGAGCCAAATAAGCGAAGCCCTGTACGAAAGTACGGGGCTTTTTGCTTGGTGGGTTCGGAAACCGAACTTGAATGGTCGGTGCCTTTCGAGCGGAAAGACCGCCTGGGTCTGCCACTCAAATCGTACAAATCTTGCCTCCCGCGCAGGTAAGCTGGTTACACAACACAAACTGAGGGGGCCCACATGTACCGTGATATCACATCGCACGCCACGAATGTCTGCAGCAAGGCCCTCAAGCGGATCAGCCTGGCACTGGCGCTGGCTGGCGTTTCAACGGTCAGCGTCGCGGACACTTGGCCAAAGCTGATAAACGGATCAATCGATCAGTGCAAAGAAGCACTTCGAATAGCCGATGCCGCATTCCACTCCAATGCAGGTCAGCTCCACACCCTTCCAAAATTGCCCTCTGACTTGAACAGCATGTTGGTGCTTGGGGCTCGAGACTCAGATATCTCTGGAGGAGATGCGCTACATGCGGATTCCACCCAGTTCGACAAGCGCCCCAACATGCGACAAGATTCGCAGCAACTCATCTACTGGCAGAAAGTGGCAAGGCAAGGCAGCCGCTTGGTGATGGTTGAAACGCCGCAGGGATGGCAGGGTGATACATACACCCTTTTCTTGATTAAAGAAGAGGTGGATTGGGGCAGCTTTCTCACCCGCATCAAGACAGAGGACCAACCTCAGGAGTTCAGGTTAATTGCTTCACGCAGGTGGTGGCCACCTTTCATATTTCAATCGAAAGGGTTGCCACGACCTGCGTGGATCATCGACATCGAGCAACCTTACCGATTTCTATCCGATTGGCAAGTTCACATCGCCGAGCCTGACCGGACGGGGCCCGCCTGCACCATACAGTTTCGTCGTGATGTTAGGTATGCGGTCAACTTCTTGCCAAAGCCCGTTCAGAAGCTGGAAAACTTGCTTGATCGAACCATGGGCCGGGGAGAGAACGACGGGACCCTTCAATCCACTGCCCGGCTAAGGACCACGGTTGAGAATATGTGGGCAAACGCCGCTTTGCGCCCTTGGGCCAGCTTGGGCCTGCCCTACAACAATCGCACTGAAGTGGACGATGAACTCAAGGCATGGGCGAAGAAGGGGCCAAGCTATCGAGAGGTCTATCAAGCAATTCAACGTCAATATCCCCTTGCCCAGAAGTCTCTGGCCGCGTACTACCGCTCGAAGTTCCAGCGATCGCCTAAAGAGGCAGAAGCACTGGCCGTCTACGTCCTGGACATCGCGTTCCGCACTCACTACACATTCCACAGCGAGCACGCGGGCGAAAACAATGAAACGCAAGCGCCACATCCTTGGCGGGCAAGGTAAGCCCACCTGCCCTAGGCCCTGGGCCTAATCAACAAGAAAGCTCATATGAAACCAATCCAAGCTGGCGATCACGCCGAAATCATCGAAGGCGCCCTGGGCACCAAGGGCCCGAACGTGGGCAAGAAAGTCCGCGTCGTGTGCCTGCGTGGGGAACACAGTGAGCATGGCCGCATCTGGAAGGTCGAGGGCGAAGGCTTGATCAGCGAGTATGGCGCGGTGGGCAGCACGGTGGACTGTGCTCAGTCATGGTTGAGGAAAATTGAACCGCCTGAAGAGAGGTCTGAAAGCAGTGTCAAGAAAGAAGTTGACATGCCATTGACGAATTCTTTATTGGTTGGAGCCTCGGCCGGTTCAGACATCCTTACTTACGCTAACACGCAGTGTTTCCTCAGGCCTTGCGCTTCGCTGTCGTGACCGCAGCCACACCGCAGAAGCCCAGGGCCATCAAAACCCAAGAGCCAGGCTCGGGCAGATTGGTGGCTGGCGTGAAGGCATTGAGGTAGGCGCCCTGGTCAGCCGCACCCACCACCAACACACCAAAGTTCAGCGGCGAAGCATTGCTGCTCAGCCATTTGCCTGTGAGCTCCATGGTGTAGGTGCCTGAGGCCAGCGTGGCGGTCAAGGTGTAGCCCTTGGCAAACGCTACATTGCAAAAGCCACCGGAGTTGCAACTGGACTGGGTACCGTTGAAGCTCGGGTCGAGGCTGGCAGTGCCCAGAAGCTGCTGACTTGAGTTCAGCAAGGTGAAGCTACCGACGGCCAGGCCGTGGGCGTATTGATCCAACCAGTGGCTGTTGCCCACTTCGCGCATGTCGATGCGCACCGTCGCATCGCTGGCCAGCGAAAACGTCAGTTGGCGATCGTATTGCTGCGCGTAATTGCGGGCATCGTTATCGACGAAGGTGGTGAAGGTGGCGACGGTCCCAAGGTTGACGGTGGGTGCCGTGGTGGCCGCTTGTGCCAGCAGTGTCGAGCCAAGGCCCGCGATGACCATGATGGCCGATGACAGTTTCATATGGGTTCCTCCTGAATATGCTCCCTTCGAGCAGGCTTCAAAGGGTATTGAGCTTCATTCTAGTGCGCCCACCAGCTTCACCCAACCCCCGAAGAGCGTGGGGCAAAAACCCTCGGACGACTTGGCCATGAAGCACTACATTCTTTCCGGCACGCTCAAAGCCACCCACTTCAATGAAGCTCAAAACATTCGCTGTCACCTCCCTGGCCACCATCGCCATCGCAGCCACCGCCGGCTGGCTCGCCTTGGACAAGGAAACCCGCGCCCTCCTGGCCACGCTCCCCACCAATGCCAACGTCCTCTTCTGGACCCAAGCCCAGCGCGACGCCGGCTTCCGCGCGCTAGACAGGCTGCCCGTCCTCGCCAAATCACACGTCGTCCCCGCCAGCATCACTCCCCTGGCGCTGCCCCCGGGCCCACCACTGAAGTTGCCGCTGGACCTCGATGCATTCATGGCCGGCCAGCGCAGTGCAGCCCTCATCGTGCTGCACGACGGCAAGGTGCGCCTTGAGCGCTACGGCCTGGGCTTCGATGCCAGCGGGCGCTGGACGAGTTTCTCGGTGGCCAAGTCAGTCACGTCCACCCTGGTGGGCGCGGCCATCCGCGACGGCTTCATCAAGAGCATGGATGACAAGGTCACCGACTACATCCCGGAGATGAAGGGCTCGGCGTATGACGATGTCAGCGTGCGGCAGTTGATGACCATGACCTCGGGTATCCGCTGGAACGAAGACTATGCCGACCCCAATTCAGACGTGGCGCGCTTCAACAACCACCAACCGGAGGACGGCGTCAATGCGCTGGTGAGCTACATGCGCCGCCTGCCACGTGAAGAGCCCGCAGGCACGCGCTGGCACTACAGCACCGGCGAGACCAACCTGATCGGCATCCTGCTGGCCCAAGCAGTCAAAAAGCCGCTGGCCACCTACCTGTCTGAAAAGATCTGGGTGCCTGCGGGCATGGCGCAGCAAGCCACCTGGATCCTGAGCAAGACGGGGCAGGAGATGAGCGGCTGCTGCATCCAGGCCACCGCGCGAGACTACGCCCGCTTTGGGCTGTTCATCGCCAACGGCGCCCGCGTCAATCGGCAAAGCATCGTGCCTGAAGGTTGGCTGGCCGAGGCCACCAGCACACGCGTGGGCATCGGCCAGCCAGGCCGCGGCTACGGCTACCAGTGGTGGACGTTTGCCGATGGCAGCTTCATGGCGCGCGGCATCTTCGGCCAGGGCGTCTTCATCGATCCCAAGCGCAAGCTCGTGATCGTCACCAACGCCAACTGGGCCGGCGGCGCGCGGGACCCCGTGGCCGCTGCGGCACGAGAGGGATTCTTCAAGGCGGTGCAGAAGGCGGTCGATGATGCAGGCGCTGCGCTAGAAAACCCTGCCTTGGAAGTCCGCACCCGGAATCAATAATGCCCCACGCCCTGGCCTGCATCTCGCCGGCTGGAGGCACGTATTCTTGAATAAACACATCCAAGGGAGCTCACAATGAATCGTCGCAACAAAATCGCCAGCCTGGCTTTGCTGGCAACCCTGGGCACATTTCAGCTCGGGGTGGCACAAGCCGCGAAGTGGCTGGTCCAGCCCATTCTGGACCCCACTGAAAGCCCCGGCAGCGTGGTGTACTACGAGCTGACTGGCCTGAACAACAGTGGCGTGGTGGTTGGCCAGAAAGGCAGCGGGGAAACCACGGGATTCGTCACCGGCCCCAATGGCGTGGGCTACCAATCGCTGGGAAGGGTTTTCGGCCCCGTTGGCATTGACGATGCCGGCGAGGTGGCAGGCATTACCGGGACCAACGGTCTTGTCTTCATCACGCCCCCCAACTCGCTGACATTGAACAGCATCGCGCTGTTGCCCGGCGGCGAAACGAACTCCTTCAACGCCATCAGTTCGGATGGGCGGATCGTTGGCCTCACTGGCGATCGGATGAGCCCCAAGGAGGTGTTGTGGTACCGGATCTTCTTCACGGGCCCACATGGCGCCGGCGTCACGGAATGGATCAGGCCTACTAAGGACTACGATGTCCGACCCGCAGGCATCAACAAGTCGGGCCAGATCATCGCCAACGTTCCGTTTGGTCCACTTGACCCAGCAACTTACCGTCAGAATACGCGCGCCTGGCTCACGGGGACCAACGCGACAGGCTACCAGGACCTGGGGACCTTGGGCGGCGAAGGCAGCACGGCCGCAGGCGTCAATGACAGCGGACAAGTGGCGGGCAGCTCGCAACTTGTGCCGGGGCAAGCCAACCAGCATGCCTTTCTGACGGGGCCGAACGGGGCGGCCATGAAAGACCTGGGTGATCTGGGGGGCGGCCAGTCTTCGGCCAAGGGCCTGAACAATCTAGGTCAAGTGGTCGGATCTTCTTACGCCGTGGCCAATGCAGCAGACCCGGTGGCCTTTGTCACGGGCCCGAACGGCGCAGGCATGCGCAACCTGGCACAAGAAGTCTCCCTGCCGGGCAATGTTGCGCTGCGGGTGGCTGTGGCCATCAATGACAAAGGCCAGGTGATTGCGCAAGACATCTACAACCAAAACTACTTGTTGACACCCGTGCCTGACCTGCCCGCCGGCGAATGTGCCGTGACCTACAAGGTGACCTACACAGGATTTGGCTTCTTCACCGCCAAAGTGAACCTGAGCAACCAGAGCTCATCCACGCAAAGCGATTGGTCGGTGAACTGGCAGTACAGCTACCGCCCCTTGCTCGTGGCCAGCAATGCCAAGATCACGCTCAACGGCGCGTCCGTCACCGCCACGCCGACGACCAGCAACAAGGCTGTCAAGGCTCAGTCAACGGTTTCGTTCACGCTGACCGGCACCACCAAGTCCGGCAAGGCGCCTTCAGTGACTGGCCTGACCGGCAACCTCGGTGGCAAGTCCTGTACCGCCACGGCTCAGTGAGTGCCCTGCCGCAAAAGCTCTGCTCAGGCTGGTTCGAATCCCGTACAGCGTAAGTACAAACGGACCCGCTTGGAACTCTGCCCCTTCGACGAAAGTCGATTGGGGCTTTTTTGCTTTTGAGTCAGTCAGGGTTTCAAGGCTGACAGACACACCGCCCCTCGCCCCCCAGCGCGGATACATGAAATCAACGAGGTAATCGTCGCTGGATCTTTTCAGGAAAGTGACATTGACACGATCAACTTGATCTGCCTTTTCCCGATGGCGATTGTCAAAGTTCTGGGTATAGATGGGCCCATTGGCAAGTCCGTAAGGGATGTTTTCTCGCGCGCGGTCACTGAATTGTTCCAATCCTCCTCCACGAAAGGAGTCACCATCTTGCGGACTTTGCGGAGTCGATCCCCGTGAATCCGCTCAGAGACACCGACTCCCTCTACATTCCGGCAGAATCATCGGCCCCCAGAATCTATGACGGTGGCGTCGGCGTCGGGGAGTTCTCCAAGCCGATCACCGGATCAACCCTGTTGTTCCCCGGGCAGTATGTTTGTACATCGGGGGCGGCGACCGGTGTTCATTGCAACATCATGATCACGAGCACCGAGAACATCTTCTTTCCACCTGATGGCTCCTTCGTTGACGGCGTTGCCCTGGCGACCGAGCAGGCAGGCGCGGTTGCAACGGGTTTGGGAGACAGCGGGGGCCCTGTCTTCACGCTCGCGCCCGACACGGGAAAAGCCATCGCGGCAGGGCTGATGATCGGTGGCATGGACGACGTTCCCTGCACAATCAGTGGTCCAGCAAGGTGCTTCAAATCAGTCGCGTTCGTCTACATCGGCTACGTGCTCGAAGCACATGATCTGCGGTTGTTGACACAATGAATACGCTGATGGCCCAGGGCAGACAGGCTCATTCAAGACGCGACTTTGTTGCACCTCGTTGGCCACCCCAACACCAGCCCGCGGCCCCCTTCAAGCGCTTTTCCGCCTGTCGGCTGAGCTCCAGGAATCTCGCGCACGTGCATGTTCATCTCGGCTCCAGGTTGTTGCTGACAACCTGACGATCTTGCATTTCAAAATCGTGACATGGGGGCATTCACACTGCGTTTTTCGCGATGATTTCTATCGTGTAATTCGAATTTACGCGAGGTATCCACGCTGCTAACTTGGCCGATCCTGAACCAGAAAGAGGATCGCCATGAAGTGCCCAACCTGCCCAGACACCACCTTGACCATGTCCGAGCGCCAAGGGGTCGAGATCGACTATTGCCCGCAATGCCGTGGGGTCTGGCTTGATCGCGGAGAACTCGACAAGTTGCTGGAGCGCTCAAACGCCCAGGAGCCCCCGCGCGCTGCCGCAGCGCCGGATGCCCGCCAGCAACAACCACAACGCCGCCCTGACTTCGTGGACTCGGACTACCCCCATTCGCAGGGGCAGCGCCAGTACCGAAAGAAGTCCTGGCTCAGCGAGATTTTCGACTGAGCATCAGCCAGACGGTGCCGTGCGCGGCCAGGCCAATCCCCCAACCCCAGGCCACGATGCTGGCCCAGTCATGCTCGGCGGAGGTGGTCTGGTTGATGCGCCACAAACCCGCCACGACGATGACATAAACCACGGCGTGGATGACGAAACTCAGTTGCAACAAACTTCGTTGACGGGTGGCCATGGCTGCGATCCAGATTGAATGATGAAAACATGGAATCTAGGGGCCACGAACCAGCCTGGCTCGCCTTTGGCCGCCATGGAGTTGACTGATGGCGCCACGCTTCAGCCCCACGGCAAGATGTAAGCACATGAGTGCGGGGCCCACAGGCGCCAAAAAATCCCGGTCATCCAAAGGACAATAGAGCCCCCGCAACCAAGAGCCATCCCACGGATGGAAGCCCCATGACTCAAGAGAAAAGCCCCACGTCCGAAACGATCGCCGGATGGGATTCAACCCCCGTGGCCGGCAAAGGTGTCAGGCTGCGCTTCCTCACCCAAGGGCAGAATAAAGGTCAACTCGAGTCTGGGCCGTGGGTCATGCTGAGCGCCAAGCATTGCCTGGCGTTGGCAGAAGAGCTTTTGCAGGAAGCGAAAAAAATCTAGCAAGCGGCGCGGTCGGCCACAGGCGCCTGCCTGTTGGGCCGCCGCCCCCAGTGAATCGCCGGCAATTCCACGTACCTGTGCAATAGCGCAGAAGCCCCCAGAGTGCCTGGCACGACCACCAGCACTACCGTCATCGCAGTCGGGACCAAACCCATCCCGAATTGCGTCACGCACAGCCAGGTCACCAGTTGCACGATGGGCATGTGGATCAGGTAAGTGGCGTAAGACCGGTCGCCCAACCAACGCGCGACAGGTGAAGCGAACACCTTGGCAAAGACCCACCGCGCACCTCGGCTGACCAAGTCAGGGGCCGATTCGTTCAGCAGCATCATGCAGACAAAAGCCGCCCACACCAGGAGCGGTGTGGTGCCTGTGGCATTCATCAGCAAACCTGCGCCCAGCATCAACAGGGCCAGAGGAAACGCGGAGATGGACGCGCTGGCCTTGAGCAAAAACCGCGTGGCCATGCCCACCCCAAAGTAAAGCCCCGCCCCGGGCAGCACGCTGGGCAGCATGAACTCGCCAAACACACCGCGTGTGTACAGCACATAAGCCCAGATCGCCAACGCTGTGAGCGCAACCTGCCCCAGGCGGTGCATGGCCACGGCCACCACCAGGGGCGCCACCAGGTAGAACTGCCACTCCAGCGACAAGCTCCACGCCGGGCCCAGGAACATGTACTGCGACTCGTACAAAACCTGGCTGGAAACCGCCCCATGCAGCATGGACAAGTGCGCGGCCAGGTGCCAAAGGAAATCGCCGCTGGACAGGCTCTCAGACTGCATGAGCATGCGCTGCGTGGCGGGCGTCAAGTCACCCCAGGGATGCGACAGGAAGGTGTCAAAAGCCAGGTAGGTGCCGCCAATGCCGGCCAGCAAGGCGACGGCGTAGACCGGATAGATGCGCAGAAAGCGGCGCACGATGTAGCGCGGATAGGGCTCGCGCCGCTCCAGCAGCAAATGGGTGATGACGAAGCCGCTGAGGATGGTGAACACCATGACCGCGCAGTCTGCCAATTGCCCCAAAGGCTTGGCCAGCCAGGGCGCCATCTGGCTGAAACCGGTGAACGACATGATGTGACTGAAGACCACCGTCCACGCCAGCCAGGCCCTGAGTCCTTCCAGTCCGCCAAACCGCCGCATCGTGTCCGTCCCCGGCCAAAGGGACGGATTTTAAAGCTCAGACGGCTGGCGGGTCCATGAAGCGCTGGAAGTGCCTGTGCTTGGCAATGGCCGCCTTGAACATGGCCGCCGTGGTGACCGCATCCGCTGCCGTGCCCACGATGACGCCCGGATCGGGCTCCCCCCAAGGCAGGTCGGGCGAAGCCCCTGCCGCCTCCAGCAAAGTGGCACCTGCGCCCAGCACCAGGATGGGCTTGCAATGGCGGTATTGATCACGCACGAACTCCAGGGCTGGCCCCACCCCGACCAGCGCGGCGATGGCCGACTCACCATCAGGGATAACCACGGCGTCGTACAGCACCGCGGGCGAAGCTTCGAGCGTGATGTCCACGTGGATCGGCGTGTCGGTCTGGGACTCGACGGCCCCCAGTTGCACGCCCACAAACCGGGGTACGGCGCCTTCCTGGATCAAGGCCGTGTAGATGGCTTTCAACGACTCCGACTCGACACCATCGGCCACCAACAGGGCCACGCGGCGCGCCTTGATTGAGCCATCGCCCGGCCGGGCCAGCAATGACAGCGGGGGCGACGGTTCGTACACGGGCATTGGCTCGTCCGTGGCCAAGGGCATGGGCGCGGGCACCGGGATGCCCAGTCCCGTGGCCACGCCCAGGGCCAGGTCGAGATCGACATTGGCCAGCATGGACACCACCCGCTCGCGAATGGCCTGGATCTGCACGCGCGTCAACTCAAAGCGGTAGGCCTTGATGATGTGTTCTTGCTCGATGGGCGTCTGGCTCTTCCAGAACAAGGTGGCCTGGGCGTAATGTTCAGCAAACTTCTCGGGCTTGCCACGCACCTTGTCTTCGGCCACCGGCTCGGGGAAGGAGGTGAAGCCGGTCATGCAGCCTGCCTGGAAGGGACAGCCGCCGCCCAGCGAGTTGGGCTCGTAGGCCACGCGGCCTCTGTGCAAGGCCTGGCGGTGCATGCCATCGCGCTGGTTGTTGTGCACCTGATTGACGGGCGCGTTGATGGGGATCTCGTAGAAGTTGGCGCCGCCCAACCTCGAGATCTGCGTGTCCAGGTAAGAGTGGATGCGGCCTTGCAGCAAGGGATCATTGCTGAAGTCGATGCCCGGCACGATGTGCGCGGTGCAAAAGGCCACCTGCTCGGTCTCGGCGAAGAAATTGTCGGGGTTGCGGTTGAGCACGATCTTGCCCACGGGGGTGATGGGCACCAGCTCTTCGGGGATGAGCTTGGTGGCGTCCAGCACGTCAAAGTCAAAGTTCTCGGCCTGGTCTTCGGTGAAGATCTGCAGGCCCAATTCCCATTCGGGGAAGGCGCCAGCCTCGATGGCCTCCCACAGGTCGCGGCGGTGAAAATCAGCATCCGCCCCGGCGATCTTGACGGCCTCGTCCCAATCCAGCGAATGGGTGCCCGCCACGGGGTTCCAGTGGAACTTGCAGAACACCGACTCGCCCGCCTCGTTGATCAAGCGGAAGGTGTGCACGCCAAAGCCCTGCATCATCCGGTAGCTGCGCGGGATGGCCCGGTCGGACATCTGCCACATCAGCATGTGGGTGGATTCGGGCATCAGCGACACAAAATCCCAGAAGGTGTCGTGCGCCGATGAGGCCTGTGGCATGGCATGGTGCGGCTCGGGCTTGACCGCGTGGACCAGGTCCGGGAACTTCATCGCATCCTGGATGAAGAAGACCGGGATGTTGTTGCCCACCAGGTCCCAGTTGCCCTCATCGGTGTAGAACTTGACGGCGAAGCCGCGCACATCGCGCACGGTGTCGGCCGAACCGCGCTCACCCGCCACGGTCGAGAAGCGCACGAACACTGGCGTGCGCTTGCCGGCATCTTTGAAAGGCGCGGCCTTGGTGAAGCCCGTCAGGGGCTTGTAGCACTCGAAGTAGCCATGGGCGGCCGAGCCTCGGGCATGCACCACGCGCTCGGGAATGCGCTCGTGGTCGAAGTGCGTGAGCTTCTCGCGCAGGATGAAGTCTTCCATCGCGGTCGGCCCGCGCAGGCCGACCTTGAGAGAGTTCTGGTTGTCGGCAATGGCCACGCCCTGGTTGGTGGTCAGCACTTGGCCGCCCGAGTCCACACGCACGCGGTCTAGCGAGCCGACCGTGGGGTTGTGCCCCGAAGGGGGCTTGCCAGCGCCCACCTTGTCCGACGCCGTGCTTTCGCTGATGGTGCTGGCGGTGGCCAGCGGGGTGCTCGGTGTGGTGGATTGGCCTGGCGGTGGTTCGCAAGCCGCGTCGCCGTGTTCGGCGGGCTTGTTCTCGTTCCAGACCACCGCCGCCGCCAACTCGGCCGATGCACTGACCTTGTTGACCAGGTCCGGCAGCACCGGGTCCGTGGCTTTGGAGGCTTTGGGCGGTGGCGTGGTTGAGGGGCCCGCCACCGTGGCGAGGGTGGAGCCGAGGTTCATCTCAATCTTGGTAGGGGTGCTCTTGCGCGTTGCCATGGGTCTCTTTCCTGGTCAAAGTGGGGTGGCCAAAAACAAGACATCAAGGGGCAATCGGGGTGCCACTGAACAGTGGCCTATTCCTCCGCGTGGTTGGGCAGGCGCTTTAAAGCCGCTTGGCGTAAAGCTTGCTGCAAGTTCGGGTTTACCATGGGCAAAAATTCACTCATGCACCAATCCTTGGCAAACCTCATGCAAGACACCCCCGACAACACCCCGCCCCTGTCCAGAATTCACTTGATCGGCGGCGAAAAAGGCGGGGTCGGCAAATCGATGGTCTCGCGCCTGCTGGCCCAATACTTCATCGACCAGCAACTGCCCTTTGTGGGCTTTGACACTGACCGATCACACGGGGCCCTGCTGCGCTTTTATGCCGGCTTTGCCTCGCCGGTGCTGATCGACCGCTACGAGGCCCTGGACCACATCGTCGAAACCGCCATCGAGAAGCCCGGCCAGCGCGTGCTGGTGGACTTGGCCGCGCAAACGCACGAGCCCTTGGTGAAGTGGATGGAAGAATCCGGTGTGCTGGACATGGCCGGTGAATCCGGCTTCAAGCTCACCTATTGGCATGTGATGGACTCGGGCCGTGATTCGGTCAACCTGCTGACCCGCCTGCTCGACCGCTTCGGCTCACGCCTGAACTACGTGCTGGTGCAGAACCAGCTGCGAGGCGATGACTTCAGCCAGTTGGAAAAATCAGGGCAGCTTGAGCGTGCTTTGGGCCTGGGCGCCAAAGTGATCGCCATCAAGCACCTGCACGACAACGTGGTGCAAAAAATCGATGCCCACAACGCGAGCTTCTGGGCAGCCAAGAACGGCGGTGATGTCAGCAGTCTGGGCCTGATGGAGCGTCAACGGCTCAAGACCTGGCTCCAAAACGCCTATGGCGAACTGGCCAAAGCCGACGCCTGACCAGGGCGGCGAGGCTCAGGCCGTGGGCTTGACCTGCATGGCCGCCAGGCTCTGCGTGCCCACGATGATCATCCGCACCATCGTCACCAGCTGAGCGGTCAGCTCGTCCTGCTTGTCAGGCGGCATGTCCATGGCGGAGGCCCCCATGGTGAACACCAGACGGGTGATGGCCTTGGCGGTCAGGGCCGGCTCGAACAAGCCGGTCTGGTTGGCGGCCGCCAGGCGAATCAGATCCAGCCGCAACTCGTCTTCAAAAAAATGCAACTCGCGCTCGACGGCCTGCTTGTAGGCATCCGAGCCGACCGTGCCTTCGCACAGCAGGATGTGCAGCAACTTGTCGTCTGAGCGAAGCTGCTCCATGAACGCATGGATGGAACCTGCCACCACGCTGTGCTCGGCCGTGGCGCGGTGCCGGGCCTCGCCAATGATCTGGCGCAGGGAACGCCCTGCCCGGTCGATCAGGGCCACGGCCAGCTCGTCCATGTCGCGGAACTGGCGGTAAAAGCTGTTGGGCGCGATGCCCGCCTCACGGGCCACCTCGCGCAGGCTGAGCGACGACACACTGCGGTGCGGACCCACGAGCTTCAGGGCGGCCGCGATGATGTCCTCTCGGGAAATCACGGCTTTGCGCCCCAGGGCATGACCAGAAGGCGCCGTGCCCGACAAGGTTTCCGGAAGGTCTAAAGACGTGTCCAAGGTGGTCAACGCGCTTTGTAAAGGTCAGGGATTATACCGCCCAACATTAATATACAACCGTATAGACAAATGTTCAAGATTCACTACAATGCGCTCAAAGTCTGCTTTTGGAGACCCCGTGACCGCCCGTTCTGCCGACAACGCCCTCAGCCGCCTCATCGCTCCCTTGATCAAACCATCCGTGTTTGACTTCTGGGCTGCACACCTCAATTCAGCCTGGTCCTGGGAGCGCCCCCTGGCCCGTGTGGTGGCTCGCCACATTGAAGCCCAAGGTACCGTCACCCTGGACCTGGAGGCCAATCGCCATTGCGCGGCCATCCAGCCTGGGCAACACATCAACGTCAGCACCGAGGTCAATGGCCGGCGTGTCACGCGCAGCTACAGCCCCACCCGCATTTCCCGGTCAGGCAAGCGCTTGTCGATCACCGTCAAGCAAGTCGATGGCGGCAAGCTCAGCCAGCACTTGTGCCGTCAAGCACAGGTGGGCGATGCGCTGGAAATCGGCGCGGTGTTTGGCGACATGACCACCCCCAGCGGCCCATGCCTGTTTTTGGCCGCCGGCAGCGGCATCACGCCCTTGATGAGCCTGACCCGCGCGCTCGACCAGGCCGGCCTGGCGCAGGACCTGACCCTGGTCTACTGGGCCCGCACCCGCGCCGAACTGTGCTTCGTGGCCGAGTTGCGCGCCTTGGCCGCCCGCCAGCCGCACTTCAAGGTTCACTTTGTGTTGACCCAGGAAGCCCAGCGTTTGAATGGCGAACACGCCGAGCGCCTGAACACCGAGCTGCTGGCCACCCTGGTGCCCGACCTGGCTCAACGCCACGTTTACGCCTGCGGCCCCGCCGGCTTCGTGGACACCGCTCGTTCGCTGAGCCTGGGCCACGCGCGCTCATTTTTGGGCGAAGCCTTCACGCCGCCACCCGTCGCTGTCTCCGACGCCGTTGGCACGGTGCGCATCAACCTGGCCCTGAGCGGCCGCACGGTCGAAGTGCCCACCGGCCAAGCCTTGCTGCCCGCCCTGGAGGCCCAGGGCCTGAGCCTGCCTTCGGGTTGCCGCATGGGCATCTGCAACACCTGCGCGTGCGGCAAGCAAACCGGCGTCACGCAGAACCTGCACACCGGTGACAAGGAAGACATTCCCACTTCGGCCTTGCGCCTGTGCGTCAGCCGCGCCTGCACCGACCTCACGCTCGACCTTTGAAGAAACCTGATCCAGCATGACTTCATCCAAATCCCTGAGCCGCCCCCTGAACGACGACGAACTGAAGCACTTCGGTGCCGAGATCGATGCCCTGCGCGCCCGCACCGAGGCCGACTTGGGCGAGCGCGATGCGCGCTACATCCGCCGTGTCGTCAAGGCCGTCAACTACCTGGAAGCCGGTGGCCGCATCGTGCTCATGGCCGGTCTATTTCCACCCGCCTTCGTGCTGGGCACCCTGATGCTGGGCCTGGCCAAGATCATCGAGAACATGGAAGTGGGCCACAACGTCATGCATGGTCAATACGACTGGATGGGTGACCCCAGCTTGACCGGCAAGACCTATGAGTGGGACATCGTCGGCACGGCTGACAGCTGGCGCAAGACGCACAACTTCCGCCACCACACTTACACCAATGTGCACGGCATGGACGACGACATTGGCTACGGCCTGCTGCGCCTGTTCCCCGAGCAAAAGTGGAGCCCCTTCTTCCTGTTCCAGCCGCTGATCGCGATCATCTTCGCGCTGCTGTTTCAATGGGGCGTGGCCATCCAGGACCTGCGCCTGGGCCGCTACTTCAAGGGCAAGATGACGGGCAAGCAACTGGGTGAGCAGTTCAAGCCCGTGGGCAAGAAGATGCGCTACCAGCTGATCAAGGATTACGTGATCTTTCCGCTGCTGGCCGGCCCCTTCTTTTTGCCGGTGCTGCTGGGTAACCTGATCGCCAACGGCATGCGCAATGTGTGGACCTACAGCATCATCTTTTGCGGGCACTTCACCACCGATGTGGAGACCTTTCCACGCAGCATCGTGAAGAACGAAACGCGGGGCCAGTGGTACGCGCGCCAGATCAAGGGCTCGTCCAACCTCAAGGGCGGGCGCCTGTTGAACCTGATGTCGGGCAACCTGAGCTTTCAGATCGAACACCACCTGTTCCCAGACTTGCCGGCCAACCGCTACGCCGAGATGGCACCCGAGGTTCAGGCCATCTGCGAGCGTTACGGCCAGCACTACAACACGGGCTCGTTCGCCCGCCAATTCGGCCAGGTGATCTGGCGCATCCTGCGCCATTCACTGCCCAGCCGGCCCAAAGCCGTGGTCCCCACGGGCGAGTTGGCGATGGACCAGTCCTGACACATCGACAGGTCTCCCGTTTGCTGGGTACAGGTGTGCCCGCAACAGGAGATTGCCATGAGTGTCACTGACCGCCTTTGGCCCACCGGCCCCGTGGACCTGCCCGCTGAGGCTGGCAACTTCACCGAAGCACGGTATGAACCGAATGAACAATGGCTTCAGCAAGCCGGCGCCGAGTTCCAGAAAGCCGCACTGTGGAGATGGTTCGCCACCCACCTGGAAGACCCGCGCGACGCCGTA
>CAZKPN010000005.1:3410-83282 GCA_964554655.1 uncultured Aquabacterium sp. | reverse complement strand
AGCCGCACTGTGGAGATGGTTCGCCACCCACCTGGAAGACCCGCGCGACGCCGTACCGCACAGCGAGCAAGATGACGACTACCTGTGGGGTGATGACGAACCCGTGCTGGCGGACCAAGCCCTGAATGAGCGATTCGGCTCGCTGGTACCCACTGCGGTGCTGCGAGAGGTGCTGACCGCCATCCGCAGTGAGGTGGGGAACGAGTGGGCACACAAACGCCTGGACAAGGCGGGCGCCTGATGGATCACGCCAGGCTGCAGCGATTGCCGCAAGGCTTGCCGGGACGGCACCTGAAAAGCACGCTGCCACGGCGTCAGCGAGGCTGAGCGGGACCGGCTTTGTTGGTGGGCGGTGAAGGGATCTTCTCGCCCTGCCGAGACGCGGTCGCCCTTGGGTCAGGGTTCTGACCAGGCTCCTGGGTTGCCTCAATCTCGGTGAGGTTGGAGTCAGGCACGGGCGTGCCCCGGTCCTTGGCCGTGCCCTCGTTGCGGGGAGTGCCCGGACCATGGCCCACGCTGACGGAAGTCGAAGTACTCATGATCGCGTCCTTGAAAACATGCGGTTGCTGAGCTCCAGGCTCAGCAATGCACGTTCCCGCGGTCAGGAAACTTGTTCAGGCGTGGGCGTGACCAGCCGCAACTCGTCCACGGTGTAACCCTCTTTGGTCAGGGCTTCGCGAATCCAGGGCGGTTGCGAGCCTTCGCCATTCCAAGTTTCACCCGTGCGCGGATGCTGGTATTTGGGCCCGGCCGGAGGTGGCGGTGGCTCCACTTTGCGAACGATCGTTTCGGACTCTTCGATGCCCAATTCATCGGGCGATATTTGCCAGAAATCGAGGAGTTTCCTGATCGAGCGCAGTACTGCTTCTTGTTCTGCGGTCAACATGGTTTTTTCAAGATGAAATCACGTCTGCTGGTGTTCTCTTGGTATTCAAACATTGAATGGAAAATCAATCAGGGTAATTATTCACGCAGATTCAACATGCGGTCAATTTCGGAAAACAGCTGAACCACGTTCAGGGGTTTGGTGAGGTAAACATCAAACCCGGCGCGCTGGGCCTTGGCCACATCACTGGGCATGGCGTTGGCACTCAGCGCGATGAGCGGAATGTGGCGTGTAGCTGGATCACTCTTCAAGCGGCGGCACAACTCTATGCCATCAATGCCGGGCAAATTGATGTCGATCACCGCCAGATCAGGGGGGTTGGATCGTGCCATCGCCAAGCCTTGCAGTCCGTCGGTGGCCACCTCAACCCGGTAACCGGCCTGCAAGGCCATCACACCAGTGAATAACTCAACGTTGGACGGATTATCCTCGACATAGAGCAATCGGCTCTCGGCCTTCACCCCTGGCAATGCAAGGGAATTACCATCGGCCTGGGCCAGTTTCTCGGCCACCCCGGCCGGCGGTGTGGCCGCTTTCAGGTGAACGCGGAACATCGAGCCCTGCCCCGGCGCTGATTCCACCGTCAATTGCCCCCCCATCAGCTCGACCAACCGGCGCGTGATCACCAGGCCAATGCCCGTGCCCTGGATGACCTCGCCCTCGGTCTCAAACCGCGTGAAAGGCTGGAACAGGCGCTCCAGTTGCTGCGGCGTCAGCCCACGTCCGGTGTCGCTCACCACCAGCACCACCTGCCCTGGCTCGCCAGGCTCCACCGTCACCGTCACCGTGCCCTGGTAGCGGTTGTATTTGACGCCGTTGGACAGCAGATTGCTCAGCACCTGTTTGAGCCGCTTGCGGTCGGCCAGCACCCAGTGGGTCTGGCCGGGCGTGCTGCGGTTGAGCAGCACCACGTTGCGCTCCACGGCCACCGGGCCCACCATCTCCAGCGTCTCATCGATCACCAGCCCCAGGTCGAGGGACTCCATGGAGGTGCCGACCGCGCCCGCCTCGATGCTGGCCAGGTCCAGGACCTCGTTGATCAGCTCCAGCAGGTGCCAGCCAGCCGCTTCAATCTGGCGCACCTTGTGCAGATCGGCGTCGCTCAATGGCGGCCTGGCCAAGGTCAGCAGTTGTGCAAAGCCCAGGATGGCGTTCAAGGGCGTGCGCAGCTCATGGCTCATGCCCGACAAGAACTCGGTCTTGGCACGGCTGGCGTGCTCGGCTTCATCCTTGGCGTGCTGCAATTCGGTGGTGCGCAATTGCACGCGCCGCTCAAGCTCTTCGTTCGCGGCCCGCAGTTCCTGCTCGGCCGTGATGTAGCGCGTGACATCGTTGATGACCGTCATCCCCGCGTAAGGCGCTTCCTCGCCTTCCCGGAACAGCGGCGACACGTTCACCGAACCCCAGATGCTGGTGCCATCGCTGCGCAAGATCCTGATCAACTCGCCACGCACCGGCTGGCGGGTTTCCATCATGCGCTGGAAGGGCAATTCATTGGGCCCGTACTCGCTGCCATCGGGCCTGAACTGCCGGATGCCATAGCGGACCGGGTCACCCGTGGCCGTCACCGCCGTGGCCTGCTCACGGGTCACGCCATACAGCGCCAGGGCCGAATCATTGAAATCGAGCAACTTGAGGTTGCGCTCGCGCACGACCATGCCTTCGGCCAGGGTGTCGATCAGCAAGCGCAGGTAGGCCTCTTTCTCTTTCAGCGATTTGACCTGGGCGCGGACCGCCAGCGCCATGCGGTTGAAGCTTTCCGAGAGGTGGCCCAGTTCATCGTCGCGCCGCTTGGACAACACGCGCGGGTCTTCACCCGCCTCAATGGCATCGGTGGCCATTTGCAAGTGCCGCAGCGGCCGACTGATCTGACGCCGCACGATCCACGCCAACAGCAGCAACTCGGCCAGCAGCGCCAAAGCGCCCAGCAACACCACGTTGCGTGCCGCGTTGGTGGCCAGTTGGTCCACCACCTGGCGCGGGTACACGGTGACCGAGTACCAGTTGGGCCCGGCAATGCGGGCGATGCCCAGCACCATGGCATGGTCGCTGGTGTCCCTCACCACAGGCGCGTGGCCCGCCTGCTTCACCTGGCGGTAGATCTCGGTCAACACCGGGTCTTTCAGGGCATGGAGCTTGAGTTCACCGTTCGACGCCTTGATCTTTTCCATCAAGAGCGGGTGCGCGATGAGATCGCCCTTGTCATTGAGGATCAGGCTGTAGACCCCCTGGGTGGTCAGCTGGATGGTGCGGGCAATCAGGGCGTCCACGGAGACATCCTGGCTGGCCAGGCCAACCCACTGGCCGTCCACATCGATCGGTGCCACGGCCGACACCATCCAGGTGCGGGCCTTGTCGTCAAAGTACAGGTCTGTCCAGGTGCTGGCGCGTTTTGGATTGCGACTGGGCGCGGCATCACGCACGGGGGGATAGTCGACATCGTTGGTGTCCTTGTCCACCAGCCGGCCCCAGTTCACACTGGGCGAATACATGATGATGCCCTTGCCCTTCAGCGCGATGTAGGCCGAGTAATAGCGCTCGGTCATCAGCGGGCCCCATTCGCGCAGCAAATCGAAGGCGGTCATGACCTGACGCCGCAGTAAGGCATCATCTTTGACGCCCGCCATCAGGCCCACGCTGGGCAATCGGCGGTGGTCGTCGCGCTCGGGGCGGATGCGCGTCACGCCATCGGCGTCCCTCACGAACCAGGCGTTGAACTCGGCCTGCGGATCGACCTCGCCCCTGGCGCGCAGGCGCTCCAGCCAGGCATCGCGCAAACGCAACGTGTTGTCTTGCGCGAACTCGAAAGGTTGGGCATCCAGCTCAGCGCGCGCCGCCAAAACCTCTTGCAGGTTCCTGGCGGTCAAGGCTCGCACATCTTGCACGGTGTCTCGGTAGATGAGTGCGGTGGTCAAGCCAGTCCCGACCGCCATCAGCAGCCCCACCTGCAACAACACCCGACTCGAAAGGCTCAAGGTCATCTCGATTTGCCTCTCCGGCTGAACACCATCCCTTGCATGCCATTCTGGTGCATCACACGCTTTGGCAGCCGAAAATGTGAGTGGGGAAGACCCTTAAGGTCCATCCAGTCTAGACTCGTCGGCTGGAGGCCCCCCCTTTGCCATGAAGCTCGCGCTGTTATCTGATTTGCACGCCAATCGCCAGGCCACGGAAGCCGTGTGGGCGCACGCCCAGGCGCAAGGCATTGACCGATTGGTGCTGCTGGGGGACTACGTAGACTACGGCGCTGACCCGGTCTGGACGGTTGACTTTGTGCGTGATCAGGTCCGGCAAGGGGCCATCGCCGTTCGCGGCAACCACGATGACGCCATTGATGGTCACGGCAGCGCCGACCTGGCGGGCCATGTGATGCCATCGCTGGAATGGACGCGCCGGCAGCTGAGCCCCGATCAACACGTCTTCCTGACCTGCTTGCCATTGACAGCCAACGTGGGGCCTTGCCTGATCACGCACGCCAACGCGCACGATCCCGTCAATTGGGGATACATCCACGGCAGGGCTGAGGCCACCCGCAGTCTGTTCGCGACCGATCAGCGTTTCGTGTTTTGCGGGCACATGCACCAACCCTGCCTGTACCACCTGACCGGCGCCGGCAAATCGGGCGAATTCAACCCCGTGGCGGGCGTGCCGATTGAGTTGTCGCCAGCGCGGCGCTGGCTGGCCATCCCGGGGTCCGTGGGGCAGCCACGCGATGGGAACCCTGCCGCTTGCTATGCCCTGTTCGACACCGACAGCGAGACCTTGACCTTTCACCGCGTGCCCTATGACCACGAGGAAACCGCCCGGCGCATCATCGCAGCGGGCTTGCCTGCACACCATGCCGAAAGGTTGAAGCATGGGCACTGAACCGACCCGGCTTGAAGCCGGTCAGGTCATCGATGGCTTCCGGCTGGATGAACGCCTGCACCAGGGCGGCATGGCGAATTTGTGGTCGGTGACGGCACTGAACGAGCCCACCGACATGCCGCTGGTGATGAAGGTGCCTCGCATCAAAGGTGGTGAGGACCCGGCCACCATCGTGGGTTTTGAGGTCGAGCGGATGATCATGCCGCGCCTGAGCGGATCGCATGTGCCCCGCTTCGTGGCGCGGGGCGATTTCACCCGGCAGCCTTACATCGTCATGGAACGCATCGGCGGCGACACCTTGCGGCCACGGCTGCTGCAGGCGCCGCTGCCGGTGGACGAAATCGCCCGCGTGGGCGCCAGCGTGGCGCAGGCCTTGCACGCCCTGCACTCCCAGCACGTGGTGCACCTGGACGTCAAACCCAGCAACATCATGTTCCGCGAATCAGGCGAGGCGGTGCTGGTGGACTTCGGCTTGTCGCGCCACGACCAGTTGCCCGACCTGCTGGAAGAAGAGTTCACCTTGCCCATGGGCACCGCGCCCTACATGTCGCCCGAGCAAGTGCAGTTTGTGCGCACCGACCCGCGCAGCGACCTGTTCGCGCTGGGCGTCATGCTGTACCACCTGGCCACCGGCGAGCGGCCCTTTGGCCAGCCCACCACGGTGGTCGGTTTGCGCAAACGCCTGTACACCGACCCCATGCCCCCCCGGGCCTCTCGCCCTGACCTGCCGGCCTGGTTCCAGGAGGTGGTGCTGCATTGCCTGGAGGTCAACCCCGACAGCCGCTACCAAACCGCCGCGCAACTGGCGTTTGACCTGCAAAACCCAGACCAGGTGGCCTTGACCGGCCGTGCGTCGAAGCTGATCAAGGCCGGGCCCATCACCACCTTTGGCCGCTGGTTCAAGGCCATGGGCGCCGAGCCCAAAGGCGATATCACGGCCACGTCGCAAATCGACCGCAGCCCGATCATCATGGTGGCCATTGGCTTGAAATCCAGCCCGCTGGAACTGCAGCAAAAGCTGTTGACCACCGTGGGCCGCATCCTGCAGATCGAGCCCAAGGCGCGGCTGGCCTGCGTCAGCATCATGAAGACCAACCGGGTTGGCATGGACAAGCTGACCGATGACGCGGGCAACAGCCTGCATGTGCAGCAGCTGGTGGCCATCAAGCATTGGGCCAGACCGCTGCAGCAATCCTTGAAGATGGAAGACCAGCGCCTGACCTTCCATGTGCTGGAGGCGCCAGACACGGCGGCCGCCATCGTGGAATTCGCCACGCGCAACCAGGTCGACCACATCGTGATGGGCGCGCGCGGCAACTCGGCCTTGCGGCGTTACCTGGGCAGCGTGTCGGCCCAGGTGGTGGCCGAGGCGGGATGCTCGGTCACCGTGGTGCGGGTCTTGCCTTTTTAACCTTTCGGTTAAAGCGGCAGCACCCTCATCACTTTTTGCATCCCATCGACGGGCTTGCCCTTGCGGGCGCGCTTGCCAATGTGAGCCGCATAGCCTGAGTTGCGCACGTCTTCTTCCTTGTCCTTGCCACCACGGCCTGAACCGATCACCTTGACGCCGTTGTGCGCCGTGGTCACCGAAATCAGCGGATCCTTCTTGGCATCGACCTCCATCAAGGTCAGGCCGCGTCCGCCGTTGGATTGCAGCTTGAGTTCGTCCAGCGCGAACACCAGCATGCGACCGCCTTGCGCCAGGCAGGCCACTTGCGTGTGACCAGGCTGCACCAGCACGGGCGGCAGCACGACATCGCCATCGTCCAGCGTCAGGAAGCCCTTGCCGCCCTTCTGGCGCGTGATGAGGTCGCCCATCTTGGCCAGCAGGCCGAAGCCGCCGGTGTTGGCCAGCAGCAAGCGTTGGTCCACAGCACCCGCCAGGTAATGCACCGGCTGCGTGCCTGATTCGAGTTCGATCATGCTGGTGATGGGCGAGCCATCGCCACGCGCGCCCGGCAGGCTGCTCACCAGCAAACTGTAGACGCGGCCATTGCTGCCGATCACGATCATCGGATCAACGGTGCGGCATTCCATGGTGCCGTACAGGCCATCGCCGGCCTTGAAGGCGAAGCTGGCGGGATCATGGCCATGGCCGGTGCGCGCACGCACCCAGCCCTTCTGGCTCACCACCACGGTCACGGGTTCGTCGATGACCTTGACCTCGGCCACGGCGCGCTTCTCGGCCTGGATCAGGGTGCGGCGCTCGTCACCAAATTGCTTGGTGTCAGCCTCGATCTCCTTGATCACCGTGCGCTTGAGCACGCCTGGGTTGTCGAGGATGTCGCGCAGCTTGGTCTCTTCGGTGCGCAGTTCGGCCAGCTCCTGCTCGATCTTGATGGCCTCCAGCCTGGCCAGTTGGCGCAGGCGGATGTCGAGGATGTCATCGGCCTGGCGGTCGCTGAGCTTGAACGCTTCGATCAGCGCGGCCTTGGGCTCGTCGCTCTCGCGGATGATGCGGATCACCTTGTCGATGTTGAGCAGGACAAGCTGGCGGCCTTCCAGGATGTGGATGCGGTCCAGCACCTTGCCCAGGCGGTGGCTGGTGCGGCGCGTGACGGTCGCCATGCGGAAGCCGATCCACTCCAGCAGCACTTGGCGCAGGCTCTTTTGCGTGGGCCGACCATCGGCGCCCACCATCGTCATGTTGATCGACGAGGAGGTTTCCAGGCTGGTGTGCGCCAGCAAGGTGGTGATCAGCTCTTGCTGCTCCACCGTGCGGGTCTTGGGCTCGAACACCAGGCGCACGGCCGCGTCTTTGCTGGACTCGTCGCGCACGGCGTCGAGCACTGACAGCACCGTGGTTTTGAGTTGGGTCTGCTCGGCCGTCAGGGCCTTCTTGCCCGTCTTGACCTTCGGGTTGGTCAGCTCTTCAATCTCTTCCAACACCTTCTGCGAGCTGGTGCCATGCGGCAACTCGGTGACCACCAACTGCCACTGCCCCCGCGCCAGATCCTCGATCTTCCAGCGCGCACGCACCTTCAGGCTGCCACGGCCACTGCGGTAAGCATCCTGAATGTCCTGCGGGCTGGAAATGATCTGCCCGCCGCCCGGAAAGTCAGGCCCCTGGATGTGGCCGAACAGCTCTTCGTCGGGCAGCTTGTCGTTGCGGATCAGCGCCACCACCGCATTGGAGACCTCGCGCAGGTTGTGGCTGGGGATCTCAGTGGCCAGGCCCACGGCGATGCCGCTGGCGCCGTTGAGCAGCACGAAAGGCAGGCGCGCTGGCAACTGCTTGGGCTCTTCGAACGAGCCGTCGTAGGTGGGGACGAAGTCCACCGTGCCCATGTCGATCTCATCGAGCAGCAGGCGCGTGATGGGCGCCAAGCGTGCCTCGGTATAGCGCATCGCGGCAGCGCCATCGCCGTCGCGTGAACCGAAGTTGCCCTGGCCATCGATCAGCGGGTAACGCAGCGCGAAGTCTTGCGCCATGCGCACCATGGCGTCGTAGGCAGCGCTGTCGCCGTGCGGGTGGTATTTGCCCAGCACGTCGCCCACCACGCGGGCACTTTTAACGGGCTTGGGGCCGGTGTTGCCTGCAAAGCTCAGACCCATCCGGTCCATCGAGTACAGGATGCGGCGCTGCACGGGCTTCTGGCCGTCGCACACGTCGGGCAAGGCGCGGCCCTTGACCACGCTCAGGGCGTATTCCAGGTAGGCGCGCTCGGCGTAATGCGACAGGGTCAGGGATTCGCCCTCGTCCGCTGGGGGCGGAGGCGGCGGTGGGGGAAAGTCCATGGTTTGCTGGGTCATCTTGGTGTGGTCGAAACCAGTCGGTGTTTTTTCGTGTCGGACAACGCTGACAGGCAAAGCAGACAAGGCCGATGGCCTGATCTCGGTTTGGCGGTCACAGTGGTGTTCATCTCAATTGGCAAGGCGTTACTCACATGAACAGCATCAAAATCCTGGCCGTCGCCATCATCGTTGCAGGCATCCTCGGCCTCACCTATGGCGGCTTCAGCTACACCAAGAACACGTCGGCCGTGAAACTTGGCCCGCTGGAGTTGAACGTCAAGGAAAAAGAAACGGTCAACATCCCCTTGTGGGCGGGCATCGGCGCCATCGTGGTGGGTGGGCTGTTGCTGGTGGGCGGTGGCCGAAAGGTCTGATTCAAACGTCGATGTCGACCTCGTCGCCGTGCAGCTCCATCAGCTCGCGGCGCGAAGCGGCTTCGCCCTTGCCCATCAGCTTGTTGAATGAAACCTCGGTCAAGCCGAAACCGGGCTCGCCATAGGCCACGGGCAGCAGGCGGCGGGTGTCGGGGTTCAGGGTGGTGTCCCACAGCTGCTCGGCGTTCATCTCGCCCAAACCTTTGAATCGGCTGATGGACCAAGTGCCTTCGCGGCAACCTTCCTTGCGCAGCTTGTCCAGCGTGGCAGTCAACTCGCCCTCATCCAGCGCATAAAGCTTGGCGGCAGGCTTCTTGCCCCGCGCGGGCGCATCCACCCGGAACAGCGGCGGGCGCGCGATGTAGATGTGGCCCGTTTCGATCAGCTTGGGGAAGTGCCTGAAGAACAAGGTCAACAGCAGCACCTGGATGTGCGATCCATCGACGTCAGCGTCTGACAGGATGCAGACCTTGCCATAGCGCAGGCCAGACAAATCAGGCGAATCGTTGGGGCCGTGAGGGTCCACCCCGATGGCCACCGAGATGTCGTGGATTTCATTGTTGGCGAACAGGCGATCGCGCTCGACCTCCCAGGCGTTGAGCACCTTGCCGCGCAAGGGCAGGATGGCCTGGGTCTCTTTGTTGCGGCCCATCTTGGCGCTGCCACCGGCCGAGTCGCCCTCGACCAGGAACACTTCGTTCAGGCTGAGGTCACGGCTTTCGCAATCGGTGAGTTTGCCGGGCAACACGGCCACGCCCGAGCCCTTTTTCTTCTCCACTTTCTGGCCAGCCTTCTGGCGGGCCTGGGCCTGCTTGATGACCAGCTCGGCCAGCTTCTTGCCGTAGTCCACGTGCTGGTTCAGCCACAGCTCCAGCGACGGCTTGACGTAGGTGGTGACCAGGCGCAGCGCGTCGCGGCTGTTCAGGCGCTCCTTGGTCTGGCCCTGGAACTGCGGATCCAGCACCTTGGCCGAGAGCACAAAGCTGGCGCGCGAGAACACGTCATCGGGCATGAGCTTGACGCCCTTGGGCATCAAGCTGTGCATCTCGATGAAGCCCTTGATGGCGGTGAACAGGCCATCCTTCAAACCCGCCTCGTGCGTGCCACCGGCCACCGTGGGGATCAGGTTGACGTAGCTTTCGCGCATGGACGCGCCTTCTTCGGTGAAGGCCACGCACCAGGCGGCGCCCTCGCCTTCGGCGAAGTTTTCGGTCTCGGCGCCGGTGGCGAACTGCTCGCCTTCAAACAGCGGGATGATCGGGTCGGTGTGCAGGGCCTGCGTCAGGTAATCGCGCAGGCCGCCCTTGTAGAGCCAGGTCAGCGTCTCGCCGGTCTTCTCGGTCGTCAGCGTCATCGTCACGCCGGGCATTAGCACGGCTTTGCTGCGCAGCGTGTGCATCAGCTCACTGCGGGGCAGCTCGGCGCTTTCAAAGTATTTGGGGTCGGGCCAGGCGCGCGCGGTGGTGCCGTTCTTGCGCTCGCCGGAGGCCAGTGGGCGCACAGTCAAGGGCTCAATCACATCACCGCCACTGAAGGCCAGTTGGGCCACCTGCTTTTCGCGGTAGACGGTGACTTGCAGGCGCGTGGACAGCGCATTGGTCACGCTCACGCCCACGCCATGCAAACCGCCCGAGAAGCTGTAGGCGCCGCCCGAACCCTTGTCGAACTTGCCACCGGCGTGCAGGCGCGTGAACACGATCTCGACCACGGGCACCTGCTCTTCCGGGTGCAGGCCGAAGGGGATGCCCCGGCCATCGTCTTCCACGCTGATCGAGCCATCGGTGTGCAGGGTGACGGCGATGCGCTTGCCAAAACCAGCCAGGGCTTCGTCGGCCGCGTTGTCGATCACCTCTTGGATGATGTGCAGCGGGTTGTCGGTGCGCGTGTACATGCCCGGGCGCTGCTTGACGGGCTCCAGGCCCTTGAGGACGCGGATCGACGACTCGCCGTAGGTGGCACTGGGCTTGGTGGAGGAAACGGGGACAGTAGTGGGTTTCGATGACATGGGCGCGATTCTACGAACTTACGGGGCGCGGAAAATTTCGGTGACGGGCCGCAGATTGAGCCACTCTTTCTCGGCCTCCGAGCCAGAACCGTCCACAATTTGGTGAAATTGCCGGAAATCGGACTTGAAGCGCGCCAGGGCGCCGTTCAGCCACAACACGGTGGCCAGCACGTTGAGGTGGTCGATCCGCCCCGCGAAATCGCCCTGCTTCACGCCCGCGCCGAAAAACAGGGTTGGGATGCGGCCGGTGCCTGTGATGTAGCCATTGCCCCGGCTGGCGTCGGTGCTGCCGTCTTCGTCAAACGTGACGATGACCAGGCTGTTGTGGGCCTTGGCCCAGGCCGCGTAGGCGCCGATGTTCTGGCGCAGCCAGTCGTCGGCCATCTGGGCGGTGTTGCTGTGGGCGTCGTGCTGCTCGTTGGGCACGACGATGGACACGTGGGGCAACTGGCCGAAAGGCAGCGGGCGGCCGTCGGCGTCGCGGTCGAAGCCGCGGAAGGATTGCTTGAGCACCGGGTCTTGCGTGGGCATGAAGCCCAGGTTGCTGCTCACGGGCAGCACGTGTTGGGCCAGGTCGCCTTTGAGGCCGCGCGGGCTGATGGGCGCCAGTTGGTCCGTCCAGTTGATGGCGGGGTTGTGCTTGCGGCGGTAGAAATCAGTTTGGGCTTGGGCACCTGAGCAGGCCGCCATCCGGTCGTCGGTGGCGCAGTTCCAGCTGGGGTATGGCAGGGATTCGCTGAAGCTGGCGAACGTGCGGCCAGATTGCAGCAAGGCGGCGCCGAGGTTGGGCGAGGTCAAGGGCAGCCAGGCGTCGGGCAGGTTGCTGTTGGCGACGCCGATGTTGGTTTGGCGGGGGGACGGCAGCAGTTGCCCTTGGCGGTCGCACAAGGCTTGGCCGGTGAAGGGCGAGCGCTTGTCTTCGAACCAAGCGGGTAGAACGCCTTGATGGTGGCCAGAGAACAGGAAGAGGTAGTTGGGCTGGCTGGGGCGCGTGGGCAGGCCCGAGCCATAGGGGGTTTGCGTGAAATGGGCGTTGGTGAAGCGGGCGCCCAGGCTAGCCAGCTCGTTCAGGTAGCGCCAGTTCGAGGTTTTGGAGAACACCGGCGCATCGCCCCGTTTGAGCTGGGCTTCGGTGGCTTCGAAGGCAGAGAGGTTTTCGAGGATGACGATGACGGTGTGGTCGGGGCGCCAGGCTGGGAGGGGCTCGCTTGGTGTTGGTGCGGGGTCAGCTTTGGCCGAGGGTTTGCGGCGGGCGGCAGCCAGGGCGGACAGGGGGCCGGTGCTGAGCCAGGTGGCGAGGAGACGGCGCAGGGTGGTGCGGCGGGTGATGGCGGCGGGGCGGCGGGGCTTCATGGGGGCGTAGGTTAGCCTACGGGTGGGTTGAGGCTGCGGGGGTGAACTCGCTCGACGGCCCATGCCTCGGTTAGAGTGCGGCGGGCAAATCAATGAACGGGAGGAACGACCATGCTTGAATTGCGCCCCAATTGCGGTGGCGAGTTGGTCGCCAGGCCTCGGCGCCCGGCATCCGGCTTGGTCAAAAGCCCGGCCTCTGCGCAGCGGGTGTTCAAGCCGCAGGGCTGCAGCCAAGCCGTATGAGCACGCCCGACACACATCCACAGCGCTGCTCGCTGCGGCCAGCCTGTCGCCCGCTGGGCAGCCTCAAGTCGACCAGTCGTGGCCAGTAAGGATGCCGCCGCCCGCACCGACGGCCGTTTGAAGGTGCTGTTCGTGTGCAGTCGCAACCAGTGGCGCAGCCCCACCGCCGAGCAGATCTGGCGCAGGCATCCACGGTTGCTGACCCGCTCGGGTGGCACCAGCCCCAGTGCCCGGCACACCGTGTCCGCAGACGATGTGTGCTGGGCCGATGTCATCTTCGCCATGGAAGACAAGCACAAGTCTCGGCTGGCCGCCGAGTTCACCGGGTTGTTGGCCGGCAAGCCCATCCATGTGCTCGACATCCCCGACGAGTACAAGTACATGGATCCTGAACTGGTCGAGATGCTGGCGCAGTCTGTGGGCAGCATTTTGGACTTGGCGGCTTAGTGGTCCGCTCTTGGCCGAGAGCGCCATCGACCCTGAGCAGTCGTAGGCTCACCGAACGGGCCCGCCAGATTGCTGACGGTCGCGCTGGTGCGGAGTCGATGCTGCCTGAGATCCAGCACGGCGCTTGAACACGTAGTGCGGATGCACTACACTGAGGTCATGAAAACCTCCGTCATCCCTCAAGTCCGTGTCGAACCTGAGTTGCGCGCTGATCTTGATTCGGTGCTTCTGCCTGGCGAGACGCTGACTGAATTTGTCGAGGCATCGGTACGTCGCGCCATCGAATTTCGTCGCGTTCAAACGGACTTCGCCGCGCGGTGCGAAGCCTCATTGGCAGCGTACGAGCGCACCGGGGTTTCTATCCCGTCGGACGTTGTCTTGTCGAAGCTTGAGGCGAAGGTCGCAGCACGGGTGAAGCAGCTTCGCAAATGACGTTCAGAGTCGAGTTCACGCCTGAGGCCGATGCTGATCTGGATCGCCTGTTCGACTTCCTGCTGGATCGCGCCGAGACTGCCCTAGAAGCCATGCGTGCCTACGAGGCTGTCGAGGCCATTCGCACCGCTGCCAACAGTCATCTCGCGACCACGCCCTACAGCTATCGCAAGGTCGGTCAACGCCCAACATTGCGGGAACTCATCATCCCGTTTGGCTCCACCGGGTACGTCCTTCGCTTCGATATACGCACCCCTGAGTTGGTCCTCGTCATCGGCGCGCGCCACCAGCGCGAGGAGGATTTCCACTGACAGCGGCTCGCTTGGCAGCCGCCGGTCATTGATGTCAGTAACTGGCCGGGAGCGTGAACACGCGGCAGTGCCGGGAAGCTGACCTTCCCTGCCTGAGGTTCTGCCAACCAATGTCACCTGTTGGCGGTGTTCACGAATTGGAAGTCCCGGCCAGAAGCGGGCCTAGCGCCTCAGTAGAACCGGTCGTTCAAAGTTCGATAGGATTTGTGACATCGGACGGAGAACAAAGTGTCAAACGTATACGACTCGTACAAACCTCTTCGCAACATGATGCGGCAGCGCCACCTTGAGGCATCGCTTGTCGATGTCTGGCACCTTTCCCAGCACATCATGAACAATGGTCAAGCGCCTGTGCAGCCAGGCATGCAGCCCTATTCGCTTAAGCAGTATCTGTTTCCATGGGACCTGCCGAATATCGCCCGCGAGCTTGTGCTACACGCGGATCGCAAGGGCAGGAAGCGACTGAATTCGTGGATCTCGATGCAAACCGTGATCAATAGCATACGACGCATCGAAAATGCGGGTTCAAAGGAGCGTCTGGTAGCCGAAGACGTGATGAAGGAGCTGCACCGGATCGGCCACCGCCAGTTTCCTTGGCAGCATAAGAACGACCTAGACGGATTGCTACGCTATCTGAAGGTGTTCGGATCCCCACAGGTCGGCCCCATCTTGGAGCGCCAAACCGGATTCAGCATTCGCGACTATTTCTTGCTTGGGATGTGGCTGACGGGCCACCTTCTAAAGCGCTTCGACATCAACGCCCAGCAAGACTTCACCGCCTTCGGCATCTCTCGGGATCAGTCCCTTGCATTCTTCCTGTCCTTGTCATCTACCGTGGAAGAGCTAAGGGAGACCATGGCTGACCCACAGAAATACGGCGAGCCATGGGAGTACGCCTGGAACCCACTCGAAGCCAAACCACTCATATCCTTAGACCCAACCAACCGGCATCGCCTTTATTGCCCCGTGCCGGACCTCCTGCTGCGTCGCTTCAGCCATGGCATGTACTACGACCTTGTGAAGTCAGCCGGCTTTGATGCAGCTTTTGGAGCCTCGTTTCAAAACTACGTCGGCGAGGTTCTGCGCGCGGTTTTCAACCAGAGCGGCTTCACCGTATTTGAGGAAAAAGAGTACGCCGTCGGCAAGGAGCTGCACCACGGCGCGGACTGGATATTAGGTGGTGCCGATGCGAACCTGTTCATCGAATGCAAGACCAAGCGGATGAAGCAGGCGGCCAAGTTCTCCGTTGGCGGCCCTGATCTCATTGGAGAGATCGGGATCATTGCCGATGCGGTGGTTCAGCTTTACAAAAACATCCAGGAAGCCCAGGCGGGTAAATCCAGTTGGATTCCAAATGGACTGCCAAACTTTCCGCTGGTGGTGACACTGGAGGATTGGTTCATCTTCGGCCCCTTGCCTCAGGACCTGTTGATGGATGCCGTCACTGATCGGATGCAAAGAGCAGACCTTGATTTGGCGCTGATGGGAACCATGCCATACGCCGTGGCATCAGCTCGTGAGTTCGAACGTTTCACAGGAGTCATCAAAGAGGTTGGCATTCAAGCCTTCTTCGCAAAAAAGCGTGATGCGGACTATTCACGATGGATGTGGGAAGAGTACGCGCGAGACGAATTTCCCGCGGCAACGCGCACGAATCTTCAAGCACTTTTTAGGAATGACTGGCTTCGCATTCTTCCCCTAGAAGCCCTGGACGCTTTGGCCTGAACTTGCTTTCATCCTGAACGACCGCTTTCCGGCCTTGGCTTGGATGCCCTGTTTGGGTCGGTACCGCCATCCACGACCAGTGACAAGACAAGCCCTGCGCGCCCCTCTTGATGGTAATTTTCTCAACCCAGCCAACCCCAAAGTCGCAGCCTCATCAACAAAACTAACGCCAGGAAAACATGCCGCAAAACCTCATTTCCCTCACCCTGACCGAAGCGGACCATGCCGCCATCGCCGACGCGCTGTCCACGCTCGAAAGCAAGCTGTCCGGCCTGATCTCGCTGAGCGCCGACGAGCGCCGCAGCCTGAACAAGATGGGCGAGAAGTCTGAAACCTTCTGCCGCCGCACGCTGGTCGCGATGAGCGAGAACCCCGGTTTGATCCCGGCCGATGTGGACGTGGCCGAAGCGCAGCGCGACATGGCCCAGTTCGACGCCCTGGGCAGCGACGTGGCCGTCCGCTTCACGCGCAGGTCGCGCGCCGATAAAAGCCCGGCGCCCGCCCGCTTGAACCCCGGCCCGCAAGGCACCCAAGCCCCGTTCGCGGGGCTTTATTCATGGGCCTTCAGGTGCACGGGCCTTGCGCGCAAGCCTTTTCTCCTTGCAGCCAAGGCTCTGGCACCCGGCGCTTGGGGTTCAAAGGCTTGCGCTGCAAGGCTCAGAAAGCCGCCGTTGGGGATGCAGGGCCTTGCGCGCAAGGCTCAAAGCTCGGCGCTTGGGCCTCAGATGGGCAAAGTGCAAGGTTGAAGTGCCTTGCGGCCCGGGTTCAGAAGGCGGCGTTCGGCTCAAACCGCCTTGCGCGCCGGATGCGCTGCCCCCTGGACGAGGCCGGTCAGGACACGCTGCGCGTGATGGCGGCGGGGCCTCATGGGGGCGCAGGTTCGCCCACGCCAACCATTCTTTTCCTGTTCTGTCGGCCGCGGCGGCGCGTGCCGCGTTAAACCTCGGTACGTGCCCGTTTCGTGGCACGCGGAAAGCCCACGATGAACCTGCCCTCACGACTGTCCGTGCTCATTCTCGCGCTGGCGGCGGCCTTGCCGCTGACCGTGGGCACCTCTGCCCACGCACAGACGGCCCCGACCGCGACCGTCACCGCCGACAGCTTCAGCGTGGAACAAGTGCGCGAGCTGACACCCGGCACCGAGCTGGCCTTCAGGCTCACGGCCACGCCGGGGTCCGAGGTCACGCTGCAGATCGGCGGCGCCACTTCTGTGGTGCGCCTGAACGAGGTCCGTCCCGGCGTCTACGAAGGCGACTACACCGTCCGCACGCGTGACCGGCTGACGGCGACCAGCCTGGTGACGGCTCGCCTCTTGCGCGATGGCCGGGAAATGAATGCCACGCTGGACCAGTCGCTGCTGCGCGGCGCGCCCAGCCCTGTGCAGACGGCACGCATCGGCGCCTTCACGGTCAATGCACCAGATCGCATCCGCGCAGGCGACGAACTGAAGTTCTCCCTCTCGGGTGTGCCCGGTGGCACGGCCCGGGTGGCCGTCGAAGGCATCGCCAACAGCATGCCCTTGACCGAGGTCAGCCGCGGCTTGTACGAAGGCAGCTACACCGTGTCCCGCAGGGACCGCCTGCGTGGCAACCTGGTCGCCACCGGCTTCCTGAAGGTCGGACAAAAAGAGACGAGCCAACGCTTCGCGCGTGACCAAGTGGCGAACACCAACACCAACACAAATGCCTACGGCTGCGACCGCCGCGATGACCGTGATGCCCGCCGCGCCGACATGATCGGTGCCACTTGTGGCGTCGTGACGGCCGTCAACAAGACCGAGATCGCCGACGGCGACTCGCACAATGTGCTGGGCACCGTCGCCGGCGGCGTGATTGGCGCCGTGCTCGGCAACCAGGTGGGCGGCGGTTCGGGCAAGGACATCGCCCGCATCGTCGGCGCCATTGGCGGCGCTTATGCAGGCAACCGCATCCAGAACGCCAGGGAGAAGACCACGGTCTACCGCGTCACGGTCGAGTTGGAAGATGGCAGCACCAAAAACTTCGACCACGCGGTGGACCCATTACTGCTGGTCGGTGCGCGCGTGAAGATCGTCGATGGCGCCATCGTGCGCCGCTCAACTGGTAACGCCCAATGAATCTGCACCTCAGCCTCACGCCACTGATTTCGCTGCTCGCCGGTATCCTCATTCTGGTGATGCCGCGCTTGCTCAACTTCATTGTCGCGATCTACCTGATCGCGATCGGGCTGATCGGGCTCCTGGGGGCAGGAGGCCTGCGGATCGGTTGATGATCGGATGCGAAGTGGCGTGGAGAAATCGGCGGGCTGTAATGCCAGGAAGCCACCGGGCATGGATGACGTCCGATAGGGGACGCAGGCAATCCTGACTGCCGCATATCGACCCAAAGCGGCTGTTGCCGCGCAGCAAAAGCAGAACTCCAGCTGGTGCGCAACCTCTGGTTAACGCTCAAACACGTGGTCAAGGCCCAAGCGGCACCGTCAAGACCTCACTGAAGGGGTACTTTGGTGCCTGACGTTTGGCAAAATTTCGAGCAGCGGCGTTGCTGCCGGATCGAGCTTCGGCATGGCACTGCCCCGCTATTCCAGAGCGCGCACATCAAGCCGGCCACTTGGGCGCACGAAATTCATCCACCAGGAAATCGACCAAAGCGCGAACCTTGGGCGTGAGGTGCTTGCGGCTCGGATACAGCGCGTAGATGCCCAATTCGATCGAGCGGTACTGCGGCAAGACCTCGACCAATTGCCCCGAAGCCAGGAATGGGGCCACCAGGAATGCGGGCTGCAACACGATGCCGTGGTGGCCCACTGCTGCGGCACAGCAGGTGTCACCGCTGTTGGTGCGCATGCGAGGCTGCACCTTGACGTTGACGACGCCGTCCGGGCCCTCGAACTCCCAGTGGTCGCCCGTTGCCAACAAGGTGTAGGTGATGACCTGATGGCGCGAAATTTCAGAAGGATGGGCTGGTGTGCCATGGCGCCGCAGGTAGTCCGGAGAAGCGCACAGGACCATGCGCGTGGCGGTGAGTTGCCGGCTGACGAGTGATGAGCTGGGCAGTCGGGCAATGCGCACCGCGAGGTCATAGCCTTCCTCGACCAGGTCGACCAGTCGATCGGCGAGCGACACCTCCAGCGTCACCTTCGGGTGCAGGTCCATGAAGCGCGGCCACAGCGGCGCCAGGTACAGCAGGCCGAAGGTCACTGGAACGTTGACGCGCAATTGGCCGATGACCTCGCCCGTGTGCGCGTTGAGTTCGGCCTCGGCTTCCTCCAGGCCATCGAGCAGCTCCTTGCAGCGCTCATGGAAGACCTCGCCCTCCTGGGTCAATGACAACTTTCGGGTGGTCCGTTGCAACAGGCGTGAGCCCAGTCGGGCCTCCAGATCAGACACCAAGCGGGACACCGCCGTCTTCGACATGTTCAGGGCGTCGGCCGCGCGCACAAAGCTGCCTTCGTTGACGACGCTCACGAACGCCCGCATTTCCTGGAATTTGTCCATGAGCCGCATTGTGCCGATCTGCGGGACTATTAATGCATTGAGAGCCCATTTATCTGCGGATTCAGGCCTTCTACAGTTCATTCACCGCAGCAACTCGCTGCAAACAACCAGGAAACCATCATGAAAGTCACCGTCATCGGCGCCGGCAACATGGGCTCGGCCTTCGTCAAACAACTCGTCCGCGCTGGCCACCAGGTCAGTGTCACGGCACGCGATGCCGCCAAGGCAGCGCAAGTGGCCGCGAACAACCCAGGCGCCCAGGCCGTGGCAACGGCTGGCTCGGCCGCCGGTGCCGACGCCATCGTGCTGGCCACTGCCTACGCAGATGCCGCCGGTGCATTGGCCGCCGTGGGTGATCTGCATGGCAAGGTCGTCATCGACATCACCAACCCGCTGACGGCCGACTACATGGGCTTGACCTTGGGCCACAGCACCTCGGCCGCCGAAGAGATCGCCAAGGCAGCACCCGGTGCTGAGATCGTCAAGGGCTTCAACACGGTGTTCGCCCAGGTGCTGGCAGAAGGCGCCGACTTCGGCCACGGCCAGAAGGTCAGCGTCTTTGTCGCCAGCGACAGCGCACGTGCCAAGCAGACCGCCACGGCCCTGGCCGACAGCATCGGCTTTGACGTCGTGGATGCAGGCGGCCTGAAGAACGCCCGCTACCTTGAGCCTCTGGGTGGCTTGAACATCTATTTCGGCTATGGGGCCGGCCAAGGCACCTCGATCGCGCCCACCTGGATTCGCAAGGCCTGAAGCACCATGAACATCCGCACACCCATCACCGTCGCCCTGGCCAGGCGGGCCTTCGTCACCGTCAACGCCCTGGCGAACCAGGACTTCATGAACCAGCTGGGCTTGGGCGCCAAGTAAGCTGGCAGCGCCAGACAGGGAATGGACCACCATCCCATTCCCTGCAGACATGCGGAGCTGCTGCGATGAACGAATCAAAAGAACACGCGGTGATCATGTTGATCAGCCGCCGGGTCAAGGTCGGCAGTGAGGCCGCGTTCGAACAGATCTGCCACGACATGATGGTGGCTGCATCAAAGTTCGACGGGTACGTGGGGTCGCAACTCGTGCATCCCGGGGAAGAGCCCGACATTGAGGATCCGCTGTTCCACGTGATGCTGGCGTTTGACTCGCCCGAACACCTGGATCTTTGGAAGCACTCCGGTGAGCGTCGCCGGGGCCTGGCTGCCGCTCAACCGCACGTGGAGGGATCGACACATGTGCGGCACATCACCGGTCTGGCCCATTGGTTCAAAGTGCCCGGCGTCTCGTCCGTCCAGGCGCCACCCAGATGGAAGGTCGCCGTGGTGACGTGGCTGGGCATCTGTCCCACGGTCTATCTGCTGTTCTTGCTGCTCGGGCCACTGATCGCGCCTTGGTCCCTTCTGGCGCGCACGGTGCTGCTGACCATGCTCGTTGTCGCGGCAATGACCTGGCTGGTTGCGCCGCAGCTCACGCGTGTCCTCAAGCCCTGGCTCTATCCCAAACGGCACGTCAGCCCGTCGTGACCGCCTGCCCAGCGCCTCAGCCTTTTAACTGGGCTGCAGTCATGCCTTGCATCTTGTGCAGCACGTTCACGCACCACTGCAACTCACAGCGCATGCGCTTCTTGTCGAACTTGCTCAGATGGCCGTCGGGCGCAATGGCCACCAGGTACTCCGGACCCGTGATGTAGGCCAGGGACGGAATCCCTGCTTCAATCAACGGATGCCCCACGCCAAAGACAAAACCAAACAAGGGCTTGAGCAGCAGCGTGCGGCGAAGATCGACCTCTTTCACCGAGGCAATGGCTGGGTTGAGTAAACCGCCAGTGTAAAAAACGGCCGCCATTTCAGGGTTGCCCGTGGCTCGGTATCCCAACAGCGTTGAGTCCTGCCACTCGGTGGCGCCAAAGTGCTCGATCGTGAGTGACGCGACCGAATTCGATACCAGTTCGGGGTGCGCATCAATGAAGCCCTGAGCTTGCGGCAACCCATCAACCATGTGGCCTGTCACACAGCTGAAGACCAGTGTGCGAGGACGCTGCTGGATGGGCTTGCCCGCGTAGTAGCGCGCCAAGGCAAGGCATGCCGCCGCGCCGTTTTCTTCAAACGCGTTCTGTCCATCGGTGTGGGTGTTGATGATGACGTTCTCTGCACTCATGCCAGGCAAGATCGCCACGAGGGAGTCGGACGTGGCATTGCGCTGAAAGGTGGCCGTCAGGGTGAGCTGGGCGCTGGCACCTGCTTGTGCAAGCAGCCTGAGCTGGTTGCCAACGACGCGGTCGACTAGCACGCCAGGGAACTGCTTGAGTTTGGAAAAGAACGGCACGTACTGACCCTGTGCATTCGCAGGGTTGGCGTCCAATATGTAGACGATGCCAATGGCGCCTTTGGCTTGATAGGTGTCGGCCAATGCTGTGAGGAAGCCGTTGATCCAGGTGCGCCGATAAGAGGTTGTGAAGTGCAGCGTGTTTCCGGGGTCGTACTCGTAGCTCTTGATCAGATCGGCGATGCCCGCGAAGAGTGGCAGGTTCGGTACGTTGACCACGACGATCGCGCCTTTGACACCGCCCGGTTGGCTGGCCACGCTGGCGGTGACGCCCGCGCTCATCTGTTGCTTCAACGCCTGTACGAAAGCCTCGAACGAACCATAGTCGCCCAGATTGGGGATGATGGGCGTCTTGATCAAGGCCGGGCATACCAAGCGGCCCTTGATGCCCTCGGGGGGCGTGCTTCCTGAGTAAGGGTGGTAACCGGCCAAGGTCACAGGTGACATCTTTCCAGACTTCTCCACCTTAAGCGAATAGTCCTTGACTTCCCAGCGTTCAAATACCTGGGTGTCCCGCGTCACCTGCAAACCTAATTCAGCAAAGGTTTGGGCCAGGTGGTTCACATAGGCTGTGTGCGCGGCGTTGCCCGTCAGGCGGGGGCCGTAGGCCACCATGGCCCGCACCAGTTGAAGAACGCCGTCTTCCGTGGCAAGGCCTTCGGCGTCAACCGGAAAGTGTTGGAAGGCTTTCGCCTCCTGTGGAAAGAGGGCGGTGCCCGCAAGGGCGACGGCAGTGGTACCAGCGGCGCCTTGTTGCAGGAAAGTGCGGCGGTCAAGTTGGCTCATGTTGATCTCTCACGTTGAAGTTTGGATGGCCCAGATACTGAAAAAAATTCAGGCCGGCCCCGGCTTGGCTTATTCAGAACTTGTCGAACCACGCCTTGATGCCGCCGTCACCCAAGGTCTCCTTAGTGAATTCATGAGCACCGCCGTGCTCCACTTTCTCGGTGATGAAGCCCCCGCTGTTCAGCAGTTCGTAATAAGGGCGCATGGTGCTGATCCCTACGACGATATCTTTGGTTCCGTGATAAAACTTGGTGGGCGGATGGTTGATAGGCAGCGTGCTGGGCAATTTGCAAAACGGCCCCAGGCATGTCGCGTAGGATCCGGACACGATGGCCAGGGCCGACCATTCAGACTGGCCATTGAACGTGACGGCCATGCGGCTGGTGTTATAGCCGCCACTGGAGATGCCCAGCGCAAATCTCTTGTTCATGTTGTATTGAGAAGCGGACCCGTATGCGCCGCCTGACACACCGTTGAACAGGCTGGGTAGGAAGCAGTAGTCGTCTTTGCCGGTGTAGTCGCCCGAACCGTTGGTGTCCCAGGCCTGGATGAAATTGCCGCCAGGCGCTTCAGGCGCAAACACTGCGTACTTGCGCCCCGTGCCTTTGGGATCATCCAGGAATTCATGCAGGCCTTCCTCCGCGAAATTCGCACCAAACGCCGTGCTGGTAGACGTGAAAGGTTTGGTCGACGGGGAGTTGAAGAAAACAGTGCCGTTGTAAAAGAAGACCACTGGCCAGCCGCCTGCCGGTGGGGTTCCCTCGGGCACTTGCCACCGCACATTGCGCGTTGTGGCTTTACCGACGCACCCCTTGCCCGTGTTTGATGCAAACGGGTGCTTGATCTCTTGATAGGTGCAGGTGTAGCGACCGTCTGCATTGGCTTTGCAGCGGTCCGCATGGGCTGAAGTAGAGACCATGAGTCCACCGAGCAAGAGGGTGCTCGCCAGGAGTTGGGGCAGACGGACAGTCGCGAAAGTCATGTCAATGTTGTTGTTCATCTTGATCCTTTGAAATGAATGAAACGCCTTGCATTGAGGGCGATTATTAGGATCAAGGTTCGCCCTGACTTAGCATTTGTCGGCATGCACTTACCACTTTCATGCATGCGCTGCGGCGCCTAGGGAATGTCTTACTCGCTGAAACCCTGCTTGCGCGCGTACTGCGTTGGAGAGCAGCCACTTTGCGCTTTAAAGGCCCGCACAAAGCTGGGCAGGTTGGCGTAACCAAGCCGCTCGGCGATATCGGACACCGACATCTGCCCCTCGTCCAGCCAGCGGCAGGCTTTGCCGTGACTGATCTGGTTGGCCAGCGTGCGGAAGCTCTTTCCCTCGGCGGCCAAATGGCGGGTCAGCGTGCTGCTCGACACCTGAACGATCCGAGCGAGCAGCTCCAGCGTTGGCTGTTGGCCATGGGTCTCCTGCAGCATCATGCTCACCCAAGCGGTCCAGCTACCAGGCAGGGGCATCGGTGAAAGGCGTTGCGCGAGCCGCTTGCGCAACTCTGACAACTCACCAGGACTGTGCAGGGGTGGCGGTGTTTTCAGAAGGTCGTTGTCAAGATGAATGCGCAGGCACGGCATGCCAGGCACATCGAAGTGGCAGCGAGCCTTGGTCAATCGGGCGTAGAGCGCGGCGTGCGGCGGTGCGGGCGTCGTGAAATACGCGTCAAAGCCCTGCATCTGATCGCCAGCCAGCGTCGTCAGCAGGGTATCGACCGCAGCGACGCTCATGTCGAAAGCCAGGCACATGAAATCATGAGGCATCGGGCGCAAAGGCAACCAGCACAGCGCCATGTGGGTAGGTGTGACCCGCGCCTGCAAGGTGAAGCTGGGCGAGACGAGCGGGTAGAACTCGGCGCAGCAAAGCAGCGCATCCTGGGTGGTGGCGCAACTGAGCATCGCCCGACCGACGTCACCCAACGCGCCAAAGTTGATCAACTTGCCCAACATCAGGCCAAGCTCGCTGCGGCCCACCTTGGAAGCCAACGCGCTGAACAGCGCCAACGCGCGCGCAGGCGCCAGCTGGGTCTCTGGATGGGCGAGTGTCTGTCGATCAAGGTCAAACTCCGCCAACACGGCGGAACAGTCCAGACCTTCCCGCGTCAGGTACTCGGTCAACAGATAGATGTATCGAGTTGGGGAGGTCAGGCTGGGTTGCTTCATTGCTGGGGGAGTTAACTGCGCTGAAATCTACTACGTTTCTGGCGAGCACAGCGCTGCTGACCGTTCATCGTCGCAACTCACGCGCGTCTCAAGCCCTGGCTCTAGCCCACGCGATAACTCATGCCAACTGAACTACCAGGGCAGCGTCTTGCCCATGTGCGTGAACGTGCCGGATGGCCCGGCCTCGTCCAGCAGTGCCATGAGGACGCTGCTCTTCGTACCGGCGGCGACGTCCAACTCACCTTGACCGCCATTCATGTCGGTCATGACGTAGCCAGGATGGACCGCGTTGACCTTCACGGTCGAACCCTTCAGCTCATAAGCCAGGTGCACGGTCCAGGCATTCACCACGCTCTTGGAGGCGTTGTAAGCAGGGATCTTGAAGTCATAGATGGGCGAGGCAGGGTCCGTGTGAAGGCCGAACGAGCCCAGTTGGCTTGACAGGTTGACGATGCGCCCCGAAGCCGCAGCCTTGAGCAGCGGCAGGAAGGCCTGCGTGACCTCGACCACGGCAAAAACGTTGGTGTCGAAGGTCTCGCGCCAAACCTTCAACGACTGCTCGGACGGCTTGCGGTCGGGGGCATCCAGCAGCACGCCCGCATTGTTGACGAGGATGTCCAGGCGGGAGAAGGTGGCGTGCACATGGGCGGCTGCGGCCGCGACGCTCGTGGGATCCGTCACATCCAATGCCAGCGGATCCACGGAGAGTCCCTCCGCCCTGAGGCCCTCGGCCGCCTTGGCGGCGGACACGAGGCTGCGGCCAGCCAGGAGCACGTGGACGCCTGCTTGCGCAAGCTGCCGGCAGGTTTCAAGGCCGATGCCACGGGTCGCGCCGGTGACAAGTGCAATTTTTTGGTAGGTGGTCATGGTGGTTTCCAATGGTTGATGAAGAGAGTGAGCCGAGATCGACTCGCTGTTCAGGGTGATGCAAGGTAGTGCCTGACCTTGTCGACCACACGCTCGTCAATGGCATGGGCCAGACCGGGGAACACATCCAGCGTCACCGGCAGCGACAAGGCTTGAAGTTGAGCGGCAGCGTTCACGGAGTGCGATGCCGGCATCACCGGATCGCGGTCCCCGTGGAGCAGGTGAATGTGCTGGGCAGCATGTCCTCGCGTCGGCGCGACGGCGAATCGCCCAGCAAGCGAAACGACGCGATCGGCCAACAACTCATCCTCTTGGGTGGAGGCCAGTGCCATGTTCGAGCCTTGCGAGAAGCCGAGCAAGGTCGTTCGCTCCGGGGGCACACCGGCTCTGCGCTGCCAGGCCTTGATGGCCTCTTTGAAAAGCGGCATCGCAGCGGCAATGCGGCCGGGGCGAGATTGCTCGGTGATGCCTTGGGCAGAGAACCACTGCCAGCCTCGGCCGAAGTCGCTCGGATGGGGCGAGCGAACGCTCACGATCCACGCCTTGGGGATCGCGGACGCCAGCTGCTGTCCCAGCGGTAGCAAGCCATCCGGGGTGGCGCCCACGCCATGAAACATCAGCAGCAACTGGGCATCTGCAGCAGCGTGCGCGGGTTGTTGGATCAGAAGATCATTCATGGGGAGTTCATTCCGTCAGGCTTGCGCCGTTTTGAAAAACGAAGCCATCCATGGACAGCACGCCATGGGTGATGCCGCCTTCGATGACCGTGGCCGTCCACGGCTCAGCGGCCGCGCCTGCGGCCACCAGCAGTGGAAGGAAGTGCTCGGACGTCGGGTGCGCGCGGCGTGCATGGGGGGCATCGATCAAGGAGCGGCGCAGCCGTTCACCATCACCGCGAATGACCGCGTCACGGACCCATGCCGAGAACTCACGCACGTAGGCCGCGTCTTCACCGGTCCGGCGCATGAATTCGGAGAGGTTGTGTGTCAGGCTCCCGGAGCCAACGATGAGCACGCCTTCATCAGCCAGCGGTGCGAGCGCTTGACCGAAGGCCCAGGCCCCATCGGCGTCCAGCCGAGACGGCAGTGACACCTGGAAGACAGGCACGTCTGCTGCCGGGTACATGTAGCGCATCGGCACCCAGGCGCCATGGTCCAGTCCGCGTTCTTCATGGGCGCGCGGTGACCAGCCAGCCTGGCGAAGCACTTGGATCGTCCTGTTGGCCAGCACGGGGTGACCGGGCGCCGCGTAGTGAATCTGGTGCAAGGCGGGTCCGAATCCGCCGAAGTCGTGGATGGTCTCAGGGCGCAAGGCCACGCCCACGGCAGGCTCCGGCGTCATCCAATGCGGGGATACCAGGAGCACGGCCTGTGGGCGCGGCAGCTCGTGGCCGAGGGCCGTCAGGCGGGGGCCGGCCCGCCCAGGCTCCAGCGCGAACGTGGGAGCGCCATGCGAAAGGTATACGGTGGGCAGTCGGGCCATGGTGGGTCTCCTCAATCACGCAAAATCAGCCTGTCGATGACGGCAGCTTCAGCCGGACCAAATGGGCAGCAACGACGCTGCGATGAGTAACTTTAGTGGTGGCCGATGGAGAGATAAATAGCTGCTAGCCAGATAGATCATCCCGGCGATCGGAACAATCCTGGGCTGGCGCAATTCAAGCCGTTTTGAATCGGTCTCCGAACTCTGCCATGGCGAACTTGATGAAGCTGCGCGGCTTGAGCGTGACGCCGGTCAAGCCCTTGAATCAATCAGGTGCAATGGCCGCGATGGCACGGTGTAGCCTGGCAGCAGTGCGCGTCATGCCGTCAGCGTAATGCATCCAAGGAGTCAGAAGGCGCCTGATCACGGCTTGCCAGGCCATAGTCCCGGATCACATTGGCAACGCGCAACCGGTAGTCAGAAAATACCTGAGATCGCCCTTCGCGCTGTGCCGTCCGGTGCGCAAATGGAAATGACCCCTCCAGGCCCATGAGTGATGCCTTCAACTCGTCGGCCAAGTCGAAATACCGCTGTGCAAGCCCTGCACGCGGCTCAAGCTCGAAGATGACAGCAATCACGGCGCCACCTCGAAGTTGGCTCGCCCCTCATGATCGTTTTTGAGCACGGCACGATAGCGTTCATAGGCCGCCATGTTGTCAAAACTGATCAAGCCCCAAGCCACGTCATTGGTGCCCTCCTGCCGCAGGAAGTAACCGATCAGGTTGCCACCGCAGCGAGGAATGATTCGGCCCCAGGCATCGGCATATTGGCGGAAGGCCGCGCTCTGGAAGGGATCGATTGAGTTCTCGCCGATCAGAGTTTGCCGCCGCCCGTCAGCCAATTAACCACTTTCTCGACTTGCTGGGACCCATGGGGATGCGACAGCAAGCCTTCGACCACATAGGTGCCCACCGTGGCCATGACAGACGCTTTGGCGGGTGACATCCCTTTGCCCACCATCTGCTGGACCAGCATTCGGTCCAGCATGGCGTGAAACCGGTCATGCCATTCACGGATCTTGTCTGACTTGTCCAGGCGCGCGTGCACGGTCGAGATGAGCTTGCTGGCCTGTTGAAACTCCATCAGCAACCAAAGCACCTGGTCGCCAAAGGATTGCCTTTGCATCGTGGCCAGCTGTGCCATGGCCCGGTTGACCAAGCGATCCAGGATGGCCACCAGCAGATCGTCCTTGCTGGCGAAATACCAATAGAGGGTGTTCGGCGCCACACCTGCGGTCTTGGCGATGCTGGCCATGGACGTGGATTCATAGCCTTCCACCAGGAAGAGCATGCAAGCCGCGTCCTCGATCTGCTCGCGCTTTACCTCTGAGTCAACGTCACGTTTGTTCTTCGCCATGGTTGACATGCTAAACCACATCTTGAATGTCATTCAACATCTGGCTATACTGCTCATGTTGAACGGCATTCAAGATCATGAAAATACCAAGCATTTCACCCTCTTTGAGCGAATCCGATTTGTTGGCCATGAGCCTGAAAGAGCTCATGGCCTTGTTTGCGAAGTCGGCTGCGCCCACCGTGCAACAAATGAACGGCGAGTTCGCAGCGCGCCTGCTGGCTCAGCCCGGCAAGGTGGCTCAGTTCATTGGCGACATCACGGTCAACAACCCCCTCATGCCGGGGCGCTGGCTGTGCAAGGCCTTCAGGCCCATCTCCGACGACCGCGGCCGCGGTTACAACGCCTTTGACCACTTCGGGCGCCAGGTGCAGCGCTATCCGATGGAAACGCTGATCGCGCCGTCTCGGTATGACGGGCGCCCCGCCTACACCCTGGTGTACGCATCGTTTCGGTCCATGTGTGGTGCCGTGAACATGGTGGATGAGGTCAGGCAAGTCGCACCGAACCTCTACCTCGGCATCGGCACCTGGGGCTTCACCGACGCACAGCGGCGCGTTCCACTGCCCTTTGTCCTTCGCGGCCCCATGGCCCCATATGCGCGCGACATTGGCACGCACAAAAAAACGTTTGACGTCCGTCAAGCCATTCCAGCATTGAAGAAAGGTTGAAACCCGTGACCACCACTCGTCGCAAAGCCCTGATCACCGGCGCATCCGCCGGCATCGGCGCCACGTTTGCCCATCAACTGGCCGCCAGCGGTTACGACCTGCTGCTGGCCGCTCGCCGTGGGGATCGCCTGCAAACCTTGGCCGACCAACTCGCAAAGCAACATGGCATTCAATGCGAGGTCCTATCGGTTGACCTTGCCAGCGCCAATGCCGCTGACCTGGTGATGGCCCACCTTGACAAGCTCAACTGGCGCATCGACTTTCTCGTCAACAACGCGGGCTTGTCTGGTCACTCCAAGTTCGCAGCGGCTTCCTGGTCGCAGTTACATGGCGAGATCCAGTTGATGATGACCACCCTGACCGAGTTGACGCACCGCATCGCGCCCGGCATGCTGGAGCGGCGTTGGGGGCGCATCATCAATGTGTCGTCTCTGGCGGCCCTGTCGCCTCCGGGTGAAAGCCTGTTGTACTCGGCGATCAAGTCCTACGTGCTGGTTCTGTCGCAGTCACTGGACATGGAGTTCAAGCCCCATGGTGTCCATGTCACCGCGCTCTGCCCCGGCTTCACGCACAGCGAGTTTCACGATGTGATGGGCACCAGAGACACCGCGAACCATTTGCCCCGTTTGCTGTGGCAACAGCCGCAAGACGTGGTCCGCGAAGGCATTGCGGCCGTGATGGCCGGCAAGCCCGTCTGCGTGCCCGGCCTGGTCAACAAGATTCTGGCTGCCGTGATGCGGCCCATGCCATTGTGGATGGGCTATCTGGCGGGCCGCACCTTCAATCCGTTCAAATAAGGCGAGCCATGTCTTTCATGATCTACGGCGCGAACGGCTACACAGGAGAGCTCATTGCCCGAGAAGCTGTGGCGCGTGGCATGAAGCCCATCCTGGCTGGACGCAGCAGGACCAAGGTGGAGCGCCTTGCCAACGAATTGAACCTCGAATGCCGCGTCTTTGACTTGAGTCGTCCAGCGAGCATCGCCGAGCACCTGCAGGGGGTCACGGTCGTGCTGCTCACTGCGGGGCCGTTTTCTGCTACGAGCCAGCCGATGGTGCAGGCCTGCATACAAGCCGGCGCGCACTACCTCGACATCACCGGTGAAATCGACGTGTTTGAACAAGTTCGCCTGGCCGATGGCGATGCACGCAAGGCCGGCATCGTGCTTTGTCCGGGTGTGGGCTTTGATGTGATCCCCACGGATTGCGTTGCGGCGGCCTTGAAAGAAGCGCTGCCTGATGCCACCGAACTCCGCCTTGGGTTCGACACCACCGTCAGCCTGTCACCGGGCACGATGAAGACCACATTGGAAAGCGCGCCTCAAGGGGGGCGTGTTCGCCGAAACGGTCGGCTTGTCCACGTCCCGCTGGCGCACGAGGTACGGCGAATTGACTTTGGACGTGGGGAAAGGCTGGCCGTCGCAGTGCCTTGGGGCGATGTGTCAACGGCGTTTCACACCACGGGCATTCCAAACGTCACGGTGTATGTACCGGCCACGCGGGCTTCGATTCTGGGCATGAAGCTGGGCAATGTCTTCCGGCCTTTCATGAAGATGTCGGTGGTACAGCATGCCTTGAATGCATTGGTGTCCATGACCGTCAAGGGACCAGACGAGATGGCCAGGGCCCGGATGCCGTCCTATGTGTGGGGCGAGGCGATCAACGCGCTCGGTGAGCGCCGCACTGCCCGGGTTAAAACCGCCAATGGATACAGCCTGACCATTCCAGGCGCCCTGGCCGTGACGCAACATTTGCTGAGTCAGCAGGGAAGTTCCGGCTTCTACACACCCTCTCTTTTGATGGGGCACGGCTTGTTGGCTCAGTTGCCGGGCGGCGGGCAGATCGTGATCGATTGAGGCCTGGCAAGCAATACCTCGCCGCAGGGCACCGCCAGCCATGGCCGACTTCATGAAGCGCGGAGGGTTTCAGCTGCGCAACAGCACGGCCCGCCGCGATCGCCAAATCACCAATCCTGCGCCCAGTGCCACCAATGCGGTGGTCCCTGGCTCCGGCACCGATGCGATGTGGCCGTAGTCGAACCCGCTGGCCGAGGTCACCGACCATTGGGCCACCTCATTGAACCCGGCGTCGAAGAGTTGTGCATCGACCAAGCTGAAGGTGTGCGAAAAATCGGCAGCGCTGCCGCCCTGGATGAGGCCGGTCCGGTTCAGTGCGTTCATCGCCAGGCTTGAGCCGACGGTTGTCTGCAAACGGTAGACGTAACGCAGATCCGAATACACCGGCATGTCGAAGGACACGATGCGGTCAACACTCTGGCTGGAAGCGAAGTTCATGTGCCCGATGAGGTTGATCGACCCTGGTGACGGCGGGCTGAAATCGGCGGATTGGCATGGGCTGCTGCCGGCCCCGCCCACACGCGCTGAGCCACATTCGAAGGTGATCGACGATTGCGCTGAGCCCAAGGTCTGGCCCGACACGTGCGAAGTTTCGGCGTAGTTGACCGACACTGCGCCGGTGATGCGGTACGACAGGCGGAACCAGCCCGGGCCGTTCCAACTGGGCGTGCTGGCCAGCGTGAATTCGTCGCGCACCAGGATGATGCCCGCGCTGCCCACGCCGTTGCTGCTGTAAGTGCCTGGGGAGTTGAAGTAGCCACTGGCGCTGCTGCTGGCTGACCACTTGTTGACCCCGCTGACACTGGCTTGGGCCGCGCCACTGGCGCCGAAGTTGTAGCTGGTGTCGCCGCCTGTGCCGATGTAGGACCAACCGTGCGACACCGAACTGTTGCCTGTCGCGCCGTTGGGCGGCGACCAGGAGGCGGTGGGCCCGTAAAAACAGTCGTTGTTCGGCCCCTGGCAGGTGGCGGTGTAGGCGTAGACCTGCGTTTGCGCACCGGCGATGGGGCTCACGCTCATCGCGCACAACGATGCCAGCGCTGCGGCTGCCCAATGAAACACGCGGGGTGCCCTTGCAGAAACTGAAAAGGGTTTCATCGATTGCTCCGTTGGGTTGATGGGCAGCGATCAGTATTTGTCAAAAGATCGCTGCTCGGTATCCCTAGGAAATGGGCGCGGCCACAGCCCCCTCTCGGCGATGTGCCCACCGGTACAACAGCGGCAGCACCAACAAGGTCAACACCGTCGATGACAGGATGCCCCCGATCACCACAGTAGCCAGCGGACGCTGCACCTCGGCCCCCGTGCCAATCGCCACCGCCATGGGCACAAAGCCCAGGCTGGCCACCAAGGCGGTCATGAGCACCGGACGCAGTCGCGTCAAGGCCCCCTCGCGGATCGCAGGTTCCAAAGCCATGCCCCCTTCACGTAAGCTGCGGATATAGGCAATCATCACCAGACCATTGAGCACCGCCACCCCCGACAGCGCGATGAACCCCACCCCTGCCGAAATGGACAGCGGGATGTCGCGCAACCACAGCGCCGCCACGCCCCCCGTCAACGCAAAGGGCACACCGGTGAACACCAGCAAGCCATCTTTGACATTGCCAAACATGGCGAACAGCAGCAAGAACACCAGCAGCAAAGCCACCGGCACCACGATGGCCAAACGGCGCGAAGCCGATTGCAGTTGCTCGAACGTGCCGCCCCAGGTGGTCCAGTAGCCAGCGGGCACCTTCACGCCCGCGTCGATCCTGGCCTGCGCCTCACCCACGAAACTGCCGATGTCCCTGCCCCGCACATTGGCGGTGACCACCACGCGGCGCTTACCCTCTGCGCGGCTGATCTGGTTGGGGCCCGGCGTGAAATCCATCGTGGCCACATCGGCCAGTCGGGCATGGCCTGCATGCTCGCCCGTCGCGTTGGCCGGTAGGCGCAGGGGCAGTTGCCCCAAGGCATCCAGGTCGTTGCGCAAGGCTTCAGGCAAGCGCACCAGGATGTCGAAGCGCCGGTCGCCTTCGAACACCGCACCGGCCTCACGGCCACCCAGCGCGGTGGCCAAGGTGTCCTGGATGTCGCCCACGTTCAGGCCCAGGCGCGCGGCTTTCTCGCGGTCGATCTGCACGGACAGCATGGGCAGGCCGGTGGTTTGCTCCACCTTCACATCCTCGGCGCCGGGCACGGCTTCCAGCACCTTGGCGATCTGCTCGGCGGTGTCATTGAGCGTGTCCATGTCGTCGCCAAACACCTTGACGGCCACGTCGCTGCGCACGCCCGAGATCAACTCGTTGAAGCGCATCTGGATGGGCTGCGTGAACTCGTAGTTGTTGCCCGGCACCTTCAGCACCGCCGTTTGCAGGGCCTCGATCAGGTCCTGCTTGGACCGCTTGGGATCGGGCCATTGGTCGCGCGGCTTGAGCATCACAAACGTGTCGGCCACGCTGGGGGGCATGGGGTCGGTCGCGATCTCGGCCGTGCCCAACTTGGCGAACACCTTGTCCACCTCGGGGAAGGCCTTGATCGTGCGTTCCAACTGGTTCTGCATCTCGATGGCTTGGCTCAGGCTGGTGCCGGGGATGCGCAGCGCGTGCAAGGCAATGTCGTGCTCGTCCAGGCTGGGGATGAACTCGCTGCCCATGCGGGTGGCCATCAGCGCGGCCAAGGCCACGGACACTGCCGTGATGGTGAGCACCAGTGGTGGCCGTGACAAGGCTTTGTCCAACAGCGGCTCATACGCGCGCTTGGCCCAGCCCATCAGGCGATTCTCTTTCTCGCTGACCGGGCCGGTGAGCAGCAAGGCCACGGCCGCCGGCACAAACGTCATCGACAGGATCATGGCGCCCAGCAAGGCGGCCACCACCGTGAAGGCCATGGGGTGGAACATCTTGCCCTCCACCCCCGTCAAGGCAAAGATGGGCAGGTAAACCACCATGATGATGAGCTGCCCGAACAGCAGCGGCCGGCGTGACTCTTGCGCCGCCGCGAACACTTCGTGAAAGCGCTCGGCCTGCGTCAAGGGCCGGCCATGTCGGGCCTGCGCATGTGCCAGGCGCCGCACGCAGTTCTCCACGATCACCACGGCGCCATCGATGATGATGCCGAAGTCCAGCGCGCCCAGGCTCATCAGGTTGGCGCTGACTTGCTGGGTCACCATGCCGGTGAAGGTGAACAGCATGGCCAAGGGAATCACCATGGCGGTGATCAAGGCCGCGCGAAAATTGCCCAGGAAGGCGAACAGGACCACGATGACCAGCACGGCGCCTTCGAACAGGTTGCGCTTGACGGTGGCGATGGCCTTGTCTACCAGCACAGTGCGGTCGTAGACCGTCTTGGCGATCACGCCCGGGGGCAAGGATTTGTTGACCTGCTGCAGGCGCGCATCCACCGCGCGCGACACCTCGCGGCTGTTCTCGCCAATCAGCATGAACACGGTGCCCAGCACCACCTCCTGGCCGTTTTCGGTGGCCGCGCCGGTGCGCAGTGCTTGCCCCAGCACGACCTCGGCCACATCACGGATGCGCACGCTGACGCCTTGCGCCTGCTTGACCACGATGGCGCCGATGTCGGCCAAGCCTGTCACCTGGCCGGGTGCGCGGATGAGGTATTGCTCGCCGCGCCGTTCGATGTAGCCCGCGCCCACGTTGGCGTTGTTGCGCTCCAGCGCGGTGACCAGGTCTTGCAAGCTCAGCCCATGCGCCACCATCTTGGCCGGGTCGGGCGCCACCTGAAAGGCCTTGTCGTGGCCACCGATGGTGTTGATCTCGGTCACGCCGGGCACGTTGCGCAGTTGCGGTTTGACGATCCAGTCCTGGATCTCGCGCAGGTCCATCGGCGTGTAGGGCTGGCCGTCGGCCTTCAGGGCGCCGGGCTTGGTCTCCACCGTCCACATGTAGATCTCACCCAGGCCCGTGGTGATCGGGCCCATCGATGGGCTTAGGCCGGCGGGCAGTTTGCCGCGCGCCTCCTGGATGCGCTCATTGACCAACTGGCGGGCGAAGTAGATGTCGGTGCCATCCTTGAAGACCACGGTGACCTGCGACAAGCCGTAGCGCGACAGAGACCGCACTTCTTTCAAGCCGGGCAAACCTGCCATCGTCGTTTCGATGGGGAAAGTCACGCGCTGCTCGGCCTCCAGGGGCGAGTAGCCGGAGGCCTCGGTGTTGACCTGGACTTGCACATTGGTGATGTCGGGCACGGCGTCAATGGGCAGCTTCTGGTAGCTGAACACGCCAAGGGCCGCCATGGCCAGCGTGGCCAGCAGCACCAGCCAACGCTGGGCAATCGCCCAACGCAAGGTTCGTTCAAACAAGGATTCAGTGGTCATGGCTGGCTCCCGCCTTGCCCAGTTCAGCCTTGATCACGAAGCTGTTTTTGGCGGCATAGTGATCGCCCGCGCTCAAGCCACTGAGCACCTCGACCATGCGGCCATCGCTGCGGCCCAGTTCCAAGGGGCGAGCTTCCAGCTGTTGGCCATAGCGGCCGAAGACCACCTGCCAGTCGCGCACGCTTTGGATGGCGTCTGCCTGCACGGCCACGGGCACTTCGGCCTGGCCAGAGGTAACTTCCACGTGCACCGGCAAACCCGGGCGCCACAGGCCCTTGGGGTTGGGCAGCACCACGCGCGCCATGGCGCTGCGGGTCTGCTCGCCGACCAGGGCGCTGACGTAGGTGATGGTGCCCGCCGCTTGCGCCTCAAAGGCCGAGGCTTTGACCTGCACGGCCAGGCCGGTGCGAATGGTCCCCAGGTCCTTGGCGGCCACGGGCATTTCCACCCACACCGATGACAGGTCGGACACTGTGAACACGGGCTCGCTCTCGCCCAGCGACTGGCCCACGGTGATGCGCTTGTCGGTGACGATGCCGTCGATCGGCGAGCGCAACTCAAAACGCGTCAGGCTGCCACTGCTCGCGGACGTGGCCCCCAGGTGGGCCAGCTTCTGGCGGATGTTCTGTTCGGCAATTTCGGCTTCCTGCAAGGCCGCACGCGCTTGCAAGTAATCCTGCTCGGCCGAAATCTTGTCTTGCCACAGTTTCTTCTCGCGATCATGGGTGCTGCGGGCCAAGGCCAGGCGCTTTTGCGCTGCTGCGCCTTCGGCGCGTTGATCGGCCAAAGCAGGGCTCGACAGCACGGCCAGGACCTGCCCCTTGCGAACGTGATCGCCCGCACTGACAGGTACGGCCTCGACCAGCCCCGCCAGGCGCGGCACCACCTGCACGGTACGGTCGCCGTTGTAGCGGACCTCGCCCAGCAAGGCCAACTGGCTGTTGATGCGCGCCGGGCCTGCCACGTCCAAGGTCACGCCCGCCTGCTGCAGTTGGGCATCGCTCATGGTGACGCGGGCTTCTTCTTGCTCGTAGGCAAAGCGCTGGGTCTGCCCGCCCTGCACGGCCTCGATCGTGACCTTGAAGGAATGGGGCTCGACCACTTCGGCATCGCCGCGCAGGTAGTCGCCCTGGGGTTTGAACTGGATGACTTGTGGCGCACGGCCCAGGCGTTCCAAGGTCAGCTTCACCGTGGCCTGGCCGGGTGCCACCGGTTTGCCGTTTTGATAAGCGTAGAGGCGGAATTCGGGTGGCACGCCATCTTCAAAAATGGTGACCTCCAGACCATGCGCCCCCGCGTTGAACAAGCGGCCGCCATGGGGGCCTTTGGCGGGCTTGGCCTTGTCGGCCTCTTCATGGTGTTCTTCGTCCGCGTGGCCTTCGGCCTCCGCGTGTTCGGCATGGCCGTGTTCATCGTGGGCTGCGGGCTTGTCCTTCTGCAGGATCACCCAGCCCAGCAGCGCGCCCAGGGCGATGACCACCGCAATGGCCAGCCAGGATTTGTGTTTTGTGGGGTTGTTCATGGTGTCATCAGTCTTTTGTCGAGTTGTGCTCGCCCAGCAGCTCAAGCAAGCGGGCATCGGCTTGGTAGGCCTGGGCAGCGGCGCTCAGCGCCAGCGTTTCTGCCTCGAAGAGGGTGCGTTGCGCATCGAGCACGTCCAGGAAGCCGAACTTGCCCAGCTCGTAGCCTTTGGTGCTGGAAGCAAAGGCCTGCCGCGCGGCGGGCAGCACCTTGTCGCGCAGGGTCTGTGCTTGCGCCAAGGCGGAGGCCAGTTGCGCCAGGGCCTGGGTGGCTTGCGCCTCGACGCTGGCACGCATGGCCTCCAGCTCTACCCTCGCCTTGTCTTCGCGGCGGCTGGCTTCCAGGATGGCGCCCTGGTTGCGATCGAACAACGGCAGCACCAGGCTCAGGCCCACGATGGGCTGATCGCGGCCCAACTGCTCATCGCGCTTGGCACCGAGCGACACCGTGAGGTCGGGCATGCGGCGCGCCCGTTCCAGATCGCTCAGGGCTTGCCGGCGGGTGATCTCTTGTTGCGCCCGGGCGATGGCGGGCGAGGCTTCCAATCGCTGCGCCAAGGGCTCCCAAGCGCCCAAGGAGGGCAAGCGCTGAAGGTCAGCCTCGACCCGGTCAAACTTCACACTCGGATCACCCAAGGCCAAACGCAGTTGGGACACCGCCATGCGCCACTCGCCCTGGGCCACAGTGGATGCCGACAGCGCCTGGGCCTCGGCCACTTGCGCCTTCAGCTCCTCCACCGGCGAGACCTTGCCGGCCATCACCCGCTTGGAAGCCGCCTCACGCGCCTGGGTGGACAAGCGACCCAGCTCATTCGACAGCCGCACCCGCTCTTGCGCCACGGCCGCGCCATGAAACGCGGCCATCACCTGCGACCGGACCTGGGCCCGCCGTGACACCACATCCAGGTCGGCCTGGCCTTGCGCTGCCTGCGCCGCGCTGATGCGGGCCGAGCGTTTGCCGCCCAGCTCGAAAGGCTGGTTCAGCTGGATCGTGGTGGTGCGCGTGGCTTGGCGGTTGTCTTCCACCAGGGTGGACAGCTCGGGATTCAGCCAGGCACCGGCTTGTTGCGTGGCGCCCTCGGCCGCCTCGCGCTCCAGCACGCTTGCGCGCAGATCAGGGTGCCGCGCCAGCGCCGTGGCCAGGGCCGCGTCCAGGCTCAGGCTTTGCGCCCAAGCCGCCTGGAAAAAGAAGGGAACGCACAGGGCCGCGCGTGCCGCCCAGGAAAGATCAAACCGTCGCATCGAATTCTCCGCACATCAGCAGGGGGACATTCGGCGAACAGGCACGGCGCATGTTCAAGATGGGTGGCTTGCCACCCGCCTCACATGGCCAGGATCACATCAAGGTGTGCTCATTCAGGACCTGTCTCGCCGACTCAGGGCAAGACGATCCAATTGGGGCGGTCAATGCGGGTGGCATCGAAGGAGGTGTAGCCCGCCAGCGGCGAGGCCACCAGCTCGGCGTGGGGCATGGGCAGCCCAGGCAATGGCATGGCGGCTGGCGGCAAAGACACCGCCGAGCAGCAATGGTGATCGTGGTCGAGCATGGCCGAGGCAGGGCTGTCGTTTTGGGGCTCACCACCGGGGTGATCACTGCTGGCATCGGCGTGGTGCTGGTGCTCGTGGTGCCCCAGGTGATGCGTGTCGCCCTGGCTGCTTTCGTGCAGACAATACGGCTCCACGGCCGCCCAGACGGCCTGGAGCGGCAGCAGTACCAACAGGAAAATGGCGATCAGGCGACGCATGGCAATTAGTATATCGGCAGCTTGGTCAGGACGTGTAGCGAAGCAAGCGCAGGCCATTGGCCACCACCAGCAAGCTGGCACCCACGTCCGCGAACACCGCCATCCACATCGTGCCCAGGCCCAGCAGCGTCAAAACCAGGAACACCGCCTTGATGCCCAGGGCCAGCCCGATGTTCTGAACCAGCAGCGCATGCGTGCGGCGCGACAGGCGCACAAAGCGCGGCAGCTTGCGCAGGTCGTCGTCCATCAAGGCCACGTCGGCGGTCTCGATGGCCGTGCCCGTGCCGGCGGCACCCATCGCAAAGCCGATGTCGGCGCGGGCCAGTGCGGGCGCATCGTTGATGCCATCGCCCACCATGCCCACCGAAGCGCCCTGCCCGATCTTGTTGGCAATCACCTGGAGCTTGTCCTCGGGCAGCATGTCGCCATGGGCCTCATCGATGCCCACTTGCGCCGCGATGGCGCTGGCCGTGTGGGCGTTGTCGCCGGTCAGCATGACCGTCTTGATGCCCAGCGCGTGGAGTTCGGCAATGGCCTGGCGGCTGCTGTCCTTGACCGTGTCGGCCACCGCGAACAGGCCGAGCACGCTTTGCTCGTCGGTCAGCAAAATGACGGTTTTGCCTTGCATTTCCAAGGCGGTCAAACGGGCTTCCAGCTCAGCAGAGCAACGGCCTTGCTCATGGATCAAGCGGTGATTGCCCAAGTGGTAAAGCTGGCCGTCGACAATCCCCTTCGAGCCACGCCCGGGCAAGGCTTCAAAGCCCTCCACGTTCTTCACCACGATGGCCTCTTGTTGGGCGGCCAGCGCCACGGCGCGAGACACCGGGTGATCGGAGCGCCCAGCCAGGCTGGCGGCCAGCACGCGAACCTCTGACGCGCCGTGACCATTCAAAGCCACGAAATCAGTCTGCACCGGCTTGCCATGGGTGATGGTGCCTGTTTTGTCCAGGGCTAGCCACACCAGCTTGCGGCCCCCCTCCAGGTAGGCGCCGCCTTTGATCAGGATGCCTTGGCGCGCGGCCGCCGCCAGGCCACTCACGATGGTCACCGGCGTCGAGATCACCAGGGCGCAGGGGCAAGCGATGACCAGCAGCACCAGCGCTTTGTAGACCCAGTCAAACCAGATGCCCCCGAACAGCAAAGGCGGCACGATGGCCACGGCCAGCGCAATGGCGAAGACCACGGGCGTGTAGACGCGAGCGAACTGGTCCACGAATCGCTGCGTGGGTGCTCGCGCGCCCTGCGCCTCTTCCACCGCGTGGATGATGCGGGCCAGCGTGCTGTCGCCCGCCGTGGCCGTCACCAGGTATTCAAAGGAGCCGGATTCATTGACGGTGCCGGCAAAGACCGCATCACCCTGGGCCTTGTCCACCGGCAGGCTCTCACCCGTGATGGGGGCCTGGTTGACCGTTGAGCGGCCGCTGACGATGGTGCCATCCAGCGCAATGCGCTCGCCCGGTTTGATGCGCACGCGCGCTTGCAGGGCCACCGATTTGGCAGCAACCTCTTGCCAGCTGCCGTCCGCCTGCAAGACGGTGGCGCGCTCGGGTGCCAACTGCATCAGGCCCTGGATGGCGTGGCGCGCCCGGTCGAGCGACTTGGCCTCGATCAACTCAGCCACCGTGAACAACACCATCACCATCGCCGCTTCAGGCCATTGGCCCAGCACCAGCGCGCCGGTCACGGCAATGCTCATCAGGGCGTTGATGTTCAGGTTGCCGTTGCGGATGGCCACCCAACCCTTTTTGTAGGTTGTGATGCCGCAGGCCAGCACCGCCGTCAGCGCCAGCATGGCCGCCACCCAGCTTGGCAAGTTGAGCCAGTGCGCGGCCTCGGAACCGAGCGCGGCCACCCCTGCCAATGCCAGCGGCCACCATGGTTTGGTGGGCTCCGACGCCGGCTGGGCATCAGTCGTGGTGCTGCTTGCGACCTCTGGCGTGAAGCCCAAGGAGCGAACCGCCGCAAGGATCGATTCGAGGGCCAGGGGCTCGTGCGTCACCGTGAGCACGCGCTGCATCAGGTTGAACTCCATGCCCGAGACACCGGCCACGCCGCCCAGCTTCTTGCGCAGCAGCGCCTCCTCCGTGGGGCAATCCATCTGCATGATGCGAATGGGCGTCTGCGTGCCCGTGCCTTTGGCCAAGGTTGCGCCTGCCGCCACGGCCGGTGTGGTCGTCGCTCCGCAGCAAGGCTCATGGCCATGCGCGTGGCGGTGTGAATGGTGTTCAGGATGAGCAGACATGGGCATGGGTTTGGCGTTTCAGCCATTGCAAAAGCTGAAGCTACTATAGAGCCAAGAGGTTTTTTGGAGCATCCGCCACTGCCGCGCGCGGGACATGAGCCACCAGGAAAAAATGCACAACAAGGATCACTGGGAAAAGGTGTATGCCACCAAGGCGCCAGACAGCGTGAGCTGGTTTCAGCCGCATGCCGACATGTCGATGCGCCTGATTCGCGCGGTTGATCTCGACCCCGACGCCGCCATCATCGACGTGGGCGGGGGCGCCTCCACGCTGATCGATGACCTGCTGGACGAAGGCCACACCAACCTGACCGTGCTGGACCTGTCGGGCGCAGCTTTGGCAGAAAGTCGTCGTCGCCTGGGTGCCCGAGGTGCGTCCGTGAAATGGCTGGAGGCGGACATCACCCGTGCTTCGATCGAGCCCCAAAGCATCGCGTTGTGGCATGACCGCGCCGTTTTCCATTTCCTGACCGCCCAGGAGGACCGCGTGGCCTACGTGGGGCAGGTCTTGCGGGCACTCAAGCCAGGCGGCCACGTGGTCATGGCCACCTTTGGCAGCCACGGGCCCACCCAATGCAGCGGTTTGCCCGTCATGCGATACGCGGCAGACGAACTGCATGCCGAGTTTGGCGAAGCATTCACCCTGCTGGCGCATGAAGAACAGTTGCACCACACGCCGTTTGGCACCGACCAGCAGTTCATCTACTGCCTATTCCGAAAGCGGCTCACCTGAAGGCCTTCGCCGACGATGGATAGCGCTCGTTCACCCAATCCGGGTGCTTCCACACAATGCGCAGATCACGGTGGCGCCACGCATCCACCCACATCGACAAAAACTCGCCAAACACCAGGTGCAGCGGGTTGAGCGAACGCGGCGGCCGGGCACTCACGCCATAGCGGATCTCACCCGCCTCACGCTCGTCCACAAAGGTGCCGAACAGGCGATCCCAGATGATGAGCGTGCCGCCAAAATTGGTGTCGATCTGGCGCGGGTTGCGGCCATGGTGGACGCGGTGATGCGATGGCGTGTTGAACACGTATTCGAACCACGCCGGCAGGCGCCGAACCACCTCCGTGTGGATGAAGAACTGGTAGAACAGGTTCATCTCGAACGCCAGCACAACCAGGTTCTTGTCGAACCCGATCAATGCCTGCGGGATTGTGCTGAGCAACACCACCCCCGACAAATCAAACATGGGCGTCTGTCGCAAGGCCGTCGACAGGTTGTAGCGCTCGGAGCTGTGGTGCACCGCATGCGCAGACCAGCCAAAGCGCACGCGGTGCATGAAGCGGTGTGCCCAGTAAAAAAGCAGGTCCGTCAGCACGAACACCAGTGCGAAATCCAGCACCACGGAAGATGACCGCCATCTCAAACCCCACTGCCGCACCCAGTCATAAAACACAGTCACCACCAGCGCGATGAAGATGCCATCCACCACCTTGTACAAAACCCCGGTCGAGAAATTCGCCAGCGTTTCTTTCGTGTCATAGGCATCAGGCCGCTGTTGGTGAATCAAGTGTCGCCGCTCCAACAGCACCAGCCCGATGAACACCGAGCCGGCGATGAGGATGAAATACAAGGCGTGTAAAAAATCGGTCACCGGCCATCTCCAAAATCATGTCGTCAATGGCTTGACTCTAGAGACGCGGCCCCGCAATGCATCGACAATGCATGCCAATGTTTTAACCATCCATGCCAAGCCATGTCTTTCCTGATCCGCGTTACCGGCGCCTGGACACGCCTGCTCACCGACTGGCTGGACCGAGAGTCACTCGATGCACGCCGCTTGCGGGCCGCTGTGGGTGCTCATGCGGTGGACGACGCCGTGCCCATGGTGGCGTGGGCTGCCTTGTTGGATGAAGCGGCCGCACTGTGCCCCGACCGCCCGGCCCTGGGCTTGAGCATCGGCGCCGGTGTGGCGGCGCGCCACGTGGGTGCGCTGGGCTACCTGGTGACAGCCTGCGACACCCTGGGCGATGCCATGGCGGCCTACCAGCGCTACGAGAGCCTGTTCTATGGCGCCGGCATTGCGCAGGTCCACCCCACCGGCACGAACGTGAGCTTGAGCTGGCCCCCGGGTGGCGGCGGCGCCTTGGCCGACGAGGTGGCCATCGCGGCGCTGGTGTCGTTCATGCGGCAGCAGGTTGATGGCGAGGTATCGCCCACCCACGTGCACTTCCTGCATTCAGCCAGCCCCGAGCGCCAAGCGGCCAACGCACAATTTTTTGGCTGCCCCGTGCTGTTCGAGCAGCCGCGCACGCTGGTGAGCATTCCCCTGCCCCTGCTGGGTCTGCCTTTGTCCAAGCGAGACCCCATGCTGAAGGAGTTGCTGGAGCGGCAGGCGCAGGCCTTGCTGGATGCGCTGCCCGACCCCAACGCGTTTGACCAGTCCGTGCAGCAACTGCTGGCGCGCCTGCTGCCCGAGGGCCAGGTGTCGGTGGACAAGGTGGCCGCCAGCCTGCACCAGTCCACGCGCACCTTGCAAAGGCGCCTGGCCGACAGCGGGCTGTCGTGGCAAGAGTTGCTGGACCGTACGCGCGAGCAACTGGCGTGCGGCTACCTTCGGGACCACGGTTTGTCATTGGCGGAGATCGCCCTGCTGCTGGGCTACAGCGAGCAGAGCGCCTTCACGCGGTCTTTCAAACGCTGGACCGGGCTGACCCCCAAGGCCTTCAGGGGGCAGGTCAAGCCCTTGGATTGAAAAAAGGGGCGGCGCCATCGGCACCGCCCCTTCATTCACCAGCCCCGCTTGTCAAAGGCAGCAGTTGAACATTTGCTGCACACAGCAGGCCAGGTCACCGCAGCAACCTGTGGCCGCGAGGGCCAGTGCAGAGGCCGACATCAGGCCAATGGCCACGGAAATTTTCAGCAATTTTGATTTCATGATTGAGATCCTTGTTGGATGGATGAGCGGGTATTTCAAAGGGCGAAACACGTGGCTCAATCCGGCGGATGCCAAATTTCTTTGATGGGGTTGGCCGCACAGTTGGCGTCGCGGCCGGTGACCATTGGCGCACCGAACGAACCCACGCGCATTGGGTTACCCAAGTTGATGGCCGCCGGGGCCTCGCAGGCCTGGCAGCTTGGACTGGCGCAATGGGTCATGCCTTTACAGCCCTGCAGGCAGCACTCGTTGTACGCTGAAGTCGATGCCAAAGTCGATTGCGCCACGAAGAGGCAAGCGAACAGCACGGCGATGAGGGCAAACCATTGGCGCATGGGCAAAACTATACGCGTTCCGCAAGCGCTGTGCGGTCGAATTGATCTGCGTCAATGAATCAAATGCCCACGCGCATCAACCCGTTTTTGGCGCGCATCTTGCAACTATTTTCGGGCGTCAGTTTCAACGACCGAGAAAGGCAGCGCCATGGTTAGCACGCACCACGAAAGGGCCAGCATCGAGCTTTTGACGGTCTATCAAGTCAGCAAGATCCTGGGGTCCTCCCTCGACATTTACAAAACGTTTCGGGAAGCCCTCAATGTCATGGTGTCCCTGATGGGTTGGCGGCGGGCCATCGTGAGCCTGCAAACCGAAGAAGGCACGTTGGAGGGCATGTGTGCCGTGGGCCTGTCCCGAGAAGAATCCGCCAAGTTGGTATTTGCCGTGGGTGAAGGCATTGTGGGTCGGGTGTTCGCCAGTGGCCTGCCCATGGTCGTGCCCGACATCCAGGCCGAACCCCTCTTTCTGAATCGAAGCGGTGCTGCGGATCAATCGCCCAACGACTCGATCGCCTACATCGCCACCCCGATCAAGGCAGACCGCCGCACCTTGGGCGTGTTGACCATGGACAGGTTGGTCACCGACCGCTCCGGTGTCTTTGACGAAGACCTGCGGCTGTTGTCGATGGTGGCCACGCTGATGGGCCAGAACCTGCTGCTGCACCGCAGCGTGAGCGCAGAGCAAGGGCGGTTGTACGAAGAGAGCCGACGCCTGTCCAAGGCCCTCAAGCCGGTCTACAAGCTCGACACGGCCATTGGTGGCTCGCCCCGCATGCAAGAAGTCTTCGCCGAGGTGCACCAGGCGGCGCCCACCAAGACCACCGTCCTGCTGCGCGGTGAAAGCGGCACCGGCAAAGAGGTGGTGGCCCGCGCAGTGCACAACTTGTCGCCGCGCAAGGATGCGCCTTTTGTCCGGGTCAACTGTGCGGCGCTGACCGAGTCGCTGCTTGAGTCAGAGCTGTTCGGACATGAGAAAGGCGCCTTCACCGGGGCGGTGAACACCCGCAAGGGTCGCTTCGAGATGGCGCATGGCGGCACCCTGTTCCTGGACGAGATCGGCGACATCTCCGCCGGTTTTCAAGCCAAGCTGCTGCGGGTGCTGCAAGAGCGCGAGTTCGAGCGGGTGGGCGGCACCGCGTCCATCCGAGTGGACGTGCGCATGGTGCTGGCCACCAACCGAAACCTCGAAAAAATGGTGGCCGCGGGCGAGTTCCGCGCCGATCTGTACTACCGCATCAACGTGGTCAGCATCTTCCTGCCGCCCTTGCGTGAACGGCGTGAAGACATCCCCTTGATGGTGGAGCACTTTCTGGCGCGCTTCAACCGCGAGAACAGCCGCCAAGTCAAGGTGACGCCGCGCGCCATGAAGGTTCTGAGCAGTTGTTACTGGCCCGGCAATGTCCGCGAGCTGGAAAACTGCGTCGAGCGCACCGCCACCATGGCCCACAGCGAAGACCTGACGGACCTGAGCTTTCCCTGCCATGACAACCGCTGCCTGACGCAGGTACTGCACCACGTCGACCGCGAGGACGCCGTCAAACCCGGTCGCCCCATCGGCATCCCGATCACCGAAGCGCCCCTGCGCCCCGCCATGCCCGTCAAATCCGTGGACGGCGCCGAGGTGGATGACGATCACAGTTCAGTGGCCACCGCCTCAGACGACAAGCCAGAGGGCGAACGCGAGCGCCTGATCTGGGCCATGGAAAAGTGTGGCTGGGTGCAAGCCAAGGCCGCACGCCTGCTCAACATCACGCCACGCCAGATGGGCTATGCCTTGCAAAAATATGACATCGAAGTGCGCAAGTTCTAACGCCTGCAGCTAGGCAAAGCACAGGGGCTGGTCTTCGCATTGTTCGCAATGCGGAGACTTGCAGATGAGCACCTCAGCCCGCTCGCACAGCATGCGGTACAGGAACTTCTTCCAGCGCATGTCCTTGTGATTGAGCGCCTTCAAAGCAGTGAAATGCTCCTGCATCAAGGCGCCCAGTTGGGCGCGGTTGGCCAGCCCAAGATCTTCCCAAAGGTGGTTGGGGCCCATGCAGGCCTCGGCCACGGCCTGGGCCAGGTGCCGGGCCAGCACACCCGGGTGAGTCGCGTGCTCCATGAGCAGCACGACCAGGTCATCGACCTCGTCATGAACCGCGAGCTTGGGGATCAGCATGTCGTTCATGGTGGCGTCCTCTTGCGTGCACTGACATGCTGGGTGTGGCGCAAGAGCTGTGCCATGCCCATGGCCCCTCCAGCACGCTCCCACCTGTCGACTTTGTCAGGGATCTGACAGGGCCTTGCGACAAGCCGTGTTTCAAAGCCTTCAAGCCCCACACCAAACACCAGGCCACAAACGCTAAGTCATTGATTTTCAATTGATTTAAAGGTGGCACGGAACTGGCAATGCAGGCTTGGCAACGAGCCGCAACTCTTGGACGGGGAACACCACATGGACGCATCGCAACTCGCTTCGAAAGCCTTCATCGGCATCGGTCAAATCCGGCCCTTGGGCACCGCCATCACGCCTGAACCTTCGGGCGGCTGTGGCACCACGGGCGGTGAAGGCAAGGCCAGTTGCGGCACTTCTGGTGGGCCCGATGACATGCCGCAAGAAATCTGGGACAAGGTCAAGAACCACCCCTGCTACTCGGAAGAAGCCCACCACCACTATGCCCGCATGCACGTGGCCGTGGCGCCGGCGTGCAACATCCAATGCAACTACTGCAACCGCAAATACGACTGCAGCAACGAGTCCCGCCCCGGCGTGGTCTCGCAAAAGCTGACACCTGAGCAGGCTGTCAAAAAAGTCTTGGCCGTGGCCAGCGAGATCCCGCAAATGACGGTGCTGGGCGTGGCAGGCCCCGGCGATTCATTGGCCAACCCCAAGAAGACTTTCGACACCTTCCGCATGCTGCAGGAAACGGCGCCGGACATCAAGCTGTGCATCTCGACCAATGGCTTGGCGCTGCCCGACCTGGTCGATGAAATCTGTCAATACAACATCGACCACGTCACCATCACCATCAACATGGTGGACCCCGCTGTGGGCGAGAAGATTTACCCCTGGATCTTCTGGCAGCACAAGCGTGTGACCGGCTACGAGGCCGCCAAGATTCTGCACGAGCGCCAGATGCTGGGCCTGGAGATGCTGACCGCGCGCGGCGTGCTCACCAAGATCAACTCCGTGCTGATCCCCGGCATCAACGACGAGCACCTGATCGAGGTGAACCGCGAAGTCAAAAAACGCGGCGCCTTCCTGCACAACATCATGCCGCTGATCTCGGAAGCCGAGCATGGCACGGTGTTCGGCCTGACCGGCCAACGCGGCCCGACCGCACAAGAACTCAAGGCCGTGCAAGACGCCTGCATGGGCGGTGCGAACTTGATGCGGCATTGCAGGCAATGCCGCGCTGATGCGGTTGGCTTGCTGGGTGAAGACCGCAGCGAAGAGTTCACGCTCGACAAGATTGAAGAGATGGAGATCGTGTACGACCTGGACAAGCGCCGCGACTACCAGGACAAGGTGGAAACCGAACGCCAGGCCCAACACGCCGCCAAGCAGGAAGCGCTGAGCGCCCAGGTGGAACGCGCAGGGGTCGATCCCGACATGAAGGTGCTGGTGGCCGTGGCCACTGAGGGACACGGCCGCGTCAACCTGCACTTTGGCCATGCCACCGAGTTCCAGATCTTCGAGGTGTCGGCCGCCGAGGCCCTGTTCGTGGGGCATCGCCGGGTGGACTTGTACTGCCAGGGAGGCTTTGGTGAAGACGAGCAGTTGCCCTCCATCGTCAAGGCCATCAACGACTGCCACGCCGTGCTGGTGGCCAAGATCGGCGCCTGCCCGCGTGACGAGCTCAAGGCAGCGGGCATCGAGCCTGTTGATGCCTACGCCCACGAGTTCATCGAGAAAGCCGCCCTGAGCTGGTTTGCCGACTACGCCGACCGGCTGGCACGAGGCGACATCACCCACCAGCCTCGAGGCGATGCCTCCATCCGCCAAGGGGCCTACACCTCTGAAGCGGCGGCCTGACCCGTCCTAGCGAACCCTGTTGACCGAAGGAGAACCACCATGGCCTTGAAGATCATCGCCTCCACCTGCACAGGCTGCTCTGCCTGCGAACCCGAATGCCCCAACGTCGCGATCCGCGAAAAGGGCGGGACCTTCATCATCGATCCGGCCAAGTGCACGGAATGTGAAGGCCAATTTGATGCGCCCCAATGCCTGGCCGTGTGCCCGGTGGATGGCTGCATCGTCAATGCTTGAAAAAGGGAAAGACATGACCATCAACATGACCGTGACCCAGGCCGCCGAACGCTTCATCAAGCGCATGGTGAAGTTCTCGGGCCTGCCCGCCACCGCTGGATTTCGCCTCACGGTGAGCCCGGGCGGCTGCTCGGGCTACAGCAGCGAGTTCACCGTGGAAGCGGCCCCCTTGGAGGGCGACAAGGCCTTTGACATCAACGGCGTGACGGTGTTCCTGCCCGCGCAAAGCCGCCTGATGCTGGACGGCGTGACCGTGGACTTTGCCGACACGCCCACCCAATCGGGATTGACCTTCTTCAACCCGAACGCCGGGGCCTGTGGCTGCAGCAGCAGTGACAGCAGCACCGACAGCAGCGCGGCCACACCCCCTTCGGTGGCCAAAATCGAGATCAGCTCGATCCGTTCGTCCATGCCTCGTCCTGTGAACTGAAGCCTTGGGGAACCCGCCATGCACCACCACCCCTCATCCCAGCACGACGCCGGCTTTGACAGCGCCGTGCTGGGGGGTGGCTTGCCCGCTGAAGTGGAAGGCCTGATCACGCAAGCCGGACTGGTCCGCAGTGACCGCGCCCTGGCCGAGCCCTTGCTGCAAAAGGCGCGCGAACTGGCGCCCTCGCACCCGGCCACGCTGATCGCGATGTACCGCTTTCACTTCTACGGGCACCGCCTGAAGGAGGCCCGCTCGGTGGCGCAGGAATCGCTGAGCATCGCGCGGTCTGCCTTGGGACAAGAGCTCAACGTCAATGACGAGCAAGCGCGTTTCGACGCGGCCACCCGCTTTTACCTGTTCGCGCTGAAGGCCTACGCTTACCTGAGCTTGCGCCTGGGCGACACCGACACCGCGCGGAACACCTTGGCAGAACTGCGCCGACTCGATCCCCAGGACCGGGTCGGCGGCGGCCTGCTGACCCACGTGCTGGCCCGAGCCGAAGCGCTGGACCTGAGCGATGACGACTTCAACGCCCCCATCGCGCACCGGGGCTGGAGCACGCCATGATGAATCTGGCGTCGAACGAGATCGAATCGGTGGACTGGCAAGGCCTGCCCGTGGCGTGCCAGTCATGCCACTACCAAAGCCTGCTGGCGCAGGGCCGGTGCGAGCCAGGCCGCGCCTGCGTTCAAGACCGCTACGCCCGCCGCGTCGACCGCTTCTTCAACTGGAACCCGCAGCTGGCCAACGAATTGCTGAGCCACCCCTACTTCGAGGTGCGCGCCATCGCCGTTCGCTACGCCGATGTGTTTCGGCTGACCGACCTGATCCACGACCCGGACGAAACCGTGCGCCTGCAACTGGCCCTGCGTCTGCCGCAACGCGCCCTGATGAACCTGCGCGACGACCCGCACCGCGAAGTGCGCATCCGCGTGGCTCACCGTCTGGACGTGAGCGCCCTGCCCTCCATGCGGCAAGACCCGGACTACTACGTTCGGCAACTGGTGGCGCGGCGTTTGCCCCAGGCACTGCTGCCTTCGATGATGAGCGACCCGCAAAGCGATGTGCGCCAGGAAGTGGCTCAGCGCCTGGAGATGCCCGCACTGCTGCGCATGGCTGGCGACCAGGCCAGCGAAGTGCGCCGCATCGTGGCCCGGCGTTGGCCGGTGCCCTTGCTCAGCCGATTGGCCCACGACCCCGACCTGATGGTGCGTTGGGAAGTGGCGCAACGGGCCGACAGGTCCCTGCTCATCCTGATGATCAAGGATCCCGATGACGACATCCGCGCCGTGGCCCGCCAGCGCCTGATGCCTGACCGCACGGACACCTCACTGGGAGCCCAGCATGGCTGACATCAACCGCGACGACAACCTGATTGAAGTGGCCGACCCGCCGCGCTTTGGCTTTGGCGAGCGCGTGGTCAGCCGCACCATCATCCGCAACGACGGCACCTTCAATGGCAAAGACATCGGTGAAGTGCTGGTGCGCAAAGGTGATGTCGGCTACGTGTGCTCCATCGGTACCTTCTTGCAGCAGTTCTACATCTACGCCGTGGAGTTCACCGACCACGGCTACCGCGTCGGCATGCGCGCCAAGGAACTGATGACGCTGGACAAGCTGCCCGATGAGGTGTTGGCCCAGTTGGGTGAACGCGCCGATGAACTCAAACAACTGAGATGAGGTCCCCCATGATGATCGAACCCCGTGAGCCCCAATACCAATGGGGACAACAAGTGGTCGCGCTGGTCGACCTGGTCAACGATGGCACCCACCCCGACCATGCGCCAGACGCGGTCCTGGCCAGCATGGGCAGCGAAGGCGAGATCGTTCAGGTGGGCCGCCATGTCGAGGCCAACCAGCCGGTCTACATGGTCGAGTTCGACGGCCTGGTCGTCGGTTGCCTGGAAGAAGAGATCCTGCTGTGCCAGGAGCTGGACCAGATGCTGTCGGAATCCCGGGGCCAGTTGCGCCTGCAGCACAGTTGACGAGCGAGTGCCTCCATGAACACCCTGGCCGCCCCCATGCCCGTCATGCAGGCCGTGGTCCACGACATGGACCGCGTGCGCATCGAGCGCGCCTTGCGGCAGCGGGTGCGCTACCGCTATGTGCAGCCGCAGGTGGAGCGGGCGCCGACCGCGCCGGGTTGGGTCGTCAGCAGCCCCTGCTGTTCGCGCAACATCGACCCCTCCGGTGGCGTGATCCCGATCGCCTGGCTGGAACCAGCGGAAGGCATGTGGTCGCTTTACTTTCGCGACCATGTGCATGACCGCTGGGTTTTGCATGACGAATGCCACCACCTCCAGCCGCTGCTGGACGAGGTCTGCCTGGACCCGACCCGGGTGTTTTGGCCATGAACACCGACCGCATCTACCTGGACAACAACGCCACCACGGCACCGACGGCGGAGGTGATGGGCGCAGTGGCACAGGGGCTGGTCAGGCATTGGGCCAACCCCTCATCGACTCACGCCATGGGCCAGGAGGCCAAGCAGGCATTGATGCAGGCGCGCTCGCAGCTGGCCCGCATGCTGGGCTGCAAGCCGGCTGAAGTGGTGTTCACCAGCGGCGCCACCGAGTCGAACCACATCGCCTTGCGCGGGGCCGTGGGCTTCAATGGCCGGCATGGCCTGGTCCTCAGCGCGGCTGAGCACGCGGGCGTGCAGAAACTGGCCCGGCACCTGGCCCAGCGCCAGCAAGTGAACCTGGGCTGGATCGGGCTGACGCCCCAAGGCACGCTGGACATGGCGCAGGCGCGCGAGCTGGTCACGCCGCACGTGGCCCTGGTGTCCGTCATGGCGGCCAACAATGAAACCGGCGTGTTGATGCCGATTGGCAAGATGGCCCGGCTGGCCCACGCGCAAGGCGCCATGCTGCATGTCGATGCCACCCAATTGATCGGCAAGCTGCCCTTTGACTTCGACAAGTCCGGGGCGGACCTGGTGTCCTTGTCGGCACACAAGTTCCACGGCCCCAAAGGCATCGGCGCTTTGATCGTGCGCCAAGGCTTGAACTGGCCCGCCCTGTACCAAGGCTCGCAAGAGCGCGCCAGGCGCGGCGGCACCGAGAATCTGCCCGGCATCCTGGGCCTGGCCACCGCCACCGAACGCGTGACCATGGCGCCGCAGGCTTGGTTCCACCACATGGCTTCGCAAACACGCCTGCGCGACCAACTGGAGCAGGGGCTCCTCAGCCGCTTGCCCGGCACCGTGGTCTTTGGCGGCGAGGCCACCCGCCTGCCCAACACCAGTTACCTGCGCTTTGGCCACCTGCACGCCGACGTCGTCCTCCAACGCCTGGAACGCCTCGGGATCATGGCCTCTTCGGGGGCCGCCTGTTCCGCCAGCGGCAACGAACCCTCGTTCGTGCTGAGCGCCATGGGCATCCCTCGCGAAGACGCTTTGTGCGCCATCCGTTTTTCCTTGTCGACACAAACCACCTCGGCGCAGATCCAGACGGTGCTTGATCGCCTGCCCGCCGAACTGGCCCCCCTGATGGCCGAGCATGCCGCCGCCGCAGGCCACCCCGCATTTCCCTCAGGAGCATTCGCATGAAGATCATGATTCGCAAGGCACCCAACGGTGTGACATCGGTTTACGTGCCCAAGAAAGACCTGGAGGAACCCATCGTGGCGATGGAACGTCCCGGCATGTGGGGCGGCCTGGTCACGCTGGCCAATGGCTGGCAGCTGGCCATGCCTGACATGCCCGAGGGCACCACCTTGCCGATCACCGTGGAAGCACGCCGCACCACGACCGGCGAAGAAGTCTGAGGCCATCATCATGGCCATCACGCTGGATCAACTCAACGAAGCCGGGCAGATCCTGGGCTCATCCACCACGGTGCGGGCGGCCGCTGCGGTCATCCGCGAACGCTTTGCGCCCGCACACGCCCTGGTGCTGGATGCCTTTGACATGCGCAGCGAATCGCCCGCGCTGCAAGTGCAGAACCGCGCGCTTTACCTCATGGCCACCGACGGTCACTGCTGGTCGGTGACCGCCCAGCCCGAGCGCGCATCGGCCTTTGTGCTCACGCAAGACTGAACGAGAGAGAGCCACGCCATGGACGCCCCCGACGACTGGATTGCCCTGTCCGACCCCGACATCACCGGCGATGAGTTGGAGGCCGTGGTCATGGCCCTGCGCAGCGGCCAACTGTCCGCCGGCCCCGCGGTCAACGAGTTTGAAAGCGCCTTTGCGCAATGGGTGGGCCGATCGCATGGCGCGGCCGTGGGCAGCGGCACCCTGGGCGCCTGCCTGGCCCTCAAGGTCATGGGCATTGGCCCGGGCGATGAAGTCATCACCGCCGCCTATGCCTGGCACCAGGTGGCCCACGCCATCTCGCTGGTGGGGGCCACGCCTGTGCTGGCCGACATCGACTACTGGTCGGGCTGCATCGACCCGGCCAAGGCGGCCGACAAAGTCGGCCCCCGCACCCGTGCCATCCTGGCCTCCAACGTCAACGGCCACCCCGCCGATTGGCAGGCCCTGCGCGAACTGGCCAACCGGTACGACCTCAAGCTGATCGAGGACAGCACCGAGGCGGTGGGCTCCCGCTACCAGGGGCGCCTCGTGGGCAGCTTCGGCGATGTGTCGATCTTTGACTTCTCGCAGCCCTCGGCCCTGTGCTGCGGCCAAGGGGGCATGGTGCTGACCGACGACCCCGCCCTGGCCAGTGAACTGGGTTACCTGCGCGAGCGCCGCTTGAGTGATCGCAACTCGGTCTCGGTGGGTAGCCGCGTGCCCTGGCAGGCCAGCATGAGCGACCTGGATGCCGCCCTGGGCCTGGCGCAATTGCAGCGCATTGACGAAATCCTGCTCAAGCGCAAGCAGGTCGAAGGCTGGTACCACACGCAGATGCAAAGCTTCGAAGGCATCAAGCCGCCTTACCTGGCCGAGCACATCGACGAGGTCCACTGGATGCTCTACAAGATCCACCTGGGCAAGCGCTTCACCGGCAGCGCGCGCAACCAGATCATCGAAGACATGGACTCGAACTCGGTCCAGTCGGCCATCTACTGCGTGCCGCTGCACCAGCAGTTTCACTACCAGCAACTGGGCTGGCACCGCGGGCTGCTGCCCAACACCGAGCGCATCGGTGACCGATCTCTCACCCTGCCCTTTCACACCCACCTGGACGAAGACGAGGTGAGCTACATCGTCAAGACGCTCAAGGACGCCTCGGTCAACGTCGGGGCCGGGGCCGCCATCTACTGACCTCATTGGAGTTGAACATGACCATGACCGACGCCCCCGTGGCGGTGACCACCCCCCCTTGGCTCGCCGAGCTGAGCGATGGCCTCAAGAAGGGCCGCATCGTGCCCTACCTGGGCCCGCGCATGCTGGAGCTGATCCCCCATGCCCCGGTGCCCGCCACCCCCGAGGCCCTGGTGGCGCTGCTGGTGGCCAAGGCCACGGTGCCCCACAAGATCCGCAACCGCCTGACCCAAGCCGCGCAGTTCATCGAGAACTTCAAACACCGCAAGAGCGTGGTCAGCCTGATGAACGAGGCCTTTGCCCAACCCGCCATCCCCAGCGCCTTTCATGTGTGGCTGGCCAAGGTGGCGCCGCCGCTGGTGGTGGAAAGCTGGTACGACGACACGCTGACCACGGCCTATGCGCAAACACATGCGGCCGCCGACTGGGGCCAGGTGCAAGGCCTGGCGCAGTCCGAACACTTTGGCACCTGGACGGCTTTTTACGATGCCCTGGGGCAATTGGCCGAAAGCTGCCCGCCCGAATGGAAGTCGCTCGTCTACCGGCCCATCGGCGGCCACGCCCCTGCCGGCAACTACCTGGTGTCCGACTCGGACTATGTGGAAGTGCTGACCGAGATCGACATCCAGACGCCGATCCCGGCCGAGGTGCAGCAGTTGCGCACCGGGCGCGGCTTCCTGTTCCTGGGCTGCCGCTTCAATGACCAACTCACGCGCAGCTTTGCCCGCCAGATCATGAAGCGCTCCAGCGACCGCCACTGGGCCGTCCTGCCCGATGAGCCCACGCGCATGGAAGCGCGCTTCCTGGAAGAGAACAACGTCACCCGCATCGCCCAACCCCTGGCCGAAGTGGCGGCGTTGTTGACCGCGGCCTGAGGGCCATCCCTGACCTTTTGCAAACTGGAGAACGACATGACCACGCTGACCATCCTGCCCGCCGGCATCACCTTCGACGCCCCCGCTGGCACCACCCTGTTGCAGGCCATCAAGGACGCGGGCGCCGCCATCATCAGCAAGTGCGGCGGCAAGGGCGAATGCGGCGCCTGCCACCTGTATGTGCAGGAAGGCCGCAAAAGCCTGTCCAAAGTGCAGCGCAAGGAAAACGAAGCCCTGGACGCCATCATCGGCGTCAGCTCCAAGTCGCGCCTGGCCTGCCAGACCACGCTCGGCGAAGAGCCCGTGACCATCGAACTGCTCAGCTTCGTCTGACCTGCCCGTGGAGGCCAATGCCATGATCGACGTCGCGATTGTCGGCGCGGGCCTGACGGGGCTGGCCCTGGCGCATTCATTGCAGGCCCAGGGCCGGAAGCTGTCGGTGTTCGAAGCGCGCGACCGCGTGGGCGGGCGCATCCTCACCGATGCTTCGGCGGGCTCGGGTGCCCGTGTGGACCTGGGCGCCAGCTGGTACTGGCCCGACACCGAGCCCCGCATGGCCGCGCTGCTTGAATCCCTGGCCCTCAAGTCCTTCGGGCAGCCGGACCAAGGCCACGTGCTGTCGCTGGTCGATCCTGCTCGCGCGCCCGACGTGCTGGACGTGCAAGGCATCCATGGCGGTGCGCGCCGCCTCTCCGGGGGCATGGGCCAGCTTGCCCAATCACTGCATGAGCGGCTGCTGGAAGGCACGGTCAAGCTGGGTCATCGGTTGGTGGCGGTGCACGATGCCCAAGACCACGTCGAGTTGCACTTTGCCCGCATGGACGGCGGCGTTCAGCATGTTGAACGGGTGACGGCCCGGCGCGTGGTCCTGACCCTGCCACCGCGCCTGTTGGCCCAGTCGGTACGCTTTCAGCCAGCGCTGTCGCCATCCACAACCCATGCCTTGAGCATCGTGCCAACCTGGATGGCGCGTGAAGCCAAAGCAGTGGCCCGCTTTGAACGCCCCTTCTGGCATGCGCAAGGGCAATCAGGCAGCGCCTTTGTCCGCCACCCCCAAGCCGTGTTGCGCGAGGTGTGGGATGCCAGTGATGATCAAGGCGCCGCGCTGGCCGGCTTTTGCGCCATGGGCCCGGACACCCGGCGCCCCTTCGAACGCAGCCTGCCCTTGCTCGCCTCCAGCCAGTTCGCCCAGTTGTTCGGCCCCGAAGCGCACGCGGACTCGGTGTTGGTGAAGGACTGGAGCCTGGACGCGTGGACCTGCAGTGACCTGGACCGCAGCGACCCCGAACCCATGCCCCCGCAGGCCGACCCCGTGCTGCGCAGGCCGCATTGGTCCGGCCGACTATTTTTTGGCGGCACCGAAACCGCGCGTCACGCGGCCGGCCACATGGAAGGCGCCCTCGAATCAGCCGCTCGCTTGGCTGACTTTTTGCGCCCCGCCAAGCCCACGCGCCACGGCACCACCAGACCACTGGAAGAATCGCTTGCATCGTTCGAGCTGTGGGTCACCTTGGAACGCCAGGACGCGGTGCCTCGCTACCGGCAGCATTTGAACCAGATGCTGGCCCGCCAGGACCGTGACCGCGTCACTCAACGCGCCATGCTGGCCACGGCAGAGCAAACCTACACCCGCGCCCTGGAACAACTGGCCGCCTTGGAGCTGGGCTGGGGCGTGAACCGCCCATTGACACCCACGGGCCGCAGCGAGCTGACACCGCAGGTCCTGGCGCCCTTCAGCGGCTTCAGCAAAAGCCTGGTGAATGACGCCCTGGCCTTCAATGCCAGTTCCTGCGCCCTGTCCAATTTCGACACGGAACACCGGCCCGATGCCGACTACCTCCAGGCCATCACGGTGGACCTGGCCGCCGCCTGGCGCGAGTTTGCCTGGGCCACCAATGACCTGCTGTGCTCGCGCAGCGGGCCCTCACCATGAATGAAGGAGCCCCAGTCATGTACGGCGCAGCCCTGCTCAAAACCATCAACGATGCCGGCGCGGCGGTGATGATCCTCACCGAAGGCCTGGAAGACTCCGAACTGTTGGCCTCGCGGCTGACCCGCGCCGAGGTGACTCGGCAGTTGCGCCTGCTGATCCAGACGACCGAATGCCTGCCCCAGGAGCTGATGCAAGGCATGCCCGAGATCGACTGGCGCGGACTGACGGCCGCGGGTGTGGCCCTGTCAGGGCGCGCGGGCCCAGCGCTGGACGATGCCTTGATGTTCGCCATCCGCTCGCTGGTGCCCGCCACCCTGATGTGGCTGAGGGTCTACCAACAGCAGCACCCTGGCTGGTTTCGGATCGTGCCCACAGTGGCCAGTCACTGACGGGCGGCACGCCGAGACGCTGCACGCGCTTGATCTGGCGCAAATCGAACCGGGATAACTGACGCACATGCCAGCCCCTTCGATCAGAATTCAGCATGAACCAAGCCCCCAGCTTTTTGAACCACGCCACTCGCCACGTGCTCTTCACCGGCAAGGGCGGTGTCGGTAAAACGTCACTGGCCACTGCCACGGCACTGGCCTTGACAGACTCAGGTCAACGCGTTCTGCTGGTCAGCACCGACGCCGCGTCGAACCTCGACGAAATGCTGGGCATCGAGTTGCGCAACACCCCCACACCCGTGCCTGGGGCGCCAGGTTTGTCGGTCTTGAACATCGACCCCGACAACGCGGCACAAGCCTACCGCCAGCGTGTCATCGCCCAAATGGACGCCAGCGCCAGCCCGGCTGAACTCGCCACCGTGCGCGAACAGCTGTCCGGGGCCTGCACCACCGAGATCGCCTCGTTCGATGAATTCGCCGCTCTCTTCTCGGACGGCGCCCAACACTTTGACCACATCGTGTTCGACACCGCCCCCACCGGCCACACCTTGCGCTTGCTCAGCCTGCCCAAAGCCTGGAGCGGCTTCCTGAGCGGCAATGACCGGGGAGCCTCTTGCCTGGGGCCCCATTCCGGCCTGAAGATGCAGGAAGCGCGCTTCAAGGCAGCCCTGGATGCCCTGAGCGATCCGGCCCGCACCACCGTGGTCCTGGTCACCCGGGCCGACCAAGGCGCCATGGCCGAAGCGGCCCGCACCTCGGACGAGCTGCGCGAACTGGGTCTGAACAACCAGCGCCTGGCCATCAACGGGGTGTTCCACGCCAGCGACCACACCGACCTGGTGGCCAACGCCATCGAAGCCCTGGAGCAGCAGGCTTTGGTGGACATGCCGACCTCGCTGCGCGCTTTGCCTCAGGACCAGGTGCCCCTGCGAGCCTTCGACACCGTCGGCCTGCCCGCCTTGCGCGCCCTGCTCTCACCAGAAGACACCAGCATCACGGCGGGAAAGCCCTTGGCCGAACCTGCCCAGCCTGCCGAGCCCCTGCAGGGCCTCGATGCCTTGGCCGATGAACTGGCCGCGAGCCCGCATGGGCTGATCATGGTCATGGGCAAAGGCGGCGTCGGCAAAACCACGGTGGCCGCAGCATTGGCCTTGGGTCTGGTCCAGCGCGGCAAGACCGTGCACCTGAGCACCACCGATCCTGCGGCCCACCTGACGGGCACCCTCGCAGGCGAGGTGGCCGGTTTGCGCGTGGACCGGATTGACCCCAAGGTCGAAACGCAGCGCTACATCGACCGAATCATGGCGGCCAAGTCACCCAAGCTTGACGCGCAGGAACAGGCCCTGTTGCTGGAAGACCTTCGCTCACCGTGCACGGAGGAAGTCGCCGTCTTTCATGCTTTTTCACGCACCGTCGGCGAAGCCCGCAGCGCCTTCGTCGTGCTGGACACGGCGCCCACCGGGCATTCCCTGCTGCTGATGGACGCCACCGGGGCCTACCACCGGCAGATGATGCGGGAGTTCGAAGATCGGGGCACCAGCCATGTGATCACGCCCTTGATGCGGCTGCAAGACGCGGCCTACACCAGGATCATCCTGGTGACCCTGCCCGAGGCCACCCCGGTGTCGCAGGCCTCGGCCTTGCAAGACGACCTGCGCCGGGCGGGCATCGAGCCTCACGCCTGGGTGCTCAACAAGAGTGTGCTGGCAGCGGGCACCCACGACCCCTTGCTGGCCGCGCGCCTGGCGGGCGAGCGCCGGCAGATGGAGCGCATGTCCGCCGGCCTGGCCAAACGGATCTTCACCGTGCCGTGGTTGATCCGCCCGCCGATTGGCTTGGTCGAACTGTCCAAGCTGGTTCACAAACCTTAGGGATGGGCGGTTCAAGTAAGCTTGGCACCTCGTCCACCACCATGCACCCGCCATGCAAAGTCCCCGTTCAGACCGAGTCCTCGCCACCCTGGCGTTGACGCTGCTCGGCAGCGGGTGCCTCTTGGTGCTGTGGCCTTTCCTGAGCTCGCTGGTCTGGGCCGCGATCCTGGCGTCCACCAGTTGGACCGTGTTCCTTCGGCTGGACCGCCTGGTCGGGCAGCGGCGCACCCTGGCCGCCAGCTTGATGACCATCCTGGTGACCGTGGTCCTGTTGGTGCCCGTGGTGGCAGTGGCACTGGCCATGGCCGACAACGTGGCCGAGCTGGGTGTCGCGGCTTCCTCGATCCTCAAGAACGGGCTGCCCGATGCGCCCTCGTGGCTGGCCAACCTGCCCCTGGTCGGCCATTCACTGAAGGCCTACTGGCAACAGTTCGCGCACGATGGGCAGCGCCTGATGGAAGAACTGGGCAAGTTGTCGCAGCCTGCCCAGAACATGGCGTTGACGGCAGGTCGCGTGGTGGGCAGGGGCGTGCTGGACATCGCCCTGTCGGTGTTCCTGGCCTTCTTCTTTTTCCTGAATGGCGAGTTGCTGGCCGCCCGCCTGCAGATTGCCTTGGTGCACCTGGCCGGCGAGCGTGCCACCTACCTTCTGCGCATCGCCCGAGGCACGGTCACCGGCGTGATCTACGGCGTGTTGGGCACGGCGCTGGCCCAGGGCGTGTTGGCCTCCATCGGTTTTGCCATCGCGGGGGTGCCGGGCGCCGTCCTGCTGGGCGGGGTCACTTTCTTTCTGTCGGTGATCCCGGTCGGGCCGCCGCTGGTGTGGGGCGGTGCGGCCATCTGGCTGTTCCAGCAAGGCGAACCTGGCTGGGCGGCCTTCGTCGTGGCCTGGGGCTTCTTCCTGGTCAGCGCCGTGGACAACGTCATCAAACCGCTGATCATCAGCCGAGGCTCCCGCCTGCCCTTCGCCATTGTGTTTCTGGGCGTGCTGGGCGGGGTGCTGGCCTTCGGGGTGATTGGCGCGTTCCTGGGCCCAACCTTCCTGGCCGTGGGCTATCGGCTGGCCAATGAATGGACGACCACCGAAGACGCAGACCCGGCCTGATGGCGCTCAGGCCATCACCGGCGTGTCCAGCACCGCGCTGAGCGTCAAGCTCACGTTGTTCTTCGTGGCATCCACATACGGGCAGATGCCCTTGGCGCGCTCGATCAGGTTGTCGGCCGTGGCCTGGTCCAGTGGCCCGGCCATGTGCACCGTCAGGGTCAGCGCCATGCGGTAGGCGTCTTCAAAGGTGATGAACATCGACAAGGCGGCTTCCACATAGCAGCCTTTGAGCGGCAGGTGGCCCTTCTTGGCAATGTGCCTCACCGACTGTTCAAAGCAAGCGCCAAACGCACCCGCGAACAGCTGCTCTGGGTTGGGCCCATCGCCCGTGCCCCCCATGGCCGCAGGCACGGCCAGCTTGAGCTTGAAGCTGCCATCGTCACTCTGGATGGTGCCAGTGCGCCCGCCTTGGGTCAGCATCTGGGCTTTGTAGACAAGGTCCATGGAAGTCTCCGGTCAAACGTGGGTGGGTCATGTTTGTCAGCTTCGAGACAGCTTGGACCGCTCGGCCTTGCTGTAGTTGCTGAAATGCCCTTCGGCCGCCGCGCGCTGGCGGCCACTCTGGATGAGGGCGGCACTGCGCCCCGGGGCCTGCGGTGCGCTCACGCACTTGGCCACGGCGGTGGAGCCGCACTGCGGGCATGCAGGGATGGTGGTGCTGCGCACCAGCAGCTCAAAGCGCTTGTCGCAAGCAGGGCATTGGTAGTCGTAGAGCGGCATGGCAGCAGGTCGGCAAAGCGACAAAGGTTCACGGATGGAGGGCCTTGTTTGCAAGATCAATGCCTTGCCAAATGGCTGACAAACCCGACAAAAACCACAAGGCTTTGTCGCGCATCGCTCAGTGTCATCAAGCCCACATTCGGTTGATTTATCCATACAAATCAACGACTTGATCAAAGTTGAAAAGGTGGCACCCAAGTTGCATAGAGACCCTTGAGTCCAGCATTGAACGCACAGCCCAAGGAGCCCTTTCATGACCAAGTTGACCGTGCAGCCCAACCGCCCTGTGTACCTGGACTATGCCGCGACCACCCCGGTGGACCAACGGGTGGCGGCCAAGATGATCCCCTACCTGTGCGAACGTTTTGGCAACCCGGCCAGCCGCTCACACGCCTATGGTTGGGCCGCCGAAGAAGCCGTTGAGTTGGCGCGTGAACAAGTGGCCTTGCTCATTGGCGCCGACCCACGTGAGTTGGTCTGGACCTCTGGGGCAACCGAGAGCAACAACCTGGCCATCAAGGGTGCTGCCCAGTTTCACCAAGCCAAGGGCCGCCACCTGATCACCGTGGCCACTGAACACAAAGCCGTGCTGGACACCATGCGTGAGATGGAACGCGCAGGCTGGGACGTCACCGTGCTGCCCGTGCTGGACACCGGCCTGGTCGACATCGATCAGTTCAAGCAAGCCATCCGCCCCGACACCGTGCTGGCCTCGGTCATGTTCGTCAACAACGAAACCGGCGTCATCCAGGACGTGGAAGCCCTGGGCCAGATCTGCCGCAGCCACGGCGTGCTCTTCCATGTGGATGCGGCCCAGGCCACGGGCAAGGTCCACATCGACCTGAGCACCATGCCCATCGACCTGATGTCCATGTCGGCCCACAAGACCTATGGCCCCAAAGGCATTGGCGCCCTGTACGTGCGGCGCAAACCCCGCGTGCGCATCGAAGCGCAGATCCACGGCGGAGGCCACGAACGCGGCATGCGCTCAGGCACCTTGCCCACGCACCAGATCGTGGGCATGGGCGAGGCCTATCACCTGGCGGCCCGCGAGATGGGCCCCGAGCTGGAACGCATCCGCAGCCTGCGCGACCACCTGTGGGCAGGCCTGTCCCGCATCGACCACGTCCAAATCAACGGCGACTTCGAACGCCGCACGCCGCACCACCTCAACGTCAGCTTCAACTATGTCGAAGGCGAGTCGCTGCTGATGGGCATGAAGGACATCGCCGTGTCTTCGGGCTCGGCCTGCACCTCGGCCAGCCTGGAACCCAGCTATGTGCTGCGCGCCATGGGCCGCACCGATGAGCTGGCCCACAGCTCGGTGCGCTTCACCATCGGCCGCTACACCAAGATGGACGAGATCGACTTCGTGATCGCACGCGTGTCCGGCGTGGTGGCCAAGCTGCGCGACATGAGCCCGCTGTGGGACATGGTCCAGGCCGGCGTCGACCTCAACAGCATCCAGTGGGCAGCGCATTGATTGCCCCATCCCAACCCGCACCCGGAGAAACAACATGGCCTACAGCGACAAGGTGATTGAGCACTACGAAAACCCACGCAACGTCGGCTCGTTTGCCGCCGACGAGGAAGGCGTGGCCACCGGCATGGTGGGCGCCCCGGCCTGCGGCGACGTGATGAAACTTCAGATCAAGGTGAACCCCGTCACCGGCGTGATCGAAGACGCCCGCTTCAAGACCTATGGCTGCGGCTCGGCCATCGCGTCCAGCTCGCTGGTGACCGAGTGGGTGCGCGGCAAGACACTGGACCAGGCCTTGTCGATCAAGAACACGGCCATCGCCGAAGAGCTGGCCTTGCCACCCGTGAAGATCCATTGCTCCATCCTGGCCGAAGACGCCATCAAGGCGGCCGTGGCCGATTACCAGGCCAAGCGCGCCGTGTCTGATCAACCCATCTGCCATCCGAACTGAACCGTTCCCCTTCATTGACCACACCGCACAAGGAGTCCGCCCATGGAAACCGCATTGACCGCCACCACCGTCGCCGACATGGCGCCCCCTGCGCCCTTGAACTTCAGCACAGCAGCGGCCGCCAAGGTGAGCGAGCTGATCGTTGAAGAAGGCAACCCCAACCTGAAACTGCGCCTGTACGTCACTGGCGGCGGCTGCTCGGGCTTCTCGTACGGCTTTGCCTTTGACGACCAGCTCAGCGACGACGACACCCGCATCGACAAGGACGGCGTGTCGCTGGTGGTGGACGCCATGAGCCTGCAATACCTGATCGGCGCCGACATCGACTACGAAGACGGCCTGGAAGGCTCACGCTTCGTGATCCACAACCCCAACGCGCAGACCACCTGCGGTTGCGGCAGTTCCTTCTCGATGTGAGGTGAGCCATGTCCATCACCATGACCGAGGCGGCGGCCCGACACGTGCAAAAGTCCTTGAGCAAGCGGGGCAAAGGCGTGGGCCTGCGCCTGGCGGTCAAGACCAGTGGTTGCTCAGGCTTGGCTTATGCCATCGAGTTCGCCGACGAGGCCTTGCCCGAGGACCTGTCCTTTGAGAGCCATGGCCTGCAACTGCTGGTGAATGCCAACAGCCTGCCTTTTCTTGAAGGCACGGAGCTGGACTTTGTGCGCGAGGGCCTCAACGAGGGCTTCAAGTTCAACAACCCGAACGCCAAGGCCGAATGCGGCTGTGGCGAAAGCTTCGCGGTCTGACCCATCATGGCACTGCTTCAAATCGCCGAACCCGGTCAAAGCGCCGCGCCGCACCAGCACAAGCTGGCGGCCGGCATCGACCTGGGCACCACCAACTCCCTCATCGCCAGCGTGCAAAGCGCCCTGCCACGCGCCCTGGCCGACGAGGCGGGCCGGGTGCTCTTGCCCTCGGTGGTGCGATATGAAGCCGTGTTCCAGTCGCCCCCCGTGGTGGGCTTCGAGGCCCTGCATGCGCAGGCCCACGACCCACTCAACACCATCGCCTCGGTCAAGCGCCTGATGGGGCGCGGCATGGCCGACGTGCTCAAGACGGGTGCGCCGTCCTACCGCCTGATCGACCAGCCCGGCATGGTCAGCATCGACACGGCGGCGGGCACCAAAAGCCCGGTCGAGGTCTCGGCCGACATCTTGCGCGCCCTCAAGGCCCGCGCCGAAGCCTCGCTGGGCGGTGACCTGACGGGCGTGGTCATCACCGTGCCCGCCTACTTTGACGACGCTCAGCGCCAGGCCACCAAGGACGCGGCCCGCCTGGCCGGCCTGCATGTGCTGCGCCTGCTCAATGAACCCACGGCTGCCGCCATCGCCTATGGTCTGGACAAGGCTGCCGAGGGCGTCTTCGCCGTCTACGACCTGGGCGGTGGCACCTTCGACATCTCAGTGCTTCGCCTGTCGCGCGGCGTGTTCGAAGTGCTGTCCACCGGTGGCGATTCGGCCCTGGGTGGCGATGACTTTGACCGCGCCCTGGCCCTGTGGCTGGTCGAGCAAGCCCAGTTGAACTGGGCCACACTGAACGCCAGCGAGCAACAGCACTGGCTGATCTCGGCCCGCGCCGCCAAAGAGGCCTTGTCCAGCTTTGACGCGGTGGATGTGGCCGGCATCACCTTGACCCGTGAGGTGTTCGCGCAATGCACAGCTACGCTGGTCAAGCGAACCTTGATCGCCACCAAGCGCGCCCTGAAGGATGCCGAACTGGGCATTGAGGCCATCGACGGCGTGGTGCTGGTGGGTGGCTCCACCCGCATGCCCGTGGTCCGCGAGGCCGTGGCCCAATACTTTCAAAAGCCACCTTTGACCGACCTGAACCCCGACGAGGTCGTCGCGCTGGGCGCCGCCATGCAGGCCGATGCCCTGGTGGGCAATGGCCAGGCCGATGGCCAATGGCTGCTGCTGGATGTGTCGCCCTTGTCGCTGGGGTTGGAAACCATGGGCGGCCTGGTGGAGAAGATCATTCCCCGCAACTCGACCCTGCCCACTTCCCGCGCGCAAGACTTCACCACCTTCAAGGATGGCCAGACCGTGATGTCGGTGCACGTGCTGCAAGGCGAGCGCGAAGGCGTCAACGACTGCCGCTCGCTAGCCCGCTTCGAGCTGCGCGGCATCCCGCCCATGGTGGCCGGGGCCGCCCGCATCCGCGTGACCTTTCAGATCGATGCCGATGGCCTGCTGTCGGTGTCGGCCACCGAGCTGAGCAGCGGCGTGCTGGCCGAGATCCAGATCAAGCCCTCGTATGGTTTGAGCGATGAACAGATTGCCGCCATGCTGGCCGACAGCGTGGGCCGGGCGCAAGCCGACATGAAGCTGCGCATGCTGCGCGAGGCCCAGATCGATGCCCGGCGCCTGCTTGACGCGACCGAATCGGCCCTGGCCGAAGACGGCACGGCGCTGCTGTCACCGGCCGAGCGCCAGCACATCCTCGAAGCCATGAACCTGGTGGCCGAGCAACTGGAAACCGAAGCCGCCACCGAAGCCGTGAAGGCCGCCTGCCAGGCCCTCAACGTGGCCACCGGACCCTTTGCCGCTCGCCGCATGGACGCCAGCATCCGGCAGGCCCTGACCGGCCGCGTTCTCGATTCCATCACCTGATTTTTCAAGGTCACTGCCATGCCTTTGGTCACAGTCCTGCCCCACGCCGAGCTGTGCCCCCAGGGCACGCAGTTCGAACTCAAAACCGGACGCTCGCTGTGCGAGGGCCTGCTCAAACACGGCGTGGCCATCGAGCATGCCTGCGACATGGTCGCGGCCTGCTCGACCTGCCATGTGCTGGTCCGCGCGGGCGCCGACACCTTGCCCGAACCGGACGACGAAGAGAACGACCAGCTGGACAACGCCTGGGGCGTAGAGCCGTGCTCACGCCTGGCTTGCTGCGTCAGGGTCAAGGAGGGCAACCTCACCGTCGAACTGCCGAAGCACAGTCGCAACCACGCGCGCGAACGCTGACGCGAGTGTGTGAAATGGCGCAAACCCGACACGACATTTCAGGCGATTCAAAGCGCCACGCCCCTTGAAGGCACTGGCACAGCGATTGCAATCAAGGCATCAGGCACACCCGCCCCACACCCTTCGAGTCCACCCCCAATGCACAGCGCGATCATCAACGACACGACCTTGCGCGACGGCGAGCAAACAGCAGGCGTGGCCTTCACGCTGGTTGAGAAATGCGCCATCGCCCGGGCCTTGTCCAACGCCGGGGTGCCCGAGCTGGAAGTGGGCGTGCCCGCCATGGGCCTGGCCGAGATCGAGTCCATCAACACCCTGGCGGCCATGGGCCTGAACAGCCGCCTGATGGTGTGGGGCCGCATGTGCGAGGCCGATGTGGTCTCGGCCCTGGCCTGCGACGTCGACATCATCCACCTGTCCATCCCCGCCTCCGATGTGCACCTTCAGCACAAGCTCAAGCAAAGCCGCTTGTGGGCTTTGGAACAGATCGAAGAGTTCGTGGGCATGGTCCATGAAGCCGGCCATGAAGTGTCGGTGGGCTTTGAAGACGCCTCGCGCGCCGACCCCGTCTACCTGGGCCAGATGGCCCGGCTGGCCCAACGCTGCGGCGCCCGGCGCATTCGCTTTGCCGACACCCTGGGCGTGCTCGATCCCTTCTCCACCTTCGATTCGATTGCCCTGCTGCGCCATGCCGTGGACATTGAAATCGAGATCCATGCCCACAACGACCTGGGCCTGGCCACCGCCAACACCCTGGCCGCACTGCACGCTGGCGCCACGCATGCCAGCACCACCGTCAACGGCCTGGGCGAGCGGGCCGGCAATGCAGCACTGGAAGAAGTCGTCATGAGCCTGCGCCACCTGCATGGCCTGGATTGCGGCGTGCGCACCACCGACCTGTACGGCATCTCGCAACTCGTGGCCAGTGCCTCGGGGCGGCCGGTGGCGGCCAACAAGAGCATCGTCGGCGAGGCCGTGTTCACGCACGAGTCGGGCATCCACGTGGACGGCCTGCTCAAGAACCCCAGCAACTACGAAGGCTTCGACCCCGCCGAGCTGGGCCGTGAACGCCGCACCGTGCTGGGCAAGCACTCGGGCTCGCGGGCCGTGCGCGTGGCCTATCACGCGCTGGGCCTGCCTGTGGTCGATCCGCAAGTACAGCCGCTGCTGGAGCGCATCCGCGCCCACGCCGTGCGGACCAAACGCGCGCCCACGTCGGACGACCTGCAACGCTTTTTTCTGGAGGCCACGGCCTCCGAGGGGCAGCCCTCATGAAGCGCGATGACCCTGCCCTGCAAGCCATGGCCATGATGCACACCGACAGCACACCTGCCTGGTGGTCGCTCATCAGGGAAGACGTCAGCTGCGTGCTGGCCCGTGACCCGGCCGCCCGTTCGCGCTTTGAGGTGTGGACCATCTACCCCGGCGTGCAGGCCGTGGCCCTGCACCGCATGGCCCACGCCCTGTGGCGCCAGGGCTGGCGCTACCTGCCGCGCTGGATGTCCTTCGTGGCCCGCTGGTTCACCAACGTCGACATCCATCCCGGCGCGCGCATCGGCCGACGCTTCTTCATCGACCACGGCGCGGGCGTTGTGATTGGTGAAACCGCTGAGGTTGGCGACGACGTCACGCTGTACCACGGCGTCACCCTGGGTGGCACCACCTGGAGCCCCGGCAAACGCCACCCCACGCTGGGTGACGGCGTGGTCGTGGGTGCGGGCGCCAAGATCCTGGGCCCGGTCACGCTGGGCGCACGGGTTCGGGTAGCAGCCAACTCCGTCGTCATCGACAACGTGCCCGAAGCTGCCACCGTGGTCGGCATCCCGGGCCGGGTCGTGATCAGACGCCGCCGCACCGTGAACAGCCTGCCCGACGCCCTGCTGCTGGACCTGGATCACCACCTCATCCCTGATCCGGTGGGCAAAGCCATCGGCTCTCTGCTCGACCGCATTGGCAACCTGGAACAGGAAGTCAAGCGCCTTCAACACACTGAAGACACCTCCACCGGAGCCCGATCATGACCGACACCCTCGCCCTCCAACTGCGCCAGCTTTCATCGGCTGAAGACTTCCTGCAATTCTTTGGCGTGCCGCACGACCTGTCGGTGCTCAACGTCAGCCGCCTGCACATCCTCAAGCGCTTTTACCAATACATCCGGCAAGAGCCCAAGCTGCCCGAGAACAACGAGCAAGCGCTCTACCAGTGCTACCGCGCGTTGCTGGTCAAGGCGTATGAGGACTTCGTCAAGTCCACCCCCGCGCAAGAAAAAGTCTTCAAGGTGTTCCAGGACGTGGACGGCCACCAGCACGTGACCCTGCAAAGCCTGAAGGCCTCGCTGCCCGCCCGGCCCCAGACCACCACGGCCTGACCGCAGCCCCCTGACAGGAGCCTCACCATGCACATCGTCGTCTGCATCAAGCAAGTGCCTGACTCGGCCCAGATCCGCGTCCACCCGGTCACCAACACCATCATGCGCCAGGGCGTTCCGGCCATCGTGAACCCGTACGACCTGTTCTCGCTGGAAGAGGCCCTGCGCCTGAAGGACCAGTTCGGCGGCCGCGTCACGGTGCTGTGCATGGGCCCACCTCAGGCCGAAGAGGCCTTGCGCAAATGCGTGTCCTTCGGGGCCGACGATGCCGTGCTGGTCACCGACCGGGCCTTTGCAGGGGCCGACACCTTGGCCACCTCGTACGCGCTGGCCGCCGCCATCCGCAAGCTGTCCAGCGAACAATCCGTGGACCTGGTCTTCACCGGCAAGCAGACCATCGATGGCGACACCGCCCAGGTCGGCCCCGGCATCGCCAAGCGCATGGGCCTGCAACTGCTGACCTACGTGTCCAGCATCAAAGAGACCCAACTGGACGAAGGCACCATCACCGTCGAGCGCCGTGGCGAAGGCGGCGTGCAGGTACTCAAGACCCAGTTGCCCGCGCTGATCACGATGCTGGAGAACACCAACGAGATGCGCTTTGCCAGCCTGCCCGCCATGATCCACGCCGCCGGCCACACCGTGCGCAAGTGGAACAAGGAAGACGCCGGCATCGAAGACCTCACCAAGATCGGCCTGAAGGGCTCACCCACCGTGGTCAGCAAGGTCTTCGGGCCCACGCCCCGCTCCGAAAAAGCCGAGATGGTGAACCTGGACACCACCACCCTCCGCGACATGGCGCTCAACCTGCTGCAGTCCATCTTCACGCGCCACCCCACGCTCGAGCAAGACCTGATCAACAAGGGAGTCACACCATGAGCGACGCCGCCAAAGCCCCCCTCAAACCCGCTGGACGCGGCCGCAACCTGGAGCTGTCTGATGCGCTCAAGGCCTACAAGGGCGTGTGGGTGTTCATCGAGCACGAGCGTGGCCACGTGCACAGCGTGTCGTGGGAGTTGCTGGGCGAAGGCCGCAAGCTGGCCGACCAGCTGGGCGTCACGCTGAGCGGCGTGCTGCTGGGCGGCAACGATGAGCCCCTGGACCAGTTCGCCAAAGAGGCCTTCAGCTTTGGTGCCGATCACGTCTACCTCACCCGCGACCCGGTCCTCAAGGGCTACCGCAACGAGCCCTTCACCAAGGGCCTGACCGACCTGGTCAACAAGTACCAGCCCGAGATCGTGCTGCTGGGCGCCACCAGCCAGGGCCGGGACCTGGCCGGCTCCGTGGCCACCACCTTGCTCACCGGCCTGACCGCCGACTGCACCGAGCTGAACATCGACCCCGTGACCCGCGCCCTGGCCGCCACGCGACCCACCTTTGGCGGCTCGCTGCTGTGCACGATCATGACGCTGGCCTACCGCCCGCAGATGGCCACCGTGCGCCCCCGCGTGATGGCCATGCCCAACGCCGACACCACGCGCACCGGCACCACCAGCGAAGACACGCTGGGCCTGATCGAAACCAACATCGTCACCAAGTTGTTGGACTTCATCCTGGACACCAACTCCAACAAGATCAACCTGCCCTACGCCGACGTGATCGTCAGCGGCGGCAAGGGTTTGAAGAACCCCGAGAACTTCAAGCTGGTGTTCGACCTGGCGCGGGTGCTCGGTGGCGAGGTGGGCGCCACCCGGCCTTGTGTGCAGGCGGGTTGGGTCGAGGCCGACCGCCAGGTGGGCCAGACCGGCAAAACCGTGCGGCCCAAGCTGTACATCGCCGCGGGCATCTCGGGCGCCATCCAGCACCGCGTGGGCATGGAGGCTTCAGATGTCATCGTGGCCATCAACACCGACCCCAACGCCCCCATCTTCGACTTTGCGCACTACGGCATCGTGGGCAACGCCTTGCAGGTGCTGCCCGCGCTGACCCAGGCCTTCCAGGCGCACCTGGACCAACGCATCCGCAAAGTGGCCTGACCACATTTCACCGCCCCGGAGCCTCACCATGAACGTGAACAAAACCTTTGACGCCATCGTCGTGGGCGCGGGCCCCTCGGGCAACGCCGCGGCCTACACCATGGCCAAGGCGGGCCTCAAAGTCCTGCAGATCGAGCGCGGCGAATACCCCGGCTCCAAGAACGTGCAAGGCGCCATCCTGTACGCCGACGCGCTGGAACGCATCATCCCGGACTTCCGCGACGACGCCCCGCTGGAGCGCCACATCATCGAACAGCGCATGTGGGTGCTGGACGACGACTCCTTCGTGGGCAGCCACTTCCGCAGCGAGAACTACAACAAGCCGCCCTACAACCGCTACACCATCATCCGCGCGCAGTTCGACAAGTGGTTCTCATCCAAGGTGCGCGAAGCCGGTGCCCTGCTGATCTGCGAAACCACCGTGCAGAACCTGATCATGGACGGCGACCAGGTGGTGGGCGTGCGCTGCGACCGCGACGCGGGCGATGTGTTCGCCGACGTGGTCATCCTGGCCGATGGCGTGAACAGCACGCTGGCGCGCAAGGCCGGCTTCCACCCTGAGATCAAGGCGGGCAACGTGGCCCTGGCCGTCAAAGAGATCCTGTTCATGCCCGAAGAGCTGATCCAGCAGCGCTTCAACATCAAGGGCGACGAAGGCGTGGTCATCGAGATGGTGGGCAAGATCACCGACGGCATGATGGGCACGGGCTTTTTGTACACCAACAAAGATTCGCTCACCATTGGCGTGGGCTGCATGTTGTCGGACTTTAAAAAGAACGAGCAAAAGACCTCGCCCTACCAGTTGCTGGAGCACATGAAGCGCCACCCCTCCATCGCCCCGATGATCCAAGGTGGCGAGATGAAGGAGTACTGCGCCCACCTGATCCCCGAAGGCGGCTTCTTCGCCATCCCCAAGGTGTACGGCAACGGCTGGATGATCGTGGGTGACTCGGGCGGCTTCGTCAACGCCGTTCACCGCGAGGGCTCGAACCTGGCCATGACCACGGGCCGCCTGGCCGCTGAAACAGTGATCAATGCCAAGGCCGCCAAGAAGCCTTTCAACCAGGCCACCTTGAAAGCCTACCAACGCGCGCTGGACGACAGCTTCGTGATGAAGGACATGAAGAAGTACCGCGACATGCCCAAGGTCTTCCACGAGAACCCGCAATTCTTCACCACCTACCCCGAGCTGATCAACCAGGCGGCCCGCACCATGGTGACGGTGGACAACGTGGACAAGAAAACCAAAGAGCGGCAGATCTTTTCCAGCTTCCGCCAGACTCGCTCCATCACCGGGCTGGTGGGCGATGCCTACAAGCTGTGGCGGGCCATCCGCTGAACCGCACTGATCACCCGCACGCACCCCACCAGGAGCCACGCCATGCAACCCATCCAAGTCAATGTGGAAGAAAAGCTCTTCCAGAACCGCTACAAAGTCGACGCGGGCCGCCCCCACATCAAGATCAAAGATGCCGAGGTGTGCCGCACCGACTGCAAGGAACGCTCATGCACCTATGTGTGCCCGGCCTCTTGCTACAAGGAGGAAGGCAATGGCGCCGTCACCCTGATCACCGACGGCTGCCTGGAGTGCGGCAGCTGCCGCATCATTTGCTCGGACTTCAGCAACGTGGACTGGGAGTACCCGCGCGGCGGCCACGGCATCTTGTTCAAGTTCGGCTGAGCGGGCGCAACCACCATGGACGACATCCACGTTTTTCTGGCGCACGCCATCTTGCTGGAGTTCGAAGCGGCGCGCCGCTATGAGGACCTGAAGGCCACGATGGGCACGGCGGGCAACAAAGAGGCCGAGGCCTTCTTCGGCAAGATGGCCGAGTTCTCGCGCCTGCATTTGAAGGACGCCATGCGGCGCGGCGGCTTTCGGGATTTACCCCAACTGGCGCCTGAAGAATGCCAATGGCCTGAAGGCGTGAGCCCCGAGCAAGCCGCCTGGGCGGGCGTGGATGGCTTCATCGACGTGGCCACCGCCTACCGCCTGGCGCTGGACGGCGAAGAGCGCAGCCACTTGTTTTACGCCGCCATTGCCACGTCCACACAAGACCACGAAGTGCGTCGCATGGCCCGCGAGTTCGCCAAGGAAGAAGGCGAGCACGTGGCCGAACTGGAGCGGATCATGGCCCGCCTGGCGGCCTGAGCTTCTTTCACTTTTCATCCATCTGGAGTTGACCCACCATGTCCCGCCCCGACCGCAGTGTTTTCGTGTGTTCACAGCAGCGCCCGCCCGGCCACCCACGTGGCAATTGCGCCGCGCAGGGCGGCCAGGCGGTGTTGCAGGCTTTCTGGAAAGAGGTGCAAACGCGCAATGCCTATGACCAGGTGGGCGTGACCTACTCGGGTTGTCTGGGGCCCTGCGATGGCGGGGTGAACGTGGTCGTGTTTCCGGAGAGCGTGCTGTACAGCCGCGTGAAGCCGGAAGACGTGCCTGAGATTTTTGAGAAGCACCTGCTGGGTGGCGAGGTGGTCAAACGCCTGGCTGCCTCGGCCGGGTCATGGTGAACATCTTCACAGGCGAAACCTCGGCCGAGTTGTTCGGCGGCGAGGTGCCGCCGCAGGTCAAGCACCTGGTGGAGGAAGCCCGCAAGGCGACCACGCCCGAGCGTGCGCTGGCCTTGTTGTGGACGGCCCAGGTGTGCGCGCCGGAATGCCCTTCGCTGTATTACCTGCTGTACAAGCTGCATGCCCAGGGGGCCGACTTTGAGCAGGCCGAGCTGGCCGCCTTGAAGGGGCTGGAGGTGGCGGCTGAGCAGGCACATTTGCCGGACGATTGGCGCGCGGTGACGGGTGACATGGCGGACTTCATGGCGCCGGGGCCGGCGCGGTTCTGGTTGTTCACCTTGAAGGCGCTGGCGTTCATCAGGTTGCGTCGGCAGGATCTGGAGTCAGCGCAGCTGTACTTGGACAAGGTGCTGCAGTTGGATCCGCTGGGAGGCACGGGGGCGTTGGTGATTGAGGCGTTGATCAAGGGGGCTCGGAGGTGAGATCACCTGTGAGCGGGGCGTTCGGGCTAGAAAATAGCAATGCGGAAACCCAAAGCACTTCTACTGCCCTCTACACGAAAGCCCCGCCCTATCAGGGTCTAAACACCGTACCGACTGATCCTTATCGAATTGAGTAGGCTGGTAGCCTTGATGCGGGTCAGCGCCTCCTTAGCTTTCTTCGTGATCTCCGCATGGTCACCATCCGCCCAACGCAGCGTCCATTTGATCAAGCTCGAAAGCTTGACATCGTCATGCTTAGCCAAGAACAACGCTTCATATTCATCGACTGATGCGATCTCCATTGCCTTGATGTGCTCGGGGTTATAGCTGCTGGTGCGGGCCATGAAAGTCACGGCTTCTTCTAAGCCGGGAAGTTGCTTTACGGCGGAATGAATCGCGTCAAACTTAGCGCGCAATATGGCATCGTCGATTGATCCACCAAATGGATGGTCCTGCAAGTCGAAGGTTGACGGCTGAGACTTGTTTGCCTCGATGAACCTGTCTATCAAATCGTCAGCAAGATCGCCCCGACGCAGTTCACGCAGCAGTCTGACGGTTCCGTTCAGGTCGCTGCTACCAATGTGGGCTATTGCATGCTGCGCCGTCTTGTGCAAGTCGGTAATAAATGTATCTTGGTCAATCGAAAAAGAACCATGGAAGTTTTGCCACACGGCATTAAATGGCACCGACATTTCCCTACCACGCAAGTCGTCGTCAAACTTCTTGGCCTGCTCGACAAATCCGGTGCCTTCCACGTACCCGCGTTCAACAACGCGTGCGATGGCCAAATCAAGATCATCGACACTTTCAAACCCGTAAGCCTTAAGGCGCTGAACCCAGACCAAAACCGCAGGGTCCATTTCATGATCAGGTTTAAAGCTGATCAACGAGTCATTCCAATATTCAATATCCTCGAACTTCGGTTTAGTCGCATCGGGGGCATAAGAGCACCAGCATAGCAAGGCGACCGTTGCGATAGACGTTTCAGTAACAACAGCGTGCATCCCTACCGTCTCCTTCAGGATTCTCGTCATGAGTTGCTGCAGCTTTCGAAGGATCCGAACATTCGTGATGTTCAAATCAACGACATGTCGGAGCACCAACTCCCGGCTCGCATACTCCCCTTTAAAAACCAGGTCGAAAGCTTCTTGGACTGTCGGGGCATACGAAACCTCAAAATCAATGGCTTTCTCGCGATAGGCACGATATGCATCCTTGCTGGCCAGTTGATCCGCGTTGAAAATTAGCGCCACTTTGCAGCCTCGCTCTTCGCTGAGTTCAGTGATTAGGCCCAAGACGTCCTCAGCTTTGATGGTGGTCTGCCGCTCAAAATCGTCGAAGCAAATTAGGCAGTCGCGCACCGCGCCTGGTGCCAGTGCCTCCAGGCCGAGGGACACACTGCCACCATGAGGCAAACTCTTTACCATCGGATTCCATCGCGCGTACTGGCTTTTTAGCCAATCCCTGCTCAACGATCCCCAGTGCTGGTTCATGGTGTCAAAGTCGAGCTTCTTGCCGAGCGTTGCCACCGCAACAGACTTTGTGAACAACGCCATCCGCAGTTCGGCCATGCTGTTGACACCGAAGAGGCTGACATAGCAGTAATGCTTGAATTTGATGTCACTCTTGCACGTCATTAGAGCTTCGCGCCAGGCATAGGTTTTCCCTGTCCCCCAGGCCCCCGTAAGTGCCAACACGTCTGTCTCTCCTGTAGTAAGAAAGTCCTTCAGGACCGCCTTTGTGATTTCAACGCTCAAGTACATCTCCTCTGGAAACAAATCCGCCTAATGGTGGATCACCTAAAGTGGTCCGGCATGCGGTCCTTCAATATTCGCATGACATAGCAGTGGCAGGTCGTCCAGCATGTCCATTAAGTCCACCAGCCAGGTTGTCGGATTTAGCACGTGATCCTCAAGCCATCTGACTGATCGTCTTGCGAAACCTCGCCAACGACAACGCAAACAATCCCGCCCCAATCACCAACAGAAACAAGAACGGCGGCCACACCACCTCAATGCCCGCCCCCCGGTAAAGAATCGCCTGCCCCAGCTCCACAAAGTGCGTGGTCGGTGCCACCAGCATCAGCGTCTGAACCAGCACCGGCATGCTCTCGCGCGGGGTCATGCCGCCCGACAGCATCTGCAGCGGCATCATCGTCAAGATCAGCAACATGCCGAACTGCGGCATGTTGCGCGCCACCGTGGCCATGAAAATACCCATCGAGGTGGTGGCAAACAGGTGCAAGGTGGCACCCGCCAAAAACAGCGCCACCGAGCCTTCAATCGGCACCCGCAACAAGCCCTGCACCACAAAGGCCAGCGAAAAAGCCGCCGACACCAGCACCACCAGCCCCATGGCCCACACCTTGGCCAGCATGATCTCGGTGGGCGTGACCGGCATCACCAGCAAGTGCTCGATGGTGCCGTGTTCGCGCTCGCGGATCAGCGCCGCGCCGGTCAGGATGATGGACAGCATGGTCACGTTGTTGATGATCTCCATCAAGGCGCCAAACCAGGCTTGCGTCAACGCGGGGTTGAAGCGCATGCGCAGCGCCAGCTCCACAGGCGACACAGCGCTGCCCCGGTGGCGCTGCACAAACTCGCCCACCTCGCCCACAACAATCTGCTGCACATAGCCGCTGCCGGTGAACGCCTGGCTCATGCGCGTGGCATCCACGTTAAGCTGCAGCGCGGGCGACCTGCCGGCCAGCACATCGCGCTGAAAATTGGGCGGAATGCTCAGCGCAAAGGTGTACTCGCCAGCATCCAGGCCCCGGTCCACCTGCGCCGCCGAGATCATCGACGGCGTCTTGAACTGGGGCGGGTAAAACGCCGACACGATGCGCATCGACAGCGGCGACGCATCCTCGTCCACGATGGCGATGGGGGCCTTGTGCAGGGTCTCCGGCACGGCGGTGGCGGCGGTGTAGACCGACACGGTGAAGCTGAAGAGGATCAACACCAGCATGGTCGGATCACGCACCAGGCTCCACAACTCCTTGATGCCCAGTCGGTAGATGTTGGCGATGCGGCGGCGCATGTCAGGCCCCCTGCTTCTTCAGCAGCGCCACCGTGGTGCCCAGCAAAATGGGCACCGCCAACAGCAGGGGCCAGATGTCGCCCTGCAGGTCGGCAAAACCCAGTGCCTTGCTGAACACGCCGCGGCTGATGTTCAGCATGTGGCTGGTGGGGTAGATCTCGCCGATGATGCGGCCCAGGCCTTCCAGCGACGAGACGGGGTTGATCATGCCGCCGAACTGGATCGCCGGCAGCATGGTGCCAATCATCGTGAAGAACATGGCCGCGATCTGGCTGCGCGTGAAGGTGGAAGCCAGCAGGCCGATGGCGGTGGTCACCACGCAATACACCAGGGTGCTGAGCGCCAGGGTCGCAAAACTGCCCTTCACCGGCACATCGAACACGGTCACGGCCAGCAGCATCATCAGAAAAAAGTTGAGCATGGCCAGGGCCACGTAGGGCGCCTGCTTGCCCAGCAAAAACTCCGTGCGCGTGACGGGGGTGACATAGAGGTTGATGATTGAGCCCAGCTCCTTCTCGCGCACCACGGCCAGCGCGGCGAGCATGGCCGGCAGCATCAGCAGCAGGATGGGGATCACCGCCGGCACCATGGCGGGCAGGCTCTTGACATCGGGGTTGTAGCGAAAGCGTGTTTCGATGCTCACAGGGCTGGTCACCGCCGTGCCGGTCCGCGCGCGCGCCTGTTCCAGCAGCCAGCCCTGGTGCATGCCTTGCACATAGCCCTGCACGGTCTCGGCGCGCTGGGGCATCGCGCCATCAACCCAGGCGCCAATCTGCACATTGGTGCCACGCTGGGCATCGCGCGCAAAGCCCGCTGGGATCTCGATGGCCAGGGACAACTCGCCATTGCGCATGCGACGGTCCAGCTCGGCATAGTCGGCGATGGGTGGCTTCTCTGTGAAGTAGCGCGAGCCCGACAAGTTGAGGGTGTAGTTCTGGCTCAGCGTGGTCTGGTCGCGATCGAGCACGGCGTAGCTCAGGTTTTCCACGTCCATGCTGATGCCAAAGCCCATCACGAACATCAGGATCAGCGAGCCGCCCAGCGCCAGGGCCCCGCGCACCGGGTCGCGCTGCAACTCCAGGGCCTCGCGCCACGTGTAGCTGATGGCGCGGGACAGACTGAAGGCGCGGCGGCGACGGGGCTTCGCGGCGCGCACCACAGGGCTGACCTCGGGCGCCGTCTTGGCCGCTTCAGCCGGCGCGCCGCCGCCGGCATCGATCAGGTGGCCGATGAAGGCCTGCTCCAGCGTTTGCACACCGCGCTGTTGCACGATCTCGGCCGGCGTGGCGCTGACCAGCACCGCGCCAGCGTGCATCAGCGAGATGCGGTCACAGCGCTCAGCCTCGTTCATGAAGTGGGTGGAGATGAAGATGGTGACCCGGTCCTGGCGCGACAGGGTGATCAACAGCTGCCAGAAGTTGTCGCGCGCCACCGGGTCCACGCCCGAGGTGGGCTCATCCAGGATCAGCAACTCGGGCCGGTGCACCATGGCCACTGCGAGGGACAAGCGCTGGCGCATGCCCAGCGGCAGGCTGTCGGGCAAGGCATCGAGCACCTGATCAAGCCCGAAGCGCTGCACCATCTCGGCCACTCGCGCCGGGATGTCGGCCTCGGCCACGTGGAACAGCCGCGCATGCAGCACCAGGTTCTGGAGCACGCTCAGTTCGCTGTAGAGCGAGAAGGACTGAGACATGTAGCCCACGCGGCGGCGTGTGGCGATGTCCTTGGCATCGACCTCGCGGCCAAACAACCAGGCCAGGCCCTCGCTCGCGGGCAGCAGGCCGGTGAGCATCTTCATCGTGGTGGACTTGCCGCAGCCGTTGGAGCCAAGGAAGCCAAAAATCTCGCCACGACGGATGCGGAAGTTCACGTGGTCCACCGCGACGAAGTCACCAAAGCGCATCGTCAGGTCCTGGGCCTCGATGGCGATGTCAACGCCCTCACCCTCCTGCAGGGGCGGAATGCTCACCTTCTGGTGCCCGCGCCTCTTGGCTTCAGGCAGCAGGGCAATGAAGGCCTCCTCCAGATCGGGGCTGGCGCTGCGCTCCAGCAGTTCCTGCGGTGTTCCGGTGGCCAGCACCCGGCCATCGTCCATGGCCACCAGCCAGTCGAAGCGCTGGGCCTCGTCCATGTAGGCGGTGGCCACGATCACACTCATGCCGCTGCGCTGCTGTCGAATGCGCGCGATCAGGTCCCAGAACTGCGACCTCGCCAGGGGATCAACGCCGGTGGTGGGTTCGTCCAGGATCAGCAGGTCCGGGTCATGGATCAAAGCGCAGCACAAGCCCAGTTTTTGCTTCATGCCGCCCGACAGCTTGCCGGCCGGCCGGTCCAGGAAGGGGTGCAGGCCGGTGCTGCGCGTCAGCTCATCGATGCGGCGGCGGCGCTCGGCGGTGCCATGGCCGAACAGGCGGGCGAAGAACTGCAGGTTTTCTTCGACCGACAGGGTGGGATACAGATTCTTGCCCAGGCCTTGCGGCATGTAGGCGATGCGCGGGCAGACCTCGTCGCGGTGGCGCTTGCGCGCCATGTCACCACCCAGCACCTCCACCCTGCCCTGCTGCACCGCGCGGGCGCCTGCCAGCAAAGCCAGCAGGCTTGACTTGCCCACGCCATCCGGGCCGATCAGGCCCACCATGCGACCGGCCGGGATCTCCAGGCTGACGCCATCGAGCGCCACGGTTTTGCCGTAGTGCAGGCCGACGCCCTGCAGGCGCGCCACCGATGCCTGGCTTGAGGCCTCGGTGGCACCTCCCTCCATCACTGCGGCACCTTGACCGTCAGTTCGGGCGGCCATGGCGCTTGAGGGTCGAGCTTGAGCCAAGCCACGCCGGGCAAACCGGTCTTGACTTGCTGCAGGTGCTTGCGCAGCAGATCAGGGTCGATCTTGGCCTTGACGCGGAACATCAGCTTCTGCCGTTCGCTGGCCGTCTCCACCGTCTTGGGCGTGAACTGCGCCACGCTGGCCACGAAGGACACCTTGGCCGGGATCACATAGGCGGGCGCGGCATCGAGCACGATGTGCACTTCGCTGCCCAGGGCCACCTTGCCGGCCACGGTCTCGGGCAGGAAGAAGGTCATGTACACGTCCGACAGATCGACGAGGTTGAGTACCTTGCCACCCCCGCCCAGCACCTCGCCCGGCTGGGCGATGCGGTACTGCACCCGGCCGGCACGCGGTGCCCGGAGCTGGCTGTCGGCGATGTCGGCCTGAACGCGCGCGATGGTGGCTTGTGCCGCAGTGACGGCAGAGCCCGCACCCACGACCTGCGCTTTCGCGGCATCAATGGCAGCCTGGGCTGCGGCCACTTGGGCTTGGGCGGCGGCCACCGCGGCATGCACGCCGCGCACTCGGGCGCGGTCGTCGTCCAGTTCCTGCCGCGATGTGGCGCCCTCGCGCGCCAAGGTTTCTGAACGCACCAGGCGCCGTTGGGCGGCGTCCAGCTCGCTCTCCCGCTGGGCCACCAGCGCCTGCATGGCCACCTTGTCGCTCGCTCGCGCGGCCACTTGGGCCTCAGCACTGGCGACGGCATTGACGAGCTGCTGGTGCTGCGCGCGGGCTTCGTCGCGTTGCGCTTCCAGCGACTGCACCTGCATCTTGGCCAGGGGCTGCCCGGCGGCGACGAACTCACCCTCGGCGACCATGATGTCGTCAACGCGGCCCGGCAGCTTGGTGGCCACGTCCACCTCGGTGGCCTCGATGCGGCCGTTGCCACTGACAAAGCCTGCGCCGGGGCCGGCGGGCTTCAGTCGGGACCAGCCGTAGTAGCCCGCGCCGGTGAGCGCCGCCACGATCAGGATGGGAATCAGCTTGCTTTTGAGGTTGGGATTCATGTGAGGGTTAACTCTAGTGCAGGCTTTGGGCCAGTGGACTGATGCAGGTCAAGCCATCTGGCGGCCCAGCCGATTTAAGCTGCCACCCACCACTCAAAAACAAGGACCACGGCATGCACACCCCCACCCAACTGATGTCCACCCTGATTCTGGCTTTGGCTGCCGTTGGCAGCGCGTCAGCCCACTGCAGTGAGGAAAACCGCCAGGCGCACCATCCCCAGGCCGCCGCCAGCATGGCGTCCAAGCCTGCCGGGATGGGCGGCATGCATGACATCCACGAAAAGCATCAAAAGGAGATGAAAAAGATCCATGGCACCAAAGACCCAGCCAAGCGCCAGAAGCTCATGGACCAGCACATGAAGGAGATGCATGAGCACATGGACAAGAACTGTGACATGGGCGCACCGATGGGTGCCACGCCAATGCAGGGTGCTGCCAGCAAGTAAGGCGGCCTTCGTCCTGGTCGGTCTCGTCGATCTCGACCGACCATGGTTACCATGGCGGGACCCACCCACGCCAGAGCCGACCCATGAGCCTGATCCTCTACGCCCACCCCTTTTCGTCTTACTGCCAGA